>NZ_BBKT01000019.1 GCF_000747665.1 Thermoanaerobacterium saccharolyticum | reverse complement strand
GGAACTTGATCAAGTTATATCAATTAAGACGGATGATGAATTGGGTAAATTAGCAGTAGAATTTAATAACATGATAAGAAGACTTAAGCAATATGAAGAAAGTCAATTAGGCAAAATAATTGATGAGCGCAACAAGACATTGTCTATAGTAAAAAGTATAAATGACCCTTTGTTAGTGCTTAATTCAGATTATAAAATAATATTATTAAATGGTGCGGCGGAAGAGTTATTTGGAATCGAAGAAAAAAAATGCGATTGATAAGCATTTTCTTCTGTCTGTTAAAGATGAGAAGCTTTTTGAGCAAATAAATGCAATTGTTGATTCAAAATTTAATATTAACAAGGTTGAGCAGGTTAAATACGGTGATAAATATTATGATGTTACAATCACCCCAATAAAAAATTATAAATCGGAAATATCAGATATACTGTTGGTTTTTCACAACATTACTGAGTTTAAGGAGTTAGATCAAGCAAAGGACGATTTCATATCGATAATTTCACATGAGTTTAAAACACCGTTGACGTCCATAATGATGGGTACAAGCATGATTTTAGAAGAAAAAATAGGTGCGATTAATGATAAACAAAGAAGTACACTCATGGCAATCGAAGAAGAAAGTGAAAAGCTTACTGAATTGGTTAATGAACTAATCGAACTTACTAAGATTGAATCTGGCAAAGAGATGTACAACTTTAAATGTTGTTCTATATTTGGAATAGCGCAAAATACTGTAAAGCCGCTATATAATATTGCAAACGAAAAAGGTGTAAATCTTACTAATACAATTGACGAAGATATGCCATGCGTATATGCCGATCCAGAGAAAATAACGTGGGTCTTAAACAATCTCATAACAAATGCTTTGAAGTACACTGATGCAGGTGATGATATTACAATCAGTGCGTCGGTTGATGGCGACTTCATGCAAATTTCTGTTAAAGATACTGGTGCAGGTATACCGAAAGAATACAAAGATAAAATTTTTGATAAGTTTTTTCACGTACAAAATGATGATGAATTTGAGATTAAAGGTACAGGATTAGGACTTGCTGTCGTAAAAGAGATTGTAGAGGCTCACGGTGGAAAAGTATGGTGTGAAAGCGATATAGACGTAGGAAGCAATTTCATGTTTACACTTCCTATATGCGATGAAAGAGGGTAAATCTTATGAAGAAAGTTTTAGTTGCAGATGATACTAAGAATATTAGAATGCTTCTTACTACTTGCCTTGAATCAGAAGGATATAATGTTATAACGGCTAAAGACGGTGAAGAAGCGCTTAAAATATTAAAAAATGGGGATGTAGAGCTTGCGTTTATAGATATTAAAATGCCGCTTTTAAGTGGCACCGAAGTTTTAAGAAAGATAAGGTCTTGTGGGATAACAACGCCGGTCATAATAATAACGGCATTTGCCACGATAAAAAATGCGATTGAGTGCACAAAATTAGGTGCTGTAGAATATATACAAAAACCATTTACTGTTAAAAGAGTCAAATCTGTTTTGGAAAAAATGATTGATGAACATGAAAAAACGAAAGAGAATGATACAAATAATTTAATAAACGAAATAGAAAACTTAATTGATAATGATAATTTCATCGAAGCACTGGACATGCTTAAAAAATCTAAGGTCAATCCAGACGATCCGAGATTTTACCTTTTGTACTATAAGATATACGATGGCTTAGGTGATAAAGAGATGTCTGACAAATTTTTGAAGGCATATAAAATTTTCAATGAAGGCTAAAGTATGAAATTATAAAGTTGTCGCAAAGAAAAATTGAAAATGATCTTATGGAGAAAAACGAAATTTTGAATACTATAACTGTAAACTGTAGTTACTGATCCACTTACAGGTATATACAATAGGCGTTTCTTTATGGATGTACTTGAAAAAGAAGTAGAAATGACAAAAAGGAATAAAAAGCCTTTTTCGCTTATCATGTTTGACTTGGACCATTTTAAAAATGTCAATGATTATTTTGGACATGCAGCAGGTGATATGGTGCTAAAAAGAGTCGCTGAAATTGTAAAAGAAAGAATACGCAAAACCGATTGCTTTGCTAGATGGGGTGGAGAAGAATTCATCATCCTTTTGCCTGAGACTTCTTTAAATAATGTTTCAGATATAGCAGAAGTATTGAGACTTAAGATCAGCACTGCAAAATTTGACGATGTTGACAATGTGACAGCAAGCTTTGGAGCGACTGACTTTAAAGAAAGCGATAATATTGATACAGTACTCTTAAGATTAGACAATATGCTTTATGAAGCGAAAAATAATGGACGAAACTGCGTGTGTGCCGGGTAAGGTAGAAACAGAAGAGAAAGTTGGTTAATTGGTTAACCTGCTTTCTCTTTTTAATGTGCTCCTGGTATAGGCGATAACTTGGCAGTGAAAGTCCGCTGAGGGCTTGGTAGTGTGAACCACTATGTGGTGTCCAGCATGAGGCGGAACATGAAGTAGCTATATAATACTATTGATTATTGATAAGCTTTCATAAGTTCAGATACTGTCACAAAAGAATATCCTTTAGATCTAAGTTTTGTAATTATCTGTGGCAATGCTAACAATGTTTCTGAATTGCCTTCATGCATAAGAATGATTGAGCCAGAAGATGATTTTGATACAATTGTATTAATTATATTTGGTATTCCGGGCCTTTTCCAATCATCTGGATCAACAGTCCAAAGCACAACATGAAGTCCCAGTGCATTTGATATTTTCACGAGAGTATTATTGAACGCTCCATATGGAGGTCTAAATAAATCGGGTTTTACTCCCGCTACGTTGACAACAATTGCCTGCGTCTTATAAAACTCGTCAATCATCTGCTCAGGTGGCATTAGAGGCATATATTTATGACTGTATGAATGAATACCTATTTCATCGCCGTTTTCTGCAATATATTTAAGTAAATTAGGGTTTTTTTCCGCCATTTTTCCTACAACAAAAAAAGTCGCCTTTATATTTAAGCTTTTTAAAACATCTACATATTTTTTAGTAAACTCTTTTGAAGGTCCATCATCAAATGTAAGCGCCAGCAATTTTTTGGCTTTTTTGTTACTGCTGAATATAGGAGTATTAAGAGGTATTGGGCTTTCAAAGAGTTCGTTTCTATTGCTTCTGTCCACCAGCGACAATATGTCATTGTCAGGTATTGCGTTTGATGATATTATAGATGTAATTTTACTTGTACTACTTTTACTTGGATACTCTGTAGTAGCAACAACAGTTGTTATTGGCTTGTTGCTTGTTTTTTTAGTCTTTATCTTAGATACAATTTTAGCAGATTTGACACTGCTTGCGGAATTATGTTTGACAAATAAGCTTTTTCCATAAAAAAGAGTAAATCCTATTATTACTAATAGCAGAAAAAGTAAGATAGCTGATTTTTTTGACTTAATTAATGTCATCATTTATCACTCCGATGCGCTAAACAAAAGATTACTCTTATAGCATAAACCAAATCACTCTAAAAATCAATTGTGAACCTATTCCATCCTATAAAAGATGGAACTTGCTACCATATATAGGATTAGAGATTTCTGTGAAGCCTTCGTTAAAAATACTTTATTGGGCAATTAACAAAAAATTGATGTCTTCTATAAAAATTTTAAAAGTTTTGCCGATAAAAAAATAAAAAGATTGGAGGTGAAAATATGGCAAGCTATCTTGATACAAGTTATATGTATATGATGTATCCTTATTACAGCGACTACAGCTATCTTTTTAATACGAGCAATCCATTGACTTCACTATCAAATATTTCTTCTGACAATATATCTCAAATCGCACAGCAAGCATTGTACACAGATATGGAGAACCAACAGTTGCCAATGCAATCGACAAATGCCCTTGTCATGCTGAATAGTTACGCGAATAATTTAGCTGAAACAGCATCACAGTTACAACTTACATCGCCTGATAATGTTTTTAACCAGATGGTCGCTACATCCAGTGATCCAAATTCCATAAGTGTATCAGCTCAATCAGATGCAACTGCTTCTACCTATAGTGTTACTGTAAATCAGCTTGCCATGGCACAACAGAACAACGGGACAAGTTTGTCAAGCAATAGCGTTACAAGCCTTACACCTGGAACATACAGCTTTACAGCACAAGTAGGTGGGCAACAGTATAATATATCTTTCAATGTCAATCAAGGAGACACTAATCAAACTGTCTTAGATAATATGGCTCAAGCAATTAACTCTGCAAATATAGGAATTACAGCCATTGTAAATAACAATCCATATCTTGGTACAAGTCAGTTAGAAATAAATGCGAATAATACTGGAACAAATAATGCATTCACGTTGACAGATGTCAGTGGTAATGCAGTTTCATATACTGGCGCAAATACAGTAACAGTAGAAGCAACAAACGCAAATTATACTATTAATGGAGTAAGTGGTACATCTCAAACAAATACCGTCAATGTTGACAATAACAACTTGACCATGACATTTAATAAGACTGTAAGCAATGCTACAGTGACAGTGGCGCCTGATACGCAATCCATAAGCGACAGCATAAATAATTTTGTCAATGACTACAACGAGATGTTAACATATGTGAATCAGAACCAGCAATATATCAGCCCTCTTGTTGCTTCAGAGCTTACTCAAAGTTATGAATATCAGGCATCAAATTTACAAGCCATTGGAATTACTCAAAATCCAGACATGACTCTTTCGATAGACCAAAATACTTTAAATAATGCAATACAGAACAATTTTAGCACTGTACAAGCAGCCTTTGCTGGATTTGATGGATTGGCTGTAAATGTAGGTCAATTTGCTGGGCAAATAGCTGAGAGTCCTCTTACAGACTATGCAAATGAAACGATGTCTTTAGTCAATAACAATATGGGAATTTATGATTCAACTGGAATGCTTGATGCGTCATTAATTCAAACAATGCTGATGCCATCTGGTCAATTTATAAATTCATTAACTCAAACTTCGCACTTATAAAAGTAGCTCTGTACCTTGATAATTCAATATTATTTGGCTATAAAATAGCATGAGACCTCCATTTTTGGTATAATTGAATCATACAAAAAACAAACTGGAGGCTCATGCTATGAATAGTATAACACAAAATAACCAAATTGATAATAAGGTTTCTACTTCGATTAAAAGTTTCTTTAAAAAATATAGAATTTCAGCTGCTTTAAGGTTATCGAATGCTTACAAAAGCAAGGGTATTCCTGTTATTTCTATTTTCGAGTACTTATTCTGCATGATCTTTACCAATAGATCTATGTATATGAATATGCTAATGGGTACAAATCAGGCTGGTTTTAAGAAAGACACGGTTTACAGATTCTTAAACTCTATTCATATCAATTGGATTCGGTTTACCACTTGGCTTAGTGCACAGATTATAAATGAGACAATTACTGGGTTAACAAGTGACAAACGCGTAAATGTTCTTATTGTGGATGACTCTTTATTCGAACGCTCTAGCTCTAAAAAAGTAGAGCTACTAGCAAAAGTATATGACCATGCTAAGAAAACATACAAGTATGGCTTTCGCCTACTTACACTCGGATGGTCAGATGGAAATACTTTTATCCCAGTCAATGGATGTCTTTTATCTACTGAGAATCAAAAGAATCGTATCAATGAAGCTATACCTGTGGACAAGCGTTCCGCCGGGTATTTAAGAAGAAATTTAGCCCAAACCAAAGCAACAGCCGTAGTTCTTGAATTAATAAATGCCGCTAAAAAGGCAATGATTCCAGCATCTTATGTATTGTTTGACACTTGGTTTTGCTCTCCTTCTTCTTTGATTGCTATTAAAGAGATGGGCTATGATATTATTGCAATGGCGAAGAAAACATCAAAGATGCATTACCTATATAATGGAATAATGCAGCCGTTAACGGCAATATACAAGCAAAACAGAAAAAGAAGAGGCAGATCAAGATATCTGTTATCCGTGGAAGTTTCCCTTGAAAAAGACAGAAAATCTATTCCTGCTCGAATTATATTTGTCAGAAACAGAAATAATCGAAAAGACTATCTGGCACTTATTACCATGGATATTAACCTTAATGAAGATGAAATCATTCGTATATACGGGAAGCGCTGGGATATAGAAGTCTTTTTCAAAGTGTGTAAATCATACTTGAAGCTCAGCAAAGAATGCAATTCATTATCTTACGATGCGATGACAGCACATACAGCAATCGTATTTACCAGATACATGATGCTTGCACTAGAGAACCGCAGATCATCAGATTTACGAACAATGGGAGAGATATTTTACTACATACAGGATGAAATGTCTGATATTACGCTAATTCAGGCTTTTCATCTGCTTATGCAAGTATTCATAGATACAATAGCAGATAAACTATCGTTATCTTCAGAACAGCTGGATAAATTACTTGATGCTTTTATGGCTGCGATTCCCAAAGAACTTAAGGAAAGACTTCCGAAGTGTGCATAATTGCGTGAATTACTATTACTTTTTTCTGACAAGGTATTAAGTTTTCAAGGAACAGAGTAATTATTTATGTGCGAAGTTTGAGTTATTTATGCCAATACAATCAACAATGTAAAATATTATGAGCTTATTACACCTCAAAAGGGCAATATTCACATACATTTGATTTGTAAGTATTGTAACAATGTAGAAGAGTATTCAGATTATGAAATCATACAGTTTCTAAATTTAGTAAAAGATAAATATGGATTTGATATAAATTATGGCAGCATTAATGTATATGGTATATGCAAAAAATGTAGAGAAAAACTCAAAGAATAAAAAATTAATAGTAGCATCTTAATCAAATATAAGAGCTACTATTAATAAAATTGATTTTAGCTTTGTGTTCTTATACTTAAGCTTATTAAACCTGCTAAAATTGGTATGATTGCCATTAGTAAAATTGCTGATGTAACACCATTAAAGTCAATGAGTATTCCAAATAAACCTACGCCAAGACCACCTATTCCTGTTCCAAATCCAAGTGCCAAGCCAGAAGCCATTGCAGCATTTTTGCTCAGCAAACTTTGAGCAAGGACGGTAGTAATCGAGAATGATGCTAAAAGCTATTTAAGTAGAATGTCAAGCTAGAGTCTTTATAGATATTTATGTCATACAAAGATTTGGAGAGAAAAAATTTTTTAAAATATTATTGACATATGACAAAAACAGTGGTAATATATAATTGTGAAACGGTCATAAGACCAAAATAATTTAAAGGAGTGGTAAATATGCCAAGAGGAGATGGCACAGGTCCAATGGGATATGGTCCAATGTCAGGAAGAGGTATGGGATTTTGTTGTGGTCATGGTGCTCCAGGATACATGAGTGGACATGGCATTCACAGAGGATATAGAAACATGTATTACGCAACTAAAGCGCCGTTTTGGGCAAGATATGGCAGTGCTGTGGATGAGAAATCTTACCTTAATGCACAAGCCCAATACCTTAAGGACCAACTTAAATATATAGAAGACAGATTGAAAGATTTAGATGATGACGATGAAGACAAAAAGTAACAAGTAAGTATTATGGAAAGCTGGTGGCAATCATTGCTACTGGCTTTATTTTTTTTGAAAGTGCACATAAAAATTTATGCATAATTATTTTAATTTTTATGAATATAAATGTATCAGAATAGCATAAATGAAATTTTTATTTTCAAAAAAATTATTTTGAATAATTTATTGCATAATTAACTGACATAGTTTAAACTTAATTTTGGAAGATGTTTCATTGATACAATTTATTGTTTATATAAGGATGTAGGAGGCAATTACAATAATGTTTATTGGCAACAATAAATTAAGAAGCAGACTAAGCGTAAAAAATATAATGGAAATCCTCTTTGGTACTTTTATTTATTCAATTGGGATTAATACATTTATTGTTCATGCAAGACTTTTAAGTGGTGGTGTATCTGGGATTTCCCTAATTGTGCAGTATTTGACAGGGCTTCCTGCTGGATACACGATTTTCATGCTTAATATACCATTGCTTATTTTAAGCTACAAAAAAATCGGTTCTCGATTTACTTTTTATACGATATTAGGTACAGCATCTTTATCTTTATTTCTGGTATTAACTCAGTTTTTAGACAAATTAATCAATTTTGATGATCCGATATTGTTATGCCTTTACGGTGGTGTACTTACAGGTGCAGGCATGGGAATAGTCTTTGCTAATCACGGTTCTACTGGTGGACTTGATATAATATCTGTTTTAATGAAGAAAAAACATGAAAACTTTGAGATAGGCAGGACAAACCTATATATTAATTTTTTCATAGTCTTAGCTGGAGCCTTATTTATAGGACTTAAAAGTGCTTTATACACACTTGTTTCCATGTCAATAAATTCCTTTGTGCTTGATAAAACGATAAATGGTTTTAACAGACGAAAGATGCTTTTTATAATTACAAATGAAGAAGAAAAGATTAGCAATGCAATCATGAATGATTTAAAAAGAGGTGTTACGTTTATTCAAGCTGAAGGCGCATATACAAAGACCGATCGCAGAATACTGTATTGCGTTGTATCACTTTCGCAGATTCCGTATCTTAAACATTTAGTTTACAGCATTGACAGCAATGCATTTATATCAATATTAGACGTTTCTGAAGTAAGAGGGAAAGGATTTATGGATGATTTATTTTAGTAAAATTTCATTGTTGAATATTTAACAAAATAGGTATATAATTTTATTATAAATACTAAGCCCAAGGGATTTACTGAGGGCAAGGGAAGGAGAAATTAATATATGGATAGGCAAATTGCAGATTTTATTGACGACGAGAAGATAAAAGCAGCTTTAAAATATGGTGAAAGTGCATCAAAAGATGAAGCACTGAGAATCATTGAAAAAGCCAAAAATTTGAAAGGCATTACGCCTGAAGAAGCGGCAGTTCTTCTAAATTTGGAGGATGATGAGCTTCTTGAAGAAATGTACAAAGTTGCAAGATACATTAAAGAGCAAATTTACGGTAACAGAATAGTTATATTTGCACCACTTTACATCAGCAATTATTGTGTTAACAATTGTAGGTATTGCGGCTATAAACACTCCAATGAGCAAGAGCGCAAAAAACTTACTATGGATGAAGTAAGACGTGAGATAGAGATACTGGAAGAAATGGGACATAAAAGATTGGCTGTGGAAGCAGGTGAAGATCCTGTAAATTGCCCTATTGACTATGTATTAGATGTGATTAAGACAATTTATGATACAAAATTAAAAAATGGCAGCATAAGGAGAGTCAATGTAAACATTGCTGCTACAACTGTTGAAAATTATAAAAAATTAAAAGATGTAGGCATAGGGACGTATATATTGTTCCAAGAAACTTATCACAGGCCAACATATGAATACATGCATCCCACAGGGCCTAAACATGACTATGACTATCATACGACTGCTATGGATAGAGCCATGGAAGCGGGTATTGATGATGTAGGCATGGGAGTTTTGTATGGACTTTATGACTACAAGTACGAGACAATAGCACTTTTGTATCACGCAAATCACCTTGATGAAAAATTTGGCGTTGGACCACATACTATATCTGTTCCAAGGCTTAGACCTGCTTTAAATATAACACTTGATGAATACCCATATCTGGTGTCTGACAGAGATTTTAAAAAGCTTGTAGCTGTAATAAGGCTTGCTGTGCCGTATACGGGCATGATCTTGTCTACGAGAGAACTTCCTGAATTCAGAGATGAAGTCATAAGTGTAGGTATATCTCAGATAAGTGCAGGTTCTTGTACGGGTGTAGGTGGATATCACGAGGAAATATCGAAAAAGGCTGAAACGAAGCCACAGTTTGAGGTAGGAGATCATAGGACACCAAATGAGATATTGAGAACACTATGTGAACAGCATTATCTGCCAAGTTACTGTACAGCTTGTTATAGGATGGGCCGTACTGGTGATAGGTTTATGAGCTTTGCTAAATCAGGACAGATTCACAATTTCTGTCTGCCGAATGCGATACTTACATTTAAGGAATTTCTTTTAGATTACGGCGATGAAGCGACAAAAGACATAGGCGAAGAGACGATTGCTGCAAACATAGAAAATATTCCTTCTGATAAGGTAAGAGAAGAGACGAAAAATAGACTCAAACGGTTAGAAAATGGTGAAAGAGATCTGTACTTCTAAAAAAATCCGGGTTATCCCGGATTTTTTTACAGAGAAATTTTAATATTTTTGTTGACATATGACAAAAATAATTATATATTTATAATTGTATATGACGTATGTTTAAAATGTTGAAAGGATGGATGCTTAAATGAAGATAGCTGTTGCTACAGATGGAAGAAGTGTTTCAATGCATTTTGGTCATTGTGAGGGATTTACGATTTTTAATGTGGAGGAAGATAAGATAATAAGTGCTAATTTTATTGAAAACCCAGGACATAGACCAGGGTATTTGCCTGAATTTTTGAAAGACAAAGGCGTTGAATGTATTATTTCTGGTGGAATGGGCTCAAGTGCAATAGATTTATTTAATTCTTACGGCATTGATGTTATTACAGGTGCATCTGGCGATGTTGAAGATGTGGTAAAGAGATATATTGAGGGAACTTTGATATCTACAGATAGTGCATGTGAAAAACATGAACATAAAGGACACTGTGAAGACTAAAAATATGGAAATAATATGGCCGCGGGGAATTTTTTGCGGCCACATTATATGAATCAGAAAATTGTATAACATCATTCAGGATTTCACTTAATTGTTCCCTGATTGAAAATGCATATTTTTACCGAAGCCTGTACCATGTCCTTTGCCATATCCGTATCCATTACCGGACATTCCATTTCTTCCAAAGCCTATTCCAAGTCCTGCACCACCATTGCCAGTGCCATCGCATGCATTTATTCTTTCCTTAATTATTGATTTTAGCTCTGCAGCTCTTTCTTCTGTTATTACACCATTTTTAACCATTTGGTCTATATAGTCGGTTTTTTGTTTTAACAAGGCATTTTTGAAATCCTCTAATTTTACGCCATTTTCAACTGCTATTTGTTGTAGTGTCTTACCGGAATTTAGAAGTTTCAATGTTTCATCTGTAGACTTTCCTAAAAGATTAGCCATAAAATCTACCATTTGAGCTCTGCCATACCTTGGTGCAGTATATGATGTGTTTGCTTGAAGCGAATTGCTATTTGCTGTCTCTGCATATGCAGCAATGCCTGTTAAAAGCAAACCCCCTACCATTATTGATGCTACTAATTTTTTGATGTTCATAAAAACATCTCCTTTCAAAATTTATTTATCTTACACTTTTATTCTACCCATTATATTTGATACATCTTTAATGAAATTGTGATGTTTTTGTGAAGGTTTTTTAATAATATTGTAAATAGTTTTTAAAATATGTAAACTAAAGATGGAGGTGCTTTATGATGGCAAAGGTATTGGTCATTGAAGACGAAGAAGGAATGAGGGACATTTTAAAAACTTACTTAGAGAAAAATAATTTTGATGCTTTATTTGCTGAAGATGGCAATACAGGAATAAATATGTTTAAAAATAATTCATTTGATATAATTCTGTTGGATGTTATGTTGCCAGATATGAGTGGATGGAATGTTTTAAGGACAATAAGAGAATCATCTAAAATCCCTGTAATGATGATAACTGCCCGCAGTGAAGAATACGACAGACTTTTAGGATTTGAACTTGGCGCTGACGATTATGTAGTTAAACCATTTAGCCCTAGAGAAATTATTGCCAGGATAAAAGCTATTTTATCGAGATCTAAATGGACTGAATCGGATAATTTAATATCTTTTTCAGGTATTACTATAGATACCGATTCAAGAGTAGTTAAAGTCGATGGGAAGAAAATAGACATTACTCCAAAAGAATTTGATCTTTTAAGTTTGCTTGCACAAAACATGGGGAAAGCATTAAGCCGTGAGAAATGCCTTAATGTTGTTTGGGGATATGAATTTTTTGGTGATTTAAGGACAGTTGATACACATATAAAGCAGTTGAGAGAAAAACTTGGCGATAAAAGAGATATTATAAAAACAGTATGGGGTTATGGATACAAATTAGGTGGTGATTAAGGTGAGAGGCATAAGAAAAAAACTTTTTATTACGTATTTGATTATAACAGGAATAATTTTTTTTATTGTTTTACTTGTCTCAAGTTGTTTTCATAGAGAAGATATACACTTATTATAAAATCAATCAGCTAAAAAACTACAGCTTAGAAATTGCCAATGCTTTAGCCAAAAATGATGACAAAATTGCTAATGAGCTTATGGAAGAATCCAATGCAAAAGTAATTGCATTAACTGATACAGGCAACTTGATTTTCGGAACCCGTGGAAACGGACAAGGCTACGGAATAGGATTACCTAAAACTTATCTAAATACTAATGAAAGATTAAGTGTTGTAGAATTTACGCATCCGTCAATCGGTGTAAAATCTCTGGCGGTTATAAGAGCATTTTCGTACAACAAGCAAAATGCAAAACTGGTTTTGACTATTCCTTTATCGACTATTACTGATACTACCGTGATATTTAAAAGTGAATTTTTTTTGATGCTACTAATATGCATTGTTGTAATAATCATCATGTCAATTGTCATATCAAAAAAGTTAACAAAGCCAATTGATGATTTAAAATATGCGGCGCAAAACATAGCATCGGGAAACCTTGATGTGAAATTAGATGTAAAGACAAATGACGAATTAGAAGATCTTGCAATGTCGATGAATAGCATGGCAGAAAACTTAAGTAAAGCTGAGAAATTTAAAAGAGATTTAATCGCAAATATTACACATGACCTTAAGACGCCTCTTGGACTTATAAAAGGATACTGTGAAATGCTATTAGACTTTTATGGTGAAGATAAAGAAAAAAGAAATAGATATTTAAATGCTGCATTAAATGAAGTCGATCGAATGTCAAAAATGATAGATGATGTTTTATCATTATCAAAGCTTCAATCAGGTTTAGTGAAATTAAAAATATCATCTTTTAATTTAAAGAGTTTAGTTGACGATGTGGTTTTAAGCTTCGAACCATTGCTGCATAGTAAAAATATAAATATTGTCCCGGAGAATCTTGATGTTATTGTAAATGGAGACGCTGAATTGATTAGAAGGGTTATAATTAATCTTTTAAGTAATTCTATAAAAAGCATTAGTGAAGCAGGTTTAATTACTATTTCTGCGATATTAGAAAACAATCACGTAAAAGTCGTCGTATCAGATACAGGTAAAGGTATAAAAAGAGAGGAACTTCCGAATGTTTTTAAGAAATTTTATAAAGGTGATAATAAAGGCACAGGGTTAGGACTTGCAATAGTAAAAGAAATATTAGAATTACATGGCAGTGAATATTATATAGAAAGCGAGATAAATAAGGGGACTTCGTTTTATTTTACATTAAATAAAGCAGATATTTGATATAATACCCCTATACAATGGGATAGGTATGTGATATAATAATGTTTGAATACAGTATACAAGAGGTGATTTTATGAATTCAACATATTCTTGTGCAGTATGTCCTAACAAACCTTGCGCAAAAGGTGATGAAAATTTCCCAAAGAACTGCCCAACAGTTATGGAAAAAGATATTATTAATGATTCAATTGAAAAATATAACAATGATGATGATGTGAATAAGATTATGAAAATAGCCAATACGCTTCCTGTGGCTGAAAATGGCGAATTAAGGAGCAGAGCAGATGAAATAATCAATTTAATTGTGCAAATGGGTATGAAGAAGATAGGCGTTGCTTTTTGTTATTCACTTGAAAAAGAAGCAAAGAAATTTGTAAAGATGCTTGATAAATACGATATTACAGTTGTACCAGTGTGTTGTAAAGTAGGATCAGTAGATGTAAAAGAAATTGGAATAGAGAAAAAGAGGGACAAATTCATTGCAACATGCAATCCTATTACACAAGCTGAAATAATGAATAAAGAAAATACAGAACTAAATGTTGTTGTTGGGCTTTGCGTTGGCCACGATATATTATTTAACAAAAATTCTAAAGCATATGTGACGACTTTAGTCGCTAAGGACAGGAAGTACGGTCATTGTCCTGTAAAGGCATTTGAAGAATAAGAAAAGAGCTATCCATTATATAAGGATAGCTTTTTTTATTTTTTACTATAAATATTTGCAAAGTTACTTTAAGTTAATTTAAAATTATATTAACAACTTTCAATGTGGTTTATATCATTTCATGCAGAATATAAAAAATTTTGGAAGGAGTCAATTGATCATGACAAATTCAAAAAAGGAAATTGCTGTATCAAATATTGTGTTGATTGGCATGGTAAGTTTACTTATTGATATGAGTACAGAAATGGTGTATCCGATAGTACCACTTTTCCTGACTGCAACATTGGGGGCTTCACCAGCAATTGTAGGAATTATTGAGGGTATTGCTGAAAGCATAGCATCGATTTTAAAGGTTTTTAGCGGTTACATAGGTGATAAATATAAAAATAAGAAAGTGCTGACTTTTATTGGATATTCAGCTTCAGTTATCTATAAAATACTTCTCCTTTTAGCAGGATCATGGATAGGTGTCTTAATAGCTCGAATTATAGATCGCACAGGAAAAGGCATCCGTACTGCACCACGAGACGCTCTTATTGCACAGTCTAGTGAAAAAAACAAGCTTGGTGGGTCTTATGGATTACATAAAATGCTTGATATGGCTGGATCTTCTGTAGGAGCTTTTGTTGCTTTTATTGTCGTGGCTATTGGGCTAAAGTATAGAGTAGCGTTTATGTGGTCGGTTGTTCCCGCTGTCCTTGGCATTTTAATTATTCCTTTTATAAAAGAAGATAAAAGTGAAAAACAAAAAAGTGAGAAACTAACGTTTAAAAACGTAAATTTAAGCTTAAAATTAAAACTCTATCTTGCTATTATATTTATTTTCAACCTTGGAAATTCGTCAAATACTTTTCTGCTTTTGAAAGCACAAAATTCGGGTTTTTCTTCATTATATGTCATGCTTCTTTATCTCGCATTTAATATTTCCACATCACTACTTGCTATTCCTTCCGGGAGGTTGTCAGATAAATTTGGCAGGAGATTGATTTTAGTTTCAGGTTATGCTATTTATGGAATTGTATATTTAGGATTTGCACTGTTTAATTCAAAAATCATATTTTTCATTTTATTTATATTTTATGGAGCTTATACGGCATTTATAAGTGGTGCTGAGCGAGCATTTGTAGCTGAAGTTTCCCATGATAAATATAAAGGTACAGTATTGGGTATTTATGGTATGATTCAAGGTATAGGATTATTACTGGCATCTATTATAGCTGGAGCTATGTGGGTTCATATAAGTCCAGATGCACCATTTTGGTTTGGCGGTATTCTTGGACTTGGATCTGCAGCTTTGATTGCCATCATATTGAGTGTAAGTCGATTTCATGAAGATAAAGAATCAGGAATATAAGAAAGAGCATTTTTCAAAATTTATGTTATGATATAGGGACAAATTTATTGTCTTTAATAATAATTGTACGAGGAGGATACATTTACGCGAAATGAAAAAGATAAAGTTTATTGATGTAGGTTTTAAGGATCATGATGATGTAATACTGAAAGATATATCAATGGAAATTTCTTTTGGCTATATATATACAATAATAGGGCCATCTGGTGCTGGTAAATCTACTTTTATAAAATTAATAAATAGACTTATTGACCCAACTGAAGGGAAAATATTGATAGACGAAAAAAACATCAAGGATTATGACATAATTAAGCTTAGGCGCAGGATAGGAATGGTTTTTCAGCAGCCATATCTTTTTGAAGGAACTGTTGAAGACAATATAAAATATGGACCCATGATAAGAGGTCAAAGAGATACTAATGTTGACTACTATTTAAGTATGGTTGGACTAGACAAAAGTTACAGAACAAGAAAAGTTGATGACTTATCTGGCGGTGAAGCACAGAGAATTTCAATAGCGAGGTCACTTGCAAATGAGCCTACAGTATTACTATTGGATGAACCAACGTCAGCCCTTGATCCAGCATCTACACAAGTGATTGAGGATCTTGTCATTGAGTTAAAAAACAAATTAAATCTTACAATTATATGGATTACACATAATATGGAACAAGCGAAGCGTGTTGGAGACTTTACCATTTTTATTAATAATGGCAGACTGATTGAATATGGAAATACGAAGGCTTTTTTCTCAAATCCTAAAAATGATTTAACAAGACTTTTTATTAATGGAAAATTGACAAAGGAGGGGATTGAATGAACGTTTTGTCGCTTGTAATGTCATCAAGTCTCGTGTTAATATCAATTTTTATTTCGTATTATCAAAAACTTGGCGTTGAAAAAGAAATTGTTATTGGCTCTATAAGAGCAATTGTACAGCTTACATTTGTAGGATATATTCTTCATTATATTTTCTATGCTAACAGTATATTATTTACACTCGCTATGGTAATTGCAATGATTATTGTGGCAGGAAATAATGCTGCAAAAAGAGGAAGTGGAATTCCGCATGTGTTTTATTTTATAACGATATCTATTGCATTTGGTGCCGCTATAACACTTACAGCACTCATATTATTTGGTAGTATCCATTTTAGGCCGCAGGAAGTGATTCCTGTATCTGGGATGATAATAGGAAATGCAATGGTTTCATCAGGATTGACAGTGTCAAGGCTTAAAGATGAGGTAAAAAGTAGAAGACATGAAATTGAAACATACCTTGCTTTAGGGGCTAATTCAAGACAAGCATCACAAAAAATATTAAAAATAGCTATTAAAACAGGAATGATGCCTACGATAGACAGCATGAAAACACTTGGAATTGTGCAGTTACCAGGTATGATGACGGGGCTTATACTTGGAGGTGTTGATCCTGTAAATGCAGTGAAATACCAAATGATGGTTACATTTATGATGACATCTACTACAGCAATAGCGTGTTTTACAGTTGCACTTCTATCATATACTCAATTTTTTACAAAGAACCATCAACTGATTTAAAAAATCTATATTCAACTTTCAACATATTCATAGGACGTAAAATTAAGTTATCTATGATATAAGGATAGCTTAATTTTTTAAAACGTAAAAAAATATTTACAAAGTATTCACAAATTCTTAAAAAATGTTATTTATAATATAATCGTGGAAAGAATAAAGTATGAGGAGGTTGGTATAATGGAATTCAACAATGGTTTTGAAAATTACAGGCTTCCTGACGTTAATCCAAAAAATGATAAGAAAAGTTTAGGCAAGATGGTTAAAAGATATAGAAGAAAAATGTTTATGTCATTTGTCGCTGTGGCACTTGTTGCTGCATTGGCTGGTGGTGCCTTAGGAGCAGGAATTGTCAAATACGCTGATACAGGCAATACTCAGGTTGTGAATAGGTATTTGCCGCTTTCATCTGATAACAACAATTTTAACTTGATTACAAACATTGTGAAGGCCGTAAGCCCATCGGTTGTCGGAATAGATACATATATTAGTGGTTATGGGGCTTATGGATACGGTGGCAATTCTTACGTTGAGGAAGGAAGCGGCTCTGGAATAATCATAGATTCGGAAGGCCACATTGTCACAAATGATCATGTTGTGGAAGGTGCATCAAAGATAACCGTAAACTTGTCTGACGGAAGGAAATTTCCTGCACAATTGGTAGGAAAGGATTCAAGGACTGATCTTGCGGTTTTAAAGATAAATGCTACAAATTTGACACCTGCAAAATTAGGAGATTCATCAAAGCTTGAAGTAGGAGAATTAGCAGTAGCTATAGGAAATCCATTGGGTGATAGCTTTGCTGGAACTGCAACAGCAGGTATAATAAGTGGTTTAAATCGAAATTTGCAAAGTGATTATGGCCCAGTAAATCTAATACAGACAGATGCCGCAATAAATCCAGGAAACAGTGGAGGACCTCTTGTAAATAGCATCGGCGAAGTGATAGGAATAACAAGCATAAAGCTTACATCAACTGGTGGTTCAAGTTCTGGAGATCCTTTTGGGCTATTTCAAAGCCAAAGTGTGCCGCTTGAGGGAATGGGCTTTGCGATACCTATAAACGAGGCAAAACCTATAATTGAAGAGCTTATTCAAAAGGGATATGTGGAAAGACCTGTTATAGGTGTAAGCGTGCAGCAGATAACACAGCAGCAAGCAAATCAATACAATATACCAGTAGGACTTTATATTGCACAAGTACAGCAAGGAAGTGGCGCTGATGCTGCAGGTCTTCAAGCAGGTGATATAATAACTGCTGTAGATGGGACTAACGTAACAACATTTAATCAACTTGAAAATATTTTAAACAATCATAAAATAGGAGATGTAATAAGCGTAACAGTATGGAGAAATGGTCAAACACTTACAGTTAATGTAAAACTTTCAGGCTCGAATGGGCAATAATAAGTTTCAGGTGGCTTTCATGCCACTTTTTTATTTTTTCGTAGTTTATACATTTGTGTTATACTTAATTTATAAAGTTAGCTTATCTTGAGAAAGGGTGTGCACTATGATTTATATCTACAACAAAATCACAGATCCTTATTTCAATTTAGCAGCAGAAGAATATGTACTAAAGCAATTTAGCGATGAGTGTTTTATGCTTTGGAGAAACAGGCCAAGCATAATAATAGGAAAAAATCAGAATGCTTTGGCGGAGATTAACCTTGACTATGTTAAAGAGCACAATATACCGGTTGTGAGAAGGTTGTCTGGAGGTGGAGCAGTGTTTCACGATTTAGGTAATGTTAACTTCACCTTTATTGTAAACGATGATTTGAATGGATTTAATGATTTTAGAAGATTTACACAGCCTATTATTGATGTGCTGCGAAAGCTATCTTTAAATGCTGAATTTTCTGGCAGAAATGATATAACAATCGACGGCAAGAAAATTTCAGGTAATGCGCAGTACTATTATAAAAATAGGATACTTCATCATGGAACACTGCTGGTGTCGTCAAATATGGCAGATTTATCAGCAGCATTAAAGGTACGGCCTATAAAATTTGAAGACAAAGGTGTGAAATCTGTATCTAAAAGAGTGACGAATATAAACGAACATTTGGAAAAGCCTATAGATATAGAAGAATTTATTAACCTTATAATGGATGATATAAGGTTAACTACAGGTGGAAGTGGGCTTTATGAATTCACAGACGAAGATATAAGAAATATAGAAAAACTTAAAAATGAAAAGTATAGCACTTGGGAATGGAATTTTGGCATGTCTCCAGATTACAATTTAAAAAATGAAAAGAAATTCTCGGGTGGCACAGTAGAAGTGGATTTGAACGTGTCTGATGGAATAATAAAAGACATAAAGATATACGGAGATTTTTTTGGGAAAAAGGATGTAAAAGATGTAGAGGAAATGCTAAAAGGTGTAAAGCATTCTGAGAATGATGTGATAGATGTGCTATCATCAATGGACATTGGAGAATATTTTTCAAACATAACATTAGAGAATTTGCTTGAGGTCATGTTTTAATCAAAATTATGTTCAAAATGTTGATTATCTTTTTAAAAAGTGCTAAAATATGGTTAGAGATGATGTTAAATAATTAACTTATCGAAGCTGTAGTTAGCAACAAAGTGGAGGTGTACCTTATGAATTTTGAAGTAAAGGTACCTGTATTATCTGACTCTATAAGTGAAGGGAAGCTGACAAAGTGGCATGTCAAAGAAGGCCAAGAAGTAAAGAAAGGCATGCTTTTATGTGACATAGCGGTTGGCAAAGTAAACTATGAAGTTTATTCTGAATATGATGGGATTATTTCCAAAATCATATGTGAAGCGGGCAGTACCGTAAAATCTGGTGATGTTATCTCCATCATTTCAAAATCCGAAGGAAATCCTCAAAAGTCAGTTTCAGACAGTATAGATACATTTTACAATGAAGTAAAAGAATACGATTTGGCAGTCATAGGTGGTGGTCCTGGAGGTTATGTGGCAGCCATAAAAGCTGCAAAAAAAGGTGCGAAAGTGGCACTTTTCGAAAAAGACAGAGTAGGTGGTACGTGTCTTAATAGAGGCTGCATACCCACAAAAGCCTACGCAAGAGTTGCAGAAGTTTATGACATCATAAAAAAGGCAGATGAATTTGGCCTTAGTGTAGATGTAAAATCTTTTGATTATAAAAAAGTAGTTGAAAGAAAAGATAATATAATAAACGAGCTTGTATCAGGGATAAATGCATTGCTTAAAGCCAATGGCGTTGATTTGTATTCCGTAGAAGCAAAAATAGACAAAGATAAAAACATATTGTTTGGAGAAAATAAGATAAAGGCGAAAAACATAATAATAGCAACTGGTTCTAAGCCTCAAGAATTACCCATTGAAGGTGTAAAATCAAAAAATGTCATAAATAGTGACGACATTTTGGAGATCCAATCACTGCCTGAAAGCTTGTGCATAATAGGCGGCGGTGTAATTGGCATGGAGTTTGCCTTTATAATGAATCAGTTTGGCGTGAAAGTTTCTATTGTTGAGATGATGCCAAGGCTTCTTCCTCAACTGGACAAAGAGGTAAGCAATTTGATAAAGTCTGAAGCACAGAAGCGAGGCATAAAGATTTACACATCTTCTAAGGTCGAAAAGATTTTAGAAGAAGAAAACGGTGGAAGCATTGTAACGATAGCAAAAGATGGCGGGACAAAATGTATATATGCTGACAAAGTGTTTATTTCCATTGGCAGAAAACTAAATACAGATGTAGGACTAATTTCAGAGTTATTAGAATTCGATGGAAAAGCTATAAAAGTCGACGAATACTTAAGGACGAATATTGACAATGTCTATGCGGTAGGTGATGTTACAAACAAGATGATGTTGGCACATGTGGCATCAGCGCAAGGAGAAGCAGCAGTTGACAATATTTTCGGATGCAATGTTGCTATCGACTATATGAAAATACCTGCTGCTGTATTTACAGAGCCGGAGATAGGTTATTTCGGCTATACAGAGGAAGAGGCTAAAAGCAAATTTAAAAATGTAAAAGTTGGCAAATTTTACTTTGCGGCAAATGGCAGAGCAAAGACGTACGGCGAAACAAAGGGCTTTGCCAAGATCATATCTTCCGAAGATGGAGATGTTTTGGGAGCGTGGGTTGTTGGAAGCGATGCATCTGAAATAGTGCAGATATTATCCACATCTTGCCAAAGCGGTGCAAAAGCGGAGGATCTTAAGAAAGCCATATACACTCATCCTACCAGAAGCGAGACAATTATGGAGGCAGTAAAAGACATTTTTAAAGAATCTATACATAAAGTGTAAATAGCGATCAAAGCTTATATAAAAGCTTTGAAATAAATAAGGAGGAATTAAAATGGCAGTGGAAACTTTTAAGGCGGTTTCTAAAAAGTTGCCGGAAGGTTTGGCAGTTGAAAGCGAAGTAAGAGGCTTTAAGATGGTTTTAGACGAACCAAAAGAATTAGGCGGCACGAATAAAGGGATGAATCCTGTAGAGGCATTGCTTTGCGCTTTAGGTTCTTGCCAAACCATTGTAGCGTCAGTTTTTGCAAAAGCAAATGGCATTAATCTTCAAGATTTTTGGGTAGAATTAGAGGGCGATATTGATTTGGATGGCTTCATGGGAAAATCCGACGTAAGGCCAGGGTTTTTAGAAATAAGATTTGAAGACGGATGCTCCAAAAGAAAAAGCAGAGGAGTTTGCAAAGTTTATTGAAAGAACGTGTCCAGTGGGGGATTCTATAGCAAATCCTGTGAAATTAGTTTTGTCAGACGTTGTTGTAGAATGATATGAAAAAAGCCGGTGTCATTAGACACTGGCTTTTACTATTGGATTTCTTGCTGCTTTTACTTCGTCAAGCCTTCTTACAGGCGTATTATGCGGTGCAGTTTTTAATATTTCTGGATTTTCTTCTGCTTCTTTAGCGATTGATTTCATCGCATCTATGAATTCATCTAAAGTCTCTTTGCTTTCAGTCTCAGTCGGTTCTATCATCAGTGCGCTGTCAACTATGAGAGGGAAGTAGATAGTAGGAGGATGGAATCCATAATCTATCAATCTTTTTGCTACATCAAGTGTCGTTATGCCAGTTTCTTTATTCTTAAGGCCACTTAAGACAAATTCGTGTTTGCATATCGTATCGTATGGGAGATCATAGTAGCCTTTAAGCTTTTCTTTAAGATAATTTGCATTTAAAACAGCGATTTCACTGGCGAACTTAAGTCCTTCAGCACCCATAGTCAATATATATGCGTAAGCTTTGACAAGTACGTTGAAATTTCCGTAAAAACTCCTCACTTTGCCTATTGTATGAGGCAAATCGTAATTAAGGTAATACGTATCATTATTTTTCTCAACTACAGGTACAGGTAGAAAATCTACAAGATTGCCTTTAACTCCCACTGGTCCGCTTCCAGGCCCACCTCCACCGTGTGGTGTAGCAAAAGTCTTATGGAGATTTATGTGGACGACGTCAAATCCCATGTCGCCTGGCCTTGTTATGCCCATATTGGCATTCATGTTTGCTCCGTCGTAGTACAGAAGTCCGCCGGCATCATGAACTAATTTAGCTATTTCTATGATGTTTTTTTCAAAAAGGCCGAGAGTATTTGGATTTGTAAGCATCAGCCCTGCTACATCATCATTAAGCATCGCTTTCAATGAATCTATGTCTATAAGGCCATCACTTCCGGATTTTACCTCTACAACTTCAAAACCGGCTGTTGCAGCGCTAGCTGGATTTGTGCCGTGGGCAGAATCAGGTACTAAGATTTTTTTTCTTTTGTATTCACCAATGTTTTCAAAGTATGATTTAATTATCATCATTCCAGTAAGCTCGCCGTGAGCTCCTGCGGCAGGCTGAAGTGTCATCCCATCCATGCCTGTTATTTCCTTAAGCATTTCTTGCAAATTGTACATAAGTTTTAAAGCGCCTTGTACAGTGCTTTCGCTTTGCAGTGGATGTATGTCAGTGAATGCTTCGAAATTTGCAATATCTTCATTTACTTTTGGGTTGTACTTCATGGTACAAGATCCTAATGGATAAAATCCCTTGTCGACGCTGTAGTTTTTATATGATAAATTTGTATAATGCCTTACAAGCTCTACCTCGCTGACTTCAGGAAAGCTTAACTCTGTATGCCTTAAAAGTTCGTTTGGGATGGATTCTTCTAATTCAAAGTCGACTACGTCCAATGGTGGAAGGCTGTAAGCTGTATGACCTGGTTTTGATACTTCAAATATGAGTTTATCGTAGCTCATCAATTGCACCTCCCATGACATCTACAAGCTTATCGATTTCTCCTTTAGTCCTTTTTTCAGTGACGCAGATAAGCATTGAATTTTTGTACTTTTTATACTCTTTTTCAAGATTGTAACCGCCTATTATGCCATTTGACAAAAGAACTTCATTTAGGTCATCCACGTTGTTTTCACATTCAATTGCAAACTCCATGAAAAATGGCTTTTCAAACAGTGGTTTAAACTTTCCAGTTTTTAATAGCTCATTATATGCATAGTGGGACTTTTTGAGGCACTGCAAAGCGACTTCTTTGATGCCATGTTTACCAAGTGCTGCCATGTATACGGCGGCAGTCAATGCATTTAGTGAGTGATTTGTGCAAATATTTGATGTGGCTTTTTCTCTCCTTATATGCTGTTCTCTTGCTTGCAGCGTCAATACAAATCCTCTTTTGCCATCCACATCGTTTGTCTCACCTATGATCCTGCCTGGCAATTTTCTCATTAATTTTTGCGTAGTTGCAAAGAATCCCAGGTGAGGACCGCCGAAGTTAAGGTTATTTCCAAGTGGTTGACCATCACCAACTGCTATATCAGCACCTATTTCGCCAGGTGTTTTTAATATAGACAATGATATAGGCTCGACGTACATGATGAGAAGTGAACCATTTTTATGCACAAGTTTTTCTACATCATCGAGGTCTTCTATTATGCCGAAAAAGTTTGGGTTTTGTACGATGAATGCCGCAGTATTGCTGTCAATAGAAGATTTTAAAAGCTCTACATCTATCGTGCCTTCTTTATCATCTATCTCAACAATTTCTATATCGCTAAATCTCATGTATGTACGAAGTACCTTTTTTGCCTCAGGATTAACCGATGACGATACAAGCACTTTTTTTTCTGTTTGTAATGCTAAAAGCCATTTTTGCAGCTTCACTTAAAGCTGTAGCACCATCGTACATAGATGCGTTTGAAACATCCATACCAGTCAAGTTACATATCATCGTCTGATATTCGTATATGGCTTGCAATGTGCCTTGGCTTATTTCAGGCTGGTAAGGCGTATAAGCTGTGTAAAATTCAGGCTTTGACACGATGTGTTTTACAACAGATGGTATAAAATGATCGTATACGCCTGCACCTAAGAAACAAATAAGATCATCTGTTGTCTTAATATCTTTAGCCAATCCTTTGATGCTTTTAATAAGCTCTGCCTCTGACAAAGGACCTGACACATTAAGCTTCCGCTTTAACCTTACATCTTCTGGAATGTCCACAAATAAATCATCGATTGATTTTGCATTCACAGATTTAAGCATTTCGCTTTGTTGGACTTTGGAAGCTGGGATGTATTTGTGCACGATACCCACTCCTTTTAGAAAAATTTAATCAATTGCAAAAATCTCTGTATTCTTCCGGTGACATAAGCTGGTCTAATTCACCTTTGTCATTCATTTCGACGCAAATCATCCAGTTTTCGTATGGATCGCTGTTTAAAAGTGATGGATCGTCTGCGACGGATTGATTTACCTCTACAACTTTACCGCTTATAGGGCAGTATACATCAGATGCTGCTTTTACTGATTCAACAGTGCCTAATGTATCACCTGCGCTTAACACTGTATCAATTTCAGGAAGCTCTGCGTAGACTATGTCGCCTAATGAATGTTGAGCAAAATCGGTTATTCCAACGTATGCCTTGTCACCTTCAACTTTTACCCATTCGTGATTTTTTGAATAGTAAAGACCTTCTAAAATTTTCATAAAATAACCTCCTAGTATAATATATTTGTAACAAAGTTACATGATTTATATCAAATCGGGAGTTAATACACCGAACAATAATTTAACATGACCTTTCTATGTTCGGATTTATCCTAATGCCTAACTCCCATATTATGCATATCTTGTCTTAAATGACTTTATATGTCACATCTTAAAAGTCATTTAAGTTGCTTTTAAATAAATAATTTGGGATATCCTTTAAGCCGGTATAGACTTAAGCTTTAACTTTGTGTACAATCTTCTCTGAATAGAGGATAAATGTATCACCTCCTGGGAGATCATCCTTACGGTCTATACCCGTGAAATAGCTAATTATTCCATTTAGTGAGGATTTATGTTTTGGCTGGTTGGGACCGGCTTTTCGGGATACCCGCGTCACATGCTAGGTTGTTTACTCACTAAATAGAATGGATATTCTTATTCACTTTTACTTAAAGGAGTTGTTGTTTTATGAGTTTTTTGCCTAATTATATTAGTGTCGGTATTGATGTCGCTGCTGATTTTAGCTGGTTTTGCATCTTGACACCTGATGGAAGGGAGTTTAAAAAGCCATTTAAGGTTGATCACGATAATGCTGATTCCCTTAAAAATGCTGCTCTGTCAATTAAAAAGGCAGAAGAGCAATTCTCCATGAAATCTAAGATATTTCTGGAGTCTACGGGAATCTACCATTTCCCACTCTTCTGCCACCTAAAAGAATTAGGATTTGAGGTTTTTGTTATTAATCCTCTCATTACTAATTCTAACAAAAATATTGGTATAAGAAAAGTGAAAAATGATAGACTTGATGCAAAACGTATTGCTGTTACTGGTTATTCGCATGATACTAAGGTTTCTGTTATGCCCGCTGAGTTAATTTTAAATCTTAGATGTTTATGCAGAGAGTACTATAGCCTTGTCGATAATCGTACTTCTTATGTGAATAAGCTTAAAGCTCAATTGCATATTGTTTTCCCTGGTTTTTGCAATGTTTTCTCTGATGTTACTGGAATTGCAGCTATCTCTCTGTTAAAAAGATTTCCAACACCAGAGGATGTTATTAATGCTCAGTCTGATGAAATAGTTAAACTTATTTCAACGTCATCCAGAAAAGGCTTGAATTATGCTAAAGCTAAGTATGATAAGTTGTTTAAAGCTGCTAAAAATGCTTTGAATTTCAGGTATAATTTACCTTCTGTCTATGACGTACTAAAAGTGTATATTTATTTCATAGAAGAATTTGATAAAAAGATTAATCTGATATTATCTAAAATCAAGGCATTTGTGGATAAAAATAAGTCTGAGAAATTTGTACAGCAAATTTATTACCTCGATTCTATACCTGGTGTTGGTTTTCTATCAGCGGTTACTCTTATGTGTGAAATAGGCGATTTTTCAGCATTTAGAAAGCCTAAGCAGCTTTTTGCATATTTTGGTGTGGATCCTTCTGTTAATGAATCTGGTCATTTTAAAGGTACTGACAATAAAATGTCCAAAAGAGGTTCTAAAATTGCCAGGCGTGTTCTCTATGCCATTGCTTTAGCTTCTGTAAGGGTTAAAAGAAATGGCACAGCAATAAATCCTGTACTTTATGATTATTACCAGAAAAAGAAGGAATCAAAACCTAAAAAAGTAGCTCTTGGAGCAATTATGCACAAAATTTCAGATATTGTATTTGCTGTTCTAAGAGATAATAAGCCTTTTGTATTAAAGACACCTGATGAACACAAACTACAATATCAAAACATTCATAAAGCTGCTTAAAGTCTTGCACTATACTTGGAAATAGCTATTAACCATATTAAATTTTCAAAGTTCGGCTCTTAATTGAGTTTGTTTGCTATACCCTTTTTTACAACATAAAAAATTTTAAATTTCTTTCTAAAACCTATTGACTTTTACTAGCTGGTCTATTTTTTGTAATTTTTCTTGTAAAAATTTTTGCTTGTCACAAAAGCCTTATATGGCTTATTGCGTATTATTATATTTATTTCATTGCCAATGGTGGCAAATTGACTTTTTATTAACGCCATTCCTATGTTTTTCTTTAGCGTCGGTGCTAAATATCCTGTTGTCACATATCCGATCTTTTCGCCTTCTGCATAAACATCATAACCGTGGCGAGGTATGGCGGTATCTGCCATTTCAAATCCGACTATTTTCCTCTTAAGTCCGTCTTCTTTTTGATTTAAAAGAGCTTCTTTTCCTATGAATGATTTATCAAGCTTGACGAATGGACCTAATCCAGCTTCTAATGGCGTTATGTCGTCGGAGAGCTCATTGCCGTACAGTGGAAGTCCTGCTTCAAATCTCAATGTATCTCTGGCACCTAAGCCAGCAGGCTTTATGCCGAGATTTTCTCCGACAGATAAGATTTTTTCCCACATCTTTGCCACATATTCGTTTTTCAAAAATATTTCGAAGCCATCTTCGCCAGTGTAGCCAGATCTTGAAACAAGGCAATTTATCCCATCTAAGTCCATGTAATCAAAATGGTAGTATTTTAAACTGTCTAAATCGTAATTTGTAATCTTCTCAAGTATTTCCTGAGATTTTGGTCCTTGCAAAGCAAGCTCTGAGATTTCTCCTGATTCATCTTTTATTTCTACATCAAAGCCATTTTTATTTTCCCATAGCCATTTGTAATCCTTATCTATATTGCTGGCATTTACTACCAGCATATATTTTTCGCAAGAAAATTTGTACACTAATAAATCGTCTACTGTTGTGCCATTAGGATAGCACATAGGGGAATACATTGCTTGATTTGCACTAATTTTTGTGATGTCATTTGTGACCATGTAGTTTATGAACTTTTCTGAATCACGACCTTCTACAATTATTTCTCCCATGTGGGATACATCGAAAAGTCCTGCATTTTTTCTGACTGCTTCATGTTCTTTAAGTATGCTTTCATACTGTACAGGCATTTCAAATCCTGCAAAATCTATCATCTTTGCACCGTATTTTTTATGGATGTCGTAAAGAGGAGTTTTTTTTTAAGCTGTCCAATCAGTTCATCCCTTTCTAAATTAAAATTGAAAGCAAAAAAGGAATATGAAGACAAGTGTCATCATATTCCTCTGTATCATGACCTGAGAGTTTCTACCAAAAGGTATTGCCCCATCGGTGCCATACGGCTTTCCAGAGTCCCATCAAATAGCGATTAATTTGCCTGAGAGATTTTATGAAGCCGTGACCCACTTCATATTGCTCCTTCGGCCACCTTAAAAGGTGTCTCTCGCTATCCTCATTTGGATCTTATTAAATTCACATGCTACTATAATTTAATTATAGTGCAGCAAATTTATTAATTCAATATAAAAGAAAAAGAATTAGATTTACAAAAGGTATAACAAATGATATAATGTTCTAATAAAGAACAAAATCATTTTTCAAGACCTAACAACCAATTAGGGCTGACTTTAAGTATTTCAGATAAAGCAAGTAATTCAAAATCGGTAACGATGCGTTTTTGTTGCTCAATTTTAGAGATACTTGCTCTGTCTATGTATACAGCTATTGTTTCTAATTTTGCAGATAATTGTTGTTGAGTCAATTTATTTTTTAATCTTATTGTTTTTAAACGAGGACCAATAATATTTCGGTTATCATTGTCAAGTATTAGTTTCATATTAACCACCTTCGTGCTTAATTAGAACATTTTTAGTTTAACTCAAATTTTACAAATATATGTTCTAATAAAGCACATAATTACTTTAAAAGGAGAATGAAAATGGATAAGATTACTGAATCTGAAGATATAATATGTATTTTAATAAATCAGCAACGTAGCATTTGCTATAGCAATGTTGATAAAACTATTGCTGAAGAACATTTATCTGAATTACATATATCTGATTATCTTCCTTTTGATAACGCTATTAGTTATGAAATTAAATATTATAAAGTGACTGTTTATAAATTTAATTTGGACAAAACGATGTACTATTTAGTCCTTATTAGATTACAAGACAATTTATATAAATATGCATATAGAGATTATTTAACAGGATTGTATAACAGAAATTATTGGGAGCAATTAAAAATAAAAATATCGGAAGCAAATTTACATAAACGATTTTATTTAATCATCATTGATATTGATAATCTTAAGTTCATTAATGACAATAAGGGCCACTTAGAAGGAGATAAAGTTATAAAGATCGTTGGACAGTCTATTAAGGAAAGTATACGAAAAGATGATATTGCAATAAGGTATGGAGGTGATGAGTTCTTTATATTGATTTCAAGCAATAAAATGTATGTAGCTCAAATGGTAATAAATAGAATCAGAAAAGGCATCAACAAAAGATGTAAAACTGAGGATATTCGTATTGAAATAAGTGCGGGAACAGCATATTATAATTCTGTTTGCAATCTGGAAAATGTGATAATCATGGCGGATAAAAATATGTATAAGGAGAAAAATAGGAAAAAATCAAGTAAAATATTTTAAACCGCTCTGGAGCTAGCAGGGCGGTTATTTTTTATCATAACACATTGTATTATTTAAAATACTCCAATATTCCGTTAAATACTGCCAATGCAATCTTACTTCTGTAGTCTATGTCTCTTAAATGTGCATCGTCCAATCTGCTGTTTTCTATGGCAGGTACTACTGTCACAATAGGTGTTTCAAAAAATTCATCGCCGTATTTTTTTGCATGTATTCCTAAATTGTTCAATGGAGATTTTCGCTCTACAGTTTTATTGAGGATTTCAGCCAACATTTTGGCCTTGTCATTTTGCTCGTCGTAGTATATCTTAAATCCACTTTCGTCTTTTAAAGACACTTCGGTTGCAAAACTTATTGCAATATCGTATTTTACATCATCATTTATAGCAAATGAGTCGATGTAATTGCTTCCTATTATAAATGGCTTTGCATTCAGCAAATTCAACAATTCGCTTGTCTTCTTTGCAATGTCGTTCATTGGCACTTGAGGCAAAAGGTTCGTAGGGCTTTTAGTAGTTTTTTTTATACACAGGATTTAGTGCAATTTTTCTATCTAATAAGATGTTTTTAAGCGGTGTTCTGTCAACGTAGAAATCCATCTTAGCTGGTATTCCATTTGATATTTTAATGTGGCTATCTGATTCCATATATAGTTTGACTGTCGCTTCTACATTTTTTTCATAGGATTTAAGCACTACTCTATCGATAATGCCATCATCGACGGTATATGTGCCATCTGGCATATTCATTGAAGCATCTTTGAATACAATTATATAATCGACATCTGATTTTTCTACGCTGTATTGTGGAATATCTGTGTAAAAGTCAAAACCTATCAAACTTTTATTTTCCTTTATGCAATCATTTGTGGCTTTTGCATCAAGTCTAATGTTTGTCAGTACGCTTTTCAAATAAAAGACCTCCTTCTCTTATATTGTTGACATAAATTTGATACATTTGTGATATAATTATTTATGTACAACCTTAATATATCACAACATCAAGAAAATGGAAATAAGTTTTATTGGGGGTTATATTAATTGCCATACGGAAAAATTCCTATAAGAACCCACGTGATAACAAAAGATGACGACATAGTGGATGTTATATCAAGATACACAAAAGATATTGCAGAAGAAGGGGATTTGATAGCCATTGCGGAAAGCGTTGTGGCTATTACCCAGGGAAGGGCATATATGCCTGATGAGATAAAAGTGGGATTTTTGGCTAAAATCTTATGCAGGTTTACGGGGAGAAATGGGAGCCTAACTTCGCCACAAGCCATGCAGTGTGCCATAAATGAGGTTGGTTGGCTTAGGATTTTTGTGGCTGCACTTGTAAGTGCAATAGGCAAAATATTTAAGAAAAGAGGACTTTTTTTCAAGATAGCAGGGAGAAAAGTTGCACTTATAGATGACGTGGCAGGAACCATGGCGCCTTATCACAAGTACATAGTATTAGGACCTGCTGAACCTGATTTGGTATGCGATATGATAAAACAGAAAACAGGTATCGATACTGTCATAATCGATGCAAATGACTTGCATTGTGCTGATTGCATTGGCGCGTCTAAAGGTGTCTCAAAATCGTACGTTGAGAAGCTTTTTTTAGACAATCCGTCAGGAAATTCAGAACAGCAGACACCTATTGTCGTTATTAAATCGTATAAAGAGCAAACCGCAGAAATCGCTGATGATGTAAGGTGTGAAAAAGAATTGCATGAGATTTTGCAGAATCAATGAAATAATATAAAAATTACTGTAGCAAATTTTGTATTGCATGATTTTGCTATGGTTTTTTTATTTTGTAAAACCATGATTTTATGCAATAAATGAAGATTGCGAGACAAAATAAGCTATAAGCTTCATAAGAAGAAGATTGTATAGCTTTAATTGAGGATAATAAGGCTAAATTCACGCTTAACTATGCAGCAGAATAATGCTATACTGGAGAAAAATGTATGAGGTGATAGTTATGCCTTTATGAAGTGTTTTCACTTCTATAGAGTATTACTATATAGACTATGATTAAGAAGGAGGTGTGAAACCTGTTTAATACAGGTTTGGTGCTTTGAAAACTGATGATATATTTAGAATGACGGAAGAAGAAGTTTTTAAAGAATTAGACACATCTATAAAGGGCATTTCAAAAGAAGAAGCCAGCAAAAGATTGGAAAAGTATGGCTATAATGAAATAAAAGAAGTCAAAAAGACATCCATGTTTTCAAGGTTTATAGCAAATTTTACGCATTTATTGGCGATACTCCTTTGGATAGCCAGCATACTTTCCTTTGTAGGTGGGATGCCACAACTTGGCTGGGCAATAATACTTGTAATAATTGTAAATGCTTTGTTTAGCTTTTGGCAGGAGTTTAAGGCAGAACAAGCGACAGAAAGCCTTAAGAAGATGCTGCCATCGTATGTGAAAGTCATAAGGGACGGGCAACAAGAACAAAAATTGGCACGTGAATTAGTTCCAGGAGATGTTATATACCTTGAAGAAGGCGATCATGTACCTGCCGATGCAAGACTCATCGAAGCTTTTGAGATGAGAACTATTAATGCTGCATTGACAGGAGAATCAGAGCCTGTCAGAAGGACATCTGATGTTGTCTTAGACGAGGATGTATCGCTTATACAAGCGCCAAATCTGGTCTTTATGGGGACAAATGTTGCGTCTGGTTCTGGAACTGCAGTTGTCTACGCTACAGGCATGAATACCCAATTTGGTAAGATAGCTTCATTGACACAGACTATAAGCGCAGAGCAAAGCCCACTGCAAAAGCAGCTTACGAGAGTTGCAAAGGTGATAGCGTATTTGTCTCTTGTGATGGGAGTATTTTTCTTCCTTTTAGGCCTTTTGATGGGAAGGTCATTAGTTGATACCTTCATGTTTGCAATAGGTATAATTACAGCAAATGTGCCTGAGGGATTGCTGCCGACAGTGACATTAGCGCTTGCCATGGGTGTGCAGCGAATGGCTAAAAGACATGCGCTTGTAAAGAAGCTTTCCAGCGTTGAGACATTAGGCGGTGCAACAGTTATTTGCACAGATAAGACGGGGACACTGACGCAAAATGAGATGACTGTAAGGGAAATCTGGACTAAAGTTGCATATTACAATGTAAGTGGTGTGGGATATGAACCAAAAGGCGACTTTTATGTGGATGGCAAAAAGGTAGATGTCAAAAATCTTCCTAATGAGCTGTCATTGCTATTAAAAATAGGTTTGTTGTGCAACAACAGTCGGCTAGTTAGGCCTACAGATGAGAACCCATCATGGAGTATAATTGGTGATCCTACAGAAGGTTCACTGGTGGTGCTGGCGGAGAAAGCAGGATTTACATTAGAAGAAATGTCAAGGGAGTACCCGAGAATATCTCAACTGCCATTTGATTCAAGGCGTAAAAGGATGACTTCTATTCACAAGTCTGGAAAAGAAATCTACGTATTTACAAAAGGTGCACCAAAAGAAACCCTTTCAGTTTGCAATTACATTTTAAGGGACGATGGTGCTAAAAGATTGGAGCAGTCGGATATAGATGACATAGTTAAACAAAATGATAAATTTGCTGAATCGGGACTTAGAGTGCTTGCAATGGCATATAAAAAAATAGATAATGAGATTAAAGATTATAGTGTTGAAAATGTGGAAAATGACTTGGTTTTTGTAGGCTTAGTAGCAATGATGGATCCACCAAGGCCTGAAGTCGAATTAGCTGTCAAACAGGCACACAAAGCAGGCATAAAGATCATCATGATAACAGGTGATTACGGATTGACGGCCGAATCAATCGCAAGAAGGATAGGTATAGTAAAAGGACCTAAGCCAAGGATAATAACAGGCAATGAATTGGACAAGATGTCTGACGAAGATTTGAAGAAAGAATTGAAGAATAAAGAGATAATATTTGCCAGAGTTGCTCCAGAACACAAAATGAAAGTTGTGGCTGCTTTGAAAGATATGGGTGAAGTGGTGGCTGTTACAGGTGATGGTGTCAACGATTCGCCTGCATTGAAAAGGGCTGACATAGGCATTGCAATGGGAAAATCAGGAACAGATGTAGCAAGGGAAGTTGCTACGATGGTTTTGACAGATGATAATTTTGCCAGCATCGTAAATGCCATTGAAGAAGGGAGAGCGGTTTATGACAACGTCAGGAAGTTTATAACGTACATCTTTGCCCACTTGACACCAGAAGCCATACCATATATCTTGTTTTCACTATTTAATATTCCTGTGCCTATAACAGTAATGCAAATATTGGCTATAGATTTAGGTACTGAGACGCTGCCGGCTCTTGCTCTTGGCGTGGAGCCGCCTGAACCGGGTGTTATGGATAGACCACCAAGATCACCAAAAGAAAAGCTTTTGAATTTGTCGCTGTTTTTAAGAGGTTATGTGTTATTGGGCATAATAAGCTCAATAGCTGTTTTGTCTGGATATTTCTGGACTTTGTATAGCGGTGGATGGCATTGGGGAATGACACTTCCTCTGTCTGACCCATTGGCAAGAAAGGCTGCTACAATGAGCTTTTTGGGGATAGTCATTATGCAGGTAGCAAATGTATTTGCATGCCGTACAGAGGTTGCTTCAATGTTCAGTGTAAGTTTCTTCAAAAACAGATTGCTAAACATTGGTGTAGTTTTTGAGCTGGTTTTAACAGCATTACTTATATATGTTCCGTTTTTGCAGAAGATATTTGACACGTATCCAGTCTCATTTAAGCATTGGCTGTTTTATGTGGCGTTTATGCCGATACTTATAGGTGCTGAGGAGATAAGGAAATATATACTACGCAGGAAAATTGCGTTTAATCAGAAGGAGGTGAAAGGCTCTATATGAGCCTGATTTATGAATATAATTGTTGCTGGATGCGGCAGGCTTGGTGCTGAGTTGGCACAGATGTTAGATTCAGATGGTTATAGTGTCGTAGTCATAGACAAAGACATAAATGCTTTTAAAAGATTGAAGCCTTCTTTTAAAGGAAAGTTTATTGAGGGAGTCGCTTTTGACAAGGCTACTCTAATAAAAGCAGGTATTGAACATGCAGATGCTGTTGCATCAACTACGAACGGCGATAATACCAATATCGTCACGGCTTTGATTGCAAAAAAGAAATTCAATGTTCCTACTATCGTGGCAAGGATATATGACCCTATAAGAGCGGAGATATACAGAAAAATGGGCATCAATACTGTATCTCCTACATTGTGGGGTGCAAATAAAATGAAGGATCTGATTTGCCATCCTGACCTTTTTAGGGTTTCATCATTTGGCAGCGGTGAAGTAGAAATAGTGGAGACAGAAGCTTCTGCTTACTTGAATGGGCGACACGTAAAAGAGTTAGTAATTCCATCAGAAGTGAATGTAGTCAGCATAGTGAGGGATGGCATCGCTATGATTCCAACACAAAGTACGGTTGTGAAAAAAGGAGATAAGATATTTATAGCTGTTACAGCTTTTGGAAAGACAAAAATGAAACAGATGTTTATGTAAATATTGGTAAGGAGGTGAAAAACCTGGCGGAAACAATAAATATGTTTCCAAATTGCAGGTTATAATTATGTCAATAATGATTGTTGGTGCTGGTCGGTTAGGCTTATATCTTGCTCAATTGATGTATGAAAGGCAAGAAAAAGTCGTCGTTGTTGAAAAAGATGAATCGAAGATGGATAAGCTAAGGAAAGAATTAAAGTGTGAAATAGTGGTTGGAGATGGCTGTAATTCGGATGTTTTAAAAAAAGCTGGAATAATAGGGACAGATATTGTCGTTGCAGCGACAGGCCATGATGAGGATAATCTTATAATTTGTCAGCTTGCGAAATACGAGTTTGGCGTATCGAGAGTAGTGTCCAGGATAAACAATCCGAAAAATGACTGGCTTTTCACTAAAGATATGGGCGTGGATGCGGCTTTAAGCAGTGCTAGGATAATAGCAAGATTAATAGAAGAAGAAGCTGAAATAAGCGGGTTTACGACTATAATCAACCTTTCGGAAGGAAAAATTTCTATCGTAAGGAGTACCATTGAAAGAGATTCCAATGCTGCCAATAAAATGATCAAAGATTTAATGCTGCCAAAAAACTGTGTTATTATGTCGGTGATAAGAAGCAACAAAGTTTTGCTTCCAAACGGTAGTACATACATATTACCGGGTGATGAGATTTTAAGCGTTGTAAGCGATGAAAGCAAGGAAGCATTAAAAAATATTTTTGATGCGAAATAAAAAAGAGGCTGTTGCACAATTGACTGAATATGCCATAGTGCATCAGTCTCTTTTTATATGTAGAATATAATTGCAGGTTCTAACCGCTTTTATGGGTGGTCATGATTGATACTGACTGGTCAATAAAAAATATAAAATATTTTTAAAAACATGAAGGAATTTTTTATCTAGTGTAGAAATAATACTTTAATAAATATATTAATAAAATTTAAAGGAGATGGTCTAATTGAATTCTTACCTATTAATTATCTATGGAGTTGTCATTATTGCAGCTCTTGCCATCATTGGTTTTATTAGGTTTATTTTCAGTCAAGACAAAGGTGACGACAAGATGCAGCAGATTTCAGACTCCATAAAGGAAGGTGCAATGGCTTTTCTAAACAGGCAGTATAAAACGATAACAGTCCTTGCACTGATAGTTGCTGTCATAATAATAATTGCTAATTATTACGGACACCAAGCAGAAGGTGTTGGCTCTGCCATAAGCTATGCATGGCATGTTGGATTGGCATTTATATCTGGAGCTTTGTGCTCAGCTATATCCGGTTACATAGGCATGTACATGGCAGTTAATTCAAATGTGAGGGCAGCAAGTGGTGCCAGAAAAGGTCTTAACAAAGCATTACAAATCGCTTTGAGAGGCGGGGCTGTGACAGGCCTTGCAGTGACTGCATTATCCCTTTTTGGAGTGGCGACTTTGTTCTTCGCATACGGTGGAGCATCTGGTCAGCAGGAATTGGTTAAAAACGCCCCATCATTGATAGTAGGCTTTGGATTTGGCGCTTCCTTCGTTGCGCTTTTCGCACAGTTAGGCGGTGGTATATACACAAAAGCTGCTGACGTAGGGGCTGACCTTGTCGGCAAGGTAGAAGCAGGCATTCCAGAGGATGATCCAAGAAATCCTGCAGTAATCGCTGATCTGGTTGGCGATAACGTCGGAGACTGTGCTGGAAGGGGAGCCGACTTGTTTGAATCAACAGCCGCTGAAAATATAGGCGCTATGATTTTGGGTGTAGGCTTGTATCCTGTCTTTGGATTAAAGGGCATATTGTTCCCACTTGTAGCACGTGCTATTGGTATTATCGCTTCAATCATCGGCATTGTATTCGTAAACACAAAAGATGAATCAAAAGATCCTATGATTGCTTTGAATAAAGGATATTTTGTGACCACAATAATAAATATAATTGTACTTTTCTTCGCTGTGAAAGTTATGCTTTCAGGTCATTTAGCAAATGGAAATAGTGTAAATTATTTGCTTCTATACGGTGCAGCAGTAGCAGGCATACTGTTAAGCTACGTATTTGTATTTTTGACAAACTACTACACATCTATGAGTACAAGACCAGTTCAAGAGATTGCAAAAGCTTCAACGACAGGTGCAGCTACAAATATAATCACTGGTATATCTGTAGGTATGGAGTCACCAGCACTTCCAGTTTTGTTTATTTCTGCAGCAATAATCATAGCATACAGGCTTGGTGAATTAGCACTTCCAAATATAGCAACGGCAGGCTTCTATGGTACTGCAATAGCTACTATGGGAATGTTATCGACGACAGCGTACATTTTAGCAATGGATACTTTTGGTCCTATTACTGACAATGCAGGTGGAATCACTGAAATGTCCGAAGCACCTGAGTCAGTAAGGCTTGTGACAGATAGACTTGATGCATGTGGAAATACGACAAAGGCATTGACAAAAGGTTATGCAGTAGGATCTGCAGCGCTGGCTACTTTCCTCCTTTTCTCTGCGTACCTTGATGAAGTTAAGAAGATACTTGGCAAACCTATCGATTCTTGGTTTGCTGTAGATATAGGTAAACCTGAGGTTTTTATAGGAGCATTTATAGGTGCCATGATAGTATTTCTTTTCAGCTCTACAGCCATAAGGGCTGTCGGTAAAGCGGCACAGTACGTCATACTGGAAGTTAGAAGGCAGTTTAAAGAAAACCCAGGCATTATGGAAGGTACATCAAAGCCAGACTACGCAAGAACAGTGGATATAGTCACAAAAGGTGCATTGAAAGAGATGGTAATTCCAGGTCTTATAGTCGTTGTAGCGCCTATCTTGGTTGGAATTTTGCTTGGCAAAGAATCTGCGGCAGCATTTTTGATGGTTGGCACAATATCCGGTGTAATAATGGCTTTGTTCTTAAACAATGGTGGTGGTGCATGGGACAATGCTAAGAAGTTCATCGAATTAGGAAACTATGGTGGTAAAAAGTCTGATGCGCATAAAGCAAGTGTTGTAGGCGATACAGTCGGTGATCCATTTAAAGATACAGCAGGTCCCTCATTACACGTTTTGATAAAGCTTATAAGCACCATAACACTTGTGTTTGCATCTTTGTTTAGATAAGAAAACATCTATACTAAGGTGGAGTTTAATGCTCCACCTTTTTTAATTGCCTTGAGCTCTGAAAAATTTTTATTGACTGAAGGATGTATCGATGATATACTATATATTGATACATCAATGCAATTAAACACAATATATAGAGTTAATATTAGAAAATTTCAGATATGTTTGCTTATTTGATTAACTTTTAATCGGGGTTTTGATGAATCATTTTTACAGATGATAAATTAATGGAGGTTTTGAAATTGGATAAGGAAATGAAAGTAGTCAAGAGAAATGGTAAAGAAGAAGGATTTAACAAAGAGAAAATCGCAAATGCTGTCAACAAGGCATTTGAAGCTGTCGGCGAAGGGAAGTACAGTGATGCTTCAAAGATAGCTGACGAAGTTACAGAGTACGCAGGAAAAAAATTTGAAGGGCGCGCAAGTGTAGAGGAGATTCAGGACATTGTAGAGCAATTTTTGATAAAGCATGGATTTGCAAAAGCGGCAAAAGCATATATACTATACAGAAAACAACACCAAGACATAAGAGAATTTAAAAACATGTTTATGGACATTGAAAAAATGGTGGACGAGTACATAGGGAAGCTTGATTGGAGAGTAAATGAAAACAGCAATATGAGCTACTCTCTCCAAGGCTTGAATAATCATATAGCAAGTACAATAACGGCTAATTACTGGCTAAATAAGATATACCCAAAAGAAGTAAGAGATGCCCATGTAAATGGTGATTTGCACATACACGACTTAAGCCTATTGTCTGTGTATTGCTGCGGATGGGACTTGAAAGATCTCCTCGTATCTGGATTTACCGGCGTAGAGGGAAAAGTACAAAGCAGACCTCCAAAGCATTTTAGATCTGCTTTAGGACAGATAGTGAATTTCTTCTATACATTGCAAGGCGAAGCTGCAGGTGCTCAGGCGTTTTCTAATTTTGATACTTATTTGGCGCCTTTCATTTATTACGATAAACTTTCATATAAAGAAGTGAAACAATCGTTACAGGAATTTATTTTTAACATAAATGTACCTACGAGAGTAGGGTTTCAAACGCCATTTACAAATATAACGATGGATTTAGTTGTACCGGCTATATTGGCTGATGAACCTGTCATAATAGGCGGCAAAGCCATGAATAGATCGTATAAAGAATTTCAGAAGGAAATGGATATGCTTAATATGGCATTTGCTGAGGTAATGATGGAAGGGGATGCAAATGGAAGGATATTCACATTTCCAATACCGACTTATAATATAACGAAGGATTTTGATTGGGAAAGCCCTGTTATAGACAAAATAATGGAGATGACTGCAAAATACGGCCTTCCGTATTTTAGCAACTTTGTAAATAGCGATCTAAACCCAGAAGATGCGAGATCCATGTGTTGTCGCTTAAGGCTTGATAATAGAGAGCTTAGAAAGCGTGGTGGTGGTCTTTTCGGAGCAAATCCACTTACAGGCTCTATAGGCGTTGTGACGATTAACATGCCAAGGATTGGGTATTTATCAAATTCAAAAGAAGAATTTTTTGAGAGATTAGGTAAGCAAATGGATGTGGCAAGAAAGAGCCTTGAGATAAAGAGAAAAGTACTGGAAAACATGACTGAAATGGGCCTTTATCCTTATTCAAAGTTTTACCTAAGAGATATAAAGATGAGATTTGGCTCATACTGGCAGAATCACTTTAATACCATCGGCTTAATAGGGATGAACGAGGCACTTTTGAATTTCATGGGATGTGACATCACAAGCGAAAAAGGCAGGAATTTCGCATTAGAAGTTTTGGACTTCATGAGAAATAGATTGGAAGACTATCAGATAGAATCAAATTACCTTTACAACCTTGAAGCATCGCCTGCTGAAGGTGCGTCGTACAGACTGGCGAAAAAAGACAAAGAGTTATACAAAGACATCATCACTGCAGGGGGAGATGTGCCGTATTACACTAATTCTACACAGCTTCCTGTCGATTTTACAGATGATATATTTACAGCTCTTGATTTGCAGGACGAACTTCAGACTAAATACACAGGAGGAACAGTATTTCATGGCTTTTTAGGTGAAAACATAAGCGATCCTGACACGTGCAAAGCATTGGTGAAAAAGATAGCGTACAATTATAGGCTTCCTTATTACACAATAACGCCGACATTTTCAATATGTGACAACCACGGCTATATATCAGGAGAGCATCTTAACTGTCCACAATGTGGAAATGAATGCGAAGTGTACAGCAGAGTTGTAGGATATTATAGGCCGCTTCAAAACTGGAATGAAGGCAAAAGAGAGGAGTTTTCTGACAGGAAGGAATTCGTAATATGATGTATGATTACATGCCTGTATCTATGGTGGATTATCCCGGCAAAATAGCCACGACAGTATTTATAAGTGGATGTAACTTTGCCTGCCCATACTGCCACAATAGCCAGCTTATTAAGTTTAAAAAACCTGTTAGAAGTGAAGCTGAATTCATGGAATATCTGAACAAAAGGAGAAATCTAATAGATGGTGTCTGCATAACAGGTGGTGAGCCTACGCTGTGGGATGGCTTATATAACTTTATTAAGGATATAAAGGATTTGGGATTTAGCATTAAGCTTGACACTAATGGTTCTCGTCCTGAAGTCTTAGAAAGACTTTTAAACGATGATTTGATAGATTACATTGCTATGGATGTAAAAGGGCCGAAAGATAAATACGGTTTATTTATAAAAAACAATAAAGATATAGAGATGATTGTAAAAAGCATCAATTTGATTAAAAACTCTGGAATAGATTATGAATTCAGGACGACTGTAAATGAAAAATTGCTTTCTGCAGATGATTTTTTATCTATAGCAAATATGATTTATGGATGTAAAAGATATATTTTACAAAGGTACAAATACTCAGAAGGCATATTAAATAAGGATTTGTGCGGTGGAGAGCAATGCGACATTAAATATTTGCTAATTATAAAAGAGATGATAAATGATAAAATCGAAGAAATACTAATAAGATAGAATTGTTTAAAAGGAGATTTTCTCCTTTTTTGTTTTAGAAAAAATCATAAATGGTGTATAATTTAAGTAGATGGTTAAGTCGAAAATTAAGGTTACAAAAACGTGATTTACTTCTATATTTTTAACGAGATTTTTTGAGCATATTGAAGAAATCGTTATTAGATTATGATTCATAAGGAATTTTCTCTTAAAATATTGAGAGAAAGACCTTTGAATACATTTAAAATAATTTTCATAGGGGGATTTTTATGGATAAAAATTTATTGGGAACAAACATTGTTACACAGATAGGCATAATTGTAAAAGACATTGAGAAAGTATCACAGACTTATGCAGACTTTTTTGGAGTTGAGAAGCCTAAGTGGAATTGGACAGATGGCTATGAAAAGTCACATGCTGAATTTAATGGGAAACCTTCTAATGCTCGTGCAAAGCTTGCCTTTTTTGATATGGGTCAGCTTCAAATAGAGCTTATTGAGCCAGATGAAAACATGAGCACTTGGAGGGAGTTTTTGGATAAACATGGGGAAGGTGTACATCACATAGCGTTTCAAGTAAAAGACATGGATGAAAAGATAGAAGCATTAGAGAAAAATGAGATGAGCCTAGTCCAAAAAGGTGATTACGAAGGCGGGAGATATGCTTACATAGATACTTCTTCGAAGTTAAAGGTAATCATAGAGCTTTTGGAGAACTTTTAAATGAAATTGCCAAGGAGGCGTCAATATGAATATATTGATTACAGGTGCTAACAGAGGACTTGGAAGAAACTTAGTCGAAAAAGCACTTATAAATAACCATAAAGTATATGCAGGAGTTCGAAAAATCAATGATGTTGCATCTGAATTAAAAGATCTAAAGGATAGATATGAAAAAAAGATGAATTTAATTGAATTAGATGTAAGCGATGAAGAATCTATAAAAAGAGCAGCTATACAGGTAAGCAAAGAAGAGGATTCTTTAGACGTTATAGTAAACAATGCAGGTATATTAAAAGGAAGAGGAAAAGAAATAGAAGATTTAGATTATACTGATTTAGAAGATACACTTAAAATCAACTTGATGGGTCCAATGATGGTTGTAAAATATTTTCTGCCATTATTAAAAAATGGCAAAGAAAAGGTGGTAATTAATATATCTTCGGAAGCTGGAAGTTTTGCAAATGCCTATGGTGGTGATTATCCGTATGCTGTATCAAAGGCAGCACTAAATTTCTTTACGGCACAGCTAAAAGATGCTATGAAGGACTACAAAGGGAGAGTTTACGCAGTGCATCCTGGATGGATGAAGACAGACATGGGTGGAACATCAGCTCCGTTAAGTCCTGAAATTTCTGCAGAAGGAATCATGAAGATTATAGAGGGAGACATTAAAGTTGATGACAACCAGTTTTTTATAGATTTCACAGGACAGCCAATGAAATTATGAAAAAGGGATGATATTGTGAAAGAGATAGTTGCGATTTTAGGTGATTTCTACCATGATGAAGAAATTATAAAAAGATCTCTATGTAGAGCCATAAATAATCTTGGCAGCGTAAATCTTAAGCTTATAGACATTGATGAGTTACAAAAGGAATTAAAATCAAAACCTGATTGTGTAGTAATATTTAAAGAAAATAGATTAAATCCGCAATCGGAGAGTGTTGACCTCTGGATGACAGAAGAGATAGAAAAAGAAATAGTAAACTACGTAAAAGACGGGAGAAGCTTATTTGCATGGCATTCTGGTCTATCATCATATCCGGAAGATGGAGAATACAATAAAATGCTAAAGGGATATTTTCTACATCATCCTGAAAAAAATGATGTTGTACAATACGTACCGCAAAAAGATATGTTAGGGGAATTTGAAAGTGCCATCGATCCATTTGGGTTTGTTGATGAACATTATTTTGTCAAATGCGAAGAAAATGATACAAATGTATTTTTGCGCTCCTTCTCTAAAGACGGACAATCCATAGCAGGATGGTATCATCATTTTGGGAAAGGCAAAGTATGCTGCTTGACTCCTGCCCACAGGGAAGATGGATTATTGGACGAGTCATTTTTAAAGACGTTACATGAGTGCATAAATTGGTGTATAAAATAGTAAATACTTTTAAATGAAAAGGCAAGATAGGCTGTGCAAGATAATAGCCAGCCTATCTTTTAATTTTTTTTGTATTTTGTACGATAAATACGATACGATTTCTACAAATCAAATTTTAAAATCGTATTGACACTAAATAAAAGTTACATTATACTTAAATTAAGCAAAAAATAAAGTGCAAATCAAACGAATACGGGTGATAAATGTGAAGAAAGTAACCTTACAAGATATTGCAGAGGTCATAGGTGTGTCCAAAAATACTGTATCAAAGGCACTGAGAGGCGCTGAAGGTGTAAGTGCCGAAATGAGAAGCAGGATATTGGAGACGGCTATGAAGATGGGATACAAAAAGATAAAAGACATTCCAAATAAGATCTTAAATGTAACCATACTTTGCAGAGAAGATTTTCTCGTTGAATCCACTTTTTGGTCTAATGTCTTATATGGAATTGAAAACGCAGCCAGAAGCAATAATTTAAAATTAAGCATTACAGGCATTGATGTAGAAGGTGAAGAAAATCTAAGTATTCCTAGCACTGTTACAAAAGATACTACAAATGGAATCATAATAGTAGGTACTTTAAACGATGAGTTTATAAAAAAGATAAAAGCAACGAAAATACCATTTGTAATTGTAGATCATTATAGCAATGCAATTGATTGTGACTACATAAATACAGCAAATGAAAATGGAATGTACAAAGCTGTAAAACATCTATATGATAATGGACACAGAAAGATAGGCTTTATAGGCAACAACGAATGGGCATTTAGTTTCAGGGAGAGATATTTTGCTTATGTAAGGACCATGGAAGATCTGGGCCTTAGTATCGACAAAGATTATGTATGGCTAGACATAAATTTAAAAGGTGCAGAATTTTTCAAAGATCCCGAATACTTTAAGAAAAAGATTACCGTAGCGGAAAAGTTTCCTACTGGCTGGGTTTGTGCAAATGATAAAATTGCATTGGCGTTTATGAGAAGCTTAGAAGATTTGGGAGTAAAAATACCTGATGATGTTTCAGTTGTAGGATTTGACAATATTGAAATGAGTGCGTATTCTCATCCTGCTCTTACGACTGTAGATATTCCAAAGAGCTCTTTAGGTGAAAAGGCCGTCAATCAACTTTTGTACAGGATGAATAATCTTGATAAACCCTACGAAGATATTAGGCTATATACGCAGCTTGTGATTCGCAGTTCAGTTAAAGAGATAATTTAAAAATTTATAATTTACAGGAGGTGGTAAATGAAGGTTTAAAATTTTCTTTGACATTAATTTTAGGTGAGGGGACGTGTCAAATGGAGAAAATAGTACATGAAATGAATAAAGAATTGAAGGATAGAATTTTTCCCTTTTGGAGCAAATTAAAAGACGAAGAAAATGGCGGTTTTTACGGATATGTTGACTATGACTTAAATATTGACAATAAAGCCTTGAAAGGTTCAATATTAAATTCCAGAATATTGTGGTTTTTTTCTGCATTTTACTGTTTAGATAAAGAAAAAAAAAGCACTTGAACTGGCCCATCATGCCTATAAATTTTTAAGAGATAATATATTGGATAAAGAAAATAAAGGTCTCTATTGGATGGTAGATTATAAAGGAGAACCTGTGGATACCAGAAAGCATACCTACAGTCAGGCTTTTGGAATATACGGATTGGCTCAATACTACAAAGCGACGGGCAATGAGGAAGCCTTAAATATTGCAATCGATTTGTTTAACACTATTGAAAGAAATTGCAGAGATGAAAATGGATATTTGGAGGAATTTGATCGCAATTGGAATCTTAAAGAGAATTATGAACTTAGCGAACATGGAGTAATATCCAGCCGTACAATGAATACGCATCTTCACATATTGGAAGCCTACACATTGCTTTATGATGTTTGGAAGAATAGTAATCTTAAAAAAAGCATAATCTATCTTCTCAATCTCTTCAAAGATAAAATATACAGTGAAGATGGAAAATATCTAAAAGTCTTTTTCGACGACAATTGGAATACTACCATCGATATAAAATCATACGGGCACGACATAGAGGCAAGCTGGCTTTTAGATAAAGCTGTGGATGTATTATGTGATGAAGAAATAAAAAATACAACAAAAAAATACACTATGGAAATTGCTGAAAACATATTAAACAATGTGTATTCACCGGATGGCATGGTAAATGAAACTGTTGAAGGTAGAACTGACTTATCAAGAGTATGGTGGGTTCAAGCAGAATCTGTAGTAGGTTTTTTTAACGCATATCAAAAGACAAATGATGTTAGATTCATAGAAGCTTCAAAGAATATCTGGGAATATATAAAAAGATATGCGATCGACAAGAGAGATGGTGGCGAGTGGTACTGGAAGGTTGATGAAAATGGGAAACCATTTGAAATGCCTATTGTGGAACCTTGGAAGTGTCCTTATCACAATGGCAGGATGTGCATTGAAATTATAGAAAGGGTGAAAAACAGTGAGGTTTAAGGACAGGTATAAGCTGGAATTGCGTAAATATGAGGATCTGATAAACAGAAAAAATGAGAAGACAGAAGACTACAACGGCATATTTGACAGGTACAAATACCCAGTCTTGACAAGAGAGCATACACCGCTTTTTTGGAGATACGATCTTGATGAGAGGACTAATCCTTACTTCATGGAGAGGCTTGGTGTGAATGCTGTATTTAATCCCGGTGCGATAGAATTAGATGGAAAGTTTTATCTTGTTGCTCGTGTTGAAGGATACGACAGGAAATCGTTTTTTGCCGTTGCAGAAAGCGACAGCGGCATAGACGGGTTTAAATTCTGGGATTACCCTGTAGAATTTGACGATTTATACCCTGAAGAAACGAATGTATACGATATGAGGCTTACAAAGCATGAAGATGGATGGATTTATGGCGTATTTTGCTCTGAAAGCAAGGATCCAAATGCTCCTCCAGGCGACTTATCGTCTGCTATTGCAAGTGCAGGTATAGTTCGCACAAAGGATCTTAAAAAATGGGAAAGACTTCCTAATCTTAAGACGAAATCACCACAGCAGAGAAATGTAGTACTGCATCCTGAGTTTGTAAATGGAAAGTATGCATTTTACACAAGACCTCAAGATGATTTCATAGAAGCGGGAAGCGGCAGTGGGATTTGTTTCGGTTTGTGCGATGACATAGAAAATCCGGTGATAGATGAAGAAAAACTTGTAAGCCCAAGAGTTTATCATACTATTACAGAAGTAAAAAATGGGGCTGGATGTGTTCCGATAAAAACAGAAAAAGGCTGGATACACATAGCACACGGTGTTAGAAATACTGCAGCAGGATTGAGATATGTTATATACTTATTTGTAACAGATCTAAATGATCCAAGTAAAGTCATAGCAGCTCCAGGAGGGTATTTGATTGCCCCGAGAGGCAATGAGAGAGTTGGTGATGTATCAAATGTAGTATTTACTAATGGTGTAATCGCAAGAGATAATGGTGATGTTTACATCTACTATGCTTCATCAGATACCAGAATCCATGTTGCAACTACGACTGTCGATAGACTCTTGGATTATGCTTTTAACACACCGCCGGATGCTCTAAGATCTATGGATTGTGTAAAGCAGAGAAAAGAGCTTATTAAGAAAAATCTCGAATTAAACATGAGATAGAAAGCTTTATTCTATAAATAATAGGAGTTGAATTTGATGAAAAAATATGGATTTAATTTCCAGTGGATATACGTGTGGGATGAAGGCAAATCGCCTTTGAAGCCAGACTTGAAAGCTTTGGATTTTTTAGTGGAGACAGGCTTTAACTTCGTAAGGATACCGACAGATTATAGATTTTGGATAAAAAATTTTGATTATTTTAATCCTGATGAAAGCGTTTTTGAATATATAGATTTGTACTTAGAAGAGTGTAAAAAGAGAAATATTCACATGTGCCTCAATATACACAGGGCACCTGGATACTGCATTAACCGCAATGACATAGAGCGTGATAATTTGTGGATCGATAAAGTTGCTCAAGATGGATTTGTATATCAATGGCAGGTATTTGCTAGAAGGTACAAAGGAGTGCCAAACAAATACCTAAGCTTTGACCTTTTAAATGAGCCACCGGATATAGGGCAGTACGGCATGACTCGCGAGATACATGCATCACTGATTAAGCGCACCGTTGAGGCAATACGTGAAATTGATCCTGAAAGAGAAATAGTCATAGATGGCTTAGGTGGTGGGAATATAGCGATGCCTGAGTTAGCTGATATTGGCGCGATACACAGTGGTAGAGGATATCAGCCGATGGCTTTAACGCATTATGAGGCAACTTGGTGGAATGGCTATATGGGACTGCCAGTGCCTAAATATCCAGATCTCATTTGGGATGGGAAAGTGTGGAATAAAGACACCATAAGAGAATACTACAAGCCATGGCGAGATGTGGAAGAAAAAGGTGTTAAGGTGCATATAGGCGAATTTGGATGCTTCAACAAGACACCAAATGATGTTGCTTTAAGATGGTTTAATGACCTTTTAAGCTTGTACAAAGAATTTGAATGGGGCTATTCCCTCTGGAATTTTAAAGGGCCATTTGGAATCATAGAACATGGCCGTGATGGTGCTAAATATGAAGACTTCCATGGATATAAAGTTGATAGAGAGCTTTTAGCTCTTCTTATAGAGAATAGAGTTTAAGATAAAGTAAGAAGAAGCCGGTTAAGTAAAAACCGGCTTTTTTCTTACTTGCCAATATGTTGAATGCTCACTTGAATTACTTTAATTATAAACCTTATATAATGGCTAAACTACCAAAAGTTACGTAAGTAATCGTTATTTAATCAAATATGACGCCTGATTCAAGTAAAATCATATTAAATTCAAGTAAAAATTGCTTGAAAGTTATATATGCATAACGTATAATTAAATTGCAAGAAAAAAAATTACACTGAGGTGTTTAGATTGCCGGCAATCAAAAAGAAAAAGGTTACAATGAAGGATATAGCAGAAAAATTGAATGTATCTGTAAATGCAGTATCGATAGCGCTAAATGATAAAGTTGGAGTAAGCGAAGATACAAAAAACCTGATTTTAAAAACAGCCGATGAGATGGGCTATTTTGACGAAAATCCATCATTCATCATTAAAAATCACTTTAAAAATATTTGTCTCATTATAGAAGAAAGAAATTTTCGAGATACTCATTTTTACACAAAAGTAATACTTGGAATAGAAAATGAGGCTAGAAAGAATAATTTTGACATCTTGGTAAACTTTATGAATAAAGACGATTTTCAAATACCGAAAAGTGTTGAGAGCAGAAAAGTTTCAGGAATATTAGTTGTAGGAACGATAAAAGATCAGAACTTAAAGATGCTTTTAGATTATGGAATACCGATAGTACAAGTCGATCATTCATCATTTTTGATAAATACAGATGCAATTTTGACTCAAAATATGCCTGGATCTTATATGGCCACAAAATATCTCATTGAAAAAGGACATACCCAGATAGGATTTTTCGGCGAGATAGATTTTTCTCTAAGCTTTAAAGAGAGGTGGCTTGGATTTAACGAAGCCATGAGAACATCGGGGCTTAATATTGACCCTATATTAAATGTAAATCCAGGGTACTGTGTAATTGGCAGTGTTGAAAAATACGTCTTAAGCAAAAACTACAAAGAAGTAGCAAATATTATCTCAAAGATGGAAAAGCTTCCAACTGCTTGGGTATGCTCAAACGACAGTGCGGCTATAACGCTATACAATGCATTAAACATTTTAGGGTTGAAAGTACCCGATGATATTTCAGTTGTAGGCTTTGACGACATTGATATATGTAAAATTGTCACTCCTCCGTTGACTACGGTTCGTGTAAACAAGGAGTTAATGGGCGTCAAGGCAGTTCAAAAACTCTTGTGGAGGATGAATAATATTAAAGAACCGTATGACCATATAAGAATGGAAGTTAAATTAATTGAAAGAGGATCTGTAAGAGAAATAAGATAGAGATCTAAATCAACTATGTAAACGTGCTTATCTCACAAAAATTAATTTAAATCTAGGAGGTAGCAATTACGATGAAAAAGAGAATTTCAATTTTGATATCGGCTTTGGTGATTTTATCAATACTTGTGAGTGGCTGTTCAAGCAGCTCAAACAAGCAAAATTCTTCTTCCAATGCTTCTAAAAGCACAACCAATAAGGTGACTATAAAATTGTCTACATGGGCAGGAGCAGAAGAGGCAAAACAATTGCAGTCAATTATCGATAAATTAAATGCTAGCTCAAAAGATTACGTAATAGAGCAAAATTCAAACCCTGCTGACTATGACACAAGGATTACAACTCAACTTTCAGCAGGTGATGGTGGCCCTGATTTGTTTTGGGTATCAGCACAAAGAGCGACACAACTTGCAGCACAAGGTGCATTACTTGATATAACAAACTATTTATCTAAATCCGATAATAAATCAGCTAACGTTTCTGATTATTACGAAAATTCATTAGCACCGTTTAAATATCAAAATAAAATATACGGTTTGCCATGGGCTGAAAATCCCGTAGTTTTATACATCAATAAAGATATGTTTGATAAAGCTAAAATTCCATATCCAGATGGTACATGGAACTGGGATAAGTTTTTAAGTGTTGCTCAGCAATTGACGGTTGATGCAAATGGCAAACATCCGGGAGAGGCTGGATTTGACAAGAATAACATCAAACAGTGGGGTTTCACACTTAACGGTTGGCCACCAGTTCAAATGTTTGTATGGCAAAATAACGGTGAAGTTATAACACCGGATTTCAAAAGCTCACCTATAGATACTCCTGAAGCCAAGAAGGCATTTGAGTTCTACTCTGAATTGATAAATAGTCCTGCGGTTCCTTCACAGCAGACGATTAAGGATCAGGGCTTTGATACAATGTTTAAAAATCAAGAAGTTGCGATGTTCATGGGTGGCGCTGCGGATAGCTTAGAGACGCAAGTTAAATTTAATTGTGGTGTATATGAGGTTCCATCAGGTCCCACAGGTAAAAAGGTTACTTTTGGAGATTTGTACGGAATGGCAATAAACGCAAAGACAAAGAATCCAGATGCAGCGTTTAAAGCATTTATTGATTTGACAAAGGCTATTCAAGAATGGAAAGTGGTGCCTCCTATAAAATCAGAAGTAAATGTTGATGC
>NZ_BBKT01000020.1 GCF_000747665.1 Thermoanaerobacterium saccharolyticum | reverse complement strand
CTCACCGAATTTCTCAGCTTTCATAACAATGATGGCTCTAAAGAGGGCATGACGAGAATAACCTCTAGGGCCAAATTTAGAAGGCGGGAATTCAGGAATGGAAGACAAATCAAGATTGCTAAATAAAGAAGTATAAAAATCAATTTTAGGTTGAGAAGTAAAAAGGTCAATAATGTTTAAAACTTGTTGAAGCTGGTACATGTAGGGTTTCCTCCTTTAATGTTTAATGATGCTAATAATACAATAATTCGACATAAAAGGCAGGAAATCCTACATATCAGATAAAAAATTTTCAGGGTGATAAGAAAAAAGCATATCTTAAAAATGGCTAAAATCAAGGCTTTTGAGATATGCACAAGTCTAGGTGAAGATATTATAGCAGAGGTGGTAAAAAAGAAAATAAATCTTTTTGGATGTGATGGTAAAGCATTATGGTGACTATTTTTTGGAATTTACCATAAATACAATTAATTTTAAGTTAGGAGGAATTAAAATGTTACTTGGGTTAAGCGAAGAATTATTGAAAAAGAGAAAAGGATATGCGACGGCAAAAGAAATAGAGCAGCAACCACGTTTGTGGAGAGAACTTTATGATATTTTATTGAAACAAAAAAGCAAAATTGTTGAATTTTTAAAACCAATATTGGAAATAAAAGATTTAAAAATTATTTTAACTGGTGCAGGAACATCAGCTTTTGTTGGGAACAGTAGTGAAGGTTATTTAAGAAGAAAACTTAAGATGGATGTTAAGGCTGTCGATACAACTGATATTGTTGCAGCACCTCAAAACTTTTTCTTTAAAGATAAACCAACTCTTCTTATATCGCATGGGAGATCTGGTGATAGTCCCGAAAGTTTAGCTACGATAGAACTTGCAGAAAAAATTATAAAGGATGTTTATTTTTTGAATATAACATGCAATAGAGATGGCAAAATGGCCAAAGGCACAATTGACAAGAAAAATTGTTTAAACATTTTTATGCCTGAAGACTCAAATGATGATGGTTTTGCAATGACGAGTAGTTTTACATGCATGCTTTTGACTGATTTAATGCTGCCGCATATCGAAGAAATTGAGAATGAAAAAGGTTTATTTGAAAAATTAGCAAATGAGGCTGAAAGAATAATAAAAGACGACGCTAAAATAATAGAAGAAATATCAGAAAATAATTATGATAGATTGATATACTTAGGTAGTGGCAGTTTGAAAGGGTGTGCCAGCGAGGCTGCTCTGAAATCTTTGGAATTATCACATGGTGATGTTAATACGAATTCAAACACACCATTGGGATTTAGGCATGGTCCAAAATCTGCTATCAATGACACTACGTTAATAGGATTTTTTGTATCAAACGATATTTATACACAAAAATACGATTTAGATTTAATAAATGAGATAGTAAATGAACCAGGTAAGAGAAAATTAATAGCATTTTTACCAAGTAATATATCAATAAGTGGGCTAAATTATGTATTTAGATTAAAAGAAGATTTTGAAGCAGTTGATGAAGCATTTTTAACACCTTTGTACATTATTTATGCACAGATGTTAGGATTTTATAAATCGTTAAATCTTGGGATAACGCCTGATAATCCTAATCCTGAAGGACGGGTAAATAGGGTCGTAAAAGGTGTAACAATTTATAACTATAATTAAAAATTGACCTAAACACCATCAAATACATCTAAGAGTTTGATGGTGTTTTTAGATATTTACAACTAGTAAATAAAAAAATTAAAAAAGGATATTGACGAATCGGCGTTTTTTATGTATACTAATACTTGTCACAGAAATTGGTCGTATAGCTCAGCTGGGAGAGCACCTGCCTTACAAGCAGGGGGTCATAGGTTCGAGCCCTATTGCGACCACTATTATGGCCCAATAGCTCAGTTGGTTAGAGCGCCAGCCTGTCACGCTGGAGGTCGAGGGTTCGAGCCCCTTTTGGGTCGCCATATAATTTAAGAGCCTCGATAGCTCAGTCGGTAGAGCAAGGGACTGAAAATCCCTGTGTCAGTGGTTCGATTCCACTTCGAGGCACCATTAAGTTAAGCGGACATAGCTCAGTTGGTAGAGCATCACCTTGCCAAGGTGAGGGTCGCGAGTTCGAGTCTCGTTGTCCGCTCCAAATTTGGCGGCATAGCCAAGTGGTAAGGCAGAGGTCTGCAAAACCTTTATCTCCAGTTCGAATCTGGATGCCGCCTCCATATTTAATCAAGCGATATCAAGCCTTTCATGGCTTTTATTTTTTTGCTTAAAAATAAGTTAATTTCGGCTTATTTCCAAATGCAAATAAAAAATTAATCAATCAAGAAGGAGTTTTTTTAAATATGTCGAATAATTCATAAAGTATTATAATAACTATAATCTTATGTAAATTATTTACTAAAAATGGAGAGGAGGATAAGGAATAGCGCTTGAATGACAGTTGTTCCAATGGTCATGAAAAGGATTGTACTAATTGCTGTGTCTTTGATTTTAGTTTTTACATTTACATCACAAGTTTGTGCTGATACATACTACAATGGTTTTTTGTATACATATCAAAACAATAGCTATATGATGGTGCCTGCACGAGGTGTATTTCAAAGCATGGGTGCAGATGTAAAATGGTACGGTGATACTCAAACGGTTGAGATAACAAAAGATAGCCTTAAAATCGCGCTTAAGATCGACAGCATCGATGCGATCGTCAATGGAGAAGCGAAAGATATGCCGGTGCCTGCCATAATAAAAGACGGTTCAACCTTTTTACCGCTTCGATTTTTGGCTGAACTGCTTGGGGATAATGAAGTCAAATGGGATGAAAATACGCAAACTGCTGCTATCCCATTTAACAATGGTTATATTTATGTTAAAGCGGTTGATTATAGCTTAGACGCGACAAGTTTTACTCAGAAAGTCGATGGCGTTGTTGTGACGGGTGTAAGGATACCTCACAATTCACCTTATAAACCTGCGGTTATTTTGGCAAATAATCAGATAGGTACTACCCAGAGCCTATACGACATGGCTAAATACTACAATGCAGATGTTGCAATAAATGGGACGTTTTTCAGTGCTTATGATGGGAATCCGCTACCGTGGAACACTATAATTAAAGATGGCAAAGTTGTGCATGTTGTTAATGTAGGGTCTGTTTTTGGCTTTACTGCTGATGGTAGGGTGAAGATGGACAAGCTTAAAATAAGCATAGCAGGCGGCACCAATGGCTCTTATAGCTGGCCAAATAATTGGTATGCTTATGGCTTCAATCACACACCTTCTGCAAACTCGGTATATATATTTACATCTGAATGGGGTAGTCACCTTGGATTTAATTATGGAATAAATATTGTGGTAGAAAATGGGGTTGTTAAAGATATTGAAGAAAACCAGGATGTAAATATTCCTGCAGATGGATATGTCATAAATCTCAATGGCAGCGAAGAATATTTAGCTAAAGTATTTAATGTAGGCAAGACAGTTGAGTATAAAATCAACTTTACAGATGATAGTGGAAATCCAGTTGATTGGTCTGACGTTGTTGAGGCGGTAGGTGCAGGACCTACTCTTGTCAAAGATGGTGTCGTCAGTGTTGATCCTGTAGGAGAGGGATTCACAGAGGATAAAATTGTAAGCTTAGCATACGCAAGAAGTGCTATAGGAGTAACGGCACAAGGCGATATTCTTCTTGTGACTACGCCAGAGATTACTGTGTATCAGTTGGCACAGGTCATGAAAGATCTGGGTGCATACGATGCAATGAATCTTGATGGTGGTGCTTCTTCTGGGCTTTATTTTAAAGGGGAGTATTTAACAAAGCCTGGGAGAGATTTAAGCAATGCACTGATATTCTACAAATAATGGTGTGGTATAATATATTTAGTGACTGAATAAAAAACACGATAATATGAGGATGATGTGATAAATGGCTAAAAAGAACAACAACAATTTCATGCTTTATGTACCTATTCATTCAAAAAAACTTATGTGGGAAGAGAATGATAACATAGTCAAGCTTTTGTTTAGGCACGATAAAATTGTTGAGCGGTTGGCGAGGCTTTTTATCAAAAGACCAAGGATAACGACGATAGAGCTTGATGAAATCGGCAGCACTGTGTGGAAGCTTATTGACGGTGAAAGAACAGTTTATGACATAGGCATTAAGCTTAAAGAAGTCTATGGCGATAAGGTTGAGCCTACGTACGATAGATTAAACAAATATTTACGCTATTTGCATCAAAATGGATGGATTAGATGGAGGATTCAATAATTTATTGTTTTTGCGTTTGGCTTTCCAAAAGCTTCAGTATTTTTTCTTGGTTTTCGATGATTTTATCTGCTTTTGTATGTAGGTCTTCTATAATTAGCTCTGCTTTTAAATTTACTTCGTAGTCATTTTGTGCTCTTAACCTATCTTTTGCTTCTTGCCTGTTTTGGCTCATCATGATTATTGGAGCTTGTATTGCAGCAAGGCAGGATAAAACCAAATTTAAGAGTATAAATGGATAGGGGTCAAAGTGTTTTATAAAAGCGACGCTGTTTATAATCATCCAAACGATAAGCAAAAAGCCAAACGTAAATATAAATGACCAACTGCCAGCGTAGTCTGCCAATTTATCTGCCATTCTATCGCCAAATGTCAGCGTATCTTTGTGTTCTTCATTGATATTTTTAGAGACTTTCTTGTCAATATATGAATGTATCAATTTTTCTTTATTGTCCATATTTGTTCACCTCTGCTATATGATTTTTAATACAGTGAGAAGCTTTGATGAAATTTAAGCTTCTCACTTTTTAATGGCTATTTGTTTTTGAAGGCAGAAATATACGAAGCTAATATTGTATTTCCGGATGCGAAGTATGCGATTCTAATGGCTTCTTTTATTTCTTCGTCGCTTACTCCCATATTTCGCAGTTGATTTGATATGTTTTCTACTCCAAGGTTAGCGCCGTGCAGTGCATCAATAGCCAGTGCGATTAACAATTTTGTCTTTTGATCTAATGCACCTGGCCCCATTGCATAAGAATAAACTTTCTCTATTGCAGATGCAAATTCTGGATCATTTTTATCAAGCGATGACAAAAATGGTGGTAATGGCATCTGAATCCCTCCTTGTATATTTTTACATAATATATTATATCACCTTTAAAAATTAAATTTTAATATTAAGGCAAGATATATAAAAATTTTTCGCTTTGTGGTAAAATACTTTATATGTTAGATTAAAAGAATAGCTTCGGAGGGCAAAGGTGATGAAGAGATTTTATGCAGTTGACGAAATAAAGAAATTTGTAGATAGTGAAGAAATGGCGCTATTGTATTTTTCAACAAATGATTGTGGTATATGCACTACATTGCTTCCAAAACTTGAAGCGATGCTCTTAAATTATGACAAGATATCCAGTTGTCATGTTTCTATAGATGAATTGCCTGCTGCATCATCGGAGTTTTCGGTTTTCACTGTGCCTACAGTGCTTCTTTTTGTGGAAGGGAAAGAAGTCATAAGAGAGGCGAGATTTATAAGCATGGACATCTTAGAAGAGAAGATACAAAAGTATTATGATCTGTTTTTTTCATAAGTTACGATAGCTATTAATGTGAAAAATTTATTTTTAGTCGATAAAACGCTTCATTTTTGAAATTGCTGTGTATTGCCTAAAAGCCGTTTACGATGTAAAATATAAAATTGTTATGGGGCTTGAAATCACTGCTAAGAAAAATTACGAGTTAGATTGGAGATCGTATGAGTAATAAGAAACTGTTTAAGTCGGCAAGCATTGTTGCATTTATAACGATTTTAGGGAAATTTGCTGGGCTTTTGAAAAATACTGTGCAGGGTAAGGTGTTTGGCACCACGTGGGCTACTGATGCATATACTGTGTCATTAAATATTCCTACAGTGCTTTATTCTATAATAGGTGTTGCTGTATCCACAGCTTTTATACCTCTTTTAAATGAAACGTATGCTAAGCGTGGCAAAGATGAGATGTTTGATTTTGCTAACAATATAATGAACATTTTATTTTTGTTTTCATTTGCCATATTTATAGTAGCATGGATTTTTTCGCCATACTTGGTAAGATTGATGGCGTCGAATTTTACAGGTGAAAAGTTTAAACTTGCAGTAAATTTGACAAAAATAAGCATTGTAAACATGCTGTTTTTAAGCATGTCAGCAGGTTTTACTGCTATCCTTCAAACTCTTAATGACTTTACTGCACCTGCTTTAAATGGTATTTTGATAGACATTCCACCTATTGTGTTTATGCTGTTTTTTGCAAAGGACGGTGGCATAGTAGGCCTTACTATCTACACTACAGTCGCATTTGGACTTCAGGTGGTAAACCAGATACCGTGGCTTATTAAGAACAAGTACAGGTACAGTCTAAAAATTGATTTTAAAGATCCTCGCATAGTAAGGATGCTTAAGCTTATTAGCCCTGTCATTGTGGGATTATCTGTAAATCAGATAAACATAATCATAAATACGAGGCTTGCTTCAGGATTGCCAAATGGAAACATCACAGCTTTTAGCTATGCCAGCTTATTGACAGGTGCATTTTACGGGACATTTGCTACATCGGTTGTGACAGTCATATTTCCTACTTTGTCAAGGGAAGGAAGTACCGGCGATTATAAAGGCATGAAATCTCACATGATAAAGGCTATAAACAATATCAATATGATCATGATTCCCGTTACTTTAGGCATCATGATTTTAAGGTATCACATAATAGATATATTGTTTAAACACGGCAGATTTAATGATTACAGTGTTGAGATTACGGCTATTGCGCTTTTGTACCTTTCAATAGGAATGATTTTTTTATGGCATAAGAGATGTGTTTAATGTATCATTTTACTCCACAAATGACACGAGGACACCTATGATAAACAGTATTTTAGGCATAGCAGTAAATATATTGATAAGCATAATATTGGTAAAATATATAGGTATCGCTGGTCTTGCCATAGGGTCGTCTGCATCTGCTGCAATTTGTGCCATATTATTGATGAAGGATTTTAGGAAGAAGATGGGTGCTTTTGGTGGACGTGATATTTTAAATACCGGCGGTAAATTGGTTTTATCTTCTGTTACCATGGGTGCAGTGGTATTTTTAATGAACAATTTTCTTTCAAGATACATGGTTGGGTTTAAGATGGAATTGTTGCTTACAAGTTTGATTGTCATTATCGGCGGTGCTATATACGTTGGTATGATGCTTCTTTTAAAAGTGAAAGAGTTCAAATACTTATTTGGCATTGTCGCAAACAGGATAATTAATTTCCAAAATTAATTAAAGCTCGGCTAAAAACCGAGCTTTTTGCATATACTTTACTTTGTCAGAGTTTGCTTAGATAATTGTGAAGTGACAATATCATGTCATACGCATCTTCCCATTTTACATATTTTGTATCTTTCATCTTTTTGTACGCTGTATCAGATATTAGTCCCTTTTCATGTGCTAAATTGTATAAACTGCCGGTGTATTTATCAGTTTCACCTTTGTAGCCAGCATACGTCAAAAGTATATCCGCAGCTTCTTCCTTCGTAAGAGACTTGTCTACAATGTATTTTTGCAGATATTGATAATCATCATCTATAAGCTGTGATTTATCTGGTATTGACCTTTTAATCATGTTTGATGCCATATAATAAAATGATATACTCTTTATATCTTCATTAAGCTTAAAATCATTTGTATATCCAGGTACTATAAGACCCCAATGAAGGGCAAATTTTAGCCCGTCAAAAGCCCAACTTTTCTCTACAGCTTCTTCTACTTTAAATGGCTTAAGATACGCTCCTTGGCTTATCAATATGGACTGTATGTTCTTTATATCTTCTTCATTCTTTGCGATGTCTTCAAATGATTTGTCTTTGGCTATGGAGTACGCTGACGCTACGCCTGCTGCATCTCCTTCTGCCATGCCTATCGGTATCGTTCTGGCAGAGCCTGCTGCTAAGTGGCTGTAAGAGGCTGACCGCCCTACTACTAAAAGGTTCTCTACTTTTTCTGGCACTATGCACCTAAATGGCACTGCATACTCTACAGGTTTTCCGTACACATACCCTGTGTCTTCTGGTGATGTTGCTTGTACGTCCACTGGATATGAGCCTATGGCTATCCTGTCGTAGAAATCCCTATTGAATACGACATCGTTTATGTCAAGTGTATAGTATCCTTTTATGTGCCTCGTCTCTCTTATATAAAGTTCGTCTGCTGTGCCGTCAAGCTGCACTCTCTCAAAGCCAGGGATGTTTTCTCTAAAAAACTGTACTATCCTCGGAAGCTCTTTCTTTGCCAATTCCATTCCTTTTTCTATTGATGATTGATTAAGCCCGTCTACGCCGTATATCAAAAGGGCGTTTACTAATACTGTACCGTCATCTTGTCTGCCAAGATTAAGACCTCTCAGCCTAAGCATAGGCGTTGAAGGCTGATATTTTTTTGTGATGGATAGAAATCCGTTTGCAGATGTGTCGTTTATATACGTTGCTGGTATCTTTTTTTCGTATTTTATTATTTTTATTAAGTTATCCCAGTCTATGCCTTTTAATCTAAATACAAGAGTTGATGCTTGTACTTTGCCTTTTACGCCCATGTCTTCTGCGGCGATTGTGTACGGCACACCTGCAGATGCTGCAACTGAAGCATCCTGCGTTGCATCTATTATCCTTTTGCCGTAGTAGTTTACTTCTTTTCCGTCCTTTAATGCTGTTATGCCTATTATCTTGTTGCCGTCCATTATAGGCTTTTCAAATACAGTGTTGTACGACTGGCTGATGTTTGGAAGGCTCAAAAGCTTTGAGAATACTTCTTTTGCCTTTTTCACATCGAAGGAGTTTTTAGAGCCTATGCCTTTAAAAAACTCTTTAAATGTGCCTTGTGTAAGCAACGTGCCGTCGGGAGATACACTCATGTCTATGGTATTTAACATACCATACGTCATTAGGCCACCAGGGCCATCGTGCTTGTCAATTATTAATACTTTAGCGTCGTTTTTCGCTGCAGACCTTGCAGCAGCAACGCCTTCCGGTTCTGCTCCTACTACTATGACATCGTACTGACTTCCGTCTTTAGGAAGGTTAAGCTTTATAGGGTTAGGCAAATTTGAATTTTCCTCTATAACTTTAGCTTTAGTCTCCTGTGACGATTTTTTGTACTTTTCCACATAAAAATACCCGCCTACTGCTGTGATTATTAACACTGATATGATGAAAAGCGATATCACTGCCTTTAAATATTTCTTTTGCAAATTAGTCACCTCAATTCATGAAAACCGGCTATGCTTGCTTAGATATCTTGTACAAATTCCAAGGAATCTTATCGATAAGTCTTCCTTTGTATATTGAGTCAGAACCCATGAATATATAGCGCAAGTCCTGTTTTTGTGGGATATTCAATTTTATCCACAATATATTTTTGTCTATTATTGGTCTTGATGCTATAGATTTAAGAAGCAAATTATTGGCTTTTCTGTACTGATAGAGCTTGCCATTTACCAGTCCTAAATCGATCCTCTTTATGCTGTCATTGTAAAACAGCCTCATTTCGATGTTGTATCTTACATCTTTAGATATAGGCGACAGTGTTTGAACACCTATATACAAGTGATTATCATAGTAGAAGGAAGCAAGCTTTGTAAGATCAGCGCTTTTATAGATTTCTTGATCCAGAATTCCACCTGCCGGTATGCTTAAAAGCGAGAAAGGCATGTTTTTGTCGTATAAATTAGGTTTCGTTTCAACTTCTGGAATCGTAATGACAGGCTTTGTCCCGAAAAGCTCATTTTTCCTTACAAACGCCAGTAAAAATGGCTCCATCACTTTTATCTGTGATGTATACTGCTTAATGGCTTCTTCTTTTTTAGCTTCTTCTTGCTTTGAAAGAGGAATACTATGCCATACAGTGTTGCTGTCTTTCATGTCTGTTGGCGGTAAAAGAGAATCATTTGGCATCAATAACCATGGTACAGGCCATTGTGGATGGTGAACTAAAAACATGTGCTCTTTTACGTTTAGATTAAGTGCTGTTATTGCATACCTTGTAAAGTTGCTTACAGCCCAGTGATCGGGATGTACGTCATCTGCTAAAGGATAGTAAATATCTGTAGGCTTAAATGACTTCATGATGTCCTGTAGTTCATTTTCTAAATTTTCACCTGTATATGCAACACCAGGTTTGTACACATCTTTATATGGAGAGTATGCTACATTTGTTCCACCGCTAATCCTTGGCTTTCCGTTATCCCAAAAATCGCTCCATAAAAATCTTGTGCTGCCATCAGCAAAACCTAAAAATATTACGTCATTCTTTGGAAGCCCTAATACAGACATTGCGGCTATACTTTCACTGTGTCTTTGAAGTCCAAGTTTATAAAAGTCTGCTGGTGTAGGATTGATATGGCCTGTAAAGACTTGAGCAGCTTTTTTGTAGCTTTCACCATCTGTTACAATCACCACTTTTATGGGGCGTTTCAATTCAATAGCTTTTTGTATGACACCTGCCATTCCCAATGATTCATCATCAGGGTGTGGTACGACTACAAGTATTCTTTGTCCCGGATCGTCGTTATTTGGAACAGGCTTTTTCTCTGTGAGATTTGCAAAAGTAGTTTTTAAATTCATTATAGATGCTATAATAATGACACTGATTAGTCCAAAAGTTATAAATATATACTTCCATTTGAATAGTTTCTTGTTCAACTTTAATTTCCCCCTCGTATTTGTGTCATAATTGTAAGAAAATAATATCAAAACTTTATGAATAAATTGTTAACAGAAGATTAAAAAAAGATAAAATGGTGTTGCTGAGCAAAATATGATAAAATATTGTAAAAGCTGTTTTCCTCCGCCTCAAAACCAACAAGTTGGACACATGGTAGTTGGAATAACATTTAACAATAATGAACTTCCGCTCTACCGAGATTACGACTTTACATATTACAGCGTTGGTGGTACAAAATATTACTTTGCAGAGACAACGAGTCCTGGATGGCTTATAGGGCAATTAAGCGATGATTCATTAGAGCAGACAGCTTATATTTATGCTGTATCATAAATAAATTGTAAGATAAATCGACATTTAATAAAATAAAGAAATTTTCAGGAGTGATACAATGAACGATAGTTTTAAAAGACTTACTCCAGAAGAAGCATTGGAAATAGCCAATAAAAGCCAAAGAGGCAAGTTGAAGATATTTTTAGGATATGCGCCTGGTGTAGGAAAGACGTATGCAATGCTTGATGAGGCAAACAGAAGATTGAAAAGAGGTCAGGATGTCGTTATTGGGGTTGTAGAAACGTATGGCAGAAAAGAAACTGAAGCGATGATAGGTGATTTAGAGATAATACCTAAAAAGGAAATCATATACAAAGGCACTGTACAGTACGAGATGGATCTTGACGCTATATTAAAGAGAAAACCGCAAGTCGTTTTGGTAGATGAGTTGGCACATACGAATGTCCCGGGCAGCAAGCATAACAAAAGATATGAAGATGTAGAGGAAATATTGCAAAATGGAATAAACGTTTTGTCAACTTTGAATATACAACATTTAGAAAGTTTAAATGACACTGTAAAACAGATTACTGGTATAACAGTGAGGGAGACGATTCCCGATACAATAGTTAATAATGCTGATGAAATAGAAGTCATAGATGTAACGCCTGACGCTCTTCAAAATCGATTAAAAAGAGGCGAGGTGTACAATCTCGATAAAGTTGATCAAGCGTTAAAAAACTTTTTCCGCAAGGGAAATTTAAATGCGCTAAGAGAACTGGCACTCAGACAGTCTGCCGATGAAGTTGATGAAGACTTGGAGCAATACATGAAGGAACACGGCATACAAGAAAATTGGGAAACAAATGAAAAGATAATGGTATGCATAAGTTTTAATCCGCTTGTAAAAAAGTTAATAAGGCGGGGTGCAAGAAGAGCACACCGCTTCAAATGCGAATGGATAGTCGTATATGTAGAATGCACAAATATTTTCGCCAAAAAGCCAACTAAAAAGGATATGGAGGTATTGGAAAGCCATTTTAAGCTTGCTAAGCAGCTTGGGGCTGAAGTAGTTGTATTAAGGGGCAAAAGCGTATCAGAAGAACTGCTTAAATTTGCCAAAGAAAGACATATTACACAGATTATAATGGGACATTCAAACAGAAGAAAATGGGAGACGCTTTTAAGAGGATCTACGGTGCTGAAACTAATAAACTCGGCAAAAAACATTGAAATACATGTCATCCCATATAACTAATCGAAATACAAAAATCCCACTGCTATTTGAGGTTATCAAGAGCGATATTTAGTTCTAATACATTTACTCTTGGTTCTCCCAATATGCCTAACTGTCTCCCTGCAATATGCTCGTTAACAAGATTTTTTAATTTTTCTTCAGATATGTTACGAGCTTTAGCTATCCTTGGTATTTGTATAAGTGCAGCGTCGATACTTATGTCTGGGTCAAGACCGCTTGCTGATGATGTAATAAGGTCGGATGGAACGGCGGTATTTGATTTAAGGCCATTTTCTTTTCTGACTTGCTGCGCTAATTTTTTGACTTTTTCAATTAGCAACTTATTTGTAGGACCAAGGTTTGAAGCTGATGAGGACGTTGCATCATAACCGGTTTCGCCGGCAGAAGATGGACGTCCGTGAAAATATTTTGGGTCGCTAAATTGTTGACCTATTAAAGATGAGCCAATGACTTGGCCATCTTTGTAAATCAGACTTCCATTTGCTTGATGTGGAAAAATTAACTGTGCTATTCCTGTAATAGTCAGTGGATATAGTAAACCTGTAAAGACAGAGAGCACTATAAGAAGCATTAAGCTTTTTAAAATGGCATTTTTGATCATGTTGTCTAATCTCCTTTCGGTATAATACACTTGATTAGTGAACCAATCCTAAGAAAGTGATAATTATGTCTATTATTTTTATACCTACAAATGGTACTATAAGCCCACCTAATCCATATATAAGCATGTTTCGCTTAAAGATTGCAGCAGCACCAAGCGGTCTGTATTTTACACCTTTTAATGCCAATGGAATAAGTGCAATTATAATAAGTGCATTAAAGATTATAGCCGATAAAACTGCGCTTTCAGGTGTTTTTAAGTGCATGATGTTCAATACGCCTAATTGAGGATATGTAGCTGAAAACATAGCAGGTATTATGGCAAAATACTTTGCTACATCATTTGCGATGCTGAACGTAGTCAATGCACCACGTGTCATAAGCAACTGTTTGCCGATCTCAACGACTGCTATTAATTTTGTAGGGCTTGAATCTAAGTCTACCATGTTTCCTGCTTCTTTAGCGGCCTGTGTTCCTGAATTCATAGCGACACCAACGTCTGCTTGAGCAAGTGCAGGAGCGTCATTTGTGCCATCACCTGTCATTGCAACTAAATGCCCATTTGCTTGATATTCCTTTATAAGGCTAAGCTTTGTTTCGGGTTTTGCCTCTGCAACAAATTCGTCCACACCTGCTTCATCTGCGATAGCCTTTGCTGTCATTGGATTATCGCCTGTTATCATTACGGTTTTTATTCCCATTCTACGTAAATCAGCGAAGCGTTCTTTAATGCCGCCTTTAACTATGTCTTTTAGGTGTATTACACCTAATACTCTTTCATTTTCTGCTACTACCAAAGGAGTACCGCCATTTTGTGCAATCATTTTAACTGCGTTTAAAACTTCTTCAGGCATATTGCCGCCTTTTTCTTTAACATAATTTTCTATGGCATCTATAGCGCCTTTTCGTATTTCCTTATTGTTGTTTATATTTATTCCGCTCATGCGAGTCTTGGCTGTAAAAGGTATGAATTCAACATTTAATTCTTTTAAATTGTGCTCTCTTATACCGTATTTGTCTTTTGCTAAAACTACAATGCTTCTGCCTTCTGGTGTCTCATCGGATAAAGAGGACATTTGAGCAGCCATTGCCAATTCATTTTCTGTGACGCCTGGAGCAGGAATAAATTCTGTAGCCATTCTATTGCCAAATGTGATCGTACCTGTTTTATCCAGTAAAAGCACATCTACGTCACCTGCAGCTTCAACGGCGCGACCAGACATAGCCAATATATTCTTTTTTATGAGCCTGTCCATCCCTGCTATGCCAATTGCACTTAGCAGTCCTCCTATTGTGGTCGGTATAAGACATACAAGCAATGCAATAAGGGTTGGAATTGATATTTTTGTTCCCGAATAAATCGCATAAGGCTCAATTGTAACTGTGGCTAAAAGCAGTATTATAGTGAGCCCTATAAGCATAATCGTCAATGCAATCTCATTTGGCGTCTTTTGCCTTTTTGCACCTTCTACAAGGCTTATCATTTTATCAAGAAATGATTCGCCTGGATCTGAAGAGATTTTTACTTTTATCCAGTCTGATAGGACTTTTGTACCAGCGGTTACAGAGCTTCTGTCACCTCCAGATTCTCTTATGACAGGTGCAGACTCACCAGTAATTGCACTTTCGTCTACAGATGCTACACCTTCAATTACCTCTCCATCGCCTGGTATTATATCGCCAGCTTCAACCAAGACAATGTCACCTTTTTTAAGAGTAGAGCCTAACACTACCTCAGTTTTATTCCCTATTAATTTTTTCGCTTTTATATCTTTTCTTGTCTTCCTCAGCGCATCAGCTTGAGCCTTACCTCTGCCTTCAGCTAAAGATTCTGCAAAATTTGCAAACAATATGGTAAACCACAGCCAAATTGAGATTTGCAAGTCAAAATTTCTTTCAGCACTTTTGCCTATGAAGTCCATGATTGTTATTATAGTCGTCAATATTGAACCTATTTCAACGATAAACATTACAGGATTTCGGAAAAGTGTTGCAGGATTTAATTTTTTAAAAGCATTTTTAATGAGTTCTTTACTATTTATATTCATTCGCGTAGATTCTTTTTTGCTCATAATTAATACCTCCATGGTTAGAACAATTTTCCAGCATTCATCAGCAATTGTTCGATTATTGGGCCTAAAGAAAGAGCTGGGAAAAATGTTAAAGCACCAATTATAAGCACTATTCCTACTAAAAGCACTGAAAATAATACATTGTCGGTAGGAAATGTCCCTACACTGACAGGAACAACCTTTTTATTTGCCAAACTTCCTGCAATGGCCAGTGCTGGTATGATTACGCCAAACCTACCAATAATCATTGCGATTGAGGTGATTAAATTGTAAAAAAGTGTGTTAGAGTTAAGTCCGGCAAAAGCACTTCCATTATTTCCTGTTGTCGAAGCAAAAGCGTACAATATTTCGCTTAAACCATGTGGACCATGATTTAGCAGGACACTTGTACCAGTTTTTGTAACCGATGCAATAGCACTTCCTATAAGTATTGTGGAAGCTGGTATTATGATGGCCAATATTGACATCTTCATCTCGTATGATTCTATTTTTTTGCCGATGTATTCAGGTGTTCGCCCTACCATAAGACCTACAATAAAAACTGCTAAAAAAGCATCTATTAGCATTGAATAAAGCCCGGAGCCAACACCTCCAAATATGACTTCTCCAAGCATTATTTGAAGCATTGGTATTAGTCCGCCTAAAGGTGTCATGCTATCTAAAGAAGAATTTACGGCGCCACAAGAGGCGGCTGTCGTGACTGTTGAGAATAATGAAGAACCAGCTATTCCAAATCTGACTTCTTTTCCTTCCATGGCAGATGGACCAGTTATATTTATATGGCTTATGATTGGATTGCCGGTTTTTTCCGAATAATATGTTGTCCCTAACATGATGACAAATAAAATAAGCATGGCACTAAAGATAGCCCATCCTTGTCTTGTGTTTTTCACCATTTTACCAAATGCATATGGCAATGAAGCTGGTATAGCAAGTATTGCCAGCATTTCTAACATATTCGTAAGTGGCGTTGGGTTTTCAAAAGGATGTGCGGAATTTGCACCAAAAAAGCCTCCGCCGTTTGTTCCCAGCATTTTAATTGCTTCCTGAGAAGCCACAGGACCCATTGCTATGACTTGCTTTAGACCTTCTAATGTATGTACTCTAATATAGCTGCTAAAGTTTTGTATTACGCCCTGTTGTGCAAGGATTAAAGAAAGAATTAATGAAAGAGGCAAAAAAATCCATATTATTGATCTTGTGATGTCAACCCAAAAATTGCCTATGTCTTTTGTGGAATGTCGCATCATGCCTCTAATTAAAGCAATTGCAACAGAAAGACCCGTAGCAGCAGACAAAAAGTTCTGAACCGTAAATCCTAACATTTGGGTCAAGTAACTTACAGTTGTTTCACCATTGTACGCTTGCCAGTTTGTGTTTGTTACAAAGCTTACTGCTGTGTTTAAAGCAAGATGCCATGATGAAATTCCAGGTAGTTTTTGAGGATTTAATGGCAATTTGCCCTGCGATACGAGTAAAATAAAGAGAAATATCATGCCTAAAAAATTAAATATAACCAGCGACAAAGCATATTCTTTCCAATTCATTTCATGGCTTTCATCTATGCCTGTAATTTTGTAGACAAATTTTTCGATTGGTTTTGCCACAAAATCAAAGAATGTATGCTGATTCGTAAATACCTTTGCTATATACGAACCAAGTGGAATTGTAATTATCACTAAAAGACATATAAATATTAGCATTTGTAAAATATCATATATCATACTAATCCTCCCTGATACTTATCATAATTCATCAGCTTTTAATAGCATGTAAACCAAATAAAAAAGTATTACAAGTGATATTATGCCACCTAAAGTAAATTCAATATTCACTGCAAACTCCTCCTTAAAAAATAAAATAATCAATGCTTTTAGGCATGAGTAAATTATAATACACGGGAAAATAAAACAAAAGTTTCATTAAATTTTCATTAAAAAATTATCCATATTATCAAATCCCTTTATATTAAATTATCTCACTAATACACATAATTATCACATTTTTTCACGTTTTTTCGTAGGAATCCTTTATTGACTTTATATTTTCTGAAAATTATACTTTAACTATTAAAAGGTGAAATATATGTAGGCAGGTGTATTTAATGTTTAAGACGTTAAAAGGCAAGATATCGATTGTTTATTTATTACTTGTCGTACTGGTATTGATAGTCGGAATAATATCTGGCATTAATATGTATTATTTAAGCAAAACTATAGATGGTTTAATGATTGATAACTATAAAAGCATAAAAGCTGTAAATTTGATGAATGAGGAATTAGAAAATCAAAACAATGCCATACTTACATTTATATATGAAGACAGGCAAACTGCCATAAAACAATTTAATCAGGACAATTCGGTATTTTACAATTGGTACAATGTAGAAGCAAACAATATAACAGAAAAAAATGAAGGCAATTATGTCGATGAGATAAAAAGTGCGTATGTGAATTTTACGACAAGCGTTTCATATTTGCAAGGGATGCCACCAGATGATAAAGTAGGTATGTTGAACTATTATAATATGAAGATAAAGCCTAACTATGAACATTTAAAAGATCTGTTAAATTCCCTTGCCAAATTAAACGAAGATGCTATGTTTAAGAAAAAGACTAATGCGACGTTGGATGCAAAAAATTCAATGTACACGATTTTGTTAGTTACACTTTTAGCAGCCATTTTCGGATTCATAATATCTTTAATATTTACCAATAGATTTTTAAAGCCAATGGAATATTTGATAAAATCTATAAGGGAAGTAAAAGAAGGGGAACTTGATCAAGTTATATCAATTAAGACGGATGATGAATTGGGTAAATTAGCAGTAGAATTTAATAACATGATAAGAAGACTTAAGCAATATGAAGAAAGTCAATTAGGCAAAATAATTGATGAGCGCAACAAGACATTGTCTATAGTAAAAAGTATAAATGACCCTTTGTTAGTGCTTAATTCAGATTATAAAATAATATTATTAAATGGTGCGGCGGAAGAGTTATTTGGAATCGAAGAAAAAAATGCGATTGATAAGCATTTTCTTCTGTCTGTTAAAGATGAGAAGCTTTTTGAGCAAATAAATGCAATTGTTGATTCAAAATTTAATATTAACAAGGTTGAGCAGGTT
>NZ_BBKT01000021.1 GCF_000747665.1 Thermoanaerobacterium saccharolyticum | reverse complement strand
TTTAAACTCAATTTAAAAATTCGAAGATTGACAAAGAGAGCCGGAATTGTCAGGTTGGTAATTTCACCATAAGGGCTTAAGACCCAGCAAGGGAGCATAACTGACATCCACCTCATGTAAGGCAGAACGAAGGAATTAAGGACAAAGATCCTGTGAGACATGGGAGGGTATGCCACATGAGCTTAAGTGGAATTCATAGGCCAAAATATGGAAAAACAACAGAAGCTTATTTGGGTTACCTATCACATGTAAAATTAATGAATAAATAGCATTAATATACATGAGGGCTCCTTTGAAGATCATGAAAATTTGAGAATGAGTGAGATATTAAAAGAAAATCAAAGATTATAGAGGGAGGAAAAAATGCAGATATTTATTGTCGTTTTAAATTATCTTTTGATGCTTTTAATAGGTCTTGTTGATAACATAAAAGGTCCTGTATTGTCGCCAATTAAGTCATTTTACAAAGTTGATTATACGTACATTGGCCTTCTTCTGTTTATTGGAAGCCTTGGATTTATCATAGCTTCGTTTGTAGGTGGAATGATTGTAAATAGATATGGCAGTAAGATGGCATTGTCTTTAGGACTTGCCTTTATCATCATAGGGATTTTAGGATATTTTGCATCACCAGTTTTCTTAGTGTTTTTGATGTTCTTCTTCTGCATGAATTTTGGCATAGGGATGCTGGAGATAGGCATAAATGCCACCGCTGCAGTTGCATTTTTGGTTAATCAAGCCATAATGATGAACCTTTTGCATTTCTTTTACGGTTTAGGTGCTACAATTTCACCAAATGCGGCAGGAAGGCTTGTGGCTTTGAAGTATTCATGGCAAAGCATATATCTTTTTGGAGGCATTATAGCTCTTTTAATGCTTATTGTAGTTTTATTCACAAGATTTCCCGGTACAGCTAAATATGTAGATGACAATAAAGTCAGATATCTTGATGTATTGAAAGATAGGCATGTTATTTTGTTTTCAGTCATGTTAGGATTTTACATCGCATCAGAAGTCGGCATAGGCAATTGGGCTGTGACGTACCTTAAAGGATCTTACGGAATGAACAGCATAAAAAGCTCTATGTACTTGTCTCTTTTCTTTGCTGCTTTTACCATAGGCAGGCTTTTAGGCGGGTTTGTTGTGGAAAAGATAGGATATGTAAAAAGCATTTTTATTTTTGCTTCACTGGCAGCATCTTCAGTGGCATTAAGCATGATAAATCAGAATTTGTCGATTTTGTTGTCTGCCGCAGGCTTATTCTACTCCATAATTTATCCTACGACTATGGCATTGGCAATGAAGAGCTTTAAAGAAAATACAGGCGTTGTCATAAGCGTCATAGTTACTGTAAGTTCATCTATAAACATGGTGGCCAATTTTATAATAGGGAAGCTAAGCGATTTATTCGGCATATTTGTGGGATTTTCATTTATCGTAGTCTTTATGGTGCTGGTGATTGTGATGATTAAGGTTCTTCAGTCGTCACTTAAAATATATTCTAAATAAAAAGCTCCCGATTGTGGGAGCTAAATTCATATTAGATTTACATTTTCAAGTAGTATGCTGTTATCAAGTATTTCATTGGATTTTCCTAAAGACTCTATTGAATGTGATTCATTCATTACGACAATTCTATCGGAAATGCTTCTGGCTAAATCCAAATCGTGAGTAGATATTACAAGTGTTTTTCCTTCATTTTTTAGGTCGCTTAACATCTTGTAAAGCCATTTTCTCGACCTTGGATCGAGGCCGTTTGTAGGCTCATCTAAAAGCAAGACATCTGGATTTATCACCATTATTGATGCTAAAGCCACCTTCTTTTTTTTCGCCGCCGCTTAGCCTGTGTGGTGGCCTGTCTTTTAATTTTGCGATGCCAAACGACTCAAGAGTTTTTTCTACCATGGATTTTACTCTGTCAGGATTTAATCCCATCTGCAGTGGAGCAAATGCTACTTCATCAAAGACACACGCATTGAAAAGCTGAACGTCAGAGTCTTGAAATAGGTAGCCGACTTTTCTCCTGAATTGGTATTCTTGGTCGTCTTTCAGATTCAATATGGATTTGCCAAATGCCGATATTTCGCCCCTATCCGGCTTTATTAAGCCGTCCATCAATTTTAACAGAGTGGACTTTCCAGAGCCGTTGGCGCCTAAAATTATTAAGCTTTCTCCTTTTAATACGTTAAAGCTTACATCAATAAGTGCAGGCTGTGACTTTATATATGAGTACGAAACGTTTTTAAGTTCAAATACTATATCCAAACTTTGCCTCCTTTTACAATAAAAGTTGCCACAAAAAATGAAATGTTAAATAATATCCAGACTGCATCAAAGATATCGAATTTGAAGTCGTTTATTGTCTTATATTCGCCTTTGTATCCGCGGGCGATCATGGCACTGTAGACTTCGCTGCTTAAATATTCAGATCTTATTAATAGATTTCCCATTGACGATGCTACAAATCTTCTCTCAATTTTGCCTTTAGACTTACCTACGCTTCTGCTTTTTCTGGCAAGAAACATGTTTGACGTCACATCAAGGAAAAGAGTTATATACCTAAACGATATATCAAGGGTGGCAGAGAAAATTTTCGGCAACTTGAAGTACCTAAAGGCTTTTAAAATTTCCACCCACTTTGTGGACAGTATCAAAATGTATATGAAGGAAAGGGAGACAAAAGAGCGCATTATGAAAATCGATGCGCTTATGGCTCCGCTCCTTGTAATGTACAAGTTTTTGCCAATGTATATAAGCGGATTTCCTGGTTTTACGATGTTAAACAATGATGGTATTAATACAATTCCTGTAAAGATTACGGATACTGATAAAACCCTGAATATATAGGACTTTATTGGCACTTTCGAAAGTACAGCGACAAAGATAGAGTATACAACCATCAAGCACAGAATTTGCCATGAGCTGCTTAGATTGCACAAGACAATCAAAAGCAATATAGATAAAAGCCGCACTCTCGTGTCCAATGACTGCATAAGGCCGTCTTTGATGGCAATTTCGTCTGATTCAAACATATCTTGAAATGTACTTTGTATACTCAATACAGTTTTTTCGATGAAGTTACTCATTTTTTCCCTCTTGTCTACCTATCATTTTGCTAAGGATGAAAAACACTATGGCAATTACTGCGATTCCTACGATAGCTGAAAATATGTAGCCTATTGATTGCTGGAAAAAGTTTTTGTCAAAGCCAGGTATGCCGTAATCAGGAAATAAAGCCTTTACCGTATCTGAGAAATGTTTCATTCCGCTTGGCACATATCCTACCATGTTTTTTACCTCATCTATGCCCCACTCACCCCAAGCAGATCCTGGCGCTAAAAGTCCCATCGGTGTAAGCAGTATTATCACTATTGCAGCTATCAAAAGTTTCTTCATTTATTTTCACCCCTTAGCCTGTAAGTGAATTTATAAAGCAAGTTGTCTTCACCAGCTTTAATAAGGTAGTAGACTACAAGTCCAGTTACTGCTGCTTCTACTAATCCAGCTATTGTAAGATGTGCTATCATCATGGCAGGTATAGACTGGCTGAGGCCGTACGGGAAGTATAAGGCACGACCATCTGCTGTATGAAAAAGCACAGGCTGAAGTCCTAATTCTATTGATGCTGCAAGTGCTGCTGCATTTATTCCAGCGTACGCACCTATGGCAGATGATATTACCTTTCCTACTTTAAGCTTTTGAAGCAGCATATATACGCCATATCCTACGAAAGGTGCTACGAATGCCATGTTAAAGCTATTTGCACCTAATGCTAAGATGCCACCATCTCCAAAAAACAACGATTGTATAAGAAGTGCAACTGTAAGAGAAATGCTGGCTCCCCATGGACCTAATGCTATGGCCAAAAGCGTAGCGCCTACAGCGTGTGCTGTTGTACCACCAGGTATAGGCACGTTAAACATCATTATAGTGAAGGCAAAGGCTGAACCTATTGCCATTGTAGGTACATCTTTCTTATCAAAAGTTTCATTTACTTTCTTTGTTGCCACAGCCAATACAGGTACCATTGCAGCACCCATAACAGCACAGGTGGAAGGACTTAAATATCCATCTGGTATATGCATAAACATCTCCTCCTTACAAATTCTTACCGGTTGTGGTCATGACAAGTTTTCCGTGCTTTACGCCTTTTGTGCTTATTATCTCATCGGCTATAGCTGATATAGTCTTTGAAGTGCCTTTTACAACCATCACTTCAAGGCAATTGTGCTCATCAAGGTGTACATGCATACTGGAGATTATGTTTTCATGGTGTCCATGCTGAATGTCCACAAGTTTGTCGCTTATCTCCCTTACTTCATGGTTGTAAACATACGTGACAGTGCCGATTGATTCGACGTCATCTGATTCGCAATGGTTTTCAACTATGTAATCCCTGATCAAATCTCTTATAGCCTCAGACCTGTTTTTGTAGTTTTTTGACTCAATCAATTTATCAAACTGTGAAAGCAGACTTGCTTCCATTGAGACTCCGAAGCGGGTAATTTCTTCCAGACGTATCATCTCCTTCTGTGCTACTTTTATAAAAATAATAACACTAAATTGATTGATAATCAATAGCGGTTTAGAAATAATTTTAATTGATACCTTTTTGTATAGATATGTTATAATATAATGGGATTTGGATATAAAATACTGCTCACCTCTCCCGTACTGTCAAGGAATTGCAGGAGCAGAGCGCGGAGATGAGTATGTGAGCGAAGCTGTACAAATAACACTAATTTTTTGCACAATGATAGTAGCAATTGTAGGTATAGTAGCGATGGTGGTATACAACAGAGATAACATTGTGGTAAAAGTTCATACAATAACATAATAGACAAGACTATGACAGACTTTTCAGCAGAGATAAAAGATAAAAAATTAGATTATGCTAGAAAGCATAATCTAAAAATGTGCTTTATATCCAAATGACAAATTCCTGCAATTCCTTGCATATATATTATAAACCAAAATTATTGAAAAATAAACAAGTAATTTTTTAGTTTATAAGTGATGTGTGAAAAGTTGTCTTTCAATTCAATTTTCTTTAATATATATATAAAAAGATTTCAGCATTCTTAATTAAATATATGAGGAGGAGAAGATGGATATAAGGTCTTATGAGATAGAGATAGATGAGAAGTCTGTTTTAAGGTATTTGGGATATAAAAATTCTGAGCCTTATAAAGGTCTATTAGACAGAATCAGGAATGCTATAAATGATGCTTATGATGTCATTGAGCCTTTAGTCTGCTTTGACAGGGTTTCTTTTGAGTACGACCATGAAAATGATGCCATAAGGTTTCTAAGTGGTGATATGATAAATGGTAAATACATAGTAGAAAGATTAAAAGGTGCAGAATATGTTATTATGGCTGTTGCCACAATTAAAGGCGGCATTGAAAGTGCATCATCAAGACTTTTTAACGATGGAAAGTATATGGATGGAATGATATACGATGCCATCGGGAATGCGGCATTAGACAAGCTTTGCGAGAAGTTTTACAGCGATGTGGCGAATTATGCGTTAAAAGAAGGGTATGCAGTGACTGACATGATGTTTCCCGGTGATGACAAGTGGGATATAGCATCACAGAAGATCATATTCAAACACCTTGATGCATCTAAGATAGGTGTTACGTTGGATGAAAATAACATGATGCACCCTATAAAATCTTTGTCCTTCATATTAGGAATAGGAAAGGATATTAAGTCCTCATTTTCACACCACGATTGCAGCAAATGCGATTTTTCCCAGTGCATCTACCGCAATGAGAAAAAGATAAATCATTTGTTAAAAGTCAAATACAGAGATGAATACAAAGAAATTTTAGCACAAGATGGTGCAAACCTTTTTAAAACCTTGATAGAAAATGGTGTGCCAGTGCCTAATTCATGTGGTGGCTATCGCACTTGTGGAAAGTGCAAAGTTATAATAGAAGATAAGCTTCCTGCGACTTACGAGGAGATGAAGAATTTAAACGATGCAGAGCTTGAAAAGGGCGTAAGGCTTTCATGCTTTGTAAATGTTGATAGAGATCTTTCTATCACAGTTTTAGATGAAGGAGAAATATCAGTCTTGACTGAAAGCATGGGCCTATTTGAAATTGACAGTGTAAACCCGAGAGTTAAAAAAATCCGCATAAAGCTTGATATGCCTACACTGGATGACCAGAGAGATGATTTTAAGAGGATATGCGATGCATTAGGATTTGATGCAAAAGTTCCACTAAGCGTATTAAAGGTACTTCCAGACGTCTTAGAGAAAAATGGCTACAATGCCATTTGTGTATTGAGAAAGAATGAGATTATATCGATTGAAGGGGCTGACTATGTTGGCAGTTTATACGGCATATCTTTGGATATAGGCACTACTACAATTGCTGCATATTTGTACGACATGGTTACAGGGAAAATGATAGATGTTTTTTCAGGTGCAAATCCACAAAGGTCGTATGGTGCCGATGTCATATCGAGGATAAATTATACAATCGCTAAAGAAGGTGGACTTTATAGATTGCACATGGCAATGATTGAAGAAGTCAATATGATAGTAGATTACTTTTGCGAAAGACAAGGAATTTCAAATGAAAGTATATATGAAATAGTGATGGTTGGCAATACCGTTATGATGCACTTGGCTTTAGGAGTACCTGCTAAGAATATCGCTAATTCCCCTTATATACCTGCATTTACGTCATCGATTGAAGTGAAGTCAAGAGATTTAGGGATAGATATAAACAAAGAAGGGTACGTTGTGACGCTTCCTGTGGTTGCTTCATACGTGGGCGCTGATACGGTGGCGGCTGTACTTTCAAGCAGCATCAGTGAAAGCGACGATATCATTTTGCTGATAGATATAGGCACAAATGGAGAGATAGTGCTGGGGAATAAAGATTTTCTCATATCGTGTTCCGCTGCTGCAGGTCCTGCTTTTGAAGGAGCTGGTATCACTTTCGGTTTAAGCGGTGTAGAAGGTGCAATAGATCATGTGGACCTTGAAAGAGATCCCATATTTACTACCATTGGAGGAAAGGCAGCAAAAGGCATATGCGGTTCTGGCATCGTCGATGTGGTAGCAGAGCTTTTTAAGCATGGGATAGTTGATAATACTGGAAGGATATTAAATAAAGATGAAGTGGCAAGCGCAGTTGGTAAAAAGTTTTTAGATCGCATTGTACAATACGATGATATGCCATCATTTTTAATTGACAAGGCATGTGGCATATACCTTACACAAAAGGATATAAGGCAGGTACAAATGGCAAAGGGAGCCATACGGGCTGGAATCAATATCCTCATGAAAGAGATGAATATTGCTGAAAAAGATATAAAAAGAGTTTACTTGGCAGGAGGGTTTGGCAGTTACATAAGTATAGAAAGCGCAGCAGCAATCGGACTTATACCAAAGGGATTAAAAGAGAAGGCACTTCAAATAGGGAACGCAGCGGGGTTAGGAGCGTCAATTGCACTTCTCTCTGATGAGATGATTGAAAAATCAAAGGTGATAAGAGATAAGGTTAAGTACATAGAACTTTCAAATAAATCTTCTTTTCAAGAGGAATTTTTAAAATCCTTGTACTTTTAAAATTCCTCTTATTTTTTTAGAAGTGTATTGACTACATGGTCAATAAAGACTATAATCGAATTGGATATTGACCAAATGGTCAAAAAGGAGGCGTTTTTATGAAAATCATTGAAGTTAATAACTTGACCAAGTATTACGGCAAATCGAGAGGTATAATCGATGTAAGCTTTGATGTGGAAGAAGGTGAGGTATTCGGTTTCATAGGTCCAAATGGAGCAGGGAAATCCACTACAATAAGGATACTTTTATCACTTATTTATCCCACTTCTGGCAGCGCAAAGATTTTTGGCAAAGACTGCATAAAATACGGACCAGACATAAAGAAGGATATAGGATATTTGCCGTCAGAAGTCTTCTACTACGACAACATGAAGGTAATAGACCTTTTAAAGTATTCAGCAAGTTTTTATAAAAAGGACTGCAGCAAAAGGATAAAAGAGCTTTCAGAACTTATGGATTTAGATTTAAATAAAAAGATCGACGACCTTTCATACGGCAACAGAAAGAAAGTAGGCATAGTCCAGGGACTTTTGCATGAACCTAAGCTTCTTATACTAGATGAGCCAACAAGCGGACTTGACCCGCTGATGCAGCAGAGATTTTTCAATCTATTAAAAGAGGAAAACAAGAAAGGTGTCACAATTCTATTTTCATCACACATACTAAGCGAAGTCCAAAAATTGTGCGACAGGGTGGCTATCATAAAGGAAGGCAAAATAGTGAGTCTTGAGAAGATAAGCACATTGAGGGAAAATAGCTATAAGAAAGTCTATGTTGAGGCAAATGCTCCTTTAAAAAGTGAGTATTTTAATATGGATGGTGTAAGCGATCTTCAGGTGAAAGACAGGACAGTCAGCTTTTTATTCAAAGGTGATATAAACAATATAACGAAGAAGATAGCAGAAATAAGCATAACTGATGTTACGATTGAAGAACCAAGTCTTGAAGAAATATTCATGCACTACTATATGAGGGGGTAGAAAGACATGAATGTGTTTTTACACGAGTTAAAGTCCTACAGAAAATCTACGATAATATGGTCCATATCCATGGCTGCATTGATAATATTTTTTCTATCTATGTATCCTTCATTTTCAAGTAGTGTATCTTTAGTGAAAAAGATTTTAGAGGGGTATCCTGAACCCATCAGAAAAGCATTTGGGATTTCTATAGATGACATTACAAAGTTTTTGGGATTCTATTCATATGTATTTTCTTTTGTTGTTTTGGGCGGTGCGATACAATCGATGAATTATGGTATATCTACAATATCAAAAGAGATAAAGCTAAAGACAGCGGATTTCCTCATGACAAAGCCTATATCACGCAATGAAATTTTGACATCAAAATTGCTAGCGTCATTGACATCAATAGTTATAACCGATATCATTTATTTGGTTACTGCATACATTACAGCAGAATCAGTAACAAAAGAATTGTTTAACATTAAACTCTTTTTCATGGTTTCTGTTACGCTTTTCTTTGTTGAGGTCATATTCATGTCAATAGGCGTATTAATATCAGCAGTTGTGGGAAAGATTAAGTCAATGATATCTCTTTCTTTAGGTGTAGTATTTACATTTTATATAATTGGGATGTTTCAAGCTACATTAAATGATAAAGCAATGAAGTATATAACGCCATTTAAGTACTTTGACACAGAGTACATCATAAAAAATTCCTCCTATGATATTACATTCGTCATCATATCTATATTGATTGTTCTTATATCAATTTTTCTAAGCTATGTCTTTTTCTTAAAAAGAGACATTCATGTTGTTTGAGGGGTGTTAGATATGAATATTTATTTAAGAGAGCTAAAAGCAAATGGAAAGTCCTTATTTATATGGTGCATAATCATGATCGCATTCGTAGCTGCATCGATGGGAAAGTACGCCGCCAGTTCGTATATTTCTGGTCAATCCCTAAATGATATTATTTCAAAGATGCCTGACGCAGTAAAATCCATGTTTGGAGCTGGTACGTTTGACTTGTCAAAGGCCATAGGCTTTTACGGTGCTATGTTTATATACATCGTGTTGATGGCTGCAATACACGCATCCATGATTGGGGCTAATATAATTTCAAAAGAAGAAGATGACAAGACGGCAGAATTTTTGATGTCAAAGCCAGTATCTAGAATCAATGTAATCACATCAAAGCTTCTTGCATCATTTACGAATATAGCTATATTTAATATTGTCACATTGTTATCTTCTTTGTTTCTTGTCAATTACTACAGCAAAGGAGAAAATGTGACAGATGACATATTGAAGTTGGTGATTGGGATGTTTATACTGCAGATGATATTCATGTCCATAGGTATAGGACTATCAGCTTTATTTAAAAATTCAAAATTAGCTTCTCCAGTTACAGTTGGAGTTATGCTTGTGACATATGTCCTGTCATTGGCAATCGACATAGATAGTAATCTTTCAGGACTTAAGTATCTTACGCCTTTTAAGTATTTTGACGCAAAAAATTTGATGAATGGAAAAGGATTTGAGATAATATACATTGTAATATCTGCTTTGATTGTGATATTGTGTATTGGCGGGACTTTTGTTTTCTATCAAAAGAGGGATTTGAAAATTTAGTTTTAGGAAGGGATCCATTTGTACGAAACCTTTGAAAATCTAAGCGATGAAAAGAGGAACAGAATAATTGAAGCAAGCCTAAGAGAGTTTTCTGAAAAAGGCTATATGAGGGCTTCAACAAACGAAATCGTCAAAAATGCCGGGATATCAAAAGGCCTTCTTTTTCACTATTTTAAAAGTAAAAAGAATTTATTTATATATCTTTTTGATCGCATTGTAGAGGAATTTGTTGCTGCTTTTTATGAATTCATAGATGATTCGCCATCAGATATATTTGAAAGGCTTATGAACTGGACAATAATAAAGTTCAAGTTGTATTTTAAAAAACCAGTAGAGTACAGATTTTTAACAGTATCTATTTATGATTCGCCAGAAGAAATAAAAGATGACATATTGAAAAGATATGAAAGAATAAGCAGTGAAATCATGAAGAAATTTATGGAAAATTTAGATTTGTCCAGTTTTCGCAAAGATGTAGATATTGATAGAGCTTTGAGCTTTATTATGACATCTATTGAAGCCATTGGCAACAAATATTTGGAGATGTATAAGCATGATGTCGATAAACTTGTTGCAGATAAAGATAAAATCATTGATGATTTAAAAAGTTGCATAAACATGCTTAAGTATGGTATATATGAGAAGTGATGGGATAAAATTGGGTGGTCAATACACCTGATTTTTTTGCCTTTAAATAGGTACTGGATTTTTTCTTCAAAAGTGATACTATTAAGACGTACGGAATTATGAGAAAAGGAAGTGCTTAATTATGAGTTTACATGATGACATAATGAATTTCGTCAGTAATGCTGGTGGAGACATAGGTGTTTCTGTAAAAAATCTGAAGACAGGTGAGAGGATAGACATAAATGAAGATATGATGTTTCCATCTGCCAGCACGATAAAAATACTTATCATGGCACAAATATATAAGATGGCTAAAGAGGGATACATAAGGTTAACTGACAACATCGTTTTATCTGACTTTATGAAGACGGACGGCAGTGGGATTTTGTACCAATTAAACAGCAAGCACAAATTCACTATAGAAGAACTTATAACGCTGATGATAATTATAAGCGACAACACTGCTGCAAATGTTTTGATCGATATAGCAGATATGAAAAACATAAACAGGATGGCAGAAGATTTAGGCTTGGTTCATACTAAAATACAGAGAAAGATGATGGACTTTGAAGCAGCAAAATCCGGGAAAGATAACTATACTTGTCCAAAGGATATGGCGCACCTTTTAGAGCAGATGTACGCTGGAAAAGTTGTAGATGAGGAGCACAGCATTAAGATGATAGAAGTCTTAAAGAAGCAGCAAGATTTGGGAAGGCTTGATATGTACTTGCCGGATGACGTAGTGATTGCTCATAAGCCTGGAGAGCTAAAGCATTTAGAGCATGATGTAGGGATAGTGTTTTTAAAAGATTGCGACTACATAATAAGCGTAATGACGAATAATTTGAGTACAAATTTAGATGGTAGAAGGGCCATAGGGAAAATATCAAAGATGGTTTACGATGAATACGTAAGATTATAAAGCAGCAAAACTTGCTGCTTTATTTTGCCAAGATTCTAAGGGAATTAAACACGGCAAGTACAGTTACCCCAACATCTGCAAATACTGCTTCCCACATTGTTGCAAAACCTAATGCTCCTAAGGTTAGGACAGATAATTTAACGCCCAATGCCAAAATTATATTTTCTAAAACAATTTTATGAGTTTTCTTTGCTATTTTTATTGCGTCAACTAATTTATAAGGCTCGTCTGTCATCAGCACCACGTCTGATGCTTCTATAGCAGCATCAGTGCCGATTTTTCCCATTGCAATTCCTATATCTGCTCTTGTTAAAGCGGGAGCATCATTTATTCCATCTCCAACAAAAGCTACTTTGCCGTTATAGTTATTTCTACATAGCTTATCGACTACATTGACTTTTTCATGAGGTAGAAGTTCGGAGTAAACATCATCAAGTCCTAACTCATTCGATATATATTGGCTTATTTCTTTTTTATCTCCGGTAAGCATGATAAGCCTTTCTGCACCTAAGCTTTTAAGTGCTTTTACAGCATCTTTGGAGTCTTTTTTTTATTGTATCAGATATGACGATATATCCTGCATATTTTCCATTTACTGCTATATGGACAGCACTGTACGGTCTGACATCCTTAAATGCTATATTATGACTTTTCATCAATTCTGAATTTCCTATTAGGGTTTCCTTATCATCAATAATAGCTTTTATGCCATTGCCGGCCAATTCAATATAATCTTTTATTTTTGCTGTGTCAATTTCTCCGCCGTAAGCACTTACGATAGATGATGCTATAGGATGATTTGAGTAGTATTCACCGTATGCAGCATATTTAAGCAGTTCATCGCTTTTAAATGGATCTTCCGCGCAGATTTCTGTCATTCTAAAAGTGCCTTCTGTCAATGTGCCGGTTTTGTCGAAAACTATTGTTTTAACATCATTTAGAGCTTCTAAGTAATTGCCGCCTTTTATAAGGATGCCGCTTTTTGATGCGGCACCGATGCCGCTGAAGAAACTTAGAGGTATTGATATAACAAGGGCACATGGACATGATATAACTAAGAATACCAGCGCTCTGTAGATCCAATTTGAGAAGTTCTCATTTAAAAGTAGAGGAGGGATTGTAGCTATAAATAAAGCGGATAGTGTTACGATTGGTGTATAGTATTTTGCAAATTTTGTTATAAAATTTTCGGTTCGTGCTTTTTTATTGTTGGCATTTTCTATCAAATCAAGAACCTTTGATACAGTTGACTCTTTAAAGTTTTTTTTCGACTTTAACGGTGAGAAGGCCGTTTTTGTTTATAAAGCCGCTTAATACTTCAGAACCGATGGTAACTTCCATTGGCAAATATTCTCCTGTCAGAGATGATGTATCCACAAATGATTTACCATCTATTACTTTTCCATCCAGTGGTATTTTTTCACCTGGTTTTACTAAGATGATATCGCCTATATTTACTGCTTCTGGTGGTACCTTTTTTATATTATTTTCAATCTTTAAGTTTGCGTAGTCAGGTCTTATATCCATCAAATCTTTTATTGATTTTCTAGAATTATCTACAGCGTAGTCTTCAATAAGTGTGCCTATTTGATAGAAAAGCATGACAGATACGCCTTCTTCGTACTTTCCAATAGCAAAAGCGCCTATTGTAGATATGCTCATGAGAAAATTCTCATCAAACAGTTGACCTTTCAAGAGTTTTTTGATGGACAGCGCAATTATTTCTCCACCTGAAATAATGTAGCTTATGAAGAAAAGGGAGAACTTCATGTATTCTGGAAGTTTGAAAATAACAGGCAGAATAAATAAAGTTGCTGCAAATAGTAATTGCATTATTTTCAATCTAAAGCGGCTGTCTTTGTCTTTTGTAATTTTGCTTTCGGAATCAGAAATATGAATATTTGGCTCAATATCTTTTACAACTTTCTTTATAATTTTGTTTATATCATTTATATTATTTATATCTTCCAATTCAACAGTTAATTTTGTATTTATAAGATCTACACTGGCATTGCATATTCCATCTATTTTTTTCACATTATCTTCTATTTTTGCTGCACATACAGCACAGTCTAATCCTTCTAACAGAAATGTCTTTTTTGAGCCTTTCATGCTATTTGCCTCCAACACTATCCCTTCTTTCAAATAAATTTAAGCCAGAAAACTGTCATTCTTCTATATGACTAAATCCCTGGTCAAATATCTTTATGACGTGGTCGTCTGCAAGAGAATAGTATACGACTTTCCCTTCTTTTCTGTGTTTTACCAGTTTGCTTTGCTTTAATATCCTTAGCTGATGAGATACTGCAGATTGATTCATGCCAAGTGTCGCCGCAATATCGCATACGCACATTTCGGACTTTAATAAAGCACACAAAATTTTGATTCTTGTGGTATCGCCAAATATTTTAAAAAGTTCGGCAAGGTCATATAATTTTTCTTCTTCAGGCATTAATTTTTTTACTTTGTCAACAATATCTTCGTGTATTACAGTTATTTCACATACGTCATTGTTGTTTTTATTGTCTTTCATATAAACACCTCGATGATTGAATATATGAATATTTGTTCATATATATTTTATAATTTATTTCAGCATATGTCAAATGTATTTTATTCAGTAGTATGAGAGAATCAAATAGGAGAGTGTCATATGTTCATTATGGTTTAATTTGATGCTGTGTTATAATATATTTTAGTAATTAAGTTATGAGGGATAATACATGATGCGCAAGATAATCCATGTAGATATGGATGCTTTTTTTGCATCTGTTGAACAGCATGACAATCCAAAACTTAGAGGAAAGCCCGTCATAGTAGGAGGGCTATCTGGCAGAGGTGTTGTATCTACATGCTCTTATGAAGCGAGAAAATATGGCGTTCATTCGGCAATGCCTATGTACATGGCGAAGACTTTATGCCCACACGGCGTTTTTTTTGCCAGTAAGATTTCAGCGGTACAGAGAAGTCTCCGAAAAGGTGTTTGACATACTTTATAGTGTGACAGACATTGTGGAGCCTTTATCCATCGATGAAGCATACCTGGATGTGACTGATATCGACAAAAATCCAGAAGATATTGCCAAGGAAATAAAAGAGAAAGTGTACAATGAGACAGGGCTTACTGTGTCTGCAGGTGTTTCATACAACAAATTTCTTGCCAAGATTGCGTCAGATTGGAATAAACCTGATGGGCTCATGGTCATAACTGAAGATATGGTGCCTGACATATTGAGACCTTTAAGCGTGTCGAAAGTTTACGGTATTGGAAAAAAATCTTCGGAAAGGCTAAAAAAGATCGGCATAGAGAAAGTCGATGATTTACTGAAACTAAGTGAAGAAGAACTTACGAATATATTTGGAAAGTATGGCAAAGAGATATACGACAGGATAAGAGGGATCGACTTAAGGCCTGTCGAAACATACAGGGAGACGAAATCAATCGGCAAAGAGACTACACTTAAAAAAGACACTGATGATATTGATTTGCTGTCAAAGTATCTGAAGGGATTTTCTAGGATAATATCATCAGAGCTTAAAGAAGAGAGGCTCTATTGCAGGACTGTTACAGTAAAAATCAAGACGTCACATTTTACAGTCCACACGAAAAGCAGAACATTAAATGAATATATAGATTCACCTGAGGATATTTACAATGTAGCAACCGCTATTTTAAAAGAATCAAATATTAGTCAGCCTGTAAGGCTTATTGGACTATCTGTCTCAAATTTAAGCACAATTAAGATAAAGCAGTTGTCGCTTTTTGATTCAGAAATTAGAAAAAACATTAAGATCGATAAAATAGTCAATGAGGTAAATAAAAAGCTTGGTGGATATTTTGTGAAAAAAGGAAGCGATATTTAAGGGGGGTAAAAATGGAGAAAAGCGAACATCGATTTAGTCTTCAAAAGGAAATTTTAGAGTTGGCATGGCCTTCTATTACTGAGCAGATGCTTATAATGATGGTAGGCATGGTATCTACAATATTTGTAGGACACATCAGCACTGCAGCTATAGCAGCAGTAGGCATGATTAACACGCTGGTGTTTTTCTTTCAATCGATCTTTGCAGGGCTTTCTACTGGATGTACAGTAATCGTGGCGAGGCTTATAGGTGAAGAGGACGAAGACAATGCACGACTTGCAGTCATGCAGGCGCTTATAATGTGCATCATAATATTTATAGCTTTTACTGTTTTTGGATATATATTTGCAGCTCCCATCATAAAAATGTTTTTTGGTACAGTTGCAAAAGATGTTTTCGAACTAGGCCTAATGTACTATAAGATAATACTTTTAGGAATGCCTTTTGTCATAATAGACATTGTTTTAGGTGGAGCATTAAGAGGCGCTGGCGACACGAGAACGCCCATGTACATTACAGCTACCATAAACTTGATAAGCCTCATCTTAAATTCTCTTACAGTCTTTGGTGTAAATATCGGTGGACATCAGCTTATACCTGCTTTTGGAGTAAAAGGTTCTGCTATGTCTGTCACTATAGCCAGAGTAATAGGCGGATTTATACAGCTTTATGTCCTTTACTTTGGCAAGAGAAGGATTAATTTAAGCATAAAAGATGGCATAAAGCTTAATTTTCCTATGATGTTAAGGATTGTGAAGGTTGGTGTCCCTGCATCTTTAGAGCAGCTTATAATGCAGGGTGGCTTTTTAATAATGCAGGTTATAGTTTCTACAATGGGCACTGCGTCTATTGCGGTATACCAAATAGGCATGAATGCCAACAGCCTTGCATTTATGCCTATATTTGGATTTCAACTGGCAGCCACTTCTTTGGTTGGAAGGAGCTTAGGGGCCAGAAAGATGATGTTGGCAGAGACGTACGGGAAACTGTCAAATAAAATAGCTGTGCGGATAATAACAGTCATAGGAATTATCATGTTTATATTTGCACGCCAGCTTGCTGCGCTTTATTCTACAGATCTTGAAGTCATAAGGATGGGGGCTGTCGTAATAAGGATATTCGCTGCAATTGAACCGATGCTGGCTATAATGAATGTCTTGTCAGGCGTTTTAAGGGCAGCAGGAGATCTTGTGTATATAGTCGTGACGGCATTTATAGGGCTTTGGCTTTTCAGGATCGCCATAGGATACGCTTTAGGCAAGTGGATGGGCATGGGCATATATGGCATATGGATAGGGATATGCTTTGACTTCGTCGTTCGCTCTTTCATGTACACGTACAGATTTAAGCAGGGAAAATGGAAATATCTTATGGTATAAATAACGATGTTGCAAATTTGATAAAATAAATTTATTATAAAAGTATAATTTAAGCTGGGAGTTGATTTTGTGGATGTATTTATAGAAAAGCTTGTAAAGAAACAAAAGACCACTAAGGACACATTGACGGCAATTGGACTTATCGTGGCTTCATTGGTAGTTGTTTTTTTCATAATACCACTTATACCTTTTGTGAAGGGATTTCTCATATTTTTCATCGTTGCCATACCTTTTTTTGCCTACTACGTGATTAAATCGCAAAACATTGAATACGAGTACGCATATACCAACGGTGAGCTGGATGTAGACAGGATAGTGGCTGAAAGCAGAAGAAAGAGACTTTTAAGTGTAGACTGCAAAGACTTTGAGATTGCAGCGAAGGTGTCAAGCGATAAGTATTCAGATGAGTACAGAAAGATACCAAATAAGATTGAAGCAGTAAGTTCGATGACATCGCCAGATGTGTACTTTGCTGTCTTTGAAAATGGCGGCAAAAGGACAATTCTCTACTTTGAACCTAATGATAAGATGATAGAAGCCATGTGGAAGTACATACCGAGGAAGTTCTTTAAATAAACTGGAGGAATGCAAATGCCCATAAATGTAGTATTGGTTGAACCGGAGATACCGCAAAATACAGGTAATATAGCCAGGACTTGTGTCCTTACAGGTTCTAAGCTTCATTTAGTAAAGCCACTTGGATTTTCTTTAAGTGAGAAGTATTTAAAAAGGTCTGGGCTTGATTATTGGCCATACCTTGACTTAAAGGTGTACGAAAATTTAGAGGAGTTTTTAGAGTCTACAAAAGGCAGCAGGTATTATTTAGCTACGACAAAAGGCAAACACTTTTATCATGAAGTAGTGTATGAAGACGAGTCATACATCCTTTTCGGAAAAGAATCAGCAGGCCTCCCTCAGTGGCTTAGGGAAATGTACGAAGATGACTGCATAAGGATACCTATGAACGAGGTAAAAGCGGAAAGGTCTTTAAACTTGTCAAATTCTGTGGCAATTGTGGTTTACGAGGCATTAAAGCAATTAGGTTTTCCAAATATGTATTGATAAAGAGTGCAGCTAAAAGTGGCATTTCTTTGGTAAGTGCCCGCAAAATACTGAAAGAAATGTTTTAGCTGCTATTTATTTTTTATACTTTTCATTTATGGATAATAGAATTATCACTTGCGAATTCAAGTTTGTCATAATATTCCTACTGCTATTTAATGCGAAAAAATAGCATTTACATCTTTATTGATGTTTTAGTATAATTATGATAAAATTATGCTAAACTAATAAAGGGGTGATATTTGTATGCCACATATCAGACCAGTATCTGATTTGAGAAATAATTTTGCAGATATATCAAGGATAGTCCACGAAACTCAAGAACCTGTATTTTTGACCAAGAATGGTTATGGGGATATGGTTGTAATGAGTATGGAAGCTTATGAACGCAAACTGTTTAAAAGTGAAATTTACTTTAAGCTGAAGGAAGCGGAACTGGAAGCCAAAACAACTGATACGAGATATTCCCATAAAGAAGTATTTGATGAATTAAGAGCAAGGCTTGCGGATAAGTTGGAATCTGATGAAGTATGAAATTAGATACCTACCTTTGGCAAGTAAAGATTTATCTAATATTGTATCTTATATTGCAGATGAATTAAAAGCACCAAAGGCAGCAATGGATTTAATTGACGCATTGGATACTTCTATATCAAGGCTTGCACAGTTTTCGTATTCATGCAGAGTATATCAGGTTTGTGTCAAGTAGTTGTTGGCAAATTTTTTTCTTCAAATTTTATCCTAATAAGGCAAAGACCTTTTTATAGAGGTAAAAAGCTGGGAGAGGCCTATTAACAAAAGTGATACTGAGAAGTTTGTAAAAACGGTAGAAGATATGAAGACTTTAGGCATAAAAGGTTACTTTATATACTATTCGCTTAATGGTTTTGAACGGAGAGACAGTAGCCGCAGTCTCCACCTATAATGGAAATTTAGGTGGAGTAAGGCATCATCACTGCTAATCATCAGGTGTATTTTGTTCTTGGATATATTTTTTTATAATTTCAATTGGTGCGCCTCCAGATGATAAAATAAGATAACTTCTGTTCCACAGATACGGTTTCCAATAAAATTTAGATAAATGTTCAGCATACTCTTTACGTATTAATCTTGCAGTTACTGTTTTTAGATTATTTATCAATTTAGAAAGTTGTACTTGCGGAGGTGCTTCAAACAAAATATGTATATGATCAGCCTCTCCATTAAATTCAATAAGAATGCAATTCCATTTAGAAAATAAATTTTCTATTATTTCTT
>NZ_BBKT01000022.1 GCF_000747665.1 Thermoanaerobacterium saccharolyticum | reverse complement strand
CAATCTTGACGTCAAAACAATACCAGCGATCGCTGACAATATTCCCATTATCAAGAATATAGTCATATTTGTCTTCACAACATTTATTCCTGAATATATTGCTGCCTCTTTATTGCCACCAATTGCGTAAACATACCTTCCAAAAGTGGTGTTGTTTGCCACAAAAGTCAAAACTAATACCAGCACAAGGACAATAAGGACTGGAACAGGTATACCTTCGTATGAAATCATAACACCAGTAAATAGAGCAATCAATGCAATCACACCAATAATTTTAGAAATCTCTATGCTTAAACTAGGGACGCTTAAACCGTATTTTATACGTGAATTTCGGTTATTCATATCTATGATTATATAAGCTACAGATGCAATCACTCCCAAAGCTATGCTTAATGACGGCGGAATGTACCCTTGTCCTATGATTCCAAAATCCTTATGCAAAGGTGAAATGGTAACGCCTTTTGTTATAAGCAATATGCCACCTCTAAAGACCAGCATGGAACTAAGCGTCACTATGAAAGCAGGCACTTTTCTATACGCAATCCAGAATCCCTGCCATATTCCTATTATAAGCCCTACTAAAAGGGTAATTATGATAGTCGGTATTGTGTTCCAATGGTATATGACTTGCAAGATTGCTGCTACAGCACCTGTAAATCCCGCAACGGAACCAACTGAAAGGTCGATATGCCCTGCAACAATTACTAAGACCATACCTGTCGCAAGTATTGCTGTTATCGACATTTGCCTTGCCAGCATGGATAAATTCCTAGATGACAAAAAGTCACCATGTGTAAGTACTGTAAATATAACCCATATACCCAGAAGAGCCAATATCATCGTATACGCTCTTATATCAATATTTAATCTTCTTTTTTCAATTGCTTCACTTTTTGCTTTGCTTTGTATCATAATTTAATTACCTCCAGTTGCACAGTGCATAATTTTTTCTTGGTCAGCTTCTTCAGTCAAAAATTCGCCATTTATCTTGCCTTCATGTATGACTAGTATTCTATCGCACATTCCGAGTATTTCCGGAAGCTCCGATGAAATAAATACAACGCAGACCCCCATCTTTATAAGTTCATTCATTATGTTGTATATCTCAAACTTAGCACCAACGTCTATACCACGTGTTGGCTCATCAAGAAAGAGAACTTTAGGATCGGACATAAGCCATTTCCCTAAAACCACCTTTTGCTGATTGCCACCACTTAAATTTCCCACCTTTTGCGCTAAAGACGGCGTCTTTATTTTAAGCTCATTAACGTATTTTTCGGCATGTTTGACTTTGGCATTGTTGTTTATAATGCTGAACTTTGAAATCCGGTCGTAGTTGGATAATGCGATATTTTCCTGCACATCCATAAGCGTAACTAGCCCAAATCTTTTTCTATCTTCTGACAGATATGCTATGCCGTTTTTGATCGCTTCATTAGGGTTATTTATTGTAAGCTCCTTGCCCTCTAAATAAACTTTTCCTTCTTTTCTTCCTTTGTAAGCTCCGAAAATACTGGAGAAAAGCTCCGTCCTGCCTGCCCCCATAAGACCTGCTATACCTAATATCTCTCCTTTTCTAACGGAGAAACTTACGTTGTCAATTATCTTCTTATTAGGAATCTCAGGGTCATATACAGTATAATTTTTTACTTCAAGGACAACATCTCCCACTTTGTGCTTCACCTTCGGGAAGCGCTGTGTAAGTTCACGGCCAACCATAAGTGATATAACTTTATTCATAGTAAAATTTTCCTTTTTATCAGATGTGATGGTTTTTCCATCTCTTAAGACTGTTATGCTATCTGCTATTTCAAAAACCTCTTCCAGTTTATGTGATATATAAATGCACGTAACACCTCTTGCCTTCAAATCTCTCAATATGTTTAACAAGTGTTCTGCTTCACTTTCTGTAAGTGCGGATGTAGGTTCATCAAGTATCAGTATTTTAGCTTTTTTTGAAATGGCCTTAGCTATCTCCACCATCTGCTGGTGTCCTATACCTAAATTCATAACCTTTGTATAAGGATTTATGTCTATCTTCAATTCGTTCAAGATTTTGCTTGATTCTGAGTATACCTTCAGCCAATCTATTACACCCTTATTGACTGGCTCCTCTCCAAGAAAGATATTCTGCCCTACTGTCATGTATTTTACCAGCGTCAATTCTTGATATATTATAGCTATCCCGTTTTTCTCACTATCTTTAATATTCGTAAAATGTTTTTCTTCCCCATCTATAATAATCTTTCCAGAATACGTACCATAAGGGTAGACACCACTCAATATTTTCATTAGTGTCGACTTTCCGGCACCATTTTCACCGCATAGTGCGTGTATTTCGCCTTTTTTCACCTTCAGATTGACATTGTTTAAAGCTATAACACCCGGAAATTCCTTAGTAATATTTTGCATCTCCAATATATATTCACTCATAATATACCTCCAAGGCACTATGTCGCAAAGGGGAAGGCACAAGACCTACCCCGATGTGTTTTTTAATTACCATATAAATCAGATTTTTTAAACCAACCGCTGTCAACAAGCTCTTTGTCGATGTTGTCTTTTGTAATTACTACAGGTGTCAAAAGAAGTGATGGAACGTCAATCTTCTTGTTGTTTACTGTCTTGTCAACCTGTGCCAAATCTTTTACTTCCTTCCCCTGTGCTAATTGAACTGCGATGTCAGCAGCATTTTTAGCAAGTACGCGTACGTCTTTGAATATGGTCATAGACTGCGTTCCTGCGATTATCCTCTTTGCTGCTGCCAATTCAGCATCTTGTCCTGTCACAGGAACTTTTCCGTCCAGTTTTTGCTCTGCCAAAGCTTGGATTATGCCACCTGCTGTGCCGTCATTTGGAGCAAGTATAGCATCTACTTTGTTTTTATTTGCAGTTAAAGCGTTTTCAGCCAATTTAAGTGCTTCATTTGGATCCCAGTCTTTTATAGCTTGGTCAAACACTATCTTTATGTCGCCTTTGTCTGCCAAAGGTTGAATGTACTTCATAGCACCTTGCTTAAACAGCGTTGCGTTGTTATCAGTAGGCGCTCCTGCAAATACGAAGTAATTTCCCTTTGGAACTAGCTTTGTCAAATACTCTCCTTGAAGCTCTCCAACCTTTTCATTATCGAAAGAAATGTACACATCTGGATCAGAGTTTAAAATAAGTCTGTCGTAAGATATAACTTTTATTCCTGCTTGATGTGCTTTGTCAACCAATGTTGCCGCAGATTCCGCATTTTGTGGGTCTAATACAAGCACGTCTATGCCCTGTGTGATAAGGTTTTCTACCTGGCTATTCTGAAGATTTTCGTCGTTATTTGCACCTTGTGTCAAGACCTCAGCGCCCAATTTCTTAGCCTCTTCTTCAAACGCAGCCTTATCCTTCTGATACCTTTCCTCCCTCATTGTAGGCAGTGAAAAACCTATCTTTATCTTTTTAGTCGTGTCTGATGAATTGTTTGAACTAGAAGAATTCGATGAATTTGAAGAAGTTGTCGTGCTGCCGTTGTCTTTTGTGCTTTGGCATCCAGCAAATATTACTGACGCTGCCAATACAAAGACCAGCAAAAATGCTAATAGCTTCTTTGATTTAATCATTGTACATCCTCCTCTTAAATATTTTCGCTATATATATTCTACAAACATCTTTATTTCGCCTCTAAACCTTTTTTTGTTTTCGTTCATTTTTTTGCTTTAAATAATTTTATTTGAAATTTTATCTGGATTATTTTATGACAAAAAAATAAAGGCTTTAAGCCTTAAAAAAATCAGTTCATATACCTGTACACATCGTCGCGGCTATGAAAGCCATCTTTAATCACAGTATCGTCTATGTTAGTCTTGTCAACCGCTATTGGCTCCAGCTTGTAATATGGAACATAGTACTTCCCATCGTAAATCGTATTGCCTACGTTTAATTTCTCCCCTTTTGCCAATTTCACCGCCAACTTTGCCGCATCACCCGCCAGCTTGTCAAGTGGCTTGTATATGGTCATAAGCTGAGTCCCCTCTATTATTCTCTGACACGCAGCAAGGTCAGCATCTTGGGCCACAACAGCCACTTTGCCTGCTAACCTGTGTTCTGACAATGCTTCAATTATGCCATTTGCCAATCCGTCGTCACCTGCAATTATTGCATCTATCTTATAATTTTCCTGTATATATTTTTCAGTGGACTGAAATGCGTATTCTGACATCCAGTTTGGAGACCATTCCTCTCCTAATATGCGTATGTCTCCGCTTTTAACCTTTGGAAGCAATACGCTGTCATACCCTTCTTTAATCATCTTTGTGTTGTTGTCATTTGTCGCACCGTTTATTATGAGGTAGTTTCCTTTTGGATACCTTTTAATAAGGTATTCTGCCATTAGCTTTCCGACCTTTACATTATCAAATGAAATATATAAATCTACATTTGAATTTAAGACAAGCCTGTCGTAGGAAATAACCTTGACACCTGCTTTTTTAGCCATCTCCACCGCTGCAGAAGCTTTCTTAAGATCGTTTGGAACAATGACAAGCACGTCAATCTTCTTGTCCAGCAAATATTTCACTTGCTTTAGCTGATCCTCGTCATCATTGTTTGCATTTTGCACAAAAACTTCTGCTCCCAGTTCTTTCGCTTTTGCCATGAATATGTCCCGATCCTTTACCCATCTTTCTTCTTTTAAAGTGCCAAGGGAAAATCCTATCTTTATTGCATTTTTATCACTTGTATCATCAACATATTTGCTAGCTTCATAATATTTGTACATCCTGTTTCCTAATAACACCAGAAGAACTAGCAATATCAACGTAAGCAGCACTAATGTCACATCTCTCAGTTTAATTTTCAAACGCACCACCTCCTTTTGATATTCTGTTTTTGTAATCTGTAGGAGTCATACCTGTCTCCTTTCTAAATATCCTGCTAAAATAGTTAGGATCATTGTATCCTACTTTAAAGCAAACCTCCTTTACACTTGTGGTTTCGTCCTGCAAAAACTCTTTCGCCTTTTCTATTCTTACTCGAGTGATGTAATCAACAAAATTGCACTTCGTCTCTTCTTTAAACATCTTGCTGAAATAGTGATAGCTTATGCTTAGCATCTTCGCCACATCGTAAAGTTTTACCTCTTTATGGTAATTTTTATTTATATAATCAATAGCCTTTGCAATAAGTCCCGTGTAGTATTTCTCCCTATTTCTGTGCAATTTCGTTATAACGTTTGATATAAATTTTGAAAACATACCTTTTAGACTATCTATTTCATCAGTCTTTAAAATATCGATAATCAAATTTTCTTCTAATACTGACGTGACATCGCAGTACGTATTGATTTTAGTCATGACTTCAATAAGAAGGCTGAATACCTTTGATTTAACTAATTCATCGCTGTCTTTATAGTGAAACTGTAATTTTTGAAAAATGCTGTTGACATTAATTAAAGCTCCGTCAATGCTATTGGATATGATATTCTCTACAAGCTCAGCCGCATCGTAATTTAAATCAAGTTCTTCTGCATCAGATAGCTTAATGTCGTCAAAATGTGTTATAGCATCAGAACCCGTCTTTATGGCAAATAAAGCTTCATTATATGACTTTGAAAAATAAGCTGTCTCATATGGTCTGCCTATGCCTATTCTGACTCCTATCTCGATGTTTTTCATCTCTTTTAAAATCATTTCAGAAAAGCTAATTGAATCATTTTTAATTAAAAATAGATCTTCATAAGCTTCAATCGGAACATAGACGATTATCCTATCAAGCAAAATACTTGCAAGGCATACCTTTAAACTTTTTATATATTCTTTAAGGTACATCAGATTTTCATGCACTTTAACATTTCCCATAAAAATATCCGAATCTGTACTATCTTTATCAAGCAGGACGACTACAGCAAAACCCATATCTAATTTAATATTAAATATATTTCCATAAAAATCAATATCTTCCTGTTTGAAATTAGACGATGATAAAGAATATATCATTTCATTTTCAATATAAGGCAGTATCGCTGTCATTTTTTCCTTCATTTCCAATTCTTTTGCCATATCTTTCACGCTTTTTTTCCACTAATCTTTTTAACCTTTTTGACGGTATCTATGACTTTGTTTTTATTTAGCGGTTTTAAAAGGTAGTCTACTACATCCAGGTTTATTGCCTCTTTTGCATAGTTGAAGTAATCGTAAGCCGTGATAATGACAAACTCTATATCATTGTGGCTTTCCTTAATCCTCTTAATGGCCTCTATGCCATCTATGCCAGGCATTCTTATGTCCATGAATACAACATCAGGCTTTAACATGTGAGCTTTTTCTATGGCTTCTCTTCCTGATTTTGCAAAACCTACAACTTCCACATCATCACAGTTATTATCAATGATAAATTTTACAGAATCCACCACTATCTGCTCATCATCTGCTATAAGTATTTTTATCATGCTGCACTACCCCTTCCATCAGGAATCTTTAAAGTCACCCTTGTTCCATATCCTATGCGGCTTTCTATCTCTATGACATCACTTATATTTGGTTTATTGTAGTATAGCCTTAAGCGATTTATCACATTGTGCATTCCAATGCCTGTGACATGCTTATTTTCATCGTTGTCAGGATCATCCGCAGCCAGAATCTTCTCAATACTTTCCTTAGGCATTCCCATACCGTCATCTATGACATCAATATGAATACTTTCCCCTACTCTTTTAATCTCTATCTTTATATGTCCATCTCTCTCCATGTCTTCTATACCATGAATGAATGCATTTTCAACGACAGGCTGGACAATTGTGCAAGGTACCTTTACATCTAAAAGTTTCTCATCTATGTCCGCCTGAAATTCCACCTTATCGCCAAACCTCGTCTTTAGAATGTACATGTAATTAAACACATTGTCTATTTCTTCTTTCAACGTCACCGGTTTATCAAGTTTTCTAAGATTGTACCTGAAAAGATCCGCCACCTTTTCTATAAATTCAGATGATTTTTCTGCGCCTTCCATCATGGCGATTTGTGATGCAGCATTTAAAGTGTTAAATAAAAAATGTGGATTTATCTGTGACTGAAGTGCTTTTAACTCGGACTCTCTTAATATATTTTTCATCTTTAGATTTTGCATCTCTTGCTCTTTAAGCCTTTTTTCTACTTTCGCCTGCATTTTTATCTCATCTATGTAGTTTTTAATGTTGGTAACCATCTTGTTAAAAGCTTCAGCCAATATATTAACTTCATCGTCTGTCTTTATTTTAATTGGGTCTATGTCAAAATCTCCTTTCGAAATCCTCATTGCTGTGTCAGATAACTCTGAAATCGGCTTTGTTATCCTGTATGTGTATATGATCGCTAGCACGATATTTAAAACCACAGATATAACTATCAGAAAAATATTTAAAAAGCTTATAAAAATCATATTCTTAGATATTTTGTTGTACTTTATTGAACCTTCTTGAAGTTTATTGTACATTAAATTATTGATGTATAATTTTATGTAATCATTTATTTTATTTGCCCTTGTGAAATACTCTATATATTCACTGCTTATTCTACCTCTCTTGGCATTTACAGCTTTATCTGTCTCAGATAGAAGGCTTATTATCATATTGCCAATATCCTTTTGCATGAGGCTGCCGTCATCATATGTGGCTATGTTTATCATATCTTCAGCACTATTGTTTAGCTTGTTGCTAATGGTGTAATAATTGAGAAGCGAATCGGAAGATTTTGTAGAAAGATACTTTTCAACTTCTGTCTCAAGAGAATTTATGTCGTTGTTAAGGCTGTTTAAGTAGACATAATCAGTAAAAATAGACTTTAACCTGTCTATTACAATCTTCGCATTGTAATAAGAGTATATGCTTGTAATCCCCATAATAAGTGTAGTTATCAAAAGATGTGCAAATATTTTTCTTCTTATTCCTTTAAACTGAAATAAACTCTTATTCACCATAACACCTACTAATCTTTTTGTTTTATCTTATCCTCATACTCTTTTACATTGCTTTTAGTTATTATATTTACGCCTGTGTCTATAAAAGTAGAAACATCGTTATTTTTTTTTGATCTCAATCAAGGCTTTAATGCTTTCATAACCCATCTTATATGGATCGCTCATCACTGTACCGTAAATTATACCTTTGTCAACGTATCTTAATATATCAGGCGTATCACCGTATCCAACTATAGATATTTCACCTACTTTGCTGAAATCCACCACTACTTGTGCTGCACCCATTGTATCCACAGAATCTGTAATGTACAAAGCATTTATGCCATCGTTACTGTTTATTATGGATTGAGTTATCTCTTCTGCACTTAAAGCACCCAACTGTGATGTATACACATTTGAAACTTTCATGCCCGGTACACTGTTTATGATGCTTAAGAAGCCATTCAGTTTTAAGTTTTGGCTTGCTGTGTCTTTTCCTACATCGTTGCTCATGATAACAGCTATATTGGCTTTGCCTCCTGTAGATTGTCTCATAAGCTTTCCAGCTTCTTCTCCCAGTATAAAGCTGTT
>NZ_BBKT01000023.1 GCF_000747665.1 Thermoanaerobacterium saccharolyticum | reverse complement strand
TCAAAAATCAAATTATTAACGATACTGTACATCAAATAATAAAATTTGCTGTATACTATAAAGCCGATGCAATAGTGTTTGAGTATTTAGGAAAATTAAAATCAAAAGGTAATTATGCACGGAGAATGAGGATAAAACTTAAATATTGGGCAAAACGAAAAATACAGGAAAAAGTGCGTGAAATAGCACACAGTTATGGAATAAGAGTATCGTGGATCAATCCTAAAAACTCATCAGCGTTAGCATTTGATGGTACAGGAAAAGTAATAAGGAATAGCAAAAAAGATATATGTGAGTTTACAACGGGTAAAATATATCATGCAGACTTAAATGCATCGTACAACATAGGTGCAAGATATTTCATAAGAGAAATATTAAATCCTCTTTCTGAAAAGGAGAGGTTACAGTATCAGGCAAAAGTTCCTGATATTGCAGCGAGAAGCCAGCAGACCCTGTCTACATTAATTAGTCTTGTTAAAGCTGTATAATCACAGTGTGATTATGTTGCGTGACATAGACTGTATTTATGACAGGCAGTTCTACTGTTAATGCAGTAGGAAGCTCCATCTATAACATTTCATGTTTAGATGGAGAGGCTTCACGATGATGCGAAAAAATATCTTAATGAAAATGGAATTATGTATGCCGATAAAAAAAGCTGGGTTATCGTATGATAATCCAGCTTTAACTTTAATCTTTCAATGCCAAAAGAATTTTATTAACCTCCTTTGAGACTTTGTCAAATTCTTCAGGCGTTAATGACTGCGCACCATCTGAAAGGGCCATATCTGGATGTGGGTGCACTTCTATGATGAGTCCATCTGCTCCAACTGCCACAGCAGCCCTTGATAATGGCGCTATAAGGTCACGCCTTCCTGTGCCGTGACTTGGATCGACTATTACAGGAAGATGGGATAAATTTTTTACTGCAGCTACAGCATTTAGATCCAATGTGTTCCTTGTGTACGTCTCAAATGTGCGTATGCCTCTTTCGCAAAGTATGACATTTGGATTTCCCTCTTTCATGATGTATTCTGCTGCATTAAGCCATTCTTCTATAGTCGATGACAAGCCACGCTTCAGTAAAACTGGCATATTTGACTTGCCTATTTCCTTTAAAAGCTCAAAATTTTGCATGTTTCTTGAACCCACTTGCAGTATATCTGCGTATTGTGATACTTTTTCTATGTGTGAGCTGCTGACTATCTCTGTTATAGTGACCATAGCTGTTTCCTGACCAACAGCGTTTAATATCTTAAGCCCTTCTTCTTCTAATCCCTGGAAAGAATATGGTGATGACCTTGGCTTGTATGCGCCGCCTCTTAAGACCTTTGCACCTGATTTTTTGACTGCTTTGGCAGCTTCAAGCATTTGCTCATAGCTTTCCACAGCACATGGACCTGCCATCATGACGAAACTGCCTCCGCCGATGTCTACATCTTTGACTCTTACAACGGTATTGTCAGGTTTTGCTGATCTTGACACAAGCTTATACGGTGATGAAATTCTCACTACATCGTATACGCCTTCCATTGATGATATAGGTTTATCTTCGAGGACTTCCACATTTCCGATGACGCCGATTATAGACCTTTCAGCACCGTTTACTACGTGCGTCGATAGATTGAATTTATTTACGTATTCGCAGACATTTTTTATATTTTCTTCTGTTGCATTTTCTTTCATTATAATGACCATCAAATCAACCCCTTTTAACATATTATCTTATAAAAAAAATCTCTCATCCCAAAGGACGGAGATTTTCCGCGGTACCACCTTTATTAACCATGAAAGGTTCACTCTAAGAGTACAATCATACTCCCTTCTTTTTAACGGTAGAAGACTCCGGCATCACCTACTTTAGTTTCAGATCGCAACTTAAGAGGGAACTTCAATATGCTTAAGATATCCGGCTTCCACCGTCCCGGACTCTCTATAATCCTCCACATACCTACTTTCCTCTTTCATCGTCTTTCACTCAAATTATTGTAATAATAATACAACAAAAAGACCCTTGTGTCAATAAAATTTTTTACTTTAAATTGCTAAAATGTTTTTACACCTCTTTTATATTATGCTAAAATATCTATAAAAAGATATAAAAAGGAGCGGTATACATGAGAATTGTAAGAATAGACGATGAAGGAAAGAAGTATGGAGTAGTAGATGGTGAAAATACTTTTATAATAGATGGCGGTTTGATAAAAAGCTTTAAAATTGACGATGTGAAGCTTTTGCCGCCATGCGAGATGACAAAGGCTGTATGCGTTGGATTGAATTACGGTGATCACATTGAGGAGATGGGAGACAGGCGCCCTGATGAACCTACTTTGTTTATAAAGCCTGCAACTGCAGCGATAGGGCCTGATGATTACATAGTGATTCCTAAAATGTCAGAGAGAGTTGACTACGAAGGAGAATTAGCTGTCGTTATAAAAAAGACAGCAAAAGATGTTTCGGAAGATGAGGCATTAGACTACGTACTTGGCTATACAATCGCAAATGATGTTACAGCCAGAGATCTGCAGGCAAAAGACGGCCAGTGGACGAGGGCAAAGTCATTTGACACGTTTTTGCCGATAGGGCCATGGATTGAGACGGATGTAGATCCTTCAAACTTAGAGATAAAAACATACGTAAATGGCGTGTTGAAGCAGCACAGCAACACGAAGCACCTTATATTCAGTGTTCCTAAGCTTGTATCATTCATATCCCATGTCATGACGTTAAATCCTGGCGATGTAATACTTACAGGGACTCCATCTGGAGTGGGACCAATAAGGTCAGGGGATGTGGTTACAATTGAAATCGAAGGAATAGGCAAGCTTACAAATAAAGTCAAGTAAAGGGGATACACATGAAGTTTTATTTTTGCGGCGGAGCAAGTGAAGTAGGCGCATCATGCTACTTAGCGAATATAGACGGGAAAAATATTTTACTGGATTGCGGCATAAGGATGTCAACAGGTAAGGACAACCTTCCTGATTTTCAGCTTATTCAGGAAAATGGCGGAGTAGATGTCATAGTAATAAGCCATGCTCACATGGATCATATTGGTGCACTGCCTATAATATCAAGGATTTACCCAGACGCAAAGATATACATGACACATGCTGCAAAAGATTTGACAAGGGTACTTTTGTACGACAGCTTAAAGATAATGGAAAGAGAAGCGGAGATACCTGCTTATGCTGAGATACACGTAAAGGAAATGCTAAACAGGATAATATGCCATACGCCTGGGCATACATTTTCACCTTTTTTAGATGCTGATTTAAAGGTGACTTTCTACAGCGCAGGTCATATAGCAGGTGCGGCATCAATATACATAGTCGGAAATGAGGGAAGCTTTTTTTACTCAGGCGACTTCTCAAGATTTAGGCAGAATACGATAGAAGGTGCGTCAATACCAAAATTAAGGCCAGATGTAGCCTTTTTTGAATCTACGTATGGCGACAAGCTTCATGCAAATAGAGAATTAGAAGAATCAAGGCTTGTTGAGAAGATAGGATCTGTAGTAAAAAATGGCGGGAAAGTTTTGATACCTGCCTTCGCACTTGGGAGAGCGCAGGAAATAATCCTCATACTAAAAAAAGCTATAAATAAAGGCATGATAAATACAAAGGTTTACGTAGATGGCATGGTAAAAGATATATGCAGGATTTACAAGTTAAATCCAAACTACCTAAGGGAAACTCTGGCTAAGAAGATTTTTAAAGGCGGGGAAATATTTTTTGATGACAACATGGTGCCAGTTGATAGACTCGAGATGAGGGAAGATATCATAAAAGAGCCATGTGTGATAGTTTCAAGCTCAGGAATGCTTACAGGCGGCCCCAGCCAGTGGTATGCCGAAAAACTGGCAGGAGATGAAAAAAATCTGATAGCCATAACAGGGTATCAAGACGAGGAGTCGCCGGGAAGAAGGCTTTTGGAGCTTACGGATGAGAAAGATGATGATAAGAAGCTTAAATTGGCAGATAAAGAAATACCGGTAAAATGCGCGGTTGACAAGTTTGGACTTTCGGCACATGCAGATATGAGCGAAATACTGTCACTTGTAAATTTCCTTCATCCTAAAAAGGTATTTTTGATTCATGGTGAACCAGATGTGATAGATTCTTTAGGAAGAGAAGTGCAGAGGGACATTAAGACAGATGTGTATGTACCACAAAATGGCGATGTGTACGATATTGATATACAAAATCCGCGAAAACAACTTAAAAGAGAACCATATCCTTCAATGAACATGGGAGAAACTTTAAACGAAGGAAATATAGAAAAGCTTTGGAGATTTGTACTTGATAAAATTGGCGTAGACATAGGACTGTCTGTAGAAGATATAGCGGAAATCTGGGGAAATGTTGAAAATACCGATTCTTTAAGAGAGCTTTTAAACAATTCTTTGTACTTTCAGCCTGACAAAAAGAGGATGTTTTTATATCACCCTGTATCAGAAGAAGAACTGAAGTCAGAAAAAGATGAGGGCCCTATGGAAGTGAATCAGATGCTGTCGTTAGTTGATGAATACTTTACAAGAGAGTCAGGTCTTTACAAAAAAGGTGCCAGATTCGATGAGAAGATAGCTCTTTTGTACTTTGATTTTCCAGATGTAGCAAAAGATAGATATTCCCATCTATTTAAAGAATTTGAAGAAAGGACAGGTTGGAAAGTCGAATTAAACGAAAATGTAAATACATCAGCTATAAATGACGCCATATATAAGCTTATGCCAAATGTATCTATTAACAAAGTATCGTACAAAGGTGCTGACAAATTAGTATCTGTAAAGATTGACGGAGAAATTAAAAATATTGAGGAAGTAAAAGATAAATTTTACAATGAGACGGGACTTAAGCTTAGCATTAATGGGAAAGATGCGCCAGTTGATACAATTCGCCCTGTTGATACAGGTTCTGATAAACTTGAGCAGAATGAGGCACTTACGATCATAGATGAGGCATTTAAGGATTTGCCTCATAAGCCTTATAAAAAGAGCATAAAGACATCAAACGGCGTAAGATACATTGAACTATCATTTATATCTAAGACAGTCGGTGAAAGATATAAAGAAAAAATAGACGAACTTATAAAGAAAACTGGTTGGACGATAGTGGTAGGAAGCGGTTGCAATCAGATAGAAGTCATAAATATCGCAAAAAGAGTATTTGGAGAAATGGGAATTAAACTTAAGAAAAATCCAAGCGTATATCTAGATGATATGACAGTTGGCATATCAATAGATGGCGATGCAGATGATGAGATTATTAAAAAGATAGATGACACGTTGTACGATATGACAGGCTTAAGGCTGAGATGAATATTCGTGGAAAGGAAGGTTTGCGATGGGGTATAAAGAGATTTCCTTAAAATACGGACAAGGTTCAGTAGACTTAAAAATAGATGAAAATATGTGCACAGTGCTTTATCCTGAAGATTTGCCTGGTAGCGACAATCCTGAAATGGAAGTATTAGAATCATTGAGAAATCCAATTGGTAAAGCCTCTTTATCTGATTTGGTCAAAGACAAGAAAAGTATCGTTATACTTGCCAGCGACATAACAAGGCCATCGCCATCACAAATTTTGATACCGCCTATAATTGATGAATTAAACAAGGCAGGTATAAGCGATGACAGCATAAAAATCGTTTTTGGGCTTGGATACCATAGGAAGCATACAGATGATGAAAAGAAGACACTTGTTGGCGAAGAAGTATTTAAAAGGATAAAGTGCATCGACCATGATATAAATGACTGCGTATACGTTGGCACTACAAAGAGGGGAACTCCTGTAGAAGTCTTTCGTGAAGTGTACAATGCAGATTTTATCATAGCTACAGGCAACTTAGAGCTTCACTATAAAGCGGGATACAGTGGAGGACATAAAGCACTGCTTCCAGGCGTTTGCAGCAAAAATACCATAGAAAAAAATCACGTCCTTATGTTTTCAGAAGCAGCCATGCCAGGCAAAATCGATGGAAATCCTATGAGAGAGGATATCGAAGAAGGTGGTAAGCTTATCAATGTCGATTTCATAGTAAACGCAGTCCTAAATAGCCACAAAGAGATAGTGAAAGTAGTATCAGGTGATCCTATAAAAGCCCACAGAGAAGGCGCTAAATACATCGATAAGATGTACAAAAGAGTTATACCAGAAAAAGCCGATATTGTCGTCGCATCTTGCGGAGGATACCCAAAAGACATTAACCTTTATCAAGCTCAAAAAGGGCTTGACAATGCCCAGTATTCTGTAAAAGACGGTGGAACAATAATATTGATTGCTGAATGCAAAGAAGGGCTTGGAGAGAAGCTTTTTTCAGATTGGATGGTAAACTCATCATCTATAGATGAACCATTAAAGTGGATAAAAGAAGAATTTAGGCTTGGAGCACATAAAGCCGCTGTAATCTGTGAAGTATTAAAAAGGGCAGATATTTACCTCATATCGTCTTTTGACCGCAGTTTCACTGAAAAGATATTCTTTAAATATGCAAAGACTCCGCAGGATGCACTTGATGAAGCTATTAAAAAATATCACGATCCAAAGATACTTGTTCTTCCATACGCAAATTCGACGCTGCCATATGTGGAGGAGTAAAATTTATGGCGAATTCTCAAATAACGAAAAAAGCAATGGCTGATGCGCTTAAAGAATTGATGAAAACAAAGCCATTAAATAAAATCTCCGTACAGGATATCGTAAATAAATGTGGCCTCAATAGGCAGACTTTTTATTATCATTTTCATGATATTTTTGAACTGCTTGAGTGGATTTATAAAAAAGAAGCTATTGAAAAAATCTCTCAATATAAAAATTATGAACATTGGACAGAGGGATTTTATCAAGTATTTAAATATATTGAGGATAATAAATTATTTTGCATGAATACATTAAACTCATTGGGGAGAGAACACTTGGAGAATTATCTTTATTCTGTAACATATGACCTTGTTATTGGGGTTGTTTATGAAATATCCAGAAATATGAAAGTGAAGGAGAAACACAAGGAATTTATTGCGAATTTTTATACCCTGGCATTTATAGGATTAATAATACAATGGATGAAAAAAGGGATGAAGGAAGAACCGGAGAAGCTAATTAAAGATTTAATTGAACTTATTGAAGGCAATTTCATGAAAGCTCTACAAAAATATGAGTTGTGTGATTAAAAAATATACAAATTCTATCAAATGTCAAAATTTTATACAGTTTAAGCTCTTTGATTATTTCAAAATCAGTGTTATAAAGCTATATTATTTTTAGAAATATTCGATAATCAAGGAGCTGATTTTTATGAGAGATTATAAAAACACTTATGCTTATTTTGTAGGAGGAGGAATAGCCTCACTTGCAGGAGCGTGCTATTTGATTAGGGACTGCAGCTTTCCAGGTGATCATATTCATATTTTCGAAGAATTGAATGTTTTAGGTGGAAGCAATGATGGTGCAGGTAATCCTGAAACTGGATATGTAATAAGAGGCGGCAGGATGCTGAACGATGAGACTTATGAAAATATTTGGGAGCTTTTATTGTCAATACCATCTATCGACAATCCAGAGAAATCTGTTAGAGAAGAAATAATTGAATTTGATTCTCAGCATCCAACCCATTCCAATGCAAGACTTGTTAATAATAACGGTGAAGTCGTAGATGTATTATCTATGGGCTTTGACAATGAAGATAGGATTGCTTTGGCAAAGCTCATTGTAACACCTGAAGAGAAGCTTAATATGTTAAAAATTAGTGATTGGTTTAAACCACACTTTTTTGAGACCAATTTTTGGTGCATGTGGGCAACGACTTTTGCATTTCAACCGTGGCATAGCTTAGCAGAATTAAGAAGATATATGATAAGGTTTATGCATGAATTTCCAAGAATTCATACATTGGAAGGTGTGACAAGAACACCTTATAATCAATATGATTCTATAATTCTTCCTATAAAGAAATATTTAGATAATTATAATGTTGGTTTCAAACTGAAATGTGTCGTAACAGATCTAGATTTTAAGGATTCAGATAAAATTACGGTTACAAGGATATACTATAAAGAGGAAGATATGGAAAAAACAATTGAGTTAAATGAAAGCGATGTTGTATTTGTCACAAATGGTTCAATGACAGAGGGCTACAGTTTGGGATCCATGACAAAGCCACCTGTTTTAAATGATAAAGGTGCATCGTGGAAATTATGGGATAAGATTTCAAAGAAAAAACAAGGTTTAGGAAACCCTACTGTATTTGACGATAATATACAAGGATCAAAGTGGGAATCATTTACTGTAACTTGTCATAATTCAAAGTTTTTTGATTTGATGGAAAAATTTTCGCGTAATAAAGCTGGGACAGGCGCTCTTGTCACATTTAAGGATTCTAATTGGTTTATGTCAATTGTTTTGGCACACCAACCACACTTTAGAAATCAGCCTGATAATGTAAAAGTATTTTGGGGTTATGGATTATATCCTGATAATCCAGGCAATTATGTTAAAAAGAAGATGTCAGAATGTACAGGAGAAGAAATATTAATTGAACTTTTGCATCATTTAAAATTTGAAAAAGAAATGGATGATATAATCAAATCGGCAAATTGCATTCCATGCATGATGCCATTTATTACAGCACAATTTATGCCAAGGTCGATAGGAGATAGACCTCAAGTTGTACCGGAAGGCTCAACTAATTTAGCTTTTATTGGACAATTTTGTGAAATGCCTGATGACGTAGTATTTACAGAGGAATATTCAGTTAGATCTGCAAGAATTGCTGTATATAAACTTTTTGGAATAACTAGACCTGTGGAACCAATAAATCAATATCAGTATGATGTAAGAACGTTATTTAAGTCATTTGTGACGATGTTTAAATGACTATGATTAAAAATCTCTCCATCTGAAAAGATGGGAGATTTTTTAATGCTATTATTTAACATTAATGCGAAATTATTTTTGCAATTGTTAATAAAAACTAAATAGCAAAAGGTTTGAAAGAAAATTTTCATCTTTTTAAGGTGGGATATGAATTTCTGTTGTATGAGATAGAACAATATGGCATAATAGTCTTGAAAGATTTTATCAAGAAAAGTTAATGTCTTTTTGTTCAATCATTTTTCTATTAATATCATATGTATCATAATGAATGGTGGTGATGACGATGAATATTAACGATGAACAAGTCGATGTAATAAAGAATTTTCTTATAAATAAAGTAGAGCCGTATGTAATATATCTGTTTGGTTCGGCTGTAAATGGTATATTTAGAAGCGATAGTGATATTGATATTGCGTATTTAAGCGATAAAGATATTAGCGGTTATGATTTATTTATGATTTCGCAGGAATTAGCGGATTTACTAAAACGGGATGTGGATTTAATAGATTTGCGAAAAGCATCAACTGTATTCAAAGCTCAGGTGGTAGGAACGAAAAAAATAATTTATTGCAGTGATAATTTAAGACGAATGAATTTCGAAATGTATGCATTGAAAGATTATGCGAAATTAAATGAGGAAAGAGCTGAAATAATTGATAAAATATTGAAAAGGGGACGAATTTACAATGAGTGATGTGGTTATTAATAAAACTGAAATTATTGAAAGATGCATAAATAGAATTAAAGAAGAATACGAAGGGAATCCGATGAATCTCAAAAATTATACGAAGCAGGATTCAATATTGTTAAATATACAAAGGGCTTGTGAAGCTTGTATAGATTTAGCGATGCATGTTGTAGCAGAAAAATCTTTTGGTATTCCTCAAAATAGTAGAGATGCATTTGAACTGCTTCGTAAGAATGGTGTCATAGATGATGTGTTAGAGAGAAAATTAAAATCCATGGTTGGTTTTAGAAATATCGCTGTGCATAATTATCAATTGATAGATTTGAAAGTTGTACAGGATTTGATTGAAAATGGCTTAAATGACTTGATAGTCTTTTCAAAAATAATACTGCAACAATATAATAATTAGGTATGAAATTATTGACGAGGGATGGAAGAAAGATGTTCGGGATTGCAAAGGTGGTCTTTTAAGCCGCCTTATTTTTATGCAAAAAATAAATAAGCAAGTGCAAAGTTTTTCATTTATATTAAGATTTAGTTAATGTATAATAAATGAAAGAGAATATTGTGCGTAATTTGATTTAAAATTGATTTATGTTATATTGTTTTACTTGAGGTGGTAACTTTGAAGAGAATCGATATTGTTTATCAGAAACTAAAAGAACTGGATAGAGGAATAGGCGTAAGTGCTTCTGATATAGCTGACTCTCTTGGGCTTAGCAGAGCAAATGTCAGTAGCGATCTAAATAGACTATGTGATGAAGGAAAAGCAGTTAAAGTAGGTACAAAGCCGGTACTTTTTAGATATGTTGAGGAAATTTCAAATACAAGAGAAGAGACTTCTCTTGATAAATTTTTAGAAAAAAATCCAAGCCTATTTTCTGCAGTGGAGCAGGCTAAAGCAGCGATATTGTATCCTCCCAATGGAATGCACATATTAATATTGGGAGAGACAGGCGTTGGGAAATCAATGTTTGCAGAACTTATACACAAATATGCAATTGAAATGAATAGAATGGATGAAAATTCTCCGTTTATAGTTTTTAACTGCGCAGATTATGCCAATAATCCACAGCTTCTTGTAAGTCAGTTGTTTGGTTCTAAAAAGGGTGCTTATACAGGGGCGGATTATGATAAAGTGGGACTTATAGAAAAAGCTGATGGAGGAATACTTTTCCTAGATGAGGTTCATAGGCTTTCACCAGAGGGGCAGGAAATGTTTTTTACCTTTATGGATAAGGGTATATTTAGAAGGCTTGGTGAAACCGATTTAGAGAGAAAATCCAATGTATTGATAATTTCTGCTACTACAGAGAATCCAGATTCTATCCTTCTTAAAACATTTACAAGAAGAATTCCGATGATCATACGTCTGCCAAGTCTTCGAGAGAGAAGCATTGATGAGAGATTCAACCTTATCTGCCAATTTATAAGGGAAGAATCGAATAAACTCGGCAGGCAAATTATTGTGTCGGTAAATTCAATGAAAGCTTTTCTAAGCTATAACTGTCCAAATAACATTGGGCAGTTGAAAACAGATATTCAGCTTGCGTGTGCAAAAGCTTATGCAGATTTTGTTTCAAATAAAAAAGAAGAAATCAAAATAAATAGCATTGATTTGCCACAGTATATAAGAGATGGCCTTTATATGGAAACGGAACACCGTCAACTTTGGAATAAGTTTTTAGAGATAAATAAAAGGTACTACGTATTTGACAAAAATGAAGAAAACATTTTGTTTGAGAAAGATAGCAGCAAAGATAATATTTATGAAATGATAGATTCTAGGATGCATGAGCTTAAAAGCATGGGACTTACAGGTGAAGAACTTGATAAAGAGATGGAAAAAGATATAAATGATTACTTTGAAAAGTATTTTCGCAAAGTCAATAAGATTATTGACGTTTCTGACATCGAAAATGTCGTTGGCATTGAAATCGTCCAAACAGTAGAAGAAATTATAAAATTTGCTGAAAAGAGGCTGAAAAAAGAATTAAGCAAAGAACTTTACTGTGGAATGGCGGTACACATATACAATGCGGTTGAGCGAATTAAGCGAAATAGAAAGATCGTGAATCCCCAGCTAAATAGAATTAGAACTGAACATAGTGAAGAATTTAATACAGCTCTTGATTGTCTGAAAATAATAGAGCGAGTATTGGATGTATCTATGCCTATCGATGAAGCTGGCTTTCTTGCTATGCTTTTTGCCTACGACGGTAGAGTTGTAAAAGAGCAAGAGAAGAAAGATGTAAAAGTAATTGTAATTGCACATGGTACTGCTACAGCTAGTTCTATGGTGGAAACTGCCAATAACCTTTTAGGAACGAAATATGCTATAGGCATTAATGCTCCCCTTGATGAAAAGCCTCAGCAGGTTATTTCAAGGTTGAAGGCATATCTTAAAAATGCTGGGATAAAATCCGATATTTTATTTTTAGTGGACATGGGATCTCTTACGACTTTTGGGGAAGAAATTGAAAAAGAATTTGGAATAAGGACAAAAACAATTCCGCTTGTAAGTACACTGCATGTCATAGAGGCCACAAGAAAGGCAATGATGGGGTATTCTCTAGAGGAAGTATATGATGAAACTTTGAATGTCAATACATTTTTAGAGATTGAGCGGCAGGCTGATTTAGACAAAGAAATGAAAGGGAAAATCTCTATTGTAACTGTATGTACAACTGGAGAAGGAAGCGCTGTTGCTGTAAAAAATATTCTTGATAAGCATCTTAAATACGACAGCAATATATTTGAAATTGTTCCTATAAATCTTGTGGGGACAGAAAGCATTCATACGAGATTGAGAAATATTGAAAGAGAAAACAAAATTTTATGCATAGTAAGCTCATTTAAAATAGATACAAGCATACCTCAGTATGGATTGCACGAAGTATTAAGTTTAGAGGCCATAAAGCCTATACAGAGGCTTATAGATATCGAAAATACTTATTTAAAGATGGGAGATACATTAGAAAATCAGTTGAAAAATATCAGCAGTAAAAGTGTTCTACAGGATATAAGAAAGTTCATAGGCGCTATTGAAGGTGAACTGAATACAAAAATTAATACAAACGCTTTGATTGGAATAGCCCTGCATGTTGCTTGTATGATAGATAGATTAAAAGGCGGTGGATCTGTTGATGAATTTGTTGATAGGGAAAAATATATTTCGGAAAGCCGTGAACTTTATAGAATAGTTAAAAAGTCATGTGAGATTTTAAATAAGAAATACGATATAAATATTTCAGATGATGAGATTTGCTACATCATGACTTTTTTCAACTACAAAACAATACTTAAATAATACATTGACTTAATGCGGCATTTTGCCGTATTTTTTTATACAATGTGTTTTGGCACGATATTTGCATATTTAATATTATGAAAACACAACAATAATCATGATAAGAAAGGACGTTGCAAATGGAATACGAAGAAATAGTTATGAAAATTATTGTAAGTGGTGGTAATGCTAGGTCACATGCGATGACTGCCATTCAGTATGCGAAATCTGGCAATATTAAAGAAGCGAGAAAGGAGATTGATAAAGCATGTGAGGAGCTGGATAAAGCTCATGACGTGCAAACAAAACTTATTCAAGATGAAGCAGCCGGAAATAGGAAGGAAGTTACGCTTCTTATGGTACATGCTCAAGACCACCTTATGAATGCAATAACTGTAAAAGATTTAGCCCAAGAATTTATTGACATGTACGAAAAGCAGTTAAAGCTTGAAAGTGTTTTGGCACGATAATTGCATTATATATTAATAGGAAAACACATTATCTAAAAATGAGGAGGCAGTAGAATGAAAAAAAATAACTTTAATTTGTGCAGCAGGAATGTCTACAAGCTTAATGGTTACAAAGATGAAGGAAGCAGCAAAAAAGTTAGGAGAGGAGGTTGAGATAAGGACAACTTCAGAGAGCAAATTTAAGCAGTACGAAAACGATACAGACATCTTGCTTTTAGGACCACAGGTGGGTTTTCTGCTAAATAAGTATAAACAAACGTACGAACCTAAAGGAATAAAAGTGGAAGTAATAGACAGTATAGACTATGGAATGATGAATGGAGAAAAAGTTTTGAAAAATGCGTTAGGGCTATAATTAAAAACAATAGTTTTAATTTATAGATAATAATGGAGGGAAATTTAATGGAAAGTTTAAACAAAAAATTTCCAGAAGGATTTTTATGGGGAGGAGCAACAGCTGCTAATCAATGTGAAGGTGCATATAATGAAGGTGGTAAAGGATTGAGTACTGCCGATATTCTAACAAGTGGAAGTCGTACTGTTCCGAGACGTATTACTCCAGTCTTAGAGGAAGGAACATATTATCCAAATCATGAAGCAATAGATTTCTACCATCGCTATAAGGAAGATATAAAATTATTTGCTGAAATGGGCTTTAAAGTCTTTCGTATGTCAATTGCTTGGACAAGAATATTTCCAAATGGTGATGATGCTGAACCAAATGAAGAAGGTTTAAAGTTTTATGACAATGTTTTTGCAGAATTAAAAAAAATACAATATAGAACCTTTAGTTACAATATCACATTATGAAGCACCATATAATTTGACTAAGAAGTATAATGGATGGGCAGATAGAAAAGTAATAGATTTCTATGTTAAATACTGCGAAACTATATTTAAGAGGTACAAAGATGTAGTTAAGTATTGGCTGACATTTAATGAAATTAATGCCTTAACAATGCCTTTTGGAACTTTTATAGCTGGTGCAATTATGCCAGAGGGAAATGGTGAACTCACCAACAGCAGATCAAACAATGAGCAGATTAGATATCAAGCGCTTCATCATCAGCTTGTAGCAAGTGCAAAGGCAGTGAAATTAGGCCATGAAATTAATAAAAACTTTAAGATAGGCTGTATGATTGCATACATGTGCACTTATCCTTTAACCTGCAAGCCTGAAGATGTATTATTGGCACAACAAAAAGATAATTTAAGCAACTTTTTGTGTTCAGATGTTCAAGTCAGAGGTGCTTATCCTGGTTTTGCAAAAAGGTATTTTAAGGAAAATAATATAAATATAGTGATGGAAGAAGATGATGAAAAGACATTAAAAGAAGGCTGTGTTGATTTTTATACCTTTAGCTATTATATGTCAAACTGTATAAGCTCTGATCCTAATCAAGAAGAAATCGGCGGCAATCTATCAATGGGACTAAAAAATCCATATTTAAAAGCAAGCGATTGGGGATGGCAGATTGATCCAAAAGGATTAAGATGGGCCTTAAATAACATATACAACAGATATCAAATTCCTATTATGGTTGTTGAAAATGGTTTAGGTGCAGTTGATACTGTTGAAGAAGATGGTTCAATCAATGATGATTATAGAATAGAGTATTTAAGAGAGCATATTAAGGAAATGAAAGAAGCAATTGCTGATGGAGTTGATTTAATTGGTTATACTACATGGGGTTGTATAGATTTAGTTAGTGCATCTACAGGGGAAATGGAAAAACGTTATGGTTTTATTTATGTGGATAAGGATAACGAAGGAAAAGGAACACTAAAAAGAATCCCCAAAAAAAGTTTCTATTGGTACAAAAAAGTGATTGAGACAAATGGTGAAAGTTTATGACTTAAAAGGGGGCAATTAAGTACGAATCACATAAAATTAAAGCCATTTCCAGAAGGCTTTTTATGGGGAGCATCTACATCAGCATACCAAGTAGAAGGGGCATGGAATGAAGACGGAAAAGGACCATCTGTCATTGATATGGGAAAGCATCCAGAAGGAACATCAGATTTTAAAGTAGCAAGTGATCATTATCATCGATACAAAGAAGATATAGCTTTATTTGCAGAAATGGGTCTTAAAGCTTATCGCTTTTCTATTGCATGGACAAGAATTTATCCGAAAGGCACAGGGGAAATAAATGACAGATATAACCTTCCGCTGCTGGTAACAGAGAATGGATTAGGTGCTTATGACAAATTAGAGGAAGGCGATGTAGTAAATGATGATTACAGGATTGATTTCTTACGCAAACATATAGAACAAGCTAAGCTAGCGATAACTGATGGCGTAAACTTAATAGGATATTGCCCTTGGTCAGCAATTGACCTTGTCAGCACCCATCAAGGATTTAGTAAGCGTTATGGTTTTATCTATGTCAATAGAGACGAATTTGATTTAAAGGACTTACGAAGGATAAAGAAGAAGAGCTTTTACTGGTACAAAGACGTTATAGAATCTAATGGAGAGAAGACTTAATGTATAATTTTAGTAGGCGGCAAAAAATAGAAAAAGGAAGGTATTGAAAAATACCTTCCCTTCACATGAATCATCCGCTATAATGTTTAAATAGAAAAAAGGCCAAATGTTATAGAGGTGATTACATGTTCGAATTAAGTTTAACCAAAATGAAATAAATTTCAAGGATTTAGAAGCGAAAATTTATAAATTTGTTTGCGACGAAGCTTGTGAACTAATTTTTAACCTAATAAAATTTTACACTATCGAGATTGTATACTTTGATATGAATTTGGTCATAAATTGTTTCTTTTCATCTGTGAAATTTAATATTACACTCATATTGTAGAGATTACAATAATCTCCATATATTTTTCATAAAAATTTTTTCATTTAATATCCATGAAATGGCTTTTAAATTATTAAAATATAATTCTTCAAATGTATGAATTTACAACAATAACATGGATACATAAAAATAATAAAAAGATGTAGAAGCTAATAATAAATGTTATAAACCGTCATAGATATGAAATTTTTGTAACATGAAAATTATTTATACTATATCGAAGTTATTAAAAGGTTGATAAAATCTTCGTATGTTTTAGTTTTTAAAAGTGCTTCAAAATATTTTTTGTTTAAAATTATTTCTGTCACAAAATCAAATATATCGCGAAACAGAATACGATCTTCCTCATTAATTGCAAGCATGAAAACAAAATTTACCTTATTTTGATTCCAATTGATTGGTGTCGGATGTATCGATACTGCTATGGCAGTTGAAAAAGCGCTCATTTCTAAGGGATGAGGTATAGCGATATTTAAGTATGCGCTAGGACTAATCCTTTCTCTTTCATAAATCCTTTCTCGGAAAGATGAGTCTACATAACCGAATTTATTTAAGGCATTAGACAAATAATTTATTGCATCTTCTTTATTCGAAAAGCCGGGATTATAGAAAAACAATTCCTTTTTAAATATAAATTTAAGTTTTTTTTTCTAAAATAGTTCTTAATCTTGCTATTTTGATTTTTCCAATTTCATTTGCAATAATGCTTATATCTTTATTATCAAAGTAATTTGATATGACTATCATTGGGACAGTAAGGCAGATGTTAACATGTATTGTAGATATTACAAGGTCATAATCCGAAAAATTCTTTAGCTCATCTGGATTGGTAATGATTCCGGACAGTATGATGTCGTTCTCAAAGATCGCATGAATTTTTTTTTACTAACTTGAGGTGAGTAGAGTAATAACGAGGGCAGAGTACGATCACCTTTACTTTATTTCTTAATGCTTTTTGTTCTTCTATTAAGACACCTATATGCAATGCTATATAGGCAATCTCATCTTCAGATATTTCGTAACCCGTTTCTTCTGTGATGATATTAGCGATAAAAACTGATACATCGTAAATATATGGATAAGTGTTTTTAATTGACAGAAGTTGAGGATTTCTTAAATTGATATTGCTTTCCAAACGCACCAGCATGTTGCATAGATGTAAAGAAAAACGTATCACGAAATCTTGATTGTCTAAGCTGATATATAAAGCGTTTTTTACCTTATTTTGAATTAATTCCATTAGATTACATATTCTAGATCCGATAATTTCGTTTAGCTGAGAATATTCCAATTGGGTGATATTTTCATTGACAATACTGGTCGTTAGAATTAATGCCAGATTATAAAATTCATTGTTTGTAAAATGAACAGGGAAATACTTTTTTAAATCATCACAGATCTCCCTTAATAACTTAGAAACAGGTTCGGTGATATGGACATTGTTTGAGGAATCCAAAGCTTCCGGCGAAGTGAGATTTTCCAGTGAACGCTGCATTGTGATTGCTAAGTGTAAAATAAAGTTTGTCAAGGAAAAGTCATTGACAAAATAGTGATTTGCTAAAAGCCTGTCAGTTACCACATCATTTATTATTTTTAAATCTAAATTTTGGAAATATGTTTGAAGGAGATCTAAACTAATAAAGTTTTCTTTTATTTCATTATATATAAGGTGAGATATCATCTTTTTTTTTATTTTTTTCCAGTCCCTCGATATAGGCACAATTATTTTTTGTTTTGAATACCAGATCGAAATTTTTTTAATTCTGCTTTGATTTTCGATATCTCATTCATCAATGTCACAGGGGAGATACACAGCTCGTCTGCTAATTCATCAAGGTTTTTTGTTTGTTGCTGAAGCAAGAGAAGTTTAAGTATATATGCTTGTCTGTTTTTTGAAGACTGGGGTATATCGTTATTTGTAAAATTATTTAATATATTAGCAAGACGTTCTTTATCTTGTATCAAGTAGCCTTCTCTGGAGGAAAGGATCAAATTGGGATAATTTGTATTGATATTAGATATATAAGTCTTAACACTGCGAATTGAAAAGCCTAAATTATCTGCTATGTTTGAAGCGGTAACACAGCTTGTCTGATCTTTCAAATAGTTCAATATTTTAAGTTCTTTTTCTTGCATAAGAAAGTCTCACCTCTTACATAATACTGTAATTATTACTTATTATATTATAACATAGTAATTTTCAAGAATTTATATTATCAATTGCACCGTAAAAGTGCAAAATCAAGAATAGAAATTTGATTGTCCAGCTAGTACAATAAAATCACAGCGATGTGAGATAAGAACAAATGCAGATGGATGGAAGGAGAGATGTTTATGGATGCAATAGCAAAGAGTATGGAAATCATTGCAAACAGTGGTGAAGGTAAAAGCTTGGCAATGAAAGCAATCAAGCAAGCGCGTGCTGGCAAATATGAAGAAGCTGAGGCAGACTTAAAGCATGCAGATGAGGCGATTATAAAGGCACATCAGGCCCACAGCGAATTGTTGTTCTATGATGCTGAACATCAGGATTTAAAAATTAATATGTTGTTAGTACATGCAGCAGATCATTTGACTGCAGCTGGCATTATAAAAGAATTGGCAGAAGAGATCATTTATTTGTATAGGACCAGGTAGTTAGAACCTCCTGATTTTGGTTGACTATTACTATTTTATTAAAGTGTTAAGATGCTAAATTTTTTAACAGTAATATATTATACAAATGTGGTGAAAAGATGCTTACAATAATGTTATTTTCTTTTAGCAGTAAACGCTTAAAAAAGCTACATTAGAAATGGAACTGAAATAAATAATTTTACTTTTATTTACAAACTTAATTTTAGACAATATCAACTTAATCTTTTTCCTAAATTTTTGTGAAAAAAGAAGGATCTTATTTAGATTTTATAAAAATATGAAAATCTGTTACAAATATGTTATTGTGGGTGGTGTGATATGTATAAAATTGCTTTGGTGTGTGAAAACGGTGCAAGTACTGGTATGGTAGTCAGAAAAATGAGAGAAGCTGCAAAAAAAACGTGGGATAGAGGCAGAAATTCAAGCTTACCCATATACACAATTAGAAAATTTTATTGAAGAGGTAGATGCTATACTTTTAGGTCCACAGATTGCGTACAAAAAGGACGTTATTGCAAAAACATTTTCAAAGTATGCGGATAAAATTGATGTTATAAAACCGATGGATTTTGGAATGATGAATGGCGAAAAAATTTTGGATGATGCCATTACGATTATTAAAAAATGATTTGATTGCTGTACTTATAAGATTTGTTGAAATTTTATGACTGATTTCAGGAAAATTTTTTTAAATATATGATTGCTTACGATTTCAGTATTGACTATATGAAAATAAAAGTATGATGATGTATAGTTTTAGTCTATTGCTATTCCTAAACATCTTTTAAATGGAAATTTCCATCCATATTACAATTCTATTTTTAGTATATTAATAAGTGCTTAATGACAGAAGGTCAAATCATATTAATTATAGTTTCAGCTTTGTTTACATCTATACTATGTGTAGCTGCTAATATTAGTTTAACTGTACACATAAATCATGACGATGATGCTGGAGACTAGAAGATAAAAAATATATTTTAGGGGGAAAAAAGATGGATAGATTTATAGACGCATTGCAAAAAAGGCTAATGCCTATAGCAAAAAAAATAAGCGACATTAAAATTTTAAGTGCATTAGGTGCTACATTTCAAATTTTATTGCCAGTTATTTTACTTGGTTCATTTGCTTGCTTAGGAGCATTTTTAAATATCCCAGCATGGCAAAGTTTTGTTAAAAATACAGGGTTAGCAACTATATTTATGACAATTCAATCTCTAACACTTAGTATAATTGCTTTGTATGTTGCTATTGTATTACCATATCAATATGCAACAAAATTGGGAATGAAACCTCTTTCCATAACGATTATTAGTTTTATGACATTTTTGTTAATTACTCCACATAAACTATATACTGATATTCCTACTCAATGGTTAGGATATCCAGGTTTATTTACTGCGATGCTTATAAGTGTTTTTACTGTAAGATTTACAAAATTGCTTCAAGATAAAAAGATTTATTTGCGTATGCCAGAAGGTGTTCCACCTATAGTAGAAGAATCTTTTGCAAGTTTAGTGCCCGCATTGTTTTCTGCACTTTTAGCAACGTTTATAGAAGCAGGATTAGCTAAGACAAGTTTTGGAAGCATTCATCAGATGATTTACTCACTAATTCAAGTACCATTACAAGGAATTGGATTGTCATATCCAGCTTATCTTCTTGTCCAAATACTAAGTACTTTGTTTATGTTTTTTGGTATTCATGGCAATGCTGTTTTTAGCATCATTTCACCGTTGACATTAGCTGCATCTGCTGAGAACTTAAAGGCACTGTCATCTGGTTTACCTTTACCGAATATTATCACTGATTCATTTTCTGTATTATGTCAACCTGGAGGCATTGGAGGCACATTCGGTCTTGCATTTCTAATGGCGTTTACTGCGAAAAGTAAGAGATTAAAGACACTTGGTAAAATGGCAATAATCCCTGCAATTTTCGGCATTAACGAGCCATTGTTATTTGGTATACCAATTTTATTAAATCCATTATTATTCATTCCTTATATTTTGAATCCAATTATTTGTACAACAATTAGTTATCTTTCAATAGCACTTGGCGTTACCCCGAGATTATCCGGTGTCATTGTAAACTGGACTATGCCGCAGATTATTTCAGGTTTTCTTGCACAAGGTGTGCCGACAGCAATTTTACAAATAGTATTGATTATTATAACAACTTTAATATGGATTCCGTTTTTTAAGATGGTAGATAGACAAATTATGTTGGAAGAAACAGAAGAAACATTAGTAAAATAAATTAAATTGTTTATAAGAGGGGCTATGAAGCCATCTCTTCTTTTTATCAGTACAATCAATTATTAAGTAACTTTCATTTTGACAAGCAATTATGACTAGTTAATAGAATTTGCTAAAAGTCTGTATTGACATTATTCTGGAAAAAATAGAGAAAACCACTGTAGATTTTGGCTATATGGACAAAAATGACGTATGAAAAGGTAAATTAAAGAGTTTTAATGGAATATTTAGTGATGATATAAAAAAGTAATCATCTATATGCGAAAACTTAAATTTAGGAGGAATATTATGAAATATCCAAATTTATTTTCACCAATTAAGATCAATGATATGATGGTGAGAAATCGAATTGTGGCTACACCCATTGGGCAGAAATTTTTTGACAAATCCTTAGGTGGACCGGGAATTGTTATTGCTGGTTCTGTCATTGCAGAACCTGGAAAGTCTTCGTTTGCTTCATCAGATGAACCTTATGCATTTTCAAAATATGAGGTTGAACAAACAAGACAAAGGATTTTGATTGCACGTCAGGCGGGTGCAAAAGCTTCTATTGAAATTGTACATGCAGGTCAATATGCTCGAGTAAAAGATTTTGCCAAAGGACCTTCCGGATTTATTAGAAATGATGGAGTAGAAGTAAAAGAAATGACAGAAGAAATGATGGAGGAAACACTTCGCTGGTACGAACAAACTGCATTTGACGCTAAAGATATAGGCTTTGATATGATTTTTATGCATTTTGGCCATGGCTGGCTACCAGCACAATTCCTATCACCATTTTTTAACAAAAGAACAGATAAATATGGTGGAAGCCTTGAGAACAGAGCAAGATTTCCTCTAATGATTTTAGAAAGGGTTAGAAAAGCGGTAAGAGCAAATTTCCCTATTGATATGCGAATTTCAGCAACAGAATGGATCGAGGGTGGGATAGAATTTGAAGATGTGTTGGCTTTTATAAAGATGGCAGAACCATTAATTGATATGGTACAGATTTCGTGTGGGTTAGACATGGAGCGTGAGGCTAATGTTCATATGGTTACTACTAATTTTTCAGAACATGTGCCTAATGCAAAATATGCAAAAATCGTAAAAGAAAATGTTCATATTCCTGTTGCAGTCGTTGGGGCTATTATGAATCCAGACGAAGCTGAGCAGTTGATTTCAGATGGGGTTGCAGACGTGGTTGCACTTGGACGTGCTTTGGTGGCAGACCCTGAATGGCCTAAAAAAGCGAGAGAAGGTAGACCTGAGGACATTGTCCCGTGTATAAGATGTTTACAATGTTATCACATATCTACAAACCACAGAAATGTAGGATGTTCTGTGAATCCAAGATGCTCCAATGAATCATGGATACCACGGAAATTAGAAAAGGCCGATATAAAGAAAAGAATTGTCGTAATAGGTGCTGGACCAGCAGGACTACAAGCTGCATTAGTGGCAGATAAAAGAGGTCATAAAGTAATTTTATTTGAAAAAAATAGTTTCTTAGGTGGCGAACTTCACTATGTTGCAATGGAATATTATAAGAGTGATATTAAAGCATTTTTAGATTATCTTAAAGTACAGCTTAAAAAGTCCAAAGTTGAAGTTCATCTAAATACAGAAGCTACGCCGGAACTTGTAAAAAAAATCATGCCAGATGCAGTTATAATAGCAGTGGGAGCGAATCCTGTTATACCACATATACCAGGAATTGATAAGCAACATGTGATCAGTTTCTATGATGCCATTGAACATATGGATAAGATTGGGCAGAATGTTGTAATTATTGGTGGCGGCACAATTGGTGCAGAAATTGGACTGGAGCTTTCATTACTTCAGCAGAAAAATGTTACAATCATCGAGCTTGCAGAAGAAATAGCAGCACAGGGAAACATGCTTTATAAAATTGCACTTTGCCAAAAAATGCAACAGGCAAGCACATTAAATACAATGTTGAAGACTACATGCCAGGAAATCAAAGAAGATGTTGTAGTGGTTAAAACAAGTGATGGAGAAGAAAAATTCATTAAGGCAGATACTGTTATAATTGCCACCGGATTGAAACCAAATAAATCGGTAGCAGAAAGTTTTTATGGGATTGTACCAGAAACATTTATGATCGGAGATTGCATCAAACCAAGAAAAATAATGGAAGCTGTAATGGAAGGGTATACAATTGCCTCCAATTTATAAGTTTATGTTATAATATTAATTTAGGAAGGAAAGATTTATTAATGTATCATGAGTTTATAAAACCATTTCCAGAAGACTTTTTATGGGGAGCATCCACATCAGCATACCAAGTAGAAGGTGCATGGGATGAAGACGGAAAAGGACCTTCTGTCATTGATATGGGAAAGCATCCTGAAGGAACATCAGATTTTAAAGTAGCCAGCGATCATTATCATCGATACAAAGAGGATATAGCTTTATTTGCAGAAATGGGTCTTAAAGCTTATCGCTTTTCTATTGCATGGACAAGAATTTATCTGAAAGGCACAGGGGAAATAAATGAAAAAGGTATAGCATTTTATAACGATTTAATAAATGAATTGCTGTCACATAATATTGAACCTATCGTTACCATGTACCACTTTGATCTACCTTATGCACTACAAGAAAAAGGTGGTTGGTCAAATAGAGAAACAATAGATGCTTACGAGAACTATGCTAAAACTTTGTTTAAATATTTCGGTGACCGCGTGAAATACTGGCTAACAATTAATGAACAAAATATGATGATTTTATATGGAGCAGTTCTTGGAACTGTTGATTCTAAAATAAAAAATCCACAAAAAGAATTATATCAGCAAAACCACCATATGCTTTTGGCCCAGGCAAAAGCGATGAAACTATGCCATGAAATGTGTTCAAATGCAAAAATAGGTCCTGCGCCAAATATCATATCAATCTATCCCGCTAGTTCTAAGCCTGAAGATGTAATTGCTGCTTCAAACTTCTCGTCAATTCGCAACTGGCTGTACTTAGATGCGGCTGTATTTGGGCGATACAATAGTATAGCATGGAGCTACTTGGAAGAGAAAGGATATACACCTGCAATTCAAGAAGGGGATATGGAAATCTTAAAAAGCGGAAAACCTGATTTTATAGCTTTTAATTATTACTCAACATCAACTGTAGCTGAAAGCAAGAATGATCCTTCCGATAAAAATTCCACAGGAGATCAGCAGATTGCCATTGGAGAAGAAGGCGTATACAGAGGAGTTTCTAATCCGTATTTAGAAAAAACAGAATTTGGTTGGGAAATCGATCCATTAGGTTTTCGCAGCACATTGCGGGAAATAAATGACAGATATAATCTTCCGCTGCTTGTAACAGAGAATGGATTAGGCGCTTATGATAAGTTAGAAGAAAGCGATGTAGTAAATGATGATTACAGGATTGATTTCTTAAGAAAGCATATAGAACAAGCTAAGCTAGCGATAACTGATGGCGTAAACTTAATAGGATATTGCCCTTGGTCAGCAATTGACCTTGTCAGCACCCATCAAGGATTTAGTAAGCGTTATGGTTTTATCTATGTCAATAGAGACGAATTTGATTTAAAGGACTTACGAAGGATAAAGAAGAAGAGCTTTTACTGGTACAAAGATGTTATAGAATCAAATGGTGAGAAGATATAAATTTATTTATTAGTTTAATTAGAGAAAATGATTGAAGCATTGAATTTAATAAGAATTTTATAATGTTAGCATTGAGGCTTTTCCTATACGCTAACATTCATTTTTTGATATCAAATATACAAAAACTGGTTTTATCTAGCTGCATATGGAATTTTAACCTGACTTTTGCAGCAAAAAGGAATAAAAAAAGCCCCTGAAACCTTTAAAATGAAGGCTTTCGGGCTTTTTGCTTTTGTCAATAAGTTGTAGTGGAAATGTCATTTTTTTACTTCTCCTAAAATTTTTTTAATTTCTCCTAACCTCATATATTTATGCCCAAATTCGATACCTAGTTCTTTGCCTATATCTTCAAGAACATCATTATTAAAATCAAAAAGATAATAATTCTCCTGTATATAGCTGCAGGATGCTTTGGCTAGGCTTTCAAGTATAGCTGAAACAGAATATTTGCCTTTTAGTCTGTATTCAAGTATCCTTACAATTACAAGTGATATAAAGCATATCAGAAAATGAGCATCAATATGCTCTCTCAGTGATAAATACACTGGTCTGCTTTCAATATCGCTTTTAGTTATCTTGAAAGCCTCTTCTATTTTCCATAAACCACGATACATTTCAATAATTTTATCATCAGATTCTTTGTATTCGCTAGTAACTATTGCATAATATCCATCAAATCTTTCTTCTTCTTTTAATTTTTCCTCATCAAATACTAGGTGTTGACGAGCACTTTCCAATATTTCGCCAGTTTCATCATCAAAAATAAGATTTTTTACATATTTGGAAGCACCGTAAGATGTAGCTTTATTATATTTCGCTGGATTTTTAATTAAATCTTTGGCTTTTTCTATTGCAGCGGCTCGTTCATATTTTGCTTTCAAAGCATATTCCTCACTATAGAAAACAACCTGCTTCTCATCAACTACCTTTTTCATTTTTTTGCCTTTAGTGGTGGTTACTAATATTTCTCTTGGATAAAGTCTGGATTTTATCTTGAAGCTATCTCCTCTGTGTGTATATCCGTTTTCGTCAAGGACATATTTCTTAAATTCCTTATCTGCACAACGAACAGAATAGCTGAATACATAACCATTACCAGCAGATAAAGTATACCAAATGTTATCGCCAGTGATGATACCTTTATCAGCAACTACAATAATTCTTCCCAAAGAATAATCATGTTGTATTTTCCTTAACATAGGCATAAGTGTAGTTTTATCTAGAGCATTGCCAGGAAAAAGTTTATATGTAATAGGTATACCATTGGTGTCCATAAATAATCCCATCTGCACAATTGGATCTGGCCTGTGTTCTTTAGAAACGCCTTTTTTACGCAATTCGTCTTGTTCATCAATTTCAAAATAATAGTTGGTAACATCGTAATAAACCAGATTAGTATTTCGTTCATATAAAGACTTAATATGCTCATGAACCCAAAGCTGCAAAGCATCACTATGCTTATTGAAAAAAGATAAACATCTGTAGATATCATCCAAAGAAAAATCAAACCTCTCAAAGAATATATCTCTATTCTCATAAGTCTTTTTCTTTGAAGCAGGATACAATAAACGTGAAAATACGAGAAGTTTCATAATAGCATTAGAATCATACTCTTCTTTTGAATGACGCTGCCTGTTTTTCAAAAATTTGTCCAATTCAAGTTCATGATAAATCTTACTAAATGCAGCGTAGCCAAAGTTTTTACGATTATTCGTATTAATCAAAAGTCTTTCATTAGGAGAAAAACTAAGAGTAATTGGAGTCTTTTTCATGGCTTTTTGTTCATTCAATTCTTTAACCTTTTGTTCAAAAAAAGCGATTGGATCATCATATTGTTTTTGAAGTTCATCGAGGTATCCAAGGGATTCAATAGTAACAGTTCTTGTATGCCCTCTTTCTTTATCGCGATATCCATCTGCAATAGATAGGTATATTCTTCCGGAACTGCGTCTACTTTTCTTTAAATACACATTAAACTCCCCCAATAAAATTCAATATAACTATATTATACCACAATCCATAATAATCCGCAACCAAAATATGACAAAAATTTAAAAAAATTTTACCCAGAATCATTAGAAAAATTGCTGGTTCTGGGTTACTCTACATAAAATTTTGCTGCAAAACTAGGGAGAATTGTATATTTCTTCGGCTCTTTCATATTTCATAAAAACAACTCCTTTCCTTATAGATAGTATACATTAGCTTATATAAACATATACTTTTCTCGTGATGTCCGATATGTTGACATTTTAATGCAGTATGAATATAATATATTGTAGATTAACCAGCTACCATTGGGGGGTATATTCCCGCGATTTATATATGATTGTAAGAGGTGTTGCGTATGTTAAGCTTTATAAAAGATAGGAGTGAATTTGAAGACATAAAAAAATCGACAGATTTTTTCATGCTGTTATTTTACTCCAATAAATCTCAAAAAAGCTTAGAGGCGTTAGATAATTTAAAGAAATTCAGCGATAAAAACAAAGATGTAAAAGTCTATGCAGTAAATGCATCGGAGGTAGGGTTGCACACAGAATTTGGCATCACTGCCGTACCTGCTTTAATTGCATACGGCGATGGAAAAGTGCAGCAGATAGTCTACGGTGTACAGACAGAAGATTATTACGAAAAGCTGCTTACTACGTCACCTGTAAAATCAAGTGATGGGTCAAAAAAATATCATAGGGTCATTGTTTACACCTCGCCTTCATGTCCGTGGTGCAGCGCTACAAAATCATATTTAAGACAAAACAATATACCATTTAGAGAAGTAGATGTAACCAAAAATCCTGGCGCTGCTGAGGAGCTTGTAAGGAGAAGCGGACAAAGGGGTGTGCCACAGACTGACATAGATGGCACAATAGTAGTAGGGTTTGATAAGGCCAGATTGAATACTCTATTAGGTATCCAAGGATAAAAATTATTTACAATAATAATTTTAGAAAGGATGATGTACATGGAAAAGATACAACCAGTAAATGGGAATGCTCTTATAAGACTTGAAGAAGCGGAAGGAGATAAAAAAATAGGAGGAATAATAATCCCTCGAAATGCGCAAGAAAAGTTGCATGAAGGCATTGTGGAAGGTCTTGCAGCCGGTGCCACAGATGAAATATCGATAGGCGATAGAGTCATATATAAAGAATTTTCTGGCACTAAAATAAAGCACGGTGATACCGAATATTTGATAGTCCCTGTTGATGATATAATAGCTAAATACGTCGATGTAGATGAAATATAGCCGAGACTTATTCTCGGTTTTTTTCTTGGCTTGTTATTTTTATTTGTTGATTGACGTTAGCGCTTCATATGCTCTTTTAATAAAAGCTTGATATTTTCTTTATCTTCCTTTTTGACAATTAATTTGATTTTATTGGCGGAGGCATTTAAAGCAATGACTAAAAAATTATCTGTAAAACTGTAACTTTGGATCTTATCCCATGTATATAAAGTGCCCCAATGAAATATGCCTTTTTCATTTATTCCGTCTTTTAATATGGAATGAAAAAAAGGAATTAGCCCGGATACAAAGATGATTGAGATAAGCATAGTGTGCAGAGAGTCTTTAGAATTAATGCTTAAATTCGGTATTAAGGTGCAGTACAAGCTGATTGTAAGCAGTAATGTATTATTGCTTGTTTTTACTATCCATTTTGCTTTTCCAAAATATCTTTTGTCCTTGAAAAGAAGGTATATATCACATATTACGGCAAGTATTACTGCTACTAAGAGAAAGGAAAAGATTTTTTCTAAGATGTTATATCTGCTTAATGATCCTATAATTAATCCAAAAGCCATTATTAATACACCAATGATTATTGTTATCATGTTTTTTCTATTCATATACATGATACCCCTTCAGAAAAATTTTACTTGATGAGTAAGCTAATAATCATATATGCAATGAAATAAACTAAGAACATTAAGATGAATTGCTTTAAACTTTTCTTTTTAAAGTCGTTTTTTTCTTTTTTAAATAACAGAAACATCAACAGTGTAAAAATTAAACCAGAAATCAATGCTCTTATAAAAAGTTTGAACATTTTGTTCATCCCTCCATTTAAAAAATTTAACTTTTTATTATAAGGGTACCAGCAATTATATCGTGCAAAGCTTGCTTGTATCTCGTCCAACTAGCCATAGCAAAACCTATGAAAATTATTACAGCGGATAAAATAGAATCAATTCTTTTATCACTTGAATTTAGCTTGTTGATTAAAAGTTTTGTAAAATTCATGAGAGAATGTAATGAATATTGCAAATAAAAATATTTTGTCTATAACACCTTTAACGATAAATACCTTGATAATTCCATATGATGCAATTAACAAATATAATAGTCGATCAATTAAAATTCTAATTAATGGCTTTTCCATCATCATACCTCGTTTTTGTATAATTTTGAAAAATAAAAACTTACTTTTATTTTATCAAAGATTTTATGCTAATAAAAGTAAGAAAAAATGAATTTTTCAATCTGTTTAAGATACTGAAAATACACCCGCCACAATCTCATATATTCTCAGTCTTTTAGTTGTCTTTCATACATACGAGCAATATCCCAAAGTTTATCTTTTATTTTCGGTTCGACTTTCCACCCATCTGTGAAAAACCATGGATATTGAAATGCTCTTTTGTTCTTTGGTGGCAATCTGTTCTCTACTGCCATTCTTTTTACCTCTTCTAATTCCTCCTTTATAAATTCAAGTTCATCAACTTCTCCATATCCTGGTATGCCTTTTTTCTATCTTTTATTTCTTTTTCTAACTCAGGCATTACATTGTCTATTGCTTCTATTAATTTCTTACTTCGTATAGTTTATTCCTTTTAAGTGTCATGTGCTACTTCACATCCTTTAATACGTCTGCGTTTGGTACAAATATTTGTCTCGTTCCTCCTGGTCTTCACCATTCTTCATGTGGTGCTACTGTTCCACAGATTAAAACTATGGTGCTGAATTTTATAAATCTTTCCCTTTCCCTATATATGGCTTTTCTTTTTCATATACTTCAGTTACATATTTATAAAAAAAGTCACAAGCATCTTCTTCTGATGCAAAAGTTTTTATTGTATCTTTATTCCCTCTCTCATCTTGATAATACATTATCCAAGTTCCCTCTTCATTTTGTTTTAACCAGAAATTAGCAAACGGATCAAATTGTCCAGGTATTCCCCACCATATCTGTGGTATGTTTTCTCTTATTAGTCTTTCCTTTAATTCTTTTAAATTCATATTACTTCTCCACCTTTCTTATATATCCTTCATTTATCAATTCTTCTATTGTTTTTGGCAATTTGTATTGTATCCCTCCACCAGGCTGGTCAAACTACGGAGCTATCTTACCTTCCAATGCCTCAAATAGCTTTATTACTCATATACGTGGTATTTATTTAATTTGAGAATTGATACTTTAAAAAACTGACTCAACGACTACATTGTCCCAAATTTCTTCGATACGCTTATTGTTTATAAGTGCTTTTTTTTAAAAGTTCCTCACTATTGCAAAAAGATTGATAGATATTATCACTAAATTTAGTCAAATACCATCCTTTTTCATTATGACTAATCGAATATTTTTCACCATTGTATAAAAACTCTACTTCATGGCCAATACTTAAATCTTCTTTGAGTTCTAAGTAGCTGTACTTCATTTTATCACCTCTTTACTTTCTTACAGGCTTGTTAGGATTGCTCCAATCCTACGTATGTTCATGAGGAACCTTTGGGTGTTGGTTTGGATTACCATGATTAGTATAATCAATATCCTTAACTGCTCGACCGTTTGAATCGTAGTATCTTCTTTGAATTATATTCCCATCAGTATCAATTCTTTCGACAACCGAATTTGGCTTGTTGGTTATTGGAATTTTATTATCTGTGGTTTTCACTACACTTGCTTCTATAGTTTTTTCAACAGTACAAACAATTTTTTTCTGCTTTTACTGCATCGCCTACTGTTTCTGCTTAATTATAAGCTTTTATTTTTAAAGTAGCACCATAGATTAAAACTATGGTCTGAACTTTATAAATCTTTCCCTATATATGGTTTTGCTTTTTATATTCTTTCTCTATAATATATCGGGTCTTTCGTCTTTATATTTTTCAATTACATAATTGTAAAAAAATTCGCATGCTTCGTCTTCAGATATAAATGTTTTTATGGTATGTTTGTTTCCTCTCTCATCTTGGTAATATACTAGCCAACTCTTATTTTTGCTTTGTTCTAACCACCAATCAGCGCCGGGAATAAAATGTCCTGGTATACTCCAATATACATCTATTACCCCTTCTGTCTTTAATTTTTCTTCTAATTCTTGTATGTTCATTTTGTTTTTGCCTCCTTTATATATCCTTCATTTATCAATTCTTTTATTGTTTTTGGCATTTTGTATTGTATCCCTCCACCAGGCTGGTCAAACCATGGAGCTGCTTTACCTTCTAATACTTCAAAAGGTTTTACTACTTCATATACGTGGTACTTCTTTAATTCATATTCCCGCGGCAATGACCTCATTTCAAATGGAGTACCTATAGGTGCTGTAAAAAAGCCGTCTTTACTTCCGTATCTATCAAATTTTTCTCCAGGTTTGAATACCTTTTTTACTGGTGTATCAACAAACCCATCATTTGGTGGCCATATATATTTACCATTCTTATCAAGCCATTTTGAAGCGATTTTTGATGAACTTGAAGCAGCTTCTTCTACAGTTGTTGTCTCTACTTTTTCAGCAGTTGTAGAAACATTTTTTATAGCTTTTTCCGCAACACCTGCTGCTTTTGCTGCATCGCCTATTGTTTCTGCTGTTTCTGCAGTTTTTGCTATTACTCCTACTTCTTTCACTGCTTTTGCTACTTTGTCTATTCCTTTTGTGCCTATTACTGATAAAGCAACTTCTCCTGTTATGTCACCAAGTATTTTTGCTTTTGTATTGGCATCTCCGTTTTTAAATTCATTGTATGTTTTTACTGTTTCGTTTTTTATTGCATTTATTGTCTCAGCAGGATGCGATACTGCATATTCTATACCTTTGACTACTTCTTTGGGATGTGTTACAACATTTGCTCCACCTTTTGCTGTATCTTCTACGGCTTTTCCTAATCCTTCTCCAAAATTTTTTACTACACTGAAAAAGCTTGTTGTTTGTGTTTTGCCGTTTTTATCATATGTCTTATATACTGTCGTACTTGTATTTCTGCTTAAATCTCCTGCTAATACATCAATTTTTGAATTGTTTATGACATTTTTTGTTCCGCTGCTGTTGTACGTGATGTATGTTTTATTTACACTTCCGTTTGAAGATGATAATGAAGTGTTGTCTGCAGCCTGTCTTAATGCTGCTAATGTTTTTGGTCCGACTATACCATCTGCTGTTAATCCATGTGACTTTTGAAAATTACGTATTGCAGCATCTGTATTTTTGCCAAATACTCCATCAACACCACCAGTATTATAGCCTAATTTATTAAGAATTTGCTGTGTTTTGCTTAATTTAATTTTAAAAATATATAAATTGGCTTTTTAGTAACTATATGTTATTTGTTTCGGTTATTTTTTTATCAAGTTTAGTTCTGATTATAAAAATTTTTTCGCAAATTTCGATATTTTTCGAGAAACTGGATGTGATGTTAAAAATCATTCTTGACAATAAAGCAATAAAACAATAAAATTTAAGTCAATAAATTTGATAAAAAACAAGTAATGTTAAGAGGGAATTTAAAGGGACAGCCTTATAAAAGTATAGGAATAGTTACGGGCATCAGAAGTCAAAAGTAGAAAGGGTGCTGTAAGGACATGGCATATGTATGGTTTTTCATGGCATTAGTTATGCTAGTTCAATTAATAAGGAAAGTAATAAAAAAAGAAATTGATATGATAGGTGGAGATTTTATTACAATGTTAGCCTTTGTGTCAATGGGAATTTTACATTTATTTAACTTAAGTAAAGATAAGCTTAATTCTCTGGAAATACATATTTTTATTTCATATATAATTTTAATTGTTTTATTTTTTATATATTGGATTCATCGTTATAATAAAATGAATAACATTAAATTAGCCACTAAAAAACTAAGTAACGATAAAAAATGAAAAACGCTTTAATCTAAAATCAGAAAACGGATTGACATAACATACTGCAACAATTCTTGCGGTATGTTATTTTTTTTAAATTCATATTATTTTTCTCTGCTATAGATTGTGTCACACAAGGCAAAAATAAACAATGAGTATATTTTTCATATATTTATTGATTTTTTTTTATATTAGGGTATAATTAAAACATGGAAGTAATCCCATTAAAATAGTAGGAATTAAAAAAGGGAGTGTAAATATGAAGGATAATTTGTTGGAAATAAAAGATGTCAAAGCAGAAGTTGACGGCAAAGAGATATTGAAAGGACTCAATTTGACTATAAAAAGAGGAGAAATACATGCTATTATGGGACCTAATGGCAGCGGGAAAAGTACCCTCTGCAATGTGATAATGGGAAATCCACATTACAAAGTGACAGACGGTGAGATACTTTTTGAAGGAGAAAATATAGTAAACTTAAAGGTAAACGAAAGGGCGAAGAAAGGCATATTTTTATCGTTCCAATCGCCTGAGGAAATCCCAGGGATTACGGTAGATAATTTCATAAGGACTTCTTTAAATGCAGTTACAAATAAAAACATGCCTATGCTGCAGTTTGCGAAAAGCATGAAGGAAAAGATGGATATGCTGGATATGAAGCCAGAGTACAGGACAAGGTACTTAAACGTAGGTTTTTCTGGCGGAGAAAAGAAGAAAAGCGAGATCTTACAGATGGCCATGTTAAATCCAAAGCTTGTCATGCTGGATGAAATAGATTCAGGTCTTGACATAGACGCTTTAAGGGTTGTAGCCGAGACAGTGAGAAAATTGAAGGCAGAAGATATGTCAATACTTATAATAACTCATTACAACAGGATACTGGATTATTTGGAGCCTGATGTAATATCTGTACTGGCTCATGGAAAAATTGTCAAAGAGGGAGACAAAAATCTGGCGAAGGAGCTGGAGAAGACAGGATACGAGTCTATACTGGACGAAGTTCTGTCATAAAGGGGTGAATCAGATGAAGAAAACCATTGTTAATGATATAGATTTTTCCAGGTACAACATAAAAAACGAAGTCAGGTATTCGTACAAGACGGAAAAGGGGCTTTCTAAAAAGATCGTTGAGGAGATATCTGAAAGAAAAAACGAACCTAAATGGATGAGGGATTTTCGCTTAAAATCTCTTGAAATATATGAAAGCAAGCCAATGCCTACGTGGGGCGTTGATTTAAGTCAGCTTGACATAAACTCAATTGTAGCATATCTAAGCCCTGACACGAAGATGAAAAACTCATGGGACGAAGTGCCTGAAGACATACGAAATACGTTTGAGAAGCTTGGCATTCCTGAGGCAGAGAAAAAGGCTTTATCTGGTGTAGGCGCGCAGTACGACTCCGAAGTAGTTTATCACAGCATAAAAGACAATCTGGCAAAACAAGGCGTAATATTTGAAGACATGGACACAGCTTTGAAAAAGTACCCTGACGTTATTAAAGAGTATTTTATGACGAAGAATGTTACGCCAAATGACCACAAGTTTGCAGCACTACACGGGGCTATATGGAGCGGTGGTACATTTGTGTACGTACCTGAAAATGTGAAAGTAGAAGTGCCGCTTCAGGCGTACTTTAGAATGAATGCACCGGGAACAGGTCAATTTGAGCACACGCTTATTATAGCAGATAGAGGCAGCGAAGTGAGATTCATAGAAGGGTGTTCAGCACCACAGTATGCAGTATCCAATTTACACGCAGGCTGTGTGGAGCTTTTTGTAAAAGAAGGAGCAAGGCTTATCTACTCTACTATCGAAAACTGGAGCAAAAATACTTACAACTTAAACACAAAGAGAGCTTTAGTCGACAAAGACGGCGTGATAGAGTGGATATCAGGCTCTTTTGGCAGCCACAAGACAATGCTTTATCCGGCATCTGTCTTAAGAGGCAAAGGGGCTAAGTCTGAGTACACAGGTGTAACATTTGCAGCAAAAGGACAGCATTTAGATACAGGATCTAAGATGATACATTTAGCACCGTACACATCATCAAAGGTATTGGCAAAAAGTATATCTAAAGATGGTGGAATCACAAACTACAGAGGCCTTTTGCGGATAGGACCTAATGCGGAAGGTGCAAAGGCGTCTGTGCAGTGTGAAGGCCTTATGATAGATGAAATATCAAGATCAGATACTATGCCTATAATAGAGGTTTTAAACGACAATGTCGATATAGGGCATGAAGCAAAGGTAGGAAGAATCAGCGACGAGCAGATATTCTACCTTATGACAAGAGGATTAAGCGAAGATGAAGCAAGATCCATGATCGTAAGAGGATTTGTAGAGCCTGTAGCAAAATCGCTTCCGCTTGAGTATGCCGTAGAACTTAATCGCCTTATCAAGCTGGAACTTGAAGGAACTATAGGGTAAAGGAGATGTTTCTATGATTAAGTCATTAGATTACAATACAATACAAGATATCATAAAGGAAGGCGGAAGTGGAGAGAAAGAGCTTAGAGTAAAAGGTTATGAGGTATTCTCAAAAGTGCCAATGCCCATGTGGAAAAGAGTGAAATTGGACGATGTCCATATTCCATACTACAAAGAGTACAAAAGCGCAACCATCGGCAATGATGTGCAAGAAGGGCTTGTGATGAATCCTTTGACGAAAGCTTTGATGGATGACGATTTAAACACAATAAAGTCTGCATTGGCTCACAATTTTGGAGTTGATGAAAAGTTTAAGAATATGGTTTTGGCATTTTACAATACAGGCTTTAGCATAAGAGCATTGCCTAATTCAAATGTCAAACTGCCTGTCACAGTGAATTACAGTGTAGTTGATGATGATGACACTATAATTGATTTAAACCTCATTGTAGCTGAGAGGTTGTCAAACTTGACAGTTGTTTTCGATTATGTTTCGGACAAAAAGGGATTTCACAATGGGCTTACAGCCGTCATTGCCAAAGATGGCGCAAGCGTAAACATAGTGAAAATCCAAAGGTTCAGTGATGATTCTTCAAATTTTGACAATAATATAATAATAACAGGAAATGATGCTACCGTAAAATGGACACAAATTGATTTAGGCGGAAAAGTAGATGCTTATGATGTGACTGCAGAGTTGGAAGGTGTAGGCAGCAGTGCTTACTTTAACTCTATATTCTTAGGAGCTTACGAACAAAGCCATGATATGTCTTACAGGGTTAACCACATCGGAATGAGGACAGAAAGCAGTGTTGATGTGAAAGGCGCATTGAAAGATAAATCAAAAGCGGTTTTCAGAGGCAACTTAGACATGAAGCGAGGAGCCAAAAAGGCCAAAGGCAATGAAAGCGAGGTCGTTTTGCTGCTTGATAAGACGGTAAGATCTGACGCGATACCGGCACTATGGTGTTCTGAAGATGATGTGCAGGCAAACCATTCTGCCAGCGCTGGACAAATCGATGAAAACAAGCTTTTCTACATGATGTCAAGAGGCCTAAGCATGGAAGAGGCAAAGCTTTTGATGGTGGAAGCAAGCTTTAATCCGGTAATTGATACATTGCCAAATGATGTTCTCAAAGAAACGGTTAAAAGTTACATCGGAAGGAGGATTTCTGGCTGATGCTGGATGTTTTAAAGATAAAAGAAGATTTTCCTGTATTAAAGACAACTCCACACGGGAAAAAGCTCATATATTTTGACAATGCGGCTACGACTCAAAAGCCAACGTATGTGATTGATGCAGTGTCTAAGTATTACAAAGAGTACAATGCGAATGTGTACAGAAGTCCTCATTATCTAAGCGCATTGTCGACGGAAGCCTACGAAGAAGCAAGAGATGCTGTAAGAAAGTTTATAAATGCCAGATCATCCGAATCTATCGTGTTTACACGAAATGCCACAGAGTCTATAAACCTTGTGGCGTATACATGGGGCCTTAAACACATTGGCAAAGGCGATGTGATAGTATTGACGATAGCTGAGCATCACAGCAACATCCTTCCATGGCAGATGGTGGCGGAGAAAAAAGGCGCAAAGCTTAGATACGTGCACCTTGATGAAGATTTAAGGCTTGACTTAGATGAATTTAAAGATATACTGAAAGAAGGCAATGTGAAGCTTGTGGCTTTGCAGCACTCTTCAAATGTCTTAGGCATCATAAACCCTGTTTACGATATTGTCAATTTATCTCACGAAAATGGCGCTAAAGTGTTGATAGACGGCGCTCAAAGCATACCAAATATGAAGATAGATGTAGAGAAGCTTGGGTGTGATTTCTACGCATTTTCCGGGCATAAGATGATGGCGCCTATGGGCATAGGTGTCCTATATATGAAGGAAGATTTGCTGTCAGACATTCCTCCGTTTTTAAGCGGTGGAGAGATGATAGACGAGGTTTTTGAGGATTATTCTACATTTGCACCGTCACCCCTTAAGTTTGAAGCAGGTACGCCAAATGTTGAAGGAGCTTATGGCCTTATGAAGGCTATAGAGTATATTGAAAAAATAGGGCTTGAAAATATTTTAAAGCATGAGCAAGAGCTAACAGAATACGCACTAAACAAATTGGTTGAGATAGACTACGTAAAATTGTACGGACCTAAAGGTGCAAAAGACAGAACAGGCATAATATCATTTAATGTGGAAAATGTTCATCCACACGATGTGGCTACGATACTTGATCAGGATGGGATAGCAGTAAGAAGCGGTCATCACTGCTGCCAGCCTCTCATGAGGTACTTAGGCGTCCCTGCCACTGTGAGGGCAAGTTTCTACGTTTACAACGATAAAAGCGAAGTAGATGCTTTTGTAGATGGATTAAAAGATGTCAGGAAGTGGTTTAGATGAGCGACTTAAATCAGCTTTACTCAGAGATAATAATGGAACACTATGAAAATTCCCCTAATAAGAGGGAGATGGACAATCCTACCATAAAAGAAAGAGGCCACAATCCTCTTTGCGGCGATGACATAACGCTGGAGCTTAAGATGAATGGCGATGTTATAGAGGACGCATCATTTGTAGGTCATGGCTGTGCCATAAGCCAAGCTTCCACATCCATGATGTGTGACCTTATAAAAGGGAAAGATAAAAAAGAAGCTTTAAAATTGGTGGAGAAATTTATAGACATGATACACAAAAAAGATGTGGACATAGACGAACTTGGCGATGCACAAGTCTTGCAGGGTGTGTCAGATTTCCCGGCCAGAGTGAAATGTGCCTTGCTGGCATGGAAGACACTTGAAAAGATAATATAACCATAAGCGCTTTAACTTACGTTAAGGCGTTTTTTTATTGACTTAATTTTTGATGGTAAATAGTTTTATTTATTATTTTTTAAAATTTTCATGAACTTAGCAGGAAAATGGATGATTTTGGAGAATATATTACATTAGAAAAATTTTATAGAAATGTAGTATTGATGTTCTTTTTGAAAATGAGGAGGTATCAAGTGATGAGGGTGGTACTGGAATTCATTGGCGATAAGGAATTGCACTTGCCTATACAGTACAATCACATAGTGCAAGGTTTTATATATAACAGCATGACAGATGGGGATTTCAGCGCGTTCATGCACGACGAGGGATTCAAACATGGGAAAAGGCAGTTTAAGCTATTTACGTATTCAAGGCTTGAAGGGGAATTTAGGCTTTTAAAAAGAGAGGACAAGATCCTTTTGAAGCCGCCATTTAAGCTTACTGTATCTTCGCCAATTGACGAATTTATATACGACATTTCACAAAACATATTTAAAAAAGACTTTTGCGTATTCAACAACCAGACATTTAAGCTTAATTCCATAAATATCGAAAACCCACCTATATTTAGAGATAAGGCAAGGATAAAGTTTTTGTCGCCTGTCGTCACATACTCTACAATCGAAGATAAAGGTGTCAGATACACTTATTATTACTCACCTTGGCATGATAACTTTTCAGAACTTTTATTGAAAAACCTATTAAAAAAGTATGAGGTAATTTACGGCGAGGAGGTAAAAGATCCACATTTTAAACTTTATCCCATTGGCAGAGAAAATGTGAAATATCAAAAGATCATAAAGTACAAAAATACCATCGTAAAAGGCTGGATGGGAATATATGATGTGGAGTGTAGCCCGGATCTTTTGAAGGTTGCCTACTACTCAGGACTTGGGGCAAAAAACTCTCAAGGTTTCGGATGCTTTGAGATATTGTAAAGGGGGTGCGTATTGTGCTGGATGCAGTAAAGGATATAGGCGAAATGTCTATAAATGCCGGAAGGAAAAGCCTTTTAGACGTTTTAATAGAAGATCCAAATCAAAATGGATCGTATAAAAACATCATAGCCATTAATTTTACGGTCGATAGCGGTGATGTAAAGTACAAGGATGTGACGATAGAGGAGACAGACAGCCAAAAAATATCAAGGTACTTGTACTCAAGCGCTGGTGGCAATGGCCCTGGCTATATGCCTGCCGCAAAGATTACAGAGCCTGACAAGACATTTAACGGCAAGATTTTAAGTTGGTTTAAAATCCTTACTAAAAAAGGATTAAACATCGATGAAGATGAAAGGCGATTTCTTGAAAATTTAAACAGCGCTATTCACGAAAATAAAGATGAAATATTGGGAGAAATCGTAAAGTTTAGAGGGGAATTTCCTAAAAAAGATGGACTTTTGCTTATGCTCAAATTTGTAGAAGGCAGTACATACAAGTACATTGGCGACATACCATTATTTAGGAAACTACTCATAGATACGGACAACGAAAAATACAATAAACTTTCAGCAAATGACAAAGTATGCTCAATATGCGGTGAGAAGAAGGATCTGGTGTTCGGCAAAGTTGACACATACGCTTTCTACACGATTGATAAAACAGGGTACATAGTCGGAGGGTTTGATGAGAAAAAATCGTGGAGAAACTTTCCTGTGTGCCCAGACTGCAGATTAAAGCTTGAAGAAGGCAAGAAGTACATAGAAAACAATTTGACGTTTAAGTTTTACGGGCTCAAATATCAACTGATACCTAAATTTCTAATAGGTGAAAGATTTGTAAAAGAGGAGATATTAGACATATTCAAAGAAACTTCAAAGCTTGTATCCTTAAAAGAATCAACGAAAAAAAGAGTCATAACCGATGAAGACGACATAATGTATTTTTTAAAAGATGCCGATGACTCAATTTCATTAAACTATCTATTCATAGAAAAGCAAAACTCTGCTGAAAGGATACTGCTTCTTATAGAAGACGTGTTTCCGTCGCATATTAGGGAGATTTTCAAGGCAAAAGACACAGTAGATGACATTTTTAATGAAAACTTCACTTTCAGAAATATACGCAATTTTTTGTCTAAGTCTGACATGAAGAAGCGAGACAGCGATCTTGACGGTTACTTTTTAGATTTGACAGACAGGATTTTCAGAGGCAGAAAAATTGACATAAACTTGATACTAAAATTTATAATGAAGCGGGTAAGAGATGAATTCATTCAGGACAAATACTATCAAAGCGCTATAAAAGATGGAATGATGGCGATTAAGTTTTTACAAAATTTAGGATTAGTGGAAATGGAGGTTAAAGCCATGGAGGAAAGGCCATTGTCAGATTTCTTTAAAAAGTACGATGAAAACTTCGAAACGCCTATCAAAAGAGGACTTGTGCTATTAGGTGCTCTTACAGAACTTCTTCTTAGAAAGCAGTACAAAGATAGAGGTGCAAAACCTTTCATGAAAAACTTAAAAAGTTTAAAGATGGATGAAAACGACATAAGAGGGCTTTTGCCAAAAGTGCAGAATAAGCTTGAGGAGTACGATTCATTTGACAAAGGCAAGAGGCTGCTGGCAAAAGAGGTATCAAATTATCTTCTTTTAGCGGGAGATAATTGGCACATGCCAGTAGATGAAATAAATTTCTACTTCGCCTGTGGATTAAACCTTGCAGACGAAATAGCATCTATAATCTATAGCAAAGGGGAGGAACAATGATGAGCAATGTAATAAAAAACCGCTCAGAAATACTTTTTCTTTATGATGTAAGCTTTGCAAATCCAAATGGAGATCCTGTAGATGAAAATAAGCCAAGGATCGACGAGGAGACAGGCATAAACATAGTGACAGACGTAAGGCTTAAAAGGACCATAAGAGATTACTTATCAGGATACAAAGGGATGGATGTATTTATCTTAGAGACGAGAGATGAAAGCGGGAAGCTGCGGACAAAAGATGACAGAATAAGTGATTTCGGGTCAAATGATGATATCGTCAATAAATGTATAGATGTGAGGCTTTTTGGAGCTACAACAGCAGTCAAGGACAAAACTATGACTTTAACAGGACCTGTTCAGTTTGGATTTGGGCGGTCCCTTCACAAGGTCAACATGACTTACATAAAAGGCACAACTGTGATGCCGTCACAGAGCGGCAATGCCCAAGGAACATTTACAGAGAAATATATACTTCCATATTCACTTATCTCATTTTACGGCATTGTAAATGAAAATGCAGCTAAAAATCAAAACATACCGCTTACAGATGGCGATGTAGATTTGATGTTGGAAGCAATGTGGAATGGCACCAAAAACCTTATGTCCAATTCAAAGATGGGACACATGCCAAGATTTTTGCTTCAGGTTGTCATGAAAGAAGAAAATTATCAGATAGGTGAGTTAAACAAAAGGATAAAGTTTACACATGATGTGGAAGACGAAGAATTGCGGGACATACAAGATGGAAAGATAGAGATAAAAGAATTGGTCGAAAGCCTTAATGCAAACAAAGGCAAAATAGAAAAGTTGAGATACGCAGCAGATGAAAGGGCAGTTTTTGCAGTAGATGGTGTTGTATGTGATTTTGGCGATGTTGTAAAAGATTTTACTGTAGAAAAGTTAAGTTTTTAGGATAAATCAGTAAACATCTCAGGAAAAGATGATAATGAGGTTCTTGAGAAAGGAATGTATATAATGAAACTATTGATTTTTGACGTATACGGTGATTTTGGCCATTTTAAAAAATACTATACCACATCATCACCGCTTACCTTTTCGTTTCCTCCGCCACCGACTGTAAGGGGATTAATAGGTGCAATAGAGGGAATAGGAAAGGAAGATTATTTAAAAGTTTTAAGCTCTGACAAATGCAAACTGGCGGTGAGAATTTTAAAGCCGGTGAAAAAAATCAGGATGGGCCTCAACTTTATAAATACAAAGGATAATTTTTGGATTCCGTTTAAAAAGAAAAATCATGAAGCTCGAACGCAGGTAAAGATGGAGCTTTTAAAAGATCCTATGTACAGGATATATTTTCATCACACAGATGAAGACCTATTTGATGACATAGTCGAAAAAATAAAGGGACACAAAAATGTGTACACAGTTTCTTTAGGGTTAAGCGAAATGATTGCAGATTATAGATTTGTGGGTGTAAAAGATGCTTTTGAGGTGGAAAATAAAGAGGTTTTTGTTTCTTCCGTTTTACCATATAAGTATATTCTGGAAGATAAGATAGTCTTTGAAGATGGCAAAAAATACTTTAAAGAAAAGATTCCTGCTGATATGGACGAAGAAAGAATTGTATTGGATTATGCAGATGTTGTATATGAAGCCAATGGTAAAAGCATAAGATCGTACGTATCAAAAAGCTGGGTGATAGATGATGAACACATCGTGCTTTTCTGAGCTTTATTCACACCCTGATAAATATTTGGAAGAACATTTGGCAAGGTGTGCAGATTTAGCAGAAAAGTTTTTAGATGAGGCCAAGGCTAATTTGATGGATGAGAAGTTGTTATCAAAGCTTGTCAGGATTGTGGTTTTATGCCATGATCTTGGCAAGTCTACAGGCTTTTTTCAAGAATACTTGTCTTCACAGGACGACAATAAGAAGAAAGAGCTGAAATCAAAGAAAGAGACACATCATTCATTGATTTCGGCGGTTGTGGCTTATTTCGCTGTAAAACAGGAGGTAAGCAGATTAGATATCGATGATGATATTAAAATATTGCTTCCTTTTATATCGTATATAGCTGTAAAAAAGCATCACGGAAATCTAAATGATGCAGCTACAGAAGCTTCTTTAGAAGACAGAGACATAGAGATAATGAAATCTCAACTTCAAAGCATAGACGAGGCAAAATTTAAGATATTAAGTGATAATTTAAAAAAAGCTGGTCTAAATATTGATCTCAATAAGACAACTGTAGCTAATAACATAGAAAATATAAAAAACGAGATGAGAATCATAAGGCTATATTTAAGGAAGATAAAGCAAAGAGAGGATTTAACGTACTATATTCTCATAAATTATGTATTTTCACTTCTTATAGATGCAGACAAAAGTGAGGTCGTAGTTGGAGAAATTTCACCAGCTTATGTGGAATTGATGTCAGACGCAGTTGATAAATACAAATCACAGATTAGCTACAAAGATAACAGAATAAATCTATTAAGGGAAAATGCGTATAGAGAAGTAAATGAAAATGAAATAAACGCAGATGAAAGAATTTTATCCATAAACCTTCCTACAGGGCTTGGCAAGACTTTGACGTCCATTTCATTTGCTTTAAAGCTGAAAAGAAAGCTTTACGATGTATACAACAAAAATTTCAGGATTATCTATTCACTGCCATTTTTAAGCATAATAGAGCAGAATTATCAGGAATTTGAAAAGATATTAAAAACAAACGACATAAATGTTAATACAAGCGTATTGCTTAAACATCATCACCTTTCAGAAGTGAAATACAACGACAACGAGACGGAATTTGACACAGAAAAGTCAAAGATAATGATTGAAGGCTGGAATTCAGAAATCATAGTTACGACATTTATACAGCTTTTTCACACACTTTTGTCTAACAGAAACAGCGCACTAAGAAAATTTCACAGAATAGCAAATTCCATAATAATACTTGATGAGATTCAGTCAATACCATTTTACTATTGGAAGCTTGTAAAAGAAATCTTAAAAGCAGTTGCCTATAAATTGAATTCATATATAATATTTGTTACGGCAACACAGCCTATGATATTTGAAGATGACGAGATCAGGCAGCTTACAGACAAAAGAAAGTACTTCAGTCAAATGGAGAGAGTAGTAATAAAGCCAGTTTTACAGAAAGAAATACATCTTGATGAGCTAATAGACATGTTTGATTTAAATGATGGAAGAAGCTATCTTTTTATACTAAATACCATATCATCAGCAAGAGAATTTTACCGATTATTAAAAGAAAAGTTGCCGGATGAAGAAATAGTATACATGTCCACTCACGTAATACCGTATGAAAGACTTGAAAGGATAAACCTTTTAAAGAAAAATAACATAAAGTACGCTGTCACGACACAACTTGTAGAAGCTGGTGTAGACATAGACTTTGACGTTGTTGTGAGAGATTTAGCACCTTTGGATTCTATAAACCAATCAGCAGGTAGATGCAACAGAAATTGGGAGAAAAAAGGAGAAGTATACGTAGTATCGTTGATTGATGAAAATAATAGGAAATACGCTTCGAGGATTTACAATAAAGTCATGCTCAATATTACCGAAAGAATCTTGTCACAGCACGAATCAATATCAGAAAAAGATTTTTTAGACATCATAGATCAGTATTACAAGGAGGTATCTCAAAACCTTTCATCAAAAGAAGCAATTGACATTTTAGATGCTGTATTCAAATTAAAGTACGACAGTGATGATGACACGCCAAGCGTAAGCAATTTTAAACTTATTGATGATGAATACTACAAAGTAGACGTGTTTATAGAGTATAATGAAGAAGCAATTAACATATGGCAAAGGTATATCGATCTTAAAAAAGTAAAAAATTTGTATAAAAGGCGGAGCATATTTGATGAATTTAAAGCTGATTTTTATAAATACGTAATATCAATACCAGAAAAGACAGAGAACATGCCTGCAGAAGTAGAAGGATTCAAATATGTCAATGCCGATTCTTTAAAAGATTATTATGATGCTGAAACAGGGTTTAAGCCAAATGGCGTATTAAGCATCTGGTAATAAAATGCCGTCGATGTCCAATAGTGCAAAAAATGCTGGACATCGACGACACTTTGCCATAACGAAAAGTTGAATTTTCGGCAATTTGTGGTATAATAAAGGCATAAGCTTTACAAAAGACACCTTTTATGCAAGATAAAAGTGTTGAATTTTCTGTGCTCTAACGCGTTTTTAGCCTACCTATAAGGAATTGAAACGACGCTATGGAAGACATAACATTAAATCTCTACATGGTTTTTAGCCTACCTATAAGGAATTGAAACTTTTTCTATTTCATCATTAATCATTTATTTAATCGAGAGTTTTTAGCCTACCTATAAGGAATTGAAACATAGAAGATGTCAAGGCAGAGTTGGGAACAGGAGAGTTTTTAGCCTACCTATAAGGAATTGAAACCAAGATTTGAATCCGGAAAAGGACTTCCCGAACTGTGTTTTTAGCCTACCTATAAGGAATTGAAACTGGGACAAAGTGCAGCTTCTACAGACACGTATGATACGTTTTTAGCCTACCTATAAGGAATTGAAACTTTTTGACTATGCGAGTGATGTTGAAAGCCTAAGAGGTTTTTAGCCTACCTATAAGGAATTGAAACTGGGGATAAATTGGTTAATGTTTTTTTGAAGGATGAGTTTTTAGCCTACCTATAAGGAATTGAAACCTTTTAGAATACTTTATAGGAAAATTAGCTAAAACAAGTTTTTAGCCTACCTATAAGGAATTGAAACCTCTTAATAATTCTGTATTACTATTAAAAGATGTTTGTTTTTAGCCTACCTATAAGGAATTGAAACAGAATAGGTATTCTAAAAAGACTTTTTATAGGCATGTTTTTAGCCTACCTATAAGGAATTGAAACATTTATATAAAAGCTTGTCGACAGCTTTTAAACTAATGTTTTTAGCCTACCTATAAGGAATTGAAACCGAGTTAAAAATACATATATTACATTCAATAAAATAAACGTTTTTAGCCTACCTATAAGGAATTGAAACGCAGGTAGCCTCGCAAAAATATTGCAACCTATAGCAGGTTTTTAGCCTACCTATAAGGAATTGAAACTAATGTATAAAACTGTAAATAATGACTCTAATTTTAAGTTTTTAGCCTACCTATAAGGAATTGAAACTTAAAATAACGTTACCAGTTAATTTATCATAATATATGTTTTTAGCCTACCTATAAGGAATTGAAACGCACAGGAGTTTATTGAAAAATACTTTGATTTCAAGTTTTTAGCCTACCTATAAGGAATTGAAACGGGTCCTCCAATTTTGAAATTATCTCAAACGTCCTCGGTTTTTAGCCTACCTATAAGGAATTGAAACACTAAACTTGCGTATGATATGGCTTCGTTTTACAATGTTTTTAGCCTACCTATAAGGAATTGAAACCAAGAAAAAGAGAGGTGCTCCAGATGGCAGAAAAGGTTTTTAGCCTACCTATAAGGAATTGAAACCCGCTTGGAATAGACGAAAGGCAGGTTGCAGGTGGGGTTTTTAGCCTACCTATAAGGAATTGAAACTTTGATGATGAATTCGACGCCAGAAAAGTACATGAAGTTTTTAGCCTACCTATAAGGAATTGAAACAAAGGATACTTACAAAAGGTTTGAGATCTTATGGTAGTTTTTAGCCTACCTATAAGGAATTGAAACAATGTTAGGGATATAAAGCTTAATAAGTTTTTAAAAGTTTTTAGCCTACCTATAAGGAATTGAAACAAAACATTTATCAAATTTTTGCCATCATAAACAGAAAGTTTTTAGCCTACCTATAAGGAATTGAAACAAGATAAATGATACATTATATTGCTAATAACATGATGTTTTTAGCCTACCTATAAGGAATTGAAACATATTTACGGGGGCGTTTAGGAATGGCGACTTCTAAGTTTTTAGCCTACCTATAAGGAATTGAAACAAACTGATACAATTTGATCTGTCATACCCGAAAAAGGTTTTTAGCCTACCTATAAGGAATTGAAACAAACAAAGTTTTGAGAAACATCAACTCTCAAAACCTCGTTTTTAGCCTACCTATAAGGAATTGAAACTTAGTTAACACTTCCTTGAGCCGGTAAATCGCCAATATGTTTTTAGCCTACCTATAAGGAATTGAAACTTTCAAGAGTACGCACAACACCAATAATGTTATCCAAGTTTTTAGCCTACCTATAAGGAATTGAAACTATTGACCTTCGGCAAATAGTAGTCTGTTGGTGATGCGTTTTTAGCCTACCTATAAGGAATTGAAACGAAGAACTGGAAAACTGGCTAAATGATGTGTATAAGGTTTTTAGCCTACCTATAAGGAATTGAAACATTGACCGAACAAGAAAAAAAAACTATAATTAAAAGGTTTTTAGCCTACCTATAAGGAATTGAAACTCTCTAAGCTCTGCCATGGATTTACCTGTTTTTTGTGGTTTTTAGCCTACCTATAAGGAATTGAAACTACAGCCCTTGCCCTATTATATTTGTTTCAATCCCCGTTTTTAGCCTACCTATAAGGAATTGAAACTAATCTTTATTAAATGTTTTATCAGTTATCAAAAGGTTTTTAGCCTACCTATAAGGAATTGAAACTTGAAATAAAAAAGGGTAATGATAGCAAATGGCATGGTTTTTAGCCTACCTATAAGGAATTGAAACAGGCTTTTTGATAGGTTTAACTGCATGGGGTCTTGGCGTTTTTAGCCTACCTATAAGGAATTGAAACATGAACGACGGAGAAAAAGTAAAGATAGCGAGAGCAGGTTTTTAGCCTACCTATAAGGAATTGAAACTGTTGTCCGCAGCGCAGAGGAAGTTAAGAATATTAGTTTTTAGCCTACCTATAAGGAATTGAAACCTATAAGCCAGAAATCGATATTGAAATTGAATTAAAGTTTTTAGCCTACCTATAAGGAATTGAAACGCTTTTGAAATTGTGTCTTTGTACTTTCCAGTTTGAATAGTTTTTAGCCTACCTATAAGGAATTGAAACTGATAGGAATAAATCTGTTTTAGTGTTTCAAGAATAGTTTTTAGCCTACCTATAAGGAATTGAAACATTGTAAAGTCTGTGGGATATTCACCACGTGCACTAGTTTTTAGCCTACCTATAAGGAATTGAAACTATTCCTGCGCCGGGAAAAAAGAACTGATTGTAATTGGTTTTTAGCCTACCTATAAGGAATTGAAACACGAATTTGTTCGCATAAACAAATCCAATGCACCGTGTTTTTAGCCTACCTATAAGGAATTGAAACGAAGATCTGTACGCATATTTAGCATACTTGACAAATGAGTTTTTAGCCTACCTATAAGGAATTGAAACTAATCTCTAATCATTTTTTAACATCTCCTTTTTAGTTTTTAGCCTACCTATAAGGAATTGAAACTTTGATCAAGTTTTCTTAAATTGTCTACTGCTTGCTCGTTTTTAGCCTACCTATAAGGAATTGAAACTTTGGCATCTTCCTTCACCCTCCAATTTGGTACTTAGTTTTTAGCCTACCTATAAGGAATTGAAACTGGTGGCGGGGGATATAGATAAAATTTTCTATAATAAGTTTTTAGCCTACCTATAAGGAATTGAAACTCTATCATTTCAAGTTCTAAATTTTCTTCTAGCATCGTTTTTAGCCTACCTATAAGGAATTGAAACGTTAGAAACCACATTTCTTGATTTCCGCCAAGGGTCGGTTTTTAGCCTACCTATAAGGAATTGAAACGATATAGTAAAAATCATACACAGGAATTTGAAATCTGTTTTTAGCCTACCTATAAGGAATTGAAACACTGAAAAAGTAGAAAGAGCGAAAGCTAATCCAAAAGTTTTTAGCCTACCTATAAGGAATTGAAACCGAATAAGATATTTACCGAGCGTGAGAAAGGTTTTGGGTTTTTAGCCTACCTATAAGGAATTGAAACACCGCTCTGGCAATTTTTACTTTTTCTCCGTCGTTCAGTTTTTAGCCTACCTATAAGGAATTGAAACAATATTGCTACAAATGTTTTTATTGTATTGCTACTCGTTTTTAGCCTACCTATAAGGAATTGAAACGTGCAGTTTTTCTTTTACGCTTGCAGCAGACGATGAGTTTTTAGCCTACCTATAAGGAATTGAAACTACTGTCGTGTCCGTTCTGGTGTATAAGCATGTCCGGGTTTTTAGCCTACCTATAAGGAATTGAAACCAAGCTGACTATCACTAAAAAACACAACGTTTTTAGGTTTTTAGCCTACCTATAAGGAATTGAAACGATTTTATAAATTTTGGCAATAAAAACTCCTTATATCGGTTTTTAGCCTACCTATAAGGAATTGAAACTGTCTATTATTTCTTTTATTTTTAATCCTCCTCTGGTTTTTAGCCTACCTATAAGGAATTGAAACCTGATACTTGGAACGGTATAACAACAACAGCAACAAAGTTTTTAGCCTACCTATAAGGAATTGAAACTGCAATAGTCCTTTCGTAGTTTAGACTCCTTTGTGCGGTTTTTAGCCTACCTATAAGGAATTGAAACATAGACTTGTATTTTAAATATAATGAGGAAGATAAAAGTTTTTAGCCTACCTATAAGGAATTGAAACAATATAAACCTGCTTCTACTTGCAATCCGTCTATCGTTTTTAGCCTACCTATAAGGAATTGAAACCTGGGAGCATGTATAGTTATATGCCTAATCTAATTCAGGTTTTTAGCCTACCTATAAGGAATTGAAACTGCCCAAGATAACCAGCTACATATTGATCCGGAATACCGTTTTTAGCCTACCTATAAGGAATTGAAACGTGCAGTTTTTCTTTTACGCTTGCAGCAGACGATGAGTTTTTAGCCTACCTATAAGGAATTGAAACTTGTCTTAATTTGTTCCTGTTGTTGTGCTGTAAATGAGTTTTTAGCCTACCTATAAGGAATTGAAACATGGCATCTCAACAACGGATGGGCTGGTATTGGATAGTTTTTAGCCTACCTATAAGGAATTGAAACACAGAAAAGCAGTAAGACAGGCAGAATTTTATAATGGTTTTTAGCCTACCTATAAGGAATTGAAACATTTATTATATCTGCTTCTTTTTGTTTTATATCCAGTTTTTAGCCTACCTATAAGGAATTGAAACTTTGAGCAATGTGACATCTGTGGTTCTGTATTCGACCGTTTTTAGCCTACCTATAAGGAATTGAAACATGTCTTTGATAAATTAAAAGATATTCCTGGAGTCTGTTTTTAGCCTACCTATAAGGAATTGAAACAATACACAAGTTCTGTTGCTCTTTCTTTAGTTACGTGTTTTTAGCCTACCTATAAGGAATTGAAACAAACTTAATTCAATTCTATCTTTATAAACTACAACCTGTTTTTAGCCTACCTATAAGGAATTGAAACTATAATAACCAATCTAACTGAGGACGATAAAAACTAGTTTTTAGCCTACCTATAAGGAATTGAAACCTTGGCGACAAAGTAACTGTAAAAGGTAACAACTACTAGTTTTTAGCCTACCTATAAGGAATTGAAACGTACCATGTGCAATGTATATGTTGTCTGTTATTTGCTCGTTTTTAGCCTACCTATAAGGAATTGAAACGGAGGGATTCTTATGTTTAGAAATAAATACAAATTAATGGTATCTATCAGTATAATTGTATTGTTTTTATTCGTAAATGTATATGCTGTACCGTATATAAAGTTAGTAATAAACGGACAGCAAGTCAATACAGATGTGCCACCACAAATAGTAAACGGTACAACATTAGTGCCAATACGTGTAATATCCGAAAGTTTAGGTGCTAAAGTTGACTGGGATGGAAACACCCAAACTGTCAGTGTAACAATGCCGAGAGAAACCTTAGAAGCTCACACAGTAGATACCTTTTGGGAAGCATACGGTTCAGATACCGTAACAGAACCTACAATAGATGATTCTGTAACACCAGAATTTAAAGCTGTCTTACAAAAAGCTTTGGCACTTCTTAAAGAAAAAGATAATAATACGTATAAGTTTGTTTGTGTGTATATTCCAAGAATAGCTGTACAACAATAATAACATTGTTGGTTCTTGGGTAGATTTTACAACAAACATCGTATATTTTAATTCTACTAATATAAACCAAATAACCTCAGGAGGAACATGGGGCATTGAGTATGTCGCAATAACACTGGCTCATGAAGCATATCATGAAAGCACTTACTGCTCTGGGAGTATTGTACCTATTAGTAATGATGCTAATGAGAGTGAGATTCAAGCGTATGCTTTTGAATATGCTGTAGCAAAACACCTTGGTGTTAGTTCTGACCTACAGAATTGGGTTAAGCAGCAAATAACCTCTCGTATCAATTAAGAGGTTATTTGCTTATGTTTAGATAAAGTATTCCAGTCCGGAATGTTAACACCATGTGCCTTTTTAACGTTTATAATTTGTTGTAATAAGTCCCTAAGCTCGTAGCTTTTAGCCTATATTGAAACTACAATTTTAGCCTATTTCTATGGGGAAAGATTTTCGTGGCTTCCTGGTCGAATTTCCAGAAAATGAAGGCAAAATTGTGTAAATTTCATTCGTTCAGGTGGAGAAAGTAATATGGCGAATGAGAGAACACTCATGAAGGTGATTTTATGTACGAAGAAGTTACAGGCTCACTTGTGCAAAGTTATAATATATGCAAAAGGCAGGTGTGGCTCATGGCCCACCAGATAATTCCTGACCAAGAGCATCCATACATTGAGATGGGACGCTTGATCGATGACATGTCTTATGACAGGGACAGAAAGAAGATAAATTTTGAGAATGTCGTCATAGATCTTGTGAGAAATGACAATGGCAATTTATTAGTAGGCGAAGTGAAGAAAAGCTCAAAAGCCGTAGATAGTGCCAAGCTTCAGCTTCTTTTTTATTTATATAAGCTGAAGCAAAACGGTATTGAGGCAAAAGGACAGCTATTTTTCCCTGAGGAAAGAAAAAAGATTGATGTGGGACTTACCAGTGAGTCGGAGGCAGAAGTTGTAAATGCTATAAATGAAATAAGGGATATTATAAATATGGACAAGGCACCGGTTTTTGAAAAGATACCTTACTGCAAAAATTGTGGATATAAGGAGTTTTGCTTATCATGAAAAAGCCTGTTTACATTTTTTCAGACGGTGAATTGCATAGAAAAGACAACACATTGTATTTTGAAGGAGAAAGCGGCAGGAAGTTTATCCCTGTTGAAAACACGTCAGAAATAATGATTTTTGGTGAGGTCAGCCTCAACAAAAGATTCCTTGAGTTTATCTCACAATCGGAGATAATACTTCACTTTTTCAATCATTACGGCTATTACGTAGGGTCATTTTATCCGAGAGAGCATTTAAACTCTGGCTACATGATATTAAAGCAAGCAGAAAATTACATCGACGAGAAGAAGCGGTTGTATATCGCGCAAAAGTTTGTAGAAGGTGCATACAGAAACATCCGCCAAGTTTTAAAATATTATCAAAACCGAGGCAAAAACTTGGACGACATTATTTACACCATAGAAAGATTAGGAGATCTGATAGCTGGGACATCTAATGTAAATGAACTTATGGCTATTGAAGGGAATATAAGGGAGTATTACTATAAATCATTTGATGAGATATTAGGAAATAGTGATTTTGAGTTTGATGCAAGAAGCAAAAGACCGCCGAAAAATTCTCTAAATGTCCTTATAAGCTTTGGAAATTCTCTCATGTATACAACAGTACTAAGCGAAGTTTATAAGACACATTTGGATCCAAGGATAGGGTATTTGCACTCCACAAATTTCCGGAGATTTACACTAAACTTAGACGTTTCAGAGATTTTTAAACCTATTATTGTCGATAGAGTCATATTTACAGTTGTAGGCAAGAATATCATTAAAAAAGACGATTTTGACCAAGATGCAGAGGGGCTCTTGCTTAAAGATAAGGCAAAGATGGCATTCATAGAGGAATACGAGAATAAGCTTAAGGCTACTATAAAGCACAGGTCGTTAGGTAATAATGTTTCATACCGCAGGCTTATACGGCTTGAACTTTATAAACTGGAAAAACATCTTATGGGTGAAGAAAACTATATGCCATTTGTTGCACAATGGTAAGGTGATACAATGTTTATAATATTAGTATATGATGTAAATGAGAAAAGGGTAAATAAGATTTTGAAGACATGCAGGAAGTACCTTAACTGGGTGCAAAATTCAGTTTTAGAAGGTGAAATATCTGATGCAAATTTTAGAAAGTTAAAGAGCGAGATCTCAAAGATAATAAATAAAGATGAAGATTCAGTCATCATATATATTTTGAGAACTACTAAGTATTCTGATAGGGAAATTATAGGCCTTGAAAAAGGTGGGGAAAGCTTGTTTGTATGAGATGATAAGATTTTTCCGGCCATATAAAGAGATATTTTGGATTTTCTATTGAATTTGTTGTATAATTTTTTATGAAACGTATTGGAGGCGGACTGATGGAAAGTGGCAGCCATATTTATGAAATGTCTTAAAATCGATAACGGCTTACATTGTATCAGGCTTTTACGGGAATGAACCAATATATGAATCACTGCTTGATAGGATAATAAAAAGCAAAGGGAACGTGGCTAATGTCGATGAAAGTGATGATGTAGCTAAAATCTTATTTGAGATGCCTGTCGCTGTTGGATCTTTTGTAGATGGCAAGAAATTAAAAGACATAGAATGGCCTCATAGTTGTCTTGTGGTTGGAATAAAAAGAGGTGGGAAAGAGATAATACCCAAAGGAAATACAAAGATACTGGCTGGTGATTATATAGTCTTGCTTGGCAATGAAAAAGATGTTGTAAACATAAAAAACAATATAAGAAAGATGACAGAAATGTGACTATGAAAAAAGTCAATGGGATTTTCAGAAAGCCTATTGACTTTTTTATTTTGCGGCGATATAATTATTTAGCATACGAAATATTTGTGTACAAAATATACGGTTTTGAAATGTTGAAAGAAGGTGAAGAATTTTTGAAGGAGTACAACGAAAGAATAGATGTTTTAAAGACTTTAAAGTCAATAATGAATATGATTCACAAAAACATGGAAAGCGAGTTTAAGGGTCTTAAGATAACAGGACCTCAAGGCATGATCATCGGAATCCTTATGCACCATGGCGAAATGAAGATAAGCGATTTAAGTGAAAAGATGGGGCTATCAAGCAGCACTGTCTCTGGCATAGTAGACAGGCTGGAAAAACAAGGCATGGTAAAGAGAATAAGAAGCAGCGATGACAGGAGGGTTGTCTATGTGAAGGTAGACGAGGATTTCAAAAAGAGGTCTAAAGAAAGCTTCAAGAATATTTATGAAAGATTTGAAACGATAATGAGCAAAGCGACGGATGAGGAGATTGCTGATATTGTAAAGGGGCTTAATACCCTTAAGAAATTGATTGAATCAAGCAGTGGTCAAAGTAGTGATAATTTCAAGAAAGGTGGTTTTGATGGATGCTAAAATTACGGAAATATTTTAAGCCATACATCTTTATAACTATTGTTGCCATACTATTTATATTTGTTCAGGCAATGAGCGACTTGTCGCTTCCTGACTACATGTCAAATATAGTAAATCAAGGCATACAGCAGGGAGGCATTGTCAATGCTGTGCCGGATGCCGTAAGAAAAAGCACTATGGACAAACTGACATTGTTTATGAATGACAGCGATAAAAACAATGTGCTAAATGATTATGTGTTAGTTGACAAAAATAGCTCAGATTACGACAAGTACGTAAAGACATATCCTGATTTAAAGAAAGAGCCCATATACGTACTAAAGAACATAGATAAGACGGAGATAGACAAGATAAACCTTCCAATGGGCAAGGCGTTTTTGGCTGTATCAGGTGTTGAGAAGATGAAGTCAAGCGCAAAAGGCGGATTTATCACATTTAACAACATGAAGATACCGGCAAATGCCGATCTGTTTGCGCTATTTGCAAAGCTTCCTGAATCAGAGAGACAAAAGATAACTGATAGCATGAATGAGAAGTTTACTTCCCTTGGGGATAACATGGTTATACAGGCTGCTACTCAATCCATAAAATCTGAGTACAAGGCATTGGGAGTGAATACTGACAAGATTCAGACAAACTACATTCTTTCAACAGGGCTTATAATGCTGCTGATTACTCTTTTAAGCGCTGCATGTTCTATAATGGTGGGATTTTTAGGTTCCAGAGTTGCCGCTGGTTTTTCAAGGGATATAAGAAAGAAGCTTTTTACGAGAGTTGAGAGCTTTTCAAATGAAGAATTCGACAAGTTTTCCACAGCGTCTTTGATAACAAGGACCACAAACGACATAACACAGATCCAGATGCTTATCGTCTTTATGATAAGGATGATATTCTACGCTCCTATGATAGGCATAGGCGGTGTTATAAGAGCCGTTGGCAAAAGCTCGTCCATGTCATGGATAATAGCGTTGGCAGTCATAGTGCTTTTAGGTTTGGTTTCTACCGTATTTTCTATTGCACTGCCTAAATTCAAGTCTGTGCAGAAATTGGTAGATAGGCTGAACCTTGTGGCCCGCGAAAATCTGGCTGGCATGATGGTCATAAGGGCTTTCAACACTCAAGAATTTGAAGAAAACAGGTTCGACAAGGCGAATCGCGATATCACAAACACTATGCTTTTCATAAACCGTGTAATGATCACCATGTTTCCAGTCATGATGCTTATAATGAACGGCATAACCCTTCTCATCGTATGGGTAGGTGCTCATGACATTGCTAATTCGTCAATGCAGGTTGGCGACATGATGGCGTTTATGCAGTACGCTATACAGATAATATTTGCCTTCCTCATGATGTCTATGATGTTTATAATGATACCGAGGGCATCTGTATCAGCATCCCGTATAGCTGAAGTGTTGGAGACAGAGCCTACTGTCGTAGATCCTAAGGAAAGCAAGAAGTTTGATGAAACTCAAAAAGGCGTCGTTGAGTTTAGAAATGTTTCCTACAAGTACCATGGAGCAGAAGAATACGCCATATCAAATATATCTTTTAAAGCAGAGCCTGGGAAGACTACAGCTATAATCGGTTCTACCGGTGCTGGAAAGTCTACCCTCATAAATTTGATACCGAGATTTTACGACGCTACAGAAGGGCAAGTTTTAGTAGACGGAGTAGATGTAAGGGATGTGAAGCAGCACGATCTAAGGGAAAAAATCGGCTACGTGCCTCAGAAGATTTCCCTTTTTAAAGGTACTGTCATGTCAAATATAAAATTTGGCAATGAAAATGCTACAGATGAAGAAGTTAAAAGGGCTGCAGAAGTGGCTCAGGCGGCAGAGTTTATAGAAAAGCTTCCAAATGGCTATGACAGCGAAATATCGCAGGATGCTACAAATATTTCAGGTGGGCAGAAGCAGAGGCTATCTATCGCAAGAGCACTTGTCAAAAAACCTGAGATATATATATTTGACGACAGCTTTTCAGCGCTTGATTTCAAGACAGATAGAGCTTTGAGAAAGGCTTTAAAGGAGTACACAGAAAATAGCACTGTCATAATAGTTGCGCAGCGCATATCCACTATAATGAATGCAGATCAGATCATAGTTTTAGATGATGGCAAAATAGCTGGAATAGGCACTCACGAGGAGCTTATGAAAACTTGCGAGACGTACAGAGAGATCGCTTATTCTCAGCTTTCAAAGGAGGAATTGGCATAATGGATGGAAGAAACGCAAATACTCCAAGGCGGCCTGTCATGAGAAGACATGGTCCTATGGGCGGCCACGGTCCTATGGTGGGCGGTGAGAAAGCCAACGATTTTAAAGGTACAATGAAGAAATTGATGAAGTATCTTGGCGAATACAAGCTTTCCATATTTCTGGTCGTGCTTTTTGCGGCAGGAAGTGCAGCACTGTCTATAGCTGGACCTAAGATACTCAGCAAGGCTATAACGAAGCTTTACGAAGGTGTCATGGCAAAGATAGCAGGTACAGGCAATATTGACTTTGACTACATCGGCAGGATAATCCTCTTGCTTATAGGGCTGTACCTTTTAAGCTCAGGTTTGGGCTATATACAAGGCTGGATAATGACAAATGTAGCCATGAAGGTTACGTACAAATTTAGGCGTGACATAATGGAGAAGATAAACCGTATGCCGCTTAAATACTTCGACGGCACAAATCACGGGGAGATATTATCTCGCATTACAAATGATGTTGATACAATAAGCCAGACATTAAACCAGAGCATAACGCAGATCATCACGTCTGTCACCTCGGTAATCGGTGCTTTAATAATGATGCTTACCATAAGCGTAGAGATGACAGGTGTCACATTTTTGATGATACCTGTATCTATGGGCATCATCGCCCTTATCGTCCGCTTCTCGCAAAAGTACTTTAGAGAGCAGCAGGACTACCTTGGCCACGTGAATGGTCACGTGGAGGAAATGTACGGCGGCCATGTTGTCATGAAGGCATTTAACTACGAGGAAAGAAGCGTAAAGAAATTTGATGAGTACAACAATGAGCTTTACAATGTGGCATGGAAATCTCAGTTTTTGACAGGTCTCATGATGCCTATTATGAACTCTGTAAGCAACTTAGGGTATGTAGGTGTCGTGGTATTGGGAAGTTACCTTGTAATAAATGGCACTATACAAGTAGGCGATATACAGGCTTTCATTCAGTACGTAAGGTCATTTACTCAGCCATTGGCTCAGATAGCTAATATATCCAATATACTTCAACAGACGGCTGCATGTGCCGAAAGGGTGTTTGAATTCTTAGACGAGGAAGAAGAAGTGCCTGAAACAGAGCATCCTGTGAAACTTGAAAATGTGGAAGGTCATGTGCAGTTTGACCATGTGCACTTTGGATATAGACCTGACAAGATAATAATAAATGACTTCTCAGCCGATATTAAGCCGGGTCAAAAAGTAGCCATAGTGGGACCAACAGGTGCTGGCAAGACTACGATGGTAAAGCTCTTGATGAGGTTTTACGATGTAAATGCAGGAAGGATATTGATAGATGGACATGACATAAGGGAATTTACCAGAAGCGATTTAAGGTCATTGTTTGGCATGGTGCTGCAGGATACTTGGCTTTACAATGGCACCATAATGGACAATATAAGGTATGGAAAACTTGATGCTACAGATGAGGAAGTCATAAAAGCCGCAAAGGCAGCACACGTAGATCACTTCGTCCACACGCTGCCAGACGGATACAACATGGTTTTAAACGAAGAAGCATCAAACGTATCGCAAGGACAGAAACAGCTTATAACTATAGCAAGAGCCATACTTAAAGATCCTAAGATACTGATACTGGACGAAGCCACCAGCTCCGTCGATACTCGTACAGAGATACTAATACAGAAGGCTATGGATAACCTTATGAAAAACCGCACAAGTTTCATCATCGCCCACAGGCTTTCTACAATTAGAGATGCGGATCTCATACTTGTCATGGATCACGGTGACATTGTAGAGCAAGGCACCCACAAAGAGCTTCTTGCCAAAGGCGGATTTTACGCTAAGCTTTACAACAGCCAGTTTGAAGACGAAGAAGTTGCAAGCTAAAAAAAAGGAACTTCCTAAATGGAAGTTCCTTTTTTTAGTTATCTAAAATCGTCTAAGTATTTTTCTGCCATCATCGGGTCCAATTTAGCGTCTACCAATGGCGGGCCATCCTTCAAAAAGCTTACATTATCTATATACGTAGGTTTTTCCACCTTGTATATTATGCCTATCGGTATCCTGTCGCCCCATTCATCAGCCACTTTGAAGGCATTGTCTAAGTCGGTGTAGTCATAGTCGTCTGGAAGCTCATACACCCTGTCATTGTACCATTTAAATGTATTTACCTTGTTAAATGTGACACATGGCTGGAATATGTCTAAAAGGGCGTAGCCGTCGTACATTATGGCTTCTTTCATCATCTTCTTAAGATGCTCATGATTTCCAGAAAAGCTTCTTGCTACAAATCCAGCTCCCATTGTGAGGGCAAGCTTTATTGGCTTTACAGGATCTAAGATTACGCCATCAAACTGCAAACTTGTCTTTTGACCTTTTGCCGTCGTAGGAGATGCCTGGCCTTTTGTCAAGCCGTATATCTGGTTGTCATGGACAAAGTGGGCAATGTTAGCGTTTCTCCTTATTGCGTGTATAAAGTGGTTTCCGCCTTCACCGTACGTATCGCCATCTCCAGAATCTATAATCACTTTAAGGTCTTTATTGGCTATATTTATGGCTGTTGCAGGAGGCAAAGCCCTTCCGTGAAGACCGTTAAATCCATTTACGTTTATATAGTGAGGCATCTTTGCAGCTTGCCCTATTCCCGATGCTATCACAACTTGATGTGGCTTCAGGCCAAGCTCAGTAAGGGCATCCTTTAAAGCATTAAGTATGCCGAAGTTTCCACATCCAGGGCACCACGCCGTTTCATAAGTTTCAAATGCGGTGTTCATAAAATCATCCCTTTCTCAATTTAATACAAGCTTGACGCTTTTGTCATTTCTCTTACTCTTTCGTAGATGTACCTTGAGCTCATCATGCGGCCGTCGTATTTAAGTATGTGCTCATCTGCCTTTATAAGGGCGTTTTCTCTCATAAGGCTGTCAAGCTGCGCTGTGGCATTTTGCTCAACATCTATTATCATCTTTGCAAATTTTCCGTATTTTTTTATAAGCTTTGTAGGAAATGGCCATATATCGCCGAATGACAATGCTCCTATTGACATTCCGTCCTTTAAAAGCATGTCTACAGCCTCTTTTACAGGGCCGTACGTTGAGCCCCAGCAGGTTATAAGTACATCCGGATTTTCAGCGCCAATGAATAGAGGCTCTTGAATTTCTTCCTTTAACAGCTTAAATTTTTTCATCCTTTTATTTACCATCTTTACCCTTACATCCTGCGATTCTGTGATGTGGCCGAATTCATCGTGCTCATCGCTATCTATAAGGACTGTAGCGCCCTCCACTTTGCCTGGGATTATCCTTGGCGATATGCCGCTTTCCGTCAGTTTATACCGCTTATACACGCCATTTTCCAATGCTTCATTGCCTGATATATGTCTTTCTATTGTCACCTTAGTGAAATCAAAAGGTTTTACAGTCACACCAGAGTCTGCCAGATATTGGTCGCTTACAAGTATGACAGGTATCTGGTACTTGTCTGCTATGTTAAATGCCCTTGCAGTCTGATAAAAGGCATCTTCAGGGCTTCTTAAAGATATCACCATCTTTGGAAACTCCCCATGGCCTGAATGAATTATGAACCTTAAATCCCCTTGCTCCGTCCTTGTCGGAAAACCTGTGGCAGGGCCCGGCCTTTGAACCTCTGTTATGACGATAGGGATTTCTGTTATTCCTGCTAAGCTTATGCCTTCCACCATCAGTGCAAATCCTCCGCCTGAGCTTCCTGTCATGGCTCTTACTCCTGCGTAGGATGCTCCCAACGCCATGTTTATGGCGGATATCTCATCTTCTACTTGCTCGACCACTATTCCTGCATCATGAGATTTTTTGGCGATGTAGGTCATGACGCTTGTGGATGGCGTCATAGGATAGCCTGAGTAAAACTTTACTCCTGCAGCGATAGCTCCCAATGCGATAGCTTCATTGCCGCTTATGTAGATGTTGTCATCCTTTTTCCCAAGTGTCACGTTGAAAATCTGCTTTGCCATGTTGTAGCCAGTGTCGATAGCCTTTATATTCGCATTAAGCACATCGCCTTTGAATTCATCATCTAATACTGTGTGAGATACATCCAATGGAATGCCAAACAGTTTAAGCAGCACGCCTACGGCAGCAGTTCCTGCAACGCGGGGATTTCCGCACTCTTTTGCAACTGCTTTAAAATCAAATGAAAGGTATGCGCTGTTATCTGAAATAGATTTGTCTAAAATGAGTTTTCCGGAAGTTTTCAAACTTTTAGCGTGCAAATTTACAGTGTCTTCATCGAGAGCGATTATGGCATTGAATTTCTCATCATGTGAATAAATCGGTTTGTCGCCGAATCTGACTTGAATGAAATTGTGACCGCCTCTTACACGTGACATATAATCTTTCATGGAAAATACGTACAATCCGCATCTTTTCAAGGTTTTTTCGATTATGTACGACAAGGTGTCTATACCCTGACCTGCGGCACCTCCGATTAATACGTTGTAGTCCATACATTAGTCCCCCTTATTTACAATATCTTGTAATTCAATTATACCACTACCGATAATCATTATCAATAAAAATGGAATATTATCTTTAAATAAATACATTTTACAGATGAAAATGGCTAAGACAATTCGCCTGTGACTATTCTATGACTTATCCACATGTAAATGTGCATATGTGGATAAGTCCTGTGTTAAAAAGTCTCATTTAAAATGTACTATTTTTAGACAAAAAACGACTATAAGGGTCATTTGAAAAAAGTTGCTCACATTTTATATGTTGATAAGTCTTGAAAACAGACTTTCTGCAAATTGCCATAGAAAAAGGGTTTTGATTGTTATATAATATTAGAGGACTTATGAAATTTGGAAGGGGGTAGCCCCGCTTTTGGGTATTTTATGAGGTTTTGTTCACTTAGATCTGGAAGCAGCGGAAATGCTGCATATATAGGATATAAAGATGTACATATACTTGTGGATGCAGGCTTAAGCGGCAGCACCATAGAAAAAAGCCTTTTAAACATAGATGTAGATCCGCATGATATCGCAGCGATTTTGATAACGCATGAGCACAACGACCACATAAAAGGCGCAGGCATATTGTCCAGAAGGTACGATATTCCCATATATGCCAATGAGGCAACATGGGTTTCTATGGAAGGCCTCATAGGGGAAATTGAGCCTCACAACAAGCGATTTTTCAAGACAGGTGAAGACTTCACATTGGGTGATGTAAAGATACGGCCATTTAAAAAGTCTCACGATGCGTCAGAGCCTGTAGGCTTCTCGTTTTTTTGCGGTCAGAATAAAGCCACAATCGCTACGGACTTAGGCTATATAAGTAGAGGTGTTGCTGCGAACATAATGGATTCCGACGTAGTGCTGTTAGAGTCCAACCACGACGTGGACATGCTGATAAACGGCACGTACCCATGGCCTTTAAAGAAAAGGATACTTTCGCCCCATGGACATCTTTCCAATAAAGATGCGGCAGAGGCCATAAAGAAGTTTATAAAGCTTAAAGCGGTAGGCAAAATCTATTTAGGACACCTAAGCCAAAACAACAACAAACCGGAGATAGCGTACAAGACGGTTATAGACGCGCTTAGAGAAGAAGGAATAGACTACGAGATAAATATGGCTTTGAGGTATGAAGAAAGCGATATTGTGGAAATATAAAAGGGCCTTATGGCCCTGTTCCTATTGACTCTATCTTCCAAGGTGAGTCTTTTGTTGACTTTGATATTATGAAGAAGAATGTGTTTCTTCCGCTTCTTATAGAAACATTATCTTCACTTTTTAACGCAATGTTTACTGTCACTTTATACTCTTTGCTTTCATAGATGTTTCTATTCTTTACAGGCACGTAGCTTGTGTTTTCATCTATACTTAATACAGTTGCAGATTTTGTATTTAGCTCCATGCTGTTTGACTCAAAATCTGTATTGTAAAGGACGCCTGCAGGCCTATTGACGTAAAGCATATCGTGCAGCACGTCTATAGATAAAGTTGAATATATTAAACCTTTGTCACCTTTGTTTATCCCGTTGAAATAAGCGTATATTAGCTCTTCAGGTGTAAGCTTGTCTACTGCCGGTGATGATAACTCTTTCAAGAAACCATGGGATGCGACCCAGTCTATCCATGGTCTTTCTGTAAGCGTTTCGATGTAATTTTTCTTAAGCGAAAGAGGCGTTGACGCGTTGAATTCAAGCCATGCACCTATTATATTTTCACCGTCCCTTAAGATGACTGCATTGACAGGGTATGTGTACTTGCTGCTTTCACCCTGTCCAGGAAGTTTTTCATTCAACCTGTAAATCACAGCTTTTACTGTCTTGCCTTTGTACTTTTCTATATTATACCCGATGTCTCTCGACAAGAAATTTACTTCAGTCCAATAAAGTCCAATAGGCATAGATGTGCTTTGGATCTTCCAATCTGATGGTATCGTCACATCAAAGTAAGGAGACTCTTTCTCGGGGCTAAAGCCGTATTTAAGCAAAAACTTCGTATCATCATTATAAACATTAAATTGGCCGCCAGAACAAGCAGTCAAAAACATCGTCAAGGCAATACACACAAAAATCAAAAATTTTTTCAACTTCATCTCCCCTTTAAAACATTTACTTATATTATATAACAAATTAAATGCTAATTCGTTACAAAATTATAAATTTTTTAAGGCACATTTATGTCCAAAAGATAATTTGCACTTGATTTTTTTAAAAAGCTGTGATAAAATGTTCACAATATACGGATATATGTGCACCATATAGATACATAATTGAAAGGGGGCGGAACCTTGCAGGAAGAAAGCAAATTTTACATCATAAGGGAAGAAGTGCTGTCTGAAGCACTGAAAAAGACCATCTTGGCGAAAGAGCTTTTGGAGACAGGTCAGGCTAAGACCATAAACGAGGCAGTGAAAAAAGCCGGCTTATCCAGAAGTGCATTTTATAAGTACAAAAACTATATTTTCCCTTATTCTAAATTTTCTAAAGGGAAGATAGTGACGCTGTCCCTTTTATTGGAGCACATGCCGGGGATACTGTCGTCAATATTGGATGTAATCGCCATGATGAAGGGCAATGTCATAACTATAAACCAAAGTATGCCGTCCCTTGGCGTTGCAAGTGTCTCTATATCCATAGATACTCAGTACATGGTAAAAGGCATCGAGGAGCTCATAGAGAAAATAGAAGAAGAGCACGGTGTCAGAAAAGTAGAGATTCTTGGTGAATAAAATATTATTTTAGAGAGGAAGGAATTTGCTGTGAAGATAGGTTTAATGGGGCTTGGAACTGTTGGATCAGGTGTTGTTCACCTGATAGAAGAAAATGGGGATGCCATTGAGAAGAAGATTGGCCAGAAAATCGAGATTAAAAAGATACTTGTGAAAGATCCAGAGAAAAAAAGGATCAAAGAGGCACAAGGCAAAATAACCATAAATCCTTACGACATCTTGGACGATCCAGATATAGATGTGGTAGTGGAGGTGATGGGGAAGGAGCACCCAGCACTGGAGTACATGAAAGAGGCTATATTAAAGGGCAAGAACGTCGTTACAGCCAATAAAGAAGTCATTGCAAAGCATGGCAAAGAGCTTATAAAGCTGGCAAGTGAAAACAACGTAAATCTCCTTTACGAGGCGTCAGTAGGCGGAGGCATACCTATCATAAGGCCTTTGAAAAGCTGTCTTGCCGCAAACAAGATACACGAGATAAAGGGGATCTTGAATGGAACCACCAACTATATACTGACAGAGATGAAGTCGAGAGGGCTAAGCTTTGAAGGCGTATTGAAAGAGGCGCAGCAGAAAGGATATGCGGAGCTGGACCCTACAGACGATGTGGATGGATTTGATGCTGCAAGGAAGTTGGCTATACTGTGTGCACTTTCATTTAACAAGTACGTTATGCCAGATAATATATACACAAAAGGCATCAGGACAATATCAAAAGAAGATATAAAGTATGCCGATGAATTGGGCTTTACCATTAAACTTATAGCTTTTGGCAGGCTTGACGAAGATGAAAAGTTGGAAGCATGGGTACATCCTGTCATGATATCAAAGAAAAATCCCCTAAATGGTGTAAACGGCGTATACAACGCTATCTTGGTGGAAGGTAATGCAGTGGGAAGGCTTATGTTCTACGGCCAAGGTGCTGGCATGATGCCTACAGCCAGTGCAGTTGTAGCGGATGTCATCGATGTAGCAAATCACATACCTACTCAAAACGGATATGATGATGCAGTGATGAAAGACATCGTGGATACTGTATCCAAATACTATATAAGGATCATAGCACTTGATAAACCCGGCGTCATGAGCAAAGTCACAGGAGTTTTAGGGCAGGAAGGCATAAGCTTAGTGTCTGTCGTTCAAAAAGAGGTATTGGGAGAATATGCTGAGATAGTCCTTATAACCCACAATGCCTTGACAAAGAATCTGTTTAGTGCATTGGATGAGATAGAAAGGCTAAAAGAGGTTGACAGAGTCGCCAGCGTAATAAGAGTAGAGGGGGAAGAATGATGGAATGGGATGGAATAATAAAGTCGTACAGAAGCTACATGCCTAAAATAGACGATGAGAACATAATCACGTTAAAAGAAGGAAATACACCCCTTATAGAAGCTGAAAACATCGAGAAGGATTTTCCGGGGCTAAAGATCTACTTAAAGTATGAAGGTCTAAATCCCACAGGCTCTTTTAAAGACAGAGGCATGACGGTAGCTGTGTCCATGGCGAAGCAGGAAGGCTCACAGGCTGTCGTGTGTGCATCAACAGGCAACACATCTGCGTCGGCGGCTGCTTATGCGGCAAAAGCCGGACTTAAATGCGTAGTCCTGATTCCAGGTGGAAAGATAGCATTAGGCAAACTGGCTCAGGCGATAGCTTATGGTGCAGAAGTCGTCGCCATAAACGGCAATTTTGATGACGCATTAAACCTCGTCAGGGAGATATCTAAAAAGCACCCTATAACCGTAGTAAATTCCATAAACCCGTACAGGTTGGAAGGGCAGAAGTCATCATCGTTTGAAATATGCGATACGCTTAAGAAGGCTCCTGATTATCTGGCACTTCCTGTTGGCAATGCAGGAAATATTACGGCGTATTGGATGGGCTTTAAAGAGTATTACCGCAATGGCATGATCGATAGTCTGCCTAAGATGATAGGATTTCAGGCGGCAGGCGCAGCACCTATCGTAGAAAACAGGGTATTTGAGCATCCTGAGACGATAGCCACAGCCATAAGAATCGGCAATCCAGCCAGTTGGCAGAAAGCTGTCGCTGCAAGGGACGAATCAGGTGGCCTTATAGACAAGGTGACGGACGATGAGATATTAGAGGCGTACTCATATCTTGCCAAGAGGGAAGGAATTTTTGCAGAGCCTGCCTCATGTGCTTCTATTGCAGGCGTCATAAAGAAGTACAGAGAGGGTCTTTTCAAAGAGGGAGATACAGTCGTCTGCGTCTTGACAGGAAACGGGCTTAAAGATCCTGATACAGCCATAAACTTAGGCGGGAAAGGCGTAAAGACTGTGGATGCTGACTTAAAATCATTAGAAGGTGCAATATATGGTTAAGTCTGTCTGCGTGAGGGTGCCTGCATCTACAGCTAACTTAGGTCCTGGGTTTGATTGCCTGGGTATTGCGCTAAATCTTTACAATGAAATCTACATGGAGATAAAAGGCCATAAACTTGAAATTGATGTTGAAGGGGAAGGCATTTTAAATATAGAGCGGAACGAAGAAAATTTGATTTACAAAGCAGCCAAGAAAATTTTTGACAAAGCCAATATTTCTGTAGATGGGCTTTACATAAAGTCTAAAAATGGCATTCCGACGGGAAGTGGTTTGGGAAGCAGTGCAGCGGCTATAGTAGGCGGTCTTGTAGCCGCAAATGCCTTAATCGGAAGTCCTTTAAGCCGGCATGAAATATTAGATATAGCCTCATCGATGGAAGGCCATGCTGACAATGTATCGCCTGCTTTAAACGGCGGCTTCAATGTGGCTACTTTTGATGGGAAAAAGACTTATTTTGTAAAAAAAGAGTTGGACGATAATATTGCGTTTTTGGCCTTTTACCCTAAAAGAGAGCTTTTGACTTCAAAGGCAAGAGGCGTGTTGCCGTCTATCATCGAATTTAGAAGCGCAGTATTTAACGTAGGAAGATCATCCCTTTTTACGGCGTCCATATTTTCAGGCAGATATGATTTGCTTAAATATGCTTCGCAGGATATGCTTCATCAGGTGTACAGGAAAGAGTTCATTAAAGAGATGTACTATGTGATAGAGGAAGCGTTGGATAAAGGGGCATATGCTGCATTTTTAAGCGGTGCAGGACCTACCATGATGGCTATGGTCGATAAAAACGCCTTAAGTCATGTGGAGGAAGCCATAAAGAAAGTGTACAAAGATAGAAACATAGAGTGTAGCGTTTATAAGTTAAAGTGCGACAATGACGGCGCTACAATCATATAAAGGTCTAATATTAGGCCTTTATTTTGTGTAATTCAGCAAAAATTTTGTGATATAATTAAGGTAAATTATTCTTAAGGAGGCTATCTTATGAAGAAGCATTTATCGATTTTTATGGCATTTGTAATCGTATTGACACTTGTTTTATCTGCACCTATAGGAACTTTTGCTGCAACAACCACACAAGACGACATAAGCAGCTATCTAAATGATTTAGGCTCATTTATGCAGTTTATAAAAGAAAACTATGCAGGTGATGTCACGTACGATCAGATGGAACAAGGTGCCATACAAGGCATACTATCTTCGCTTGATAAGTACAGCACGTATTTTACAAAAGATGAGATGGATTCTTTCATGGAGTCTACTTCAGGCACATTTACAGGAGTGGGCTTGGAAGTAGAAGAAAGAGGGCAGGACATAGTAGTCGTATCTACTGTAAAAGGTTCTCCAGCATATAAAGCAGGCATACAAAGCGGGTACATAGTAGAGTCTGTCGACGGTAAAGACGTAAAAGGCATGGACATCACAGACGTAACCAACCTCATAAAAGGTGATAAAGGAACAACTGTAACTATAGACTTTTTTGCAAACGGCAAGACAGTTGAGTACAAGCTTGTAAGGGATGTAATAAGCATAAATCCTGTCACATACAAGATAATAAACGGCGTTGGATATATAAGCATAAGTGAGTTTAATGGAAACACTTATGACAATGTTTCGAAGGCTCTTGACTACATGGATCAAAACGGCATAAATAAGCTTGTCATAGATTTAAGGGATAATCCTGGCGGATATCTTCAAGAGGCTGTAAATGTGGCCGGCTATTTCGTGCCGGCAGGCCCTGTTGTGACGGTGGCTATGAACAGCGGAAATGAGACGTACTATTCATACTTGAAAAATCCTAAGTACAAGATAGCAGTTCTCATAAATGGAAACACTGCGTCTGCTGCGGAAATACTGGCTGGCGCAATACAAGACACAAAGGCAGGAATCCTTGTGGGGGAAAATTCCTACGGCAAAGGGACAGTGCAGGAGGTATTTCCATTTTCTGATGGCAGTGGCATGAAGCTTACAATCGCCAAGTATTTGCTTCCATCTGGCCGCTCCATAAATGGCGTAGGGCTTAAACCTGACGTGGAAGTGAAGGACAGCAGAGTGTCTTTGCCTGAGCTTATATACACAAATGATGTGAAAAAAGGCGATACAGGCTACAACGTAGAGCTTTTGCAGTCGTATTTAAGCCTTTTAGGCTACTACAAAGGTGAACCAAATGGGTACTTTGGCAATGACACATACGATGCACTTATAAGTTTCCAAAAGTACGCAGGAATTCCAGTAACAGGTGTCATGGATAGAGGCACTGTCGATGCACTTTCATACTTCTACGGCTTGACACTTCAAAACGATGCACAGCTTGATAGGGCCATTGAGCTTTTAAATCAGCAATAGAGAATAATAAATCATTGA
>NZ_BBKT01000024.1 GCF_000747665.1 Thermoanaerobacterium saccharolyticum | reverse complement strand
AACATCAATACGACTTTGACGTGGCAAATGTATTGGCATTCTTGAGAAAATACGACCTTGACAAATATTTCAAAGTAAATATCGAAGCAAACCATGCGACATTGGCATTCCACGACTTCCAACATGAGCTAAGATACGCCAGAATAAACGGTGTATTAGGATCAATTGACGCAAATACAGGCGACATGCTTTTGGGATGGGATACGGACCAGTTCCCTACAGATATACGCATGACAACGCTTGCTATGTATGAAGTCATAAAGATGGGTGGATTTGACAAAGGTGGCCTTAACTTTGATGCAAAAGTAAGACGTGCTTCATTTGAGCCAGAAGATCTTTTCTTAGGTCACATAGCAGGAATGGATGCTTTTGCAAAAGGCTTTAAAGTTGCTTACAAGCTTGTGAAAGATGGCGTATTTGACAAGTTCATCGAAGAAAGATACGCAAGCTACAAAGAAGGCATTGGCGCTGATATTGTAAGCGGTAAAGCTGACTTCAAGAGCCTTGAAAAGTATGCATTAGAGCACAGCCAGATTGTAAACAAATCAGGCAGACAAGAGCTATTAGAATCAATCCTAAATCAGTATTTGTTTGCAGAATAATGAAACATGAGGGCGGCTTCATGCTTCATTAAGGCTGCCCTCAACAAAAATCATGGAGGTAAATGTATGTATTTTTTAGGGATAGATTTAGGGACATCATCAGTTAAGATAATACTGATGAATGAAAGCGGCAATGTGGTATCAAGCGTTTCAAAAGAATACCCTGTGTACTATCCAGAACCAGGATGGGCTGAGCAAAATCCAGAAGATTGGTGGAATGGCACAAGGGATGGAATAAGAGAGATTATTGCGAAAAGCGGCGTGAATGGCGATGACATAAAAGGAATAGGCTTAAGCGGTCAGATGCATGGATTGGTGCTTTTGGATAAAGACAATAAAGTTTTAACACCGGCCATACTTTGGTGTGACCAAAGGACACAGGAAGAATGTGACTATATCACAGAGAAAATAGGGAAAGAAGGTCTTTTGAAGTACACGGGAAATAAAGCCTTGACAGGCTTTACTGCACCAAAGATATTGTGGGTAAAGAAACACCTTAAAGACGTATATGAAAGAATCGCTCATATCCTTTTGCCTAAAGACTATATAAGGTTTAAATTGACAGGCGAGTATGCTACAGAAGTTTCAGATGCATCAGGTACACTTCTTTTCGATGTGGAAAATAGAAGATGGTCAAAGGAAATGATAGACATATTTGAAATACCGGAAAAAGTCCTTCCTAAGTGCTATGAATCAACGGATGTCACAGGGTATGTTACCAAAGAGGCAGCAGATTTGACAGGACTTTATGAAGGTACTATTGTTGTAGGCGGTGGTGGCGATCAAGCCAGCGGCGCTGTAGGCACTGGCACAGTAAAAAGCGGTATAGTGTCCATCGCATTAGGGACTTCAGGAGTCGTATTTGCATCGCAGGACAAGTACGCAGCAGATGATGAGCTTAGGCTCCACTCATTCTGCCATGCAAATGGCAAATGGCATGTGATGGGTGTCATGCTTTCTGCTGCATCGTGTCTTAAATGGTGGGTAGATGATGTAAATAATTACAGCAGTGAGGTTATGACATTTGACGGACTCTTAGAAGAAGCAGAGAAGGTGAAGCCAGGCAGTGATGGGCTAATATTCTTGCCGTACCTTATGGGGGAAAGGACGCCTTACAGCGATCCTTATGCGAGAGGTAGTTTTGTAGGTTTAACAATTACACACAATAGAAGCCACATGACGAGATCTATATTAGAAGGTGTAGCATTTGGACTTAGGGATTCACTGGAGCTTATAAAGGCTTTAAATATACCTGTAAATGAAGCGAGGGTGAGCGGCGGTGGTGCTAAAAGCAGGCTTTGGAGGCAAATACTTGCCGACATATTCAATGTAAGGATAGACATGATAAATGCTACAGAAGGACCCTCATACGGTGCAGCCATAATGGCATCAGTAGGTTATGAACTTTTTAAAGATGTAGATGAAGCTTGTAGCAAGCTTATAAAAGTAACGGATAGCGTATATCCAATCAAAGAAAACGTCGAGAAGTACAACAAACTGTATCCAATCTACGTAGGCTTGTATTCAAGGCTTAAAGGTACCTTTGAAGAAATTGGGAAGTTGAAAGGTTTTACTTAAAACTAACAAGTAAATTGTTAAAATAACATGATAAATCATCTCCCATCTAAGGATGGGAGATGATTTCTATTGGAGTATATATATTGGAGAGTTGATAAAGAAGGAAAATAAAGTTACAAAAAATTCGTCAAATTGTTAAACTTTTGTACGTGTTTTTCGATTATTATGTTAAGATCATATCATTGAGTAAGCACATTTTAATATGGTATAATATGCTGGTGAAAACGAAGTATTGCAAGGTGATTAAATGATAACAGGTGATCAGTTGCTGATAAAACAAATTAATAAATCCATCGTCTTAAACACTATCCGCAAAAAAGGCTTAATATCCAGGGCTGACTTAGCAAATATTACAGGACTAAATAAATCCACAGTTTCTTCTTTAGTTGACGAACTTATAAAAGAAGGCTTTGTAGAGGAAGAGGGACCTGGTGAGTCAAAAGGTGGCAGAAAGCCGATAATGCTTATGATAAATAGCCTTGCTGGTTGTGTCATTGGCGTCGATCTTGATGTAAATTACATTCTCGTCATTTTGACAGACATACTTGCAAACATATTGTGGCAAAAGCGGATAAATTTAAAGCTGGGTGAAAGCAAGGAAGATATCATATCTAAGATGCTGGAACTTATAGATGAGGCTATAAAAAATTCGCCAAATACGGTGAAGGGCATATTAGGCATAGGAATCGGTGTGCCTGGTATTACAGATTATAAAAGGGGCGTCGTGCTAAAAGCTCCAAATCTAAATTGGGAGAATGTGGAGCTTAAAAAGATGGTAGAAGAGAGATTCAACTTAAAAGTGTATATAGATAATGAAGCTAATACGGGGGCTATTGGTGAGAAGTGGTTTGGAGGAGGCAGAAACGCCAAAAATTTTGTCTATGTTAGTGCAGGCATCGGCATAGGTACAGGAATCATAATCAATAATGAGCTTTACAGAGGTTCTAATGGGTTAGCAGGCGAGATGGGGCACATGACGATTGATATAAATGATCACATGTGCAGTTGTGGAAACAGAGGATGTTGGGAAAATTACGCATCTGAAAAATCCCTTTTCCGATTTATAAAAGAGAGGCTTGAAGCAGGACAAGAAGATGACTTTATAGACAGTGAAAATATTGACTCTCTTGATACAAACGATATTGCAGGTTATGCAGAGTTAGGAAGTAAGCTTGCTATCGACGCAATAAACGAAATTTCTAAGAATTTAAGCGTTGGAATTGTAAATATAGTTAATACATTTAATCCAGACTTGGTGCTTATAGGCAATACATTATCTGCCATTGGCGATATGTTGATAGACGCTGTCAAAGAGTACGTGAGAGAAAAATGTCTCGTATCAAGGTACAATGATGTTGCTATTGAGATATCAAAGCTTGGAATGCTGGAAAGAGCCATAGGTGCTGCTACACTTGTCATATCAGAAGTGTTTTCATATCCCGGATTGTAAAAGCGAGGTAAGGCATGTAAGTCCTTCCTCGCTTTTTTTATTAATTATAGTATAATATTATTAAGACTATTGATAAAATCTTGAATATTTTTATCAATTGCGAGAGGAGAGATATGTTGAAGATCACTTTTTTAGGAGCTGCAAAAGAAGTAACAGGTTCTTGCTATCTAGTGGAGACTGAAAAATCAAAATTTCTGATAGACTGTGGTATGTTTCAAGGAAGTGAAATAGAAGATGAATTTAACTATCAGGAATTTGCGTTTGATATTGAAGATATTGACTTTATGCTTTTGACACATGCTCATATAGATCACAGTGGAAGGATTCCGCTTCTATATAAACGAGGATATAGAAAAAAGATATACGCAACTAAAGGTACTGTAGATCTTTGTGAATACATGCTACAGGACAGCGGCCATATACAACAGATTGAAAATGAATGGAAAAACCGCAAAAGAAAAAGAGCAGGAAAACCGCTTAGGATGCCGCTTTACACTGCTGACGATGGAAAAGCAGCTATGCAGCTTTTCTGCGGTGTAAATTATGATGAAATAATAGAGCCATCAGAGGATGTAAAAGTGAAGTTTAATGATGCAGGACATATGTTGGGATCTTCTATTTTAGAGATATGGGTAAAAGAAAAAGGCAAAGAGACGAAAGTAGTTTTTTCAGGGGATTTGGGAAACAAAAATATACCGATTTTGAGAGACCCTACGATAATAGATGAGGCAGATTATCTTGTGTGCGAGTCCACATACGGCGATAGGCTGCATGAAGATGTAGGCGACAAAGCCAAAAAGCTTATGGAGATAATAAAAAAGACTATATCAAGAGGAGGCAATGTGATAATCCCATCATTTGCTGTAGGAAGGACACAAGAGCTGTTATATGAGATACATAAAGATGAGGAACTTTACAAAGACGAGATAGAGTATATAAGCAAAGTGCCTGTGTACGTAGACAGTCCTCTTGCTACATCGGTTACAGGCGTTTTTAGAAAGCACCTTGATTATTTCGACGACGAAGCCAGAAGGTATGTAGAAAATGGCGATTATCCACTGGATTTTCCAAATTTGCATTTCACCCATTCGGCAGAAGAGTCAAAGGCACTGAATGACATTAAAGAGCCTGTTATAATCATTTCAGCCAGCGGCATGTGTGAAGCTGGTCGCATAAAACATCATTTAAAGCACAATCTTTGGAGGTTTGACAGCACAATAGTATTTGTAGGATATCAGGCTAAAGGAACTCTTGGCAGAAGAATATTAGAAGGTGAAAAGACTGTAAATATATTTGGAGAGGAAATAACAGTTAATGCGGAAATCCAAAACATAGAAAGTTTCTCTGGGCACGCCGATCAAAAGGGCCTTATGGATTGGATATCTTCATTTAAGAAAAAGCCTAAGAAAGTATTTATTGTTCACGGAGAAGATAGTGCTCAAAAGGTACTTTCAGAGAAGATAAAGGATGAACTTAACATTGAAACGGTCATTCCATCAAAGTATGATACGTATGACTTTGAGTTAGATGAAGTAAATGTAGCGGAGATCGCATTACCATCAGATGATGAGATATTAAGACAGATAGAAGAATTGAGGGCGGAAAACGATAAGATTCTGTCAAGGCTTAAAGACATCATAAGTCAAAACAGAGGAAATGTAAAAGAAGTCGGCAGCGATTTGGCAGCAATGTCAGATGTATTGTCGAGATTAAAAAGAAGATTTAGCTAATTACTGTGCGCCGTAGTGCGCACCTTTTTTGTTGTAACTTCACTTAAACAAGAAGGATTTTTAAAAATTGTGTAGAATATATTATATATATCGGTTTCGTAAACTGGTTTCTAAAAATAAATGTTGGTGATTATATGAACAATGATAACTTTAAAATTACAATTGATTATGTAGCTAAAAAAGCTGGCGTTTCAAAGACGACCATTTCGCGGTTTTTAAATGGCCGCTATGAATATATGTCGGATGCAACAAAGGAAAACATCAAAAAGGTCATAGATGAGCTTAATTATAGACCTAATAATTTAGCCCGCAGTTTAAAGCTTAATAGGTCAAATCTCATAGGCGTTCTTGTGTCTGACATAGGCAACCATTTTTCCTCCATCCTTGTGAAAGGAACAGAAAAAGTCTTAAAAGAAAACGGATATAATTTAATAATAGCCAGCACAGATAATGATGCTACAAAAGAAAGAGAGTACATCTTATCCCTTTTAGACAACAATGTGGATGGGCTTGTGATAAACACAGCAGGTGGTAATGACGAGTTTTTGATAGGACTGTCTAAAAAAGGCTTACCTGTAGTATTGGCTGATAGAAGCATAAAAGATACGGTATTTGATACCGTTGTTGTCAACAATTATGAAGTTACGTCGGAGCTTATTTTTCACCTTGTAAGAAATGGATATGAGAGAATAGGTTTTTTTACTGAAAGGATAGGTGATATAAGCACACGTACGGAAAGAAAACAAGCATTTTTAGACGTTTGTAAAAAATACGGAATAGATAACAGCAATTTGATATTTGAAGTAGACGATGATTTAAGCAAAATTGAAGAGAATATAGTATCAATGATTAAAGATTGCAGGAAGTACAGGATGGCATTATTTGCTGTAAATGGTGTTGTGCTTTTAAATGTACTTCAAGTCGTAAATAAATTGAATTTAAAGATACCTGACGACGTTGCTGTATGCGGATACGACGATTGGGGATGGGCGTCGCTTATACCGCCAGGGATTACTACCATATCACAGCCTACCTATGAAGTGGGCGTGGAATCAGCCAAAATGCTTATTAACAGGATAAGTAGCGGCGATAAAATTGAACCTAAGAAGGTTGTTTTAAAAGCGGAGCTTGTAATAAGGGGATCTACCAGATCTCATTAAATATATATTTATAGAAAGGATGAGTTTTTATGAGCTTTAAAGAGACAAAAGAAAAGACTAAAGGTGGGATATTTTCAGTAATAAGGTGTAAAGACTATGAATTGGGGCTTAAAATGGCAGAGAAAGTCATAGAAAGCGGTATAAACATAATAGAAATAACATATACCGTTGAAGGCGCTGGGAAATTAATAAAGGAGCTTAAGAAAAAATATCCTGATAAAATAGTAGGTGCAGGGACAGTATTAGAGCTAAGTCAGGCTGAGGAAGCTGTAGGAAATGGTGCAGATTTTGTGGTGACACCGTGCATCGTTGAAGAAGTAGCATCATACTGTAAGAAAAATGATGTATTTTTCTCAATGGCAGCAGCAACGACGACAGAGATGTTTAAAGCTTACAAGATGGGATCAGAAGTTATAAAGCTTTTCCCGGGGGAATTTGTAGATTCCAAGATAATAAAGTCTCTTAAAGGACCTTTCCCATTTCTTGAATTTATGCCTACAGGTGGTGTAAATGATGAGAATATTAATGAATGGTTTGAAAATGGTGCATATGCAGTTGGCGTAGGCGGTTATCTGACAAAGGGAATAAATTTTGACAACCTGGACCTTTTAGAGGAAAGAGCAAAGAGGCTTGTAAACGCCTTGAAGTAAATTGGAATAAGTAGGTGATATATTTTGGCAGAAGTTTTATTGGTTGGAGAACCTATGGCATTATTCATTGCAGATGAAGAAGGGACGCTTGATAGAGTAAACAAGTTTACAAAGGCATTGGCAGGAGCAGAAGCAAATGTTGCAATAGGTTTAAGCAGGCTTGGGCATACTGTAAAGTACATTACGAGGCTTGGCAATGACCCTTTCGGAAAGTACATTTATGAAAAATTGTTGGAAGAAGAAATTGATGTTTCATCTATAAAGTTTACCGATAAATATCCAACAGGTTTCATGCTTAAATCGAAGACATCAAAGGGAGATCCGGATATATTTTACTTTAGAAAGGGTTCAGCGGCATCACACGTGATACCAGATGACATTGATTGTGACTTGAATGAGTTTAAGCACATACACATTACAGGCATAACAGCGGCCCTTTCAAATGGTACATTAGATACGGTGTATAGAATGATTCAGATTGGGAAAGAAAATGGCATAAGGATATCATTTGACCCCAACATACGAAAGAGCCTTTGGAAAAGCGAAGATGAGATGGTATCTACGTTAAACGACATCGCATCAAGGTGTAATATAGTCATGCCAGGTATAAAAGAAGGTTTTATTTTGACAGGATTTGAAAATCCAGACGATATAGCAGATTATTACTTAGACAAAGGCGTAGAGACTATCATAATCAAGATAGGCGATAAAGGAGCATATGTTAAGACAAAAGATGAGAGCTTTACTGTAGGTGGGTATAAAGTTGAAAAAGTAGTTGACACGGTAGGCGCCGGAGATGGATTTGCAACAGGTGTAATAAGCGGACTATTAGAAGGGCTTACACTTAGTGATGCAGTGAAAAGAGGCAATGCAATAGGAGCAATAATAATCATGTCACCAGGCGATAACGATGGACTGCCGGATAGAGAAGCTCTCGATAAGTTTATGGGTGAGATTGAATGAAAGCAGTAGAGTATTTAGTCGAATTAGCTAATAAATATTTAATAGGTGAGATAGATGCAAAATCATTTTCTGAGAAGTTCGAGTCATATTTCTATGAAGCAGAAGAAGCTATCTATGATTATGATAAAAAAAATTTATAATGTATTAGATAATATACGGGAAGCAATAGCATATTATGAGTCGGATGAGAACATCAGAGAAAAAACCAAGTATTTAATCGATGATGATGAATTAAATCATAAAGTCAAAATAAATCTTGAAAAACTTAAAAATATTAGCATTAAAACTGCATAGATAAACTATACCGTCAAGACTAAAAGTCGAGGCGGTATTTTTGTTTTGTAAAATGCAGTATAATATATAGTGCATTTTTGCCATAATTGATTTGAAAAATGTTAAGCTTTTCAAGCGAGACAAATGATAATATAATTGATAATGAAAGAGGTGATAATTATCATACTCAATGAAAGGTGCACACACATACTGATGAAGCTTGTTAATTCAAGCCTCCCGGTCAAGATCACTGAACTGGCCAGTTCATTTAAAGTAAGCTCAAGGACGATAAGATATGACCTTGATGAAATCGATGAATTTTTAAAGTACAACAATTTGCCACAATTGATAAGAAAACCAAATGTAGGTGTGAAATTTTCTGAATCATTGGAAGATAGAAAAAAGGTATTAGAGATTTTAGACGACGTAAGCATTTATCATTATGCACTTTCGCAGAAAGAAAGGGTTAATATAATTTTAAGCAATTTGATGGGACAGAAAGATTATACGACAATAAATACATTGGCAGACAAATTATTGGTGTCCAGAAGCACTATCATAAATGACCTTGATAAAGTGAGGAAATGGCTTTTAGAGCATGGACTTGAGCTGAAATCAGTGCCAAAGTTTGGATTGAAAGTCATAGGAGACGAGAAAAGAGTCAGAAAAGCTGCTATAGAACTTCTTACTGAAACGGTGGATATAGAAAAAGTGCTTGACATCGTAAAATCGCCTATGTACACGAAAATAAATGTAGGCATGGACAACGAAATAAAAAGGCTTTTTCAGGATATTGATATATCTTACATTGAAGAATGCATAAAGATTGCAGAGAATGAATTAGAGACGGTATTTTCCGATGCGGCCTTTACGGGATTAGTTGCCCACATTGCGATTGCCATAAAGAGGATAGAGCTTGGAAGAGATATCATAATGCCTACAGAAGAATTAAAATCGCTGGAAATGACAAAGGAATTTAGTGTCGCTTCAAATATAGCCAAGATGCTTGAAAAGCATTTTAATGTCAACATACCTATAGACGAGATTGGCTATATAACTGTCCATCTTTTGGGAAGCAGTGTAACAAATAAAAAAAGCAACAAAGATAAAAATTGGCTTGAACTGGAACTTGTTACGAAAAAGATTATAAGCAATGTAGAAAGGGAAGTAAATATAGACTTATCCAGAGATGTGCAGCTTTTTGAAGGCCTTTTGGAGCATATAAGGCCTACGGTATATAGGCTAAGCCATGGTTTAGACCTAAAAAATCCAGTATTGGAGGAAATAAAAAGGAATTACAACAGGCTTTTTCAAGTAGTGAAAGGATGTTTAAAGCCCTTAGAAGAATATGCGGGGCACAAACTTAATGATGAAGAAATCGGATATTTCGTGATGCATTTTGGTGCAGCAATTGAGAGACAAAAATCACCAATAATAAATAAAATGAATGTGCTTGTGGTATGCGGCACAGGAATCGGAACGGCAAAGATGTTATCATCAAGGCTTCAATCGGTTTTCAATGTAAATATAAAAGGAACTGTTGCATACCATCAAGTAAAAGATGAATTGAAGAAAAAACATGTTGATTTGATAGTGTCTACTGTTCCGGTGGAAGCAGAGGGAATTAAGACTGTCGTTGTAAATCCTCTGTTAACTGAAAATGACATTGAAAAATTAAAATTGTTCATAAGAAATGACAAGACTTGCGTAATCAAGTTAGACGATCTAATTAAGATTATAGAAAAGCATTGCAGTATTTTAAACAGGCAGAAATTGATTGAAGAACTCAAAGAATTCTTAGATGTTGAAGATGTAAACGAAGAGAGAGGAGTTGCAGAACCATTGTTAAAAGACCTTTTGACAGAAAAGACTATTAGGCTGAATGTTGAAGTGAAAGACTGGGAAGAAGCAGTAAGGATTGGAGGCGAGCTTTTAGAAAAAGATGGCGCTATAGAGCATAGGTATATAGACGCAATGATAGATTCTGTGAAAGATATAGGACCATATATTGTCATTGCCCCAGGTATAGCAATGCCACATGCAAGACCAGAATCAGGAGCTAAAAAAATAGGAATGAGCCTCATCACTCTTAAAAATCCAGTAAATTTCGGAAATAAAGAAAACGATCCAGTAAAAATAGTCGTATGTTTGTGTGCAGTTGACCATTCCTCACACTTAAAAGCGTTGTCGGAGTTGGTGGAACTGTTGGGGGATGAAAGGTTTATTAGTACTTTATTAAATTCAAGCTCTCAAGATGAAATATTTAATTATATAAGATTTAACAAAAAAGGAGGAGACGAACTTGATTGATGTAAAGGAAGCTATAAATAAGAGAATGAAAATTTTTAATTATGTAGATGACGAAATGATAAATAAAATTCATTTAATTAGTTCTGAAATTGTAGAATGCATAAAAAATGGAAACAAAGTTTTAACATGTGGTAATGGTGGCAGCGCAGCTAATGCGCAACATATAACAGGAGACATTGTGGGTAGATATAAAAAAGAGAGGAGGGGATTTGCAGGAATAGCTTTAACTGTTGACACAAGCACTTTGACAGCTGTAGGAAATGATTATGATTACAGTAAAGTGTTTGAAAGACAGATAGAAGGACTTGGAAGAAAGGGGGATGTATTAATAGGATTAAGTTCAAGTGGTAACTCGCCGAATGTTATAAATGCAGTAAACAAAGCAAAAGAAATGGGAATTAAGACTGTGGGGTTATTAGGAAATAATGGCGGAAAATTAGGACAACTGGTTGATATTAGCATAACAATACCTGATAAAGCATCTGACCTTTGCGAAGAATTTGCAATGACGCTCAGCCATATAATATTAGAAGAAGCCGAAGCAGAATTATGTGAGCTTATTGAAGAAGGAGTGGTAGTATGAATATCGTAACTGTATGTGGCATGGGATTTGGTACAAGTTTAATTCTAAAAATGGCTGTTGATGACATTTTAGCTAAAAATGGAATTAGCGCAAATGTAGAAGCATGCGACCTTGGCTCTGTAAAGGGTAAAGTTGCTGATTTAGTTGTTTCTACATCAGAATTAAAGCCAGAATTAGAAGCGTTGAACTTTAATGTTGTTTTTGTAAAAAATGCAATTGATAAAAAAGATATTGAAGAAAAGGTGCTTGAGGCAGTAAAAAAATTAAAATAAAGGGGGATAAATATGCAATTTATAGTTAGCTTATTTAATCAGCCGTCAATAATGGCAGGCTTAATGGCATTAATAGGATTGATTGCATTAAGAAAGCCTATACAGCAGATCATCAGTGGTACATTAAAAACAATAATAGGATTCATCATTTTACAGGTTGGCGCAGGAGCAATTGCAAACACACTTGGTGTTTTAGGCCCCATATTTCAGGAAGCTTTTCATATGCAGGGTGTAATTCCAACAAATGAAGCAGTAATTGGCTTAGCGCAAAAAATGTTTGGGACAGAAATGGCTCTAATGATGGCGTTTGGATTTTTAGTAAATTTAATCATAGCAAGGTTTACACCACTTAAATATGTATTTTTAACAGGTCATCATATATTATTTATGTCAGGTCTTTTGTCAGCTGTATTAAGTACAGCAGGATTTAAAGGTGCAGAATTAGTTATAGTTGGTTCTCTTATACTAGGATCAACAATGGTATTGACTCCGGCATTGGTGCAACCTTATTATAGAAAAGTTACAGGTAATGATAGCGTTGCAATGGGTCATTATAATGCATTAACTTATGTGATTTCTGCATATATAGGTAAACTAACAGGTGATAAGAAACATTCAACTGAAGATATAAAAGTGCCACAAGGATTAAGCTTTTTTAAAGATAATACGCTATCAACGGCTATAGTAATGTCAATTATTTTTCTTATAACAATGTATTCAGCTGATAGAAGTGTTGTATTAAAAGCATCTGGCAATCAAAATATTTTTATATTTGCAATAATGCAGGCACTAACATTTACGGCAGGTTTTGTAGTAGTACTGCAAGGTGTTAGAATGATGCTTGCTGAAATTGTTCCTGCATTCAAAGGTATTGCTGAAAAGATAGTCCCGGATGCTATACCTGCACTTGATTGTCCTGTGATTTTCCCCTTTGCACCTAATGCAGTAATTATTGGATTTTTATCATCACTTGTTGGCGGCATAATAATGTTTCTAATATTACCTTATACTGGTTTGGCAGTTATTATACCTGGCTTGATTCCTTTGTTCTTTGTTGGTGCAGCAGCCGGTGTATTAACTAATGCAACGGGTGGGTTAAGAGGTACGATTATAGGAGGCATTGTAAATGGTGCAATTTTAACATTGTTGCCAGCATTGTTATTACCGGTAATGGGTCAACTTGGTTTTGCAAATTCTACTTTTGGCGATGCGGACTTTGTATTCACGGGAATTGTTGTAGGATATTTAGCTAAATTATTTACAAAAACAGGAATATATGCACTTGTTGCTTTGTTAATTTTAACTTTTATTATAGTTTCAATAGCTATAAAGCCTAAAAAACTGCAAGTAAATAAATAAATCTTTTAATTATTGACCAAGGGTATTTATCCTTGGTCAATAAAATATTATAGCCTTTAAATGAGGTGAGTTTTAATTATGGATAAACATGGATTAACGAAGATAGCGAAGGAAATAAGGATAAATATAATTAATATGATTACGGAAGCATCTCATGGCCATCCTGGCGGTTCGCTTTCATGTACTGATATACTTACAGTATTGTATTTTGATAAAATGAATATTAAGCCTGATAACCCAAAATGGGAAGACAGGGACAGATTTGTATTGTCAAAAGGACATGCAGCACCTGCTTTATATGCTGTACTTGCTGAAAGAGGTTATTTTTCGGGAAAAGCTTTATCGACTTTAGACAAGTTTGGCTCAATACTTCAAGGACACCCTGACATGAAATCAACACCAGGGCTTGACATGACAACAGGCTCACTCGGTCAGGGCTTATCTGCAGCATGCGGCATGGCATTAGCCGGCAAATTGGACAAAAAAGATTACAGAGTATATGCAGTACTCGGCGATGGTGAAGTACAGGAAGGCCAGATATGGGAAGCAGCGATGACTGCAGCACATTACAAACTTGACAACTTAACTGCAATACTTGATTTTAATGGGCTTCAAATAGACGGACCTAATAGAGAAGTAAAAAACATCGAACCTATAGATGAAAAATTCAAAGCCTTCGGATGGCATGTCATAAAAATAGATGGACATAACTTCGACCAGATAGACAGAGCCATAGAAGAAGCAAAATCTACAAAAGGGAAACCAACAATTATTATCGCAAAAACAATCAAAGGAAAAGGTGTATCATTTATGGAAAACCAGGTAGGCTGGCACGGAACTGCACCAAATGAAGAACAAAGGCAAAAAGCGGTTGAAGAACTTGAAAGGAGTGAAGCATAATGAGTACAGCGACAAGGGAAGCATACGGTAAAGCACTGGTGGAATTAGGAGAGAAAAACAAAAACGTAGTAGTACTGGATGCAGACCTATCAAAATCAACAAAGACAGCAGAATTTCAAAAAGCATATCCAGATAGATTCTTCAACATAGGTATATCAGAGCAGGACATGATGGGAACAGCGGCAGGGCTTGCCACATGCGGCAAAATACCATTTGCGAGCTCATTTGCGATATTTGCAACAGGGAGGGCATATGAACAGATCAGAAACTCAATAGGATACCCCAAGCTAAACGTAAAAATAACAGCGACACATGCCGGAATAACAGTAGGGGAGGACGGTGCAACACACCAGTCTATAGAAGATATATCGCTAATGCGAGGGATACCCAATATGGTAGTAATGAACCCGTCGGATGCCGAAGAGACAAGACAAGCAATACTGGCTGCAGCAGAACACTATGGGCCTGTATATATAAGGCTTGGAAGGATGGCAGTACCAGATATACATGAAAAAAACTACAAATTTGAGCTCGGCAAAGGAGAAATAATAAGAGAGGGAAAAGATATAGCGATTATTGCCACGGGCATAATGGTGTCGATAGCCCTTGAAGCGGCGGACAAGCTAAAAGAAGAAGGAATAAATGCAACAGTAGTAAACATGCATACGATAAAACCTATAGACAGAGAACTTATAGTAAAAGTCGCAAAACAAACCGGCAAGGTTGTAACGGCAGAAGAGCACAGCATAATAGGCGGACTGGGTTCGGCGGTTTGCGAGGTGCTTTCTGAAGAATATCCTGTAAAGGTAAAAAGGATAGGAATAAATGATACGTTTGGCCAGTCTGGAACACCTAAGGAGCTTTTAAAACATTATAATTTAACATTTCAAGATATTATTGATGCAGTTAAAAAGCTTTGAACTATTTTGTTAGGGGGCGTGCAATTTGAATAATATACTTGTAAATGCAAGGAACAATAATTATGCAATTGGAGGTTTTAATTTTAATTTTTATGATGATGCATTAGGGATAATTTCAGCAGCATACGAATTGAAGTCACCTATTATTTTGATGGCTAGTGAAGGGTGTGTCAAATTTTTAGGAGTTAAGCATATTGTTAATTTTGTAAATCAGCTAAAAGATGAATATAGTATTCCTATTATTTTACATCTTGATCATGGAAAAGATATTGAAATAATAAAAAGTTGCATAGATAGTAAATTCGATTCAATTATGTATGATGGATCATTGCTTAACTTTGAAGATAATATTAAAAACACAAAATTGATAGCCGATTTATGCCATGACAAAGGAATAACCATTGAAGGGGAACTGGGTAGGATATCGGGGGCAGAAGAAAACATAGAAAACAGCGAGGATGTATTTACAGATCCGGATAGCGTAGCGGAATATATAGAGAGAAGCGATGTGGATTCCTTAGCAGTAGCTATAGGAAATGCTCATGGATTATACAAAGGTAAACCCAGGTTAGATTTTGAGAGATTATCTAAGATTAATAATATATCAAAAGTGCCATTGGTATTGCATGGTGGTACGGGCATACCGTACGAAGATATAAAAAAAGCTATAAAATTAGGCATAAGTAAAGTAAATGTTGGGACTGAAATAAAAATATCATATATTAAATCTATTAAAAAATATCTTGAAACAATCAACGATAATGATATTAGACATTTAGTTTCTATGGTTCAGAATGATATTAAAGAACTGGTAAAGCAGTATCTTGATATATTTGGTACCGCCAATAAATATAGCCAATTACAATCAAGGTGAATCTTATGAAGATAGGTATAATAACAAGTGGTGGAGACTGTCCCGGCATGAACGCTTTTATATTGGAATTATCGAAATTATGTGGTAAAAACAATTATGATTTGATTGGATATATAGGAGGCTATAAGGGTATAGAAGAAAACAACTTTATTAAACTTAATTTTGATAATATAAGTGGTATGGCTTTGGGCAAAAAAGGTGGTAGCCTATTATTAACAGGTAGATATGAAGATTTAAAAATCGGTGAGAAATTAATTAAATTCAAACAGAGAATAGATGAAATTGGAATTGACTGGTTGGTTGTATTAGGTGGGGATGGATCTTTAAAGGCCGCTAAAAAACTATCTGATTTAGGGTTAAAATTAGTTGGTGTTCCGGCAACAATAGATAACAATATAATTGGTACAGAGTATACGATGGGCTTTGATACAGCTATTAATAAAACATTGCAAGTTATAAATGATATTGAAGATACTGCTACTGCGATGCCTGGGAAAGTATATATAATAGAGACATTGGGAGGAGATTGTGGTAATATAGCTAAAGCGGCATTAGATGAGGGAGCAGCAGATATAGCATTAATACCCGAAAATCCTATAAGCGATGATGAGCTTGTTAAATTAATAAAAGATAAATTTAACGAGGGCAATAAATATTTAATAATAACTATTTGCGAAGGACTTAATAAAACAATGTATTATAGTGAATTTCTAAAAAAAGCTTTAAACAAAAAAAGTGCATATATCAATTATAGGTCACCAGCAGCGAGGTGGTAGTCCGACTGCATATGATAGATATGTTGCAAGACGATTTGCGACACAAACATTTAATTTAATAAAGAAAGATATTTCTGGGAAAATGGTATGCTATATTTCAGGCAAATTTAAAAATTGCGATTTATAGTCATTATAATAATATAAGCTTTAATGTAAAATATTATTATGGGTTATGGACTTGTGTCTACTTATTTGACAGAAGTCCATAACTTTATAATAATTTAAACTCATTTATACCAAACTTATGAGGTATCTTTATCAATACTTATCCGTGACAACGCCTAATGATGATGCCTTTATAAAAGGTAAACCTCTAAGAGATTTTAAGGTTTCTGCAGTACCTGTTACAACGACGCCTTGTATCTTTAAGTTTTCCTTTTTTATTTTTCCATTCTTGTCTTTTAGATTATCGTAAATCCTTTTAACTTCCGATTTGATGCCATTGACTTTAAAATTATCTGTTTTAAGTTTTTCTATCTCGTTTATGTTATTTTCAATGACGGCTATGAAAAGTTCTTCTGGATTTTTTAATTTGTCTCCGTTGCTGTCATAGACCTTTATACCGTATGCGGCTCTTTCAGAACATACATCTGCTGGATTATCTACATCAATTGTCTTTCCATCGGGAAGCTTTTGCTTATTTTTATGTGGTTCATGTGCTTCTTTTTCTTTGCCATTTAGATCGTCAATCCAATACCACGTTAAAGTTACGTTTTTTGGCATCATTTTATTTACTTCGTCGATGTTGTAGGCTTTATCAAAAGATAATGCCATCTCTATATATTTGTCATTTCCTATGTCCTCCAGTAAATTTAAGTCACTCTTGTATGTCTTGTATTTTACATATGGGTAGAAAAAAATCATTTCCCTCTGGCCAAGTTCGTTGTACGTAGGTTTATTTAAACTGTCTTCATCAAAACTTTTTCCCCATACTATAGCTGGTGAATTGATAGCCTGTACATCGACAGTGTTGAAAAGCCCATAGCTGTATTCCTGTTGACCTGTATAAACTATCTTACCTTCTATTATCTTATAAGTTGAATAAACTGTTTTGCCTCCAAAAATTCCTTCATACCTGATTGATTTCCCTATATACATATCAGGAGCGGTGATGTCATTGAATACTGATAAGGCAAAACTTATATCTGAGCTTTCCGACTGTGTTACTTTGATTCCTATAAAGATAGTGCTTATTGAAACAATCACTATGACTATCAAACTTATAACTATAGTTCTTAAAATAGAGCGCCATTTTGCTTTTTTAATCGCTTTATCAAATTTATCTTTCTTAGCGCTTTCAAAAATTTCATCAAGTTCCTTCTCATTATTATTGTCATTTACGTTTATATTTTTTTCATCTGCCATAATTCGACACCTCCCACAATTCTTTAAATTTATTTCTTGCACGGTAAAGATATGTCTTTACTTTGTTCTCATCCAGATTTAATATAGCGCCTATTTCTTTATAAGATAATCCAATAAAATATTTGAAAATTAAGAGGGTTCTGTAGCTTTCTTTTAAAGAATTAAGGACTTTATGAACGTTTGATTTCAATTCTTCATTAAGCACATGTTCTTCTATAATTCCATCTGAATACAGGCTATTAAGAATTTTATCATCAATGCCGACTTCCTCCTTCTTTTTCTTATTGTATAGGTTATAATATCTGTGCAACGATACTTTAAACAGCCATGGGTAGATGTTATCAACGTTTATGGAATCAACATACTCAATAGCTTTGCACATGGTTTCTTGTACGATATCTTCTGCATCTTCACAAGATGCACCGATTTTAATGAGATATTTGTAAATTATGGCCATCTTATTTATTAAGAAGTCTTCAAACCTCTCATCTTTCATGACTGACCTCCCCAGTATAATATCAGATGCATTCTATATAACGGCGCCGTTTTTGTTCTTTCATTAATATAACAAACTGAACAAACAAATGTATACAAACTTTTAAAATTTATTTTATTAAGCAAACTATAAATAATGATTAAAAATCTTAAAATCGCTTGACAATTTATTAACATACTGATATAATTTTCGTAGAATGAATTCGGTGAACATGTTCAATAAAATTAAGAAAAGAAGGGGACTTTTTATGGAGAAAAAGTACAGCATTCTCTTTGATAAAGTGTCTATCGGAAGTTGTGTCATCAAAAATCGCTTTGCCATGGCTCCTATGGGACCATTGGGGCTTGGCGATTCAGAAGGTGGTTTCAATCAAAGAGGAATTGATTACTATGTTGAGCGGGCAAAAGGAGGTACTGGACTTATCATCACTGGCGTTACTTTTGTTGACAACGATATAGAAAAGCATGATATGCCTAATTGTCCGTGTTCCACATATAATCCAGTTCACTTCATTAGGACTGCTCGCGAGATGACTGAGAAAATACACGCTTATGGCTCTAAGGTATTTTTACAATTATCTGGTGGATTTGGAAGAGTCACAATTCCTACAAATTTAGGAGAGCATCCGCCTGTAGCGCCGTCTCCTATCCCACATCGCTGGCTTGACAAGACATGCCGTCCTCTTACAAAAGAAGAAATTCATAAAATAGTTGTGCAATTTGGCAAGGGCGCTTACAATGCAAAGCGAGCAGGATTTGACGGCGTGCAGATACATGCAGTACACGAGGGGTATCTTTTAGATCAGTTTGCCATATCTATGTTTAACAATCGTACCGATGAATACGGGGGAAGCCTTGAAAACAGACTGCGCTTTGCAAAAGAAGTTGTGGAAGAGATAAAAAGCACATGCGGCAGTGACTTTCCAGTGACGCTTAGGTACAGTGTAAAAAGCTTCATTAAAGATTGGCGCAAAGGCGGACTTCCAGGAGAAGAATTTGAAGAAAAAGGAAGAGATATTGAAGAAGGGATTGAGGCGGCTAAGCTTTTAGTTGAATATGGATACGACGCTTTGGATGTAGACGTAGGAAGCTACGATGCATGGTGGTGGAGCCATCCGCCGATGTACCAAGAAAAAGGGCTTTACATCCCCTATGCAAAGATGGTGAAAAAAGCTGTAAATGTACCTGTCATCTGCGCAGGACGCATGGATAACCCAGACCTTGCGTCGGATGCTGTAAGAGATGGAGCGTGTGACATAGTATCACTTGGACGTCCGCTTTTGGCAGATCCTGATTATGTAAATAAGCTTAAAGCAGGGGATACCGCTTCTATACGTCCGTGCTTGTCGTGTCACGAAGGATGTATGGGACGCATACAGGAGTATTCCGCTCTAAACTGTGCAGTAAACCCACAGGCGTGCCGCGAAAGCGCTGAGCGGCTTATACCGACGCAGCACAAAAAGAAAGTCTTAATAGTAGGTGGCGGCGTGGCAGGTTGTGAAGCAGCTCGAGTGTTAGCGCTTCGTGGACATGAGCCAATTGTGTATGAAAAAACTGATAGGTTAGGTGGAAATCTGATTCCCGGTGGCGTACCGTCATTTAAAGAAGATGATCATGCGCTGGTGGCTTGGTATGAGAATGAGCTTAAGAAGTTAAACGTAGAGGTCCATCTAAATTCAGAATTAGATGCTGATGATGTCATTAATTTTGGCGCAGATGTCGTAATAATTGCGACAGGGTCAAAGCCAAAAGAATTTTCACTGGGAGAAGGACCTTTATACACTGCTCAAGATGCGTTGTTAGGTAAAGTTGATATAGGAAATGATGTTGTCATAATTGGCGGTGGACTTGTAGGATGCGAGACAGCACTGTGGCTTAAAGATATAGGCAAGAATGTGACGATAATTGAGGCGCTTCCAAAGCTTTTAGCTGTAAATGGTCCATTGTGCCATGCAAATAGCGAGATGCTGAAAGAATTGATACCTTTTAAAGGAATAAAGGCCATAACATCTGCAAAAGCTACTGCATATGATGGAAAGGTGCTTAAAGTGAATACGCCTGATGGTGATATAGACATTGCAGCAGATACGGTTATTCTTGCAGTTGGATATACGCCGTCGGATTCTCTGTATAAAGAGGTGAAAGACGAAATTCCAAATGTCTATCTAATTGGCGATGCTGGCAATGTGTCTAATATAATGTATGCAATATGGAATGCCTTTGAGGTTGCTAAAAATATAGATTAGAAGAACAGGAGAGAGATTGGTGCCAGAAAGTTTAACTTCCAGAGAAAAGCAGGCCATTGCTACTAAAAAGAGGATATATAGTTGCGGTGTAGAGCTTATAAAAAAATATGGATATGACAATATAACTGTAAAAGACATAGCAGAAAAAGCCAATGTTTCTATAGGAAATTATTATCACTACTTTAGATCAAAGTATGACCTTCTGGTGGAGATATTTAAGCACGGTGATGAATTTTTTGAGTCCGAAGTTCCGAAGATTTTAGAGGCTTATACAGACTGCAAAGATATATTAGTTCAGTATTTTCTCATATATGCAAAACTTGCAATAAATGATGGAGTAGATATGGCAAAAAATCTGTATATACCGACGAATAAGATGTTTTTGACACATGGCCGTTCCATGCAAAATATGCTTATTCAAATATTAAAGAATGAACAAGAAAAAGGCAAGATACCCAACGCTTTAGACTGTGAAGAAATTACAGAGAAGCTATTTATTGTAGCAAGGGGTGTAATATTCGACTGGTGCTTAAAAGACGGCAAGACCGATCTTTTGGCAGAAATGCAAGACATAATATCCAGAATGGTAGAAAGCTATATTGAGAAATAGAATAAAGATATCTGTAATCTTTTATGGCAGCTTTTTATTTCTTTTGGCTTACAAGTTATAAATTTGTATTATAATAAAAGTAAATATTATTTCTAACAGTTTAAGCAGCAACTCAAAAATTTTGTACAAATCTATTTGGCGGTTTTGTTTCCGCCTTTTTTTGTTGGTAGACATTAGCTTCACCTCCTTTCCGTTGGAGGCTATGACTATTAAAAGTTCAACCTTATATTTCATTGTATTATTCCCTTTAATACTATATAATGAAATATGGCATTACTGATAAGGGAGCATTCCTGTAATAAAGAAATATAAGATTTGAAATAAAAAGTACCTCCTGATAAAATACAAGATGTCGATTGTTCATGAACACGACTCTCAAATAACAAGGAGGTACCTAATATGAAGTATAACCAAAATACAAAAATAATGCAAATAACAGAAAAGACATGTTTGTGTCAAGTAGTTGTTGGCAAATTTTTTTCTTCAAATGTTATCCGCATAATGTTTAACATATTGTGAATTTTCGTGCAATTGTTTTTGCTCTATTCTTCTTTTTATATTGCACCTTTTATATGACTTTTAGTTCACTTAAGCATTTGTATCTGAGTATTTCCCTTATTGCTTTTCGACTGTTTGTCATTGCACAACCTTCAAACGGCATACCGCCTCTTTGTATGTGATATGTCTTTGCTTTTTTCTGTTTTTTGTTTACATCAGCTGCTGATAGTTTTATTTCTTCTTTTATCTCTGCTAATTTTTCTTCTGAAATTGTCACATTAAAATATGC
>NZ_BBKT01000025.1 GCF_000747665.1 Thermoanaerobacterium saccharolyticum | reverse complement strand
GATTTAAAACTCAATTTAAAAATTCGAAGATTGACAAAGAGAGCCGGAATTGTCAGGTTGGTAATTTCACCATAAGGGCTTAAGACCCAGCAAGGGAGCATAACTGACATCCACCTCATGTAAGGCAGAACGAAGGAATTAAGGACAAAGATCCTGTGAGACATGGGAGGGTATGCCACATGAGCTTAAGTGGAATTCATAGGCCAAAATATGGAAAAACAACAGAAGCTTATTTGGGTTACCTATCACATGTAAAATTAATGAATAAATAGCATTAATATACATGAGGGCTCCTTTGAAGATCATGAAAATTTGAGAATGAGTGAGATATTAAAAGAAAATCAAAGATTATAGAGGGAGATAATTGTAGTTCAGTCGAATTTTTTATTTAAGTATAAAGATTTTGTCCTGATATTGCTAAGTCAATTGTGGGGAAAAGAAGAGATTCAGAACAGCTTTAGAGAAAAAATATATGATTATTTAAAGATTATTGAGGACATCATTGATGAAGGAATTGAAGAAAAGCTAATAGAAAGATGTGATAAAAAACTACTGTCTTCTGCCTTTTTTGGAATGATAAGCTCTCTTATTATCTTTCAATTTAGAAATAATGACATTATAGACCCAGAACATATAGCAGATAGTGTGATTGAATATACATTTAATGGAATCCATTATAGAGATTAATCTTTATAATGGTTTTTTATTGACTTTTGAAATCAAAGATACTATAATAATTTAGAACTGACCAGTCAGTATAAAAATATTGGAGGTGTATTTATGTTAAATGTGATCTTTAATGAGCTTAAAAGATTGGCCCAAAACAGATTTATTAGATTAGCAGTCATAGTAATTATTTTCATGCCACTATTGTACAGTTTTCTTTATTTGTATGCATTTTGGGATCCATATGGCAAGTTAGATAAACTTCCAGTTGCAGTTGTGAATCAGGATAAAAGTGTACTATACGATGGAAAATATAAAAATTTTGGGGACGATATTGTAAAAGAAATGAAAAATAATCATGATTTTAAATGGAGTTTTGTAAACTACGATGATGGTTTAAATGGTTTAAAAGGCAATAAATATTATTTTATGATAGTGATACCTAAAGACTTTTCTAAAAATATTTTAAGTGTCAATGGCAATACTGTAGAAAAAGCTCATATTCAGTATATGACAAATGACAAAAAGAATTTTCTGGCGACTCAGCTTGGAAACAAAGCTGTAGAAAATTTGACGCAAAAAATATCTGATACGATAAGGAAAAGCTATATAGATACTGTTTTTTCAAACGTTAAAAACATGGGTGATGGTTTAAAACAAGCCTCATTGGCGGAAAAACAATTATCGGATGGCGCTAAAATGCTAAATGACGGTGTTTCAAAATTAAATGATGGCATTAACAAAGCTTTGGTTGGTACAAACCAATTTAAAGATGGATTGTACAATTTAAGCATTGGGGCAAATAACGCATCTTATGGTGCTTCAAATTTATCAAACGGCGCTCAGATTTTATCTCAGAAATTAGATGAAGTAGACAAAAACAGCAATTTGATTTTAAATGGAATGAATAACCTAAAAAACGGCTTAAATGGAGTGAAAGATGGCCTCGATTCAATAAGCAATAGCATAAACCAATTGAAAAGCGGTTCAACTGCTGTAACAAATGGTTATGATCAAATCTACCAGAGCCTATTGTCATTTTTAACAGAACTCGATTCAGTAAGCAATGGGTTGAACAGCATTCAAACAAATTTGGACAGCGCCGTTATTGCATTAAACAATTATGTTGATAAACACCCTGAGGCCATGTCAGATGCGAATTTTAAGACGGCGATTACTGTTGTGTCGGAATCTAATTTAGGATTAAAACAGATAATCAATGGACTTGAAACAAACAAAGCTAAAATGGATGCATTGAATGACTCTCTTAAAAAATTAGACAGTGCTACCAATAATTTAGCAATTGGATATGACAAATTAAATGATGGAGTATCTAAGTTGCAGTCAGTCGTAACACAAATTATAAGTGGTGGAAATAATTTAAGCAATGGCATTTCTCAGTATGCAAATGGAATATCATTGTTAAATCAAAAGATGGGCGACATTACATCTGGGCTTTTAAAACTTAATGATGGACTTAATGCGTTAAAACAAGGTGCTTTTAGTTTATACAATGGCTCTAAAGACTTAAATAGCGGGTTGGTGACAGTATCTAATGGCAGCAAGCAGATACAAATGAACATGGAGAAACTATATAAAAATCAAGATATTCTTTACAAAAAACTTAAAGATGCATCTGACAAAATAGAAGTGATGGGTACCGGTGATGAGAAAAAGAGAATGATAAATGAACCTATTGTTCTTGATACTAAGAGATTAAATCCAGTAGCAAATTATGGCATTGGATTTACACCTTATTTTATACCTTTATCACTTTGGGTTGGTGCATTGATTTTATTCTTTATAATTGATATTTACGATAAAAACGGCTATAAAGATATTAGCAAAGCTTCAATTGTTTTAGGTAAGCTTTTGAGCTTAAGTATCTTAGGTATTTTTCAATCGATGGTTTCTGGTTTTGTATTGATAGAAGCGCTTAAATTGCCCGTAAACAATTTGCTCTACTATTATGTTATAAATGCTGTAATGTCTGTGGTTTTTGTGTTTATTATCGGCTTTTTTGTAATGCTTCTTGGCATGGCAGGAAAATTCTTCGCCGTTGTGCTTTTGATGCTGCAGTTGACATCATCTGGTGGCGTATTCCCTATGGAATTAGAGCCGAAATTCTTTAATTTTTTAAATCCATTTTTTCCAATGGCATATGGCACTCAAGCATTGAGAGAGGCCATTTCAGGTTCTAATATTGGGCTAATTATTCACGACTTGCTTATCTTAGCATGTTTTGGTATTTTATTTATGCTTTTGTCAATTTTGCTGTCGGGAAAAGTAGGAGATAAGAATAAAATTGATGAAAAGTTAAATGCTGCAAATTAAATTCACATAAGATTCACATAAATATTTAATAATTTTGAAACTGCCAATGATAGACAAACCTACGATTCAGTATATAGTTGAAGAAGCCGTAAACTCAGGCATAGAGGATATACTCATAATAACACGAAGAAGCAAAAGAGCGATAGAGGACCACTTCGACAGATCGATAGAATTGGAATTGGAGATAGAGGTATAAACAAAAAAATCTTGTGTAAATCTTATAGAGATGTTAAAATAAATAAGTAATTGAATAAGACAGTTCGAAACCATCCTGTCTATAAACAAAACTACGGGCATTGCAAATCAAAAGTTTGCATATATGAGCACAGGTGGGCTGTGCTTTTTTTTTCATTATGTTTATGGAAGGATGTGATAACGGGAAATTTTAGGAGGTATATCATGAACGGAAGATTTTTAAAAAAGAAGTACAGTCTTACTCAAAAATTGACTATATCTGGATTGGCAATGGCATTGTACCTTATTGTAATGTACTTTACGCAAAATTTTGCTTTTGGACAGTACCAAATAAGAATAGCAACATCGATTTATGCCTTGTCTGCTATTTTCCCATTTTTGATATTGCCGATGGGGTTAAGCAATATGCTCAGCAATATTTTAATGGGAGGATTAGGGCTTCCTGATATGATTGGAGGCTTTTTTGTAGGAATATTGACGTCGTATGCAGTTTACCTTATTAGAAAGTATCGTCTAAATGATTGGTTTATCTCAATTCCTATAATATTATTTCCAGGCCTTATAGTGCCAATTTGGCTTTCTGTTTTGCTTAAAATTCCGTATCATATATTGGCCATAAGCGTTACAGTAGGTCAGATTATACCTGGAATTGTAGGTGTACTGTTAGTTAAACAGTTGAAAAACAAACTATGATGGAGTGTGAGTATCATGCCGAGAGATGAGAAAGAGCTTAATGGATTATCTCGATTAGGGAATAAAGAGACTAAGTATATTTTCGATTACGATCCATCTTTGCTTGAGACATTTCCTAATAAGCATCAAGAGAATGATTATTTTGTAAAGTTCAATTGTCCTGAATTCACAAGCCTTTGTCCTAAGACTGGACAGCCTGACTTTGCCACAATATATATTTCATATGTTCCAGACAAACTGATGGTTGAAAGTAAATCTCTAAAACTTTATCTTTTTAGCTTTAGAAATCACGGGGATTTTCATGAAGACTGTGTAAATATAATCATGAAAGATTTAATAAAACTGTTGGATCCAAAATACATCGAAGTTTGGGGCAAGTTTACTCCAAGAGGTGGAATATCGATAGATCCATATTGCAACTACGGGAGGCCTGGAACGAAATGGGAAGATGTGGCGCAAAAAAGGCTTTTTTACCACGATATGTATCCTGAAAAAGTGGATAACAGGTGATTTTGTGATATAATATAGATATCAGTTGCCGCTAAAGGAGATGCAATACATGAAAATCGGGATAATAAGCGATACACACGGTGATTATACATCATGGGAAAAAGCCATTAGCTATATTTACGATGCTGATTTGATACTGCATGCAGGGGATGTCTTGTATCACGGTCCCAGAAATGACATTCCCCCTGGATATAATCCTAAGAAACTTATTGCTGCCATAAATGATTGCAAAATACCTATTTTGATTTCGAGGGGAAACTGCGATGCATCTGTAGACCAAATGGTATTGAATGTTCCTATTCAATCGCCTTACGTCTTTGCAATGATTGAAAATAAAAGGTTTTTAGTGCAGCACGGTGATCATATAGGTCAAGACGAAATGCAGGATTTAATTTTTAGGTACAAGCTTGATTATTTTATTACTGGACATACTCATATTCCGGTGTTGAAGAAACATGACGACTGTATAATTGTAAATCCAGGTTCTACATCTTTAAGCAAAAGAGACGATAGAATAAACACTATAAGCATAATTGATGACAATGGCATCTATATTTTAGACGTAGATACAGGCAATAAGATAATTGAAATTAAAAATTAAAACCACCTAAATAGGTGGTTTTAATCATATCTATACAACTTTTACTATCTTTTCATATCCATTTCTCTTTAACCTTGGATAAAGCGTTTTGCTTTCATCAAAGTACCCGAGAGATATAAGTATCACTACGACTTTTTCATCAGGTATACCAAAGGCTTCTTTTAACTTGTCTTCCTCAAAACCGATCATCGCATGTGAGTCAACACCGTAGTATTTTGCAGAGTACATTATGGACATGCTTAAGAGCGATGTATTTCTGACGGCAAAATTGTTTGCCTTTAAGTCTGTATTGTACAGCATGTTTTTAGCAAAATCGATGCTGCCTTGTATCTTGTCATCAGGGATTCCCACATCTCTCATATACCACCATGCAGGATTGTCTTCCTTATATGCGTTTTTATCGCCTATCATTATTAAAGTGACCGGTGCATCAAGAATCTTTGGCTGTTTCAATGCGACGTCGAAAAGTTTTTCCTTTGCTTCTTTTGACTTTACAGCAATTATCTCCCAAGGTTGCAAATTGAATGCTGAAGGTGTTAATGTAGCTAAATCAATTATCTTTTTTAATGTCTCTTCATCAAGATCTTTATTTTTATCAAAAAAATTGACAGAACGCCTTTCTTCGAACACTTCTTTTAAATCTTTCATAATATTTCCTCCTAATTTTGAAATTACACCTAAATTATACCACATATTTTTTAAAAAACAAAGAAATCGGATAGACATACTATGAAATATGATTAGATCGAAAAAAGTTGTATAATATATGTGGACAAAATTTTGCATTGGAGGTCTTTTTATGGATTGGAATGAGATAAGGGAAAAAGCAAGGGAAAACATGAAAGGCTATTGCAGAGGATGCAAAAGATGTGATGGCGTTGCATGTGCTGGTGAAGTCCCTGGCATGGGCGGTACAGGCACTGGAAACAGCTTTATCGAGAATATCAAGGCTTTAGACAGATGGAAAGTCAAGTTGAAGACGCTTCACGATGTTTTAAAGCCTGATATAAGTACATCACTTTTTGGCTTTCAAGTCAAGATGCCTATTTTCGCAGCTCCAATGACGGGACTCAAGGGAAATGCAGGTGGATACTTGTCAGAGAGGGAATACGATATGATAGTTGCAGAGGCGTGCAAAAATGTAGGAACGATATTTATGTCAGGAGATGCAAATGATAATGACATGTATCCTGCAGGCATCGATGCTATAAAATCAACAGGTGTTCTAGGAATACCATTTTCTAAACCAAGGACAGTTGATGAAATAATTGAAAAGGCAAGGATTGCAAAAGAGGCAGGGGCAATAGCATTTGGTGTCGATGTAGATGGTGCAGGGCTTATCATGATGATAAGAAGCGGGCAATTTGTAGGGCCAAAATCGAGAAAAGAGATAGAGGAGATAGTTAAAAATATTGAGCTTCCTTTGATTTTAAAGGGCATCATGACGGCAGAAGAGGCGGTGATTGCGGCAGAAGCAGGTGCAAAGGCAATTGTCGTTTCAAATCATGGAGGAAGAGTATTGGATCACACGATGGGGACTGCTGATGTTCTACCTGGCATTGCAAAAGCTGTTGGTGACAAAATCGATGTACTGGTGGATGGCGGCGTAAGAACAGGCATAGATGTTTTAAAGATGCTGTCATTGGGAGCAAAAGCCGTCTTAATAGGAAGGCCTATAATGATTGCTGCACATGGAGGAGGAAGGGAAGCCATAGAGTTTTATCTCAACAAGGTTGCTGATGAACTGTATCAGGCCATGATCCTCACTGGATGCAAAGACTTAAAAAATGTACCAGAAGTGTATAAAGCAAGCTGATATGAAAAGCTAGAAATGAGGTAATTTTATGACAAACCCTAAAATTGATGAGTATTTAGATAAAACTTTAAAGTGGAAAAATGAGCTAAAAAAGTTAAGAGCAATAATGTTAGAGTTTCAATTAGAGGAAGATTTAAAATGGGGTAAGCCATGTTACTCATACAATAAAAGCAATATAGCTATACTGATAGGATTTAAGGAATACTGCGCGATTTCATTTTTAAAAGGCTCTTTGTTAAATGATGAAGAAGGAATATTAATTAAGCCCGGTGAAAATTCTCAGGCATCTCGACAGATTAGGTTTAGAAGCATTGAAGAAATTGTTGAGAAAGAGGATGTTTTAAAGCAATACATTACTAAAGCGATTGAAATTGAAAAGTTAGGAATGAAAGTAGATTTTAAAAAAAATGATGAGACTAAAATACCCTATGAATTTCAGATTAAATTAGATGAAGATCCTAATTTAAAATCAGCCTTTTTTGCATTGACCCCTGGGCGGCAAAGGGCATACATTATTTATTTTTCTCAACCGAAACAATCTAAGACGAGACAGTCCAGAGTTGAAAAATATATAGGAAAAATCTTAAGCGGGAAGGGATTAAATGACTAAACGGCGGGTGCTTCCGCCTCTTTTTATTTTTATGAAAATATTATAAAATCTATTGACAATTATACATTCTAGTGTTATATAATTATATAACAGTATAAAACTTAAGGAGGTTGTTTTATGAAAAATAATTTGATTGAAGCGGTTGTTTTTCTTTTATCCATTATTGTAATTCTTGTTGGATTTGCAGTTGTCATTTCTAAAAAGACTTTTAACATGCAATTGCTTGAGAAATTTAATGAAAGTAGAGTGATGAGGCTGATCGTTTCATTGGTATGTACATTTTTAGCTTGGATTATGCCATGGTTTTCTGTTAAGATGTTGCTGGCCATCGCAGCTTTTGGATTTTTAATCAGCATCTTTCCCATTAAAAAGAGTGCCACTCATATATCAATCGCAATTGTAGTTATACTTTTTGGGCTTGTTGCATTAGGGCTCATATTTATACCTGTAGGACTATACACTTATCAAGGTATTGGCGGTGTTTCAAATAGCATATTGCGAATAGCAAACAGTTTTCCAATAGATGTTCAGAGTACAGCGGATAATAGCCCTCGCATTGATGGAAGCGAGAGAATAATGCCTGATAAGAAAATATCATTGAAGAATGTAAAGAATGTTAATATAACAGTAAAAGGTGGAATAGAACTAAAATTTACAAACGGTGATACTATTTATATTCCATCAGAATTGAATGTCAGAAGTGATAATGGTGATTTAACAGTTTTTGAGACAAGTCCAAAACAAAATACTACTTATGTAGTTGAATTGGGAACTAATCCACATGAGGCTGTAGATATAAGATGTGCGGGCATTGAAATCACTGGTAGTGGTAGTTTCAATAATTTTAGCTTAAATTCTGCAGGCTCTTTAATAAATGGCAATATATTTTCCGATAACGATGTATATTTAAACTGTGCAGGATTGAGATTGACAGGAAACTTAAAGGGGAAAATTTTAAACATTAATAGTGCTGGCACAGCTTTGAATGGAGAGTTAAACTTCAATAAAATAGTAGTTAATTCAACAGGCTTGTCTGTAAATACCAGGTCAAGCTTTGATGAATTTAATGTTAATTCTAGTGGTCTATTTGGGAAAATTGAGATTCTAAATAGTAGCAATAAAAGCGGAAGTCTCAGTGTAAGTTCAACAGGTGGTTCATTAACTGTGGTAAATAAAAACAAAGCTCCGATAAACATTAATACTTCCGGATTTATAAAAATAACTAGAGAGTGATTGTAAAAATGTTGCGAAAAGTAGATAAACACAGTGGAGTTCCTGCATATCTGCAGATAGTAAATATGATAAAATCGGAAATTTTGCTTGGAAACCTTCAAAAAGGATCGCAACTTTCTTCAATACGTGAATTGCAACAAATTTTTGACGTGAATATCAACACTGTATTAAAAGCATTGGAGAAGTTAAAATCAGAAGGGTATATTGAAGCAGAACAAGGCGTAGGATATTTTATTAAAAAAGATTTTGATGTGGATAAAAAGATTATAGAAATAATAAAAACATGTGTAGCTAAGTTAAAAGACAATAGTATAGATTATTATACGGCGATATTGATATTTGAGGAGGTCTGGAAAAATGAGTGATTATAAAAGTAGCTTTGTCTTAGAGCTTAAAAAGATGGATATTTATTTTGAAAAAGAATTGACGGAGAAAACAGGAAGAATTGCAATCTTGATGTTAGTACTTTTAATACCAAGCCTTTTTGTCAAAGAATTTGCAATACTGTTTTTATCATCATCTTTGCTAATACATGATATACGTCATCAAAACGCTGAACTTTTGTATTCTTTGCCTTTTTCAAAAAAAGAGTTATTTCATTTCAACCTGATTTTTTTGTGCTTTGTCGTTTTTGCTACTTCTGCCTTTGGTGAAATTTTTTTAGGTGATACAATTATTGAAAAATTAGAGTTCATTTTAAGAAGCTTGACATTATTATTTTCAATATTTGGAATTCAGATGATACTCTCTGAATTCAATATTGATGCAGTAGTGTTTAGCTTTATTGTAGTGATTTTTGATGCAATTTTAGGCAATTTTGGCACACCTGATATAAACAGTTCTAATTTCAATCCTTACAGCTTGATAAGTTTTACAAAGCAGGGAAATTTGGCAATGTCGCTGATATTTTCAATATTGATTTGTTTTATTAGTTATTTAATATACACGAGAAAGGACGGTGAAAATCCTCATGAAGGCTTTGGAAGTAATAAACTTAAGCAAACAGATTGATGGAAAACAAATTCTATCAGACGTAAGTTTTTCTGTGTCAGAAGGGGAAATAATGGCGCTTGTTGGGCCTAATGGTGCAGGGAAAACAACCACATTAAAATGCATAATGGGTATCACGGGGAAAGATGCAGGTGAAATATTCATTTTTGGACAGCCTTTCAGTGCAAAACTTAAAACAGACATGGCGTTTGTTTCAGAAAATAGAAAAGTTTTTGCTAATCTAAGTTTAGAAGATTATCGTAAAATGTATAAGACACTTTATCCAAATTGGGATGACAGCTTTTTTAAAAATCTTATTTCGCAATATGGATTTAATTTAAAACAAGAGATGCAGAAATTTTCAGGAGGACAAAATACACTCTTGATGTCGATTTTAGCTTTTTCTACAAATGCAAAATTGGTTATTCTTGATGAACCAACTCAGCACCTTGATCCGGCGGTAAGATTTGAACTTATAGAAATGATAAAAGAATATGTCAATGATAAAAAAGGGACCGTATTGCTTTCTTCTCATGAGATATATGAGTTAGAGGAATATGCTTCAAGCTTTGCTATCATAAAAAATGGAAGAATAATTTACACAGATTCAATAGATGAAGCGAAACAAAAGCACAGGATATTAAATATAAACAAAAATGTAAAAGGTACAAAAGTAATAGCTGTAATAAATGACGAGGTTTTGGTCAAGACAGATGAAGATATTGGTGATTTTCCTCGTTTAAATCAAATTATTGTGGGGTATTTGAAGAGCACAGAGGAAAATTTTTAAACAAGTTATTCACTTTGATGATTTGATTTGATAAAATATCTTTATATATAAATATGTTGAATATGTTCAAAGGGGGACATTGAAGTGAAAAACATTGTCATTTACGATTCTACATTGAGAGATGGAGCTCAATCACAAGGGATTTCCTTTACAGTATCAGATAAAATAAAGATTGTTGAGCTTTTAGACGATTTTGGCGTAGATTACATTGAAGCTGGAAATCCCGGTTCTAATCCTAAAGATATGGAATTTTTCGATATTGTAAAAAGAAAAAGTTTGAAAAATTCCAAGTTGATAGCATTTGGCAGCACCAGAAGGGCAAACACACCTGTCGAGAAGGATGCCAATGTCAGCTCGCTTTTATTGGCAGAGACAGAATATGTGGCGGTGTTCGGCAAATCATGGGATTTCCATGTTAGTGAGATATTGCGAACAACTTTAGATGAAAATCTCAATATGATATATGATACGATAAACTATTTAAAAAATCAGGGTAAAAAAGTTGTATTTGATGCAGAACATTTTTTTGATGGCTTTATGGAGAATCCAGAGTACGCATTAAAAACCATTCAGGTGGCGTATGACGCAGGAGCAGACAGCATTTGCCTTTGCGACACAAAAGGCGGAATGTTTCCTATGGAAATATACGATATAACCAAAAAGGTCGTAGATAAATTTGATTGTGAGATAGGCATACATGCTCACAATGACAATGGAATGGCTGTAGCCAATTCTATAATGGCAGTAGAAGCAGGCGCGGTACAAGTTCAAGGTACGATAAACGGCTATGGTGAAAGATGTGGAAATGCAAATCTGTGTACAATTTTACCAAATTTGCAGTTTAAAAAAGGAATAAAGTGCGTTGAAGATGACAAAATGAAAGAGTTAACAGTGCTTTCAAGAAGAGTAAGTGAAATAGCAAATGCGGCACCGGATGAAAGAGCTCCGTACGTAGGGAGAAATGCATTTGCCCATAAGGCTGGTATGCACTCAGATGCTGTTTGCAAAAATACGAGATCTTATGAAATTATTGATCCTGAAGTTGTGGGAAATGAAAGAGTGCTTTTATTGTCAGAAGTTGCCGGTAGAAGTGCTTTAATAGGCATAGTAAATGAAGTGGATCCAACCATAGATCGTGACTCTGATAAGACGAAAGAAATATTAGAAAAGCTAAAAGAAATGGAATCTAAGGGCTATAAGTACGAAGGTGCTGAAGGCTCATTAAAGCTTTTGATATTGAAGACTTTGGGACTTTATAAACCTTCATTTAGGCTTATAGAATTTAAAGTCATAGTCAATGAACCATCTGTTGATGATGTAAATTCATCTGCACTCATAAAGATAGAAGTAGATGGGCAAGAAGAAATAACCGCTGCAGAAGGAGATGGACCTGTAAATGCACTTGATAAGGCAGTCAGAAAGGCTTTAGAGAGGTTTTACCCAGAAGTCAAGGAGATGAAACTTACAGACTACAAAGTAAGAGTATTAGACTCTAATTCTGCTACAGCGGCTAAAGTAAGGGTAATAATAGAGTCGTCCGATGGAAACGAAGTCTGGAGCACTATCGGTGTGTCGACAGATATAATAGATGCAAGCTGGATAGCACTTGTGGACTCAATAGAGTATAAACTTAATAAAAAATGATAAAAAGGGACTGCTGCACAAATGATCATAGTGCATCAGTCTTTTTTAATACGCAATTTCACCTTGAGACGCCTTAGCATATGTAATAAAATAAATATTGTGATTTAGTTTGTGGGGGTTGATAAATTGAAGGAGATATTTTTTGGACCTTTTTGCAATAATATTAGAGATATGCTTATTGAAAAGTCGATGGAAACTATGAGAAAGGGAAAAAGGGTTTTATACATGTTACCTTCCCGTGAGGCTATGTTTGATGTAAGGGATAAGTTCACCAAATTAAATGGTGGTATTGTTGATACAGATATATTAGTGTTTGAGGATCTATCGATGCTTTTGTGCAGCGATTTTATAAAAAATCATACGGTAATATCGACTTATGAGATGAAAGAAATCTTGAGAAGCATCTTGCGAAAGTCTAATTACAATGGGTACTATCGAAATGTAAAAGACAAGGCAGGATTTTTAGAATCTGTTTTAAGCTTCATAAAGACAGCAAAGAGAAACATGTTAAATCCTAATGATATTAAAAAAATTGCCAATGGTTCAAAAAGAAATGTGTTGAAAGAAAAGTTAAATAATTTAGCGGAAATTTATATTGAGTATGAGGAGTACAAGAATAAAAATGGAATGATTGATGTAGACGATATTTCAATTAAAGCCTTTCAATATGCCAATAGTTCAAATTATTTCAGCAGAATAGGAATTGTCGTAATAGACGGCTTTATAAATTTAGACGGTGTGAATATGCAATTATTGAGAAAGATGGCTCTAAGTAGAGATTATGATATTTATGTGAATATTCCATTTAAAAATGAGCACAATGAAATCTTCATAAAAAGCGGCATCGTGAAAGACTTATTAGAGATTGGCTTTAGGCTAAATGAAATAATGGAAGAAAGTGCAGATGGCAGCAATGCAAAGAAAGTTTCTAAATACCTGTATTCAGGTAAAGAGATTATTAAAAGCATAGATGGTACTATTATGATGCTGAATAGTCCATCGATTGAGCATGAAGTAAGAGAAACTGCAAGATTAATAAAGAAGAAGATAGTCTTTGAAAAAGTAAAACCTGAAAATATTTCTGTGTTTGTAAAGAATATTGATGACTACAGAGAAAGCATAATTGATATATTTAATGAGATGAATATTCCTTTAAGGTTTAATGATGGCAAAAAATTAATATCAATGCCAATTACAAGCGATATTTTCAATTTGATCTGTTATAAATTAAATCATGATTTCAAAAGTTTTAATAACATAATTAAATCGAGGTATTTGATGCCTAACGAAATAATTAATTTGTACAGTAAAGCGTTGAAACTGTCAGATGCATCAGATGGCAATTATGAAGAAAAAATTTTATCTGCATTAAACGACAGTGAGTCTTTAAAAGCAGGGTTTGAAAAATTGAAAAAATACATCGACATACTTATGAATTTCAAAGAACGGCAGTATAAGGATACCAGTGAGTTTTTGGAAGGCATTTTAGATACCATTGACATGCTGGAAATCGATTCTAATATAAAGTCATTGTACGAAACAGATATGATAGATGGAAGGAATTTTGTATACAGTTTGAAAGCGATAGAGGCAATAAGGCAAATTTTAAAAAAGGAAATGGAATTAAAAAGGCAGTTTGGTGAAACTTTTTCTGATGACATGGAAACTATTCAAGATGACTTGTTAGACATGATGGCAAATTGTGATATAATGATTAAAAATCTTGACTTTGAAGGTGTGAAAGTAATAAATCCGGACTTGGCAAGAGGTCAGAGATACGATGTAGTGTTTATCCTTGATGTAAATGAGGGGGATTTTCCAAACACATCTTCTGTCAATCCGATTTTTGATTCACAGGATGAAGCTTATTTGGAAAATAGTCATCTCTATGTATTTAGCCGAAACTTTGAAATAGAAAGGGAAAAAATAAGATTCAATTCATGTATAGCTTCTTCTTTAGGAGATGTTTATATATCGTATAGGACGACAGATGAAGAAGGAAACAAAATGATTAAATCACCATTTGTATATGAAATTGAAAGTCTTTTTGATAAAATGTCACTGAAAAAAGTGGCTGCTCCTATTGTTTATATGAAAGACAGATTTGCTTATAAGCCAAATGATTTATCCAGCGAAGATGAAATCATGTATTTTTTGGCAAATTCAAAATGTAATGATGCTGATTTAAATATTCTGTCAGGCAGGACAAATCTTGCAAAAACGTACCAACATATTAATTATTTATCATCATTAGAGAGAAAAAGAGTGACAAGCAATGAAATAAATGAGTACACAGGCAGAATACGCAAAGAGGAAAATTTAAAGATACTTGATGGAATTCACTTAAGCGCATCAAGTTTAAACAGTTATGTTGCTTGTCCTTTTAGGTTTTTTGTGGAGACACTTTTAGACATCAAAATTTTAGATGAGTCAATTGAATTCAAGAAAAACATCGGCTCTACATATCATGAGATTTTGATGAGGTATTACAGCGAAACTACAGATCTTTATGATGTAAATGAAGAAAAACTTAAAGATGTGATTGATAAAACTTGTGAGAAGTTAGATGGCATTGAAAATAATGTCATACTTGAAAAGTTTAAAAAAGAGATTTACGATACTGTATTTAAGCTTATAGCAGATGATATATCAAATAGGCTTAATTATTACAAGAAGACTGGTGCTGAGATTATTCCTTCAATGTTTGAAAAGAAATTTGAGATAGACAGTCATTATGGCGGTTACAGATTCTATGGCAAGATAGATAGAATCGATTTAGAGCGAAGCATAGATGGCAATTTGACAGGAAAATATCTCATATATGATTATAAATTGGGCACGATAGGAGGGCTAAGGCAGTGCATAGATGGTTTGGATTTTCAATTACCTACTTATTACATGGCTGCAGAAGAAATTCTTAGTAATGAGCTTGGCATCGAAAATCCATCCTGTTTAGGCTTGCTGTACTACAGCGTGGAAAATGTCAGAAGAAATGGGATCTTGCTGGATGAATACAAAAAATACCTATTTAAGGGAAATGCAGGGCCGAGAGATGTATTAAGCAAAGAAAGCTTTGATGTGATAATTGAGTGGATCGAAAAAAAGGGGATTGAAAATGTAAACAGAATGATGACGGGCTCTTTTAATCTGCCTGAAGTGTGTCCATATGATGATTCTAATGTTAGATGTCCATATGCATCAATATGCAGGTATGATAGATGTGAAAACAAAAGGGGTGAAAATGGTGTGCAGCATGTTGATTGAAGAAGATCTAAGCGAAGAACAATTAAAAGCTCTTGATATAAGCAAAAACGTAGCACTTAGGGCTGGCGCTGGTTCTGGCAAAACGAGAGTATTGACAAAAAGGTACATAAAGCTTTTGAATGATGTGGTTGATATCAAGATTGACAATGTTGTTGCAATAACTTTTACTCGAAAAGCTGCTGCCGAAATGAAAGAAAGGATAAGAAAAGAAATAGAATCACTGTGCAAATTAGATAAGGATAATAAAAAATGGACGACGTTTAGAGATTCACTGATATTTGCCAATATTGATACAATTCACGGGTTTTGCGAAAGAATAATAAGAGAGAATTTTGACAGAGCTTCGGTTGATCCAATGTTTACGATTATGGATGAAGCAGAAGCTAATACGTCAGTTGCCAAGATAGCAGAAATTGTGACAGATGAAGTGATAAATGATGTAAACAACAAATATCTATTAGAGACTGTATTAAAAAAATATCCTTCTAAGATATTTACAGGAAGAAAGTTTCAATCTGAAATAATTAGCTTATATTCACGATTAAAAGAGGCTGGACTGGCAGTTGGAGATATAAAATTGTCTTATAACAGCGATGAACCAACAAAATCTATGGAAAATTTGGCGCTTATCGCCTTAAAGAAAGTAGATGATAATTATAGTGAATTCAAATCAAGCAAGAATTTGCTTGACTTTAACGACTTAGAAATAATTGCGCTAAAACTTCTTTCTAATGATAGCATAAGGAATGATTATTTTGAAAGGTACAAATACATTCTCGTAGATGAGTTTCAAGACACGAATCGCCTCCAAAAAGAGATTATTTTAAAGCTATCTGAAAAAGATGGGAAGATTCCAGATGGCAAATTGTTTATTGTAGGTGACATCAAACAGTCCATATACGGTTTTAGGGGAACGGATTTTAGGATATTCGATGAGTTTTGCAGAAAGATAGAAGCAGATGGAAAAGTGCTTAATTTAAACAATTGCTACCGAAGTACAAAAAACATCATATCAACAGTTAATGCCGTCTTTAAAAATTTGATTGAGCCATACGAAGAATTGAAGTATCAAAGTTTTGCCGAGGATGGTCCTAAAGTAGAGCTTATAACCTATAAGAAAGATGATATAGTTAATGGAAAGGATGAAAGGTATAAAAAGATAAAACAACTTTTGAAAGACGATGACAATAAAGAAAAGCTGAATGATCAGCTGATGGAAGACGGGACTTTGGCTAATTCAAGAAAGGATTTTCAAGGCAGGATTGTAGCAGGCAAGATTTTAAAACTTGTAGATGAAGGATTTGATTACAAGGATATTGCTGTACTTTTAAGAAGCCGGTCAAGTCTACAAAGCATTGAGAATGCACTTATGAATTGCGGTATACCGTATTGCATCATAGGTGGGATTGGATTTTGGGATAAGAGGGAGATACTTGACATCATTTCGGTTTACAAATTGGCTTTTGACATATCGGATGAAATTGTGCTTCTTACAGCTTTAAGATCGCCTATTTTTGGATTTAGCGATGATGATTTATTTGCTTTCATGAATATATACAATGGTGAATGCATAGATGATCCACTGGAAGCCCTAAAAAAATTTTCTTCGAAGTTTGGTGATGATAAATGGGTCATAAAAAGGGCCTACGACATTTTGGATAAAATTTCGAAGATGAGGGGCGTATACAGCCCATACGAAATATTCAAGATGATTTTAAAAATCACTGAGTATAAAAAACTTTTGATTTCTTTGCCAAATGGATATCAAAAATTCAGAAATGTTGAGAAATTGGAGAGTATAATCAAAGATTTTGCGAAGAGAGGCATACTCCATCCAAAAGATTTGATTGAGTATTTAGACGCTTTGAAAGAGTCATCAGGGCTTGATTCTGAAGCTTTTTTGGATACTGAAGAAAGTAATGCCGTTAAGATTATGACTATTCATTCATCAAAAGGGCTCGAATTTGATGCTGTAATAATACCTGACATGGATAAAGCTACTGATGGTATATCGGTGCGAAAAACTCCTTTATTTATGTTAAACGAAGAAGGCTACATTTTTGGTATAGGCGTCAATGGTGATGGAGATTTAGATAAATCGGCAAACAGTTTATATAAAGAGGAATATGACAAGTATCTTGAAAGGGAAAATATGGAGAGCAGGAGGCTTTTTTATGTGGCTTCTACAAGGGCAAAGAGATTTTTGGCATTTATAGGACAAGAGAAAGACAATATAGACGATATTGACGAAGACAGCAAACTTAATTCATTTATGAAACAGTTGATGTTTGCAATTAAAGATGGGCGTTCAAATATAGACTACATTGATGGCAGTTGTTTGCTATCATATGCAAAAAACAAGCCTTATGATGTGAAAGAATTGAATGAAGATGTAAACAAAACAAAATTATTTGATGAATTGATAGACAAAATACCTCTTAGCATTAAAGGCAACGTTTCTGTAACTGCATATATTGATTATCTGATGTGTCCAATGCTTTACTATTATAAATGTATTGCGTCGCTTAATGACGAGTATGATATATCATGGTTAAACGGTGAGGATGTTTACTTGAAAGACGAGGATAAAATAAGTGCTTTAGATAGAGGGACAATTGTTCATAAGATACTTGAAAATTTAGACGATAATGATTATATTGATGAATTTGATTATATTGATGATAGCATCAAGAAGTATATTGACAACTACTACATGCTGAGAGATGAACATAGAAAGAAGATAAATGGCAGATTGATAAAAAGATTTAATGAATATAGATTTAGAGTGCCCATAAATGACAACATAAATTTAAACGGCGTAATTGACAGAATTGACATATACGAAAATGATGGAAATATTGAAGCGTACATTTTTGACTATAAGACAAATAAAATATATAGTGATGATAACATAAAAAAAATAGTAAAACATTATACGCCCCAAATTCATGTTTATTCGTATGTTTTACGGCGTTTAAAGAACATCGGTGGTTTTTCTCCAACTTTGAAAGGCGCTTTTTTGTACCTTTTAGATGTAGGTAAATACGCTGAAGTTGACATTTCTGATTTTTGCGTCATTGAGACATTAGATAAAATACTTGATGCTGTACCATTTTTATTAGGGGTAAAAGGGATTGAAGAATATGTCAGTCGGAAAAGTGAATACTGTAGTATTTGTCGTTACAACAAAATTTGCAAATAGTATTGGATTTTTGTTTGCAATATGTAATAATATGGTTAAGTAATTAATTTTAAGGGGGTGGGTAAATGACAGACCCAAGGTTAAAAAAGCTTGCAAATCTTTTGGTAAATTACTCTACAAAAGTTAAAAGAGGAGATTTTGTATTGGTTCAAGCAGGGGATATTGCTATACCGTGGATAAGCGAAGTAGTTAGGGAGGCAGTGAAGGCAGGGGCCCATGTTGAGACACTGGTTGACATTCCTGATGTGTCAGAGATTATCTTGAAAAACTCTACTGATGAACAACTTCTCATGGAAAAGTATATTCAAAGAATTGCTCTTGAAAAAGCGGACGTATGGCTTACTGCGTGGGCTAACAAAAATACAAAAGCCAATTCGAATGTAGATTCTGCAAAACTTAAATTGGCGGCAAAAGGAGCGTCTTCATGGAGGAAAGTCTACTCTGAAAGAATGGGCAATGGTTCCTTAAGGTGGTGTGGTACCCAATACCCAACACAGGCAGATGCACAAGAAGCTGAAATGAGCCTAAGTGAATACGAGGACTTTGTCTATGGTGCAGGGTTATTAGACAGCGATGACCCTATATCATTGTGGCAAAAGATACGCATGGAGCAAGATATATGGGTTGATTATCTCGACAAAAAGTCAGAATTGCACATCGTATCAGAGGGAACTGACATATACGTCAATACATCAGGCAGGAAGTGGATAAACTGCAGCGGTACGGAAAACTTTCCAGATGGAGAGATTTTTACATCACCTGTTGAAAACAAAATCAATGGTCATATCACTTTTAGCTTCCCAGGAATATACATGGGGAAAAGCATAGAAGGCATATACTTGGAAGTAGAAGATGGGCTTGTCGTTAAAGCTACTGCTGAAAAAGGCGAGGATTTGCTGCAGGCTTTGATGGACACAGATGAAGGTGCCAAACACTTTGGAGAAGTAGCCATAGGCACAAATTATGGCATACAAAAATTTACGAGAAATATGCTTTTCGATGAGAAAATAGGTGGCACAGTACATATGGCGTTGGGTGATTCCATGCCTGAAGCGGGCGGTAAAAATCGTTCTGCCATTCATTGGGATATGCTTTGCGACATGAGACAAGGTGGAGAAATATACGCTGATGGTGAACTTTTCTATAAAGATGGACATTTCATTAAAAGTGTTTTGCGATGATATTTAAAAAGGCGTTGGCCGAAAGCCACGCCTTTTTAATATTATACTGTAGGCTCTTGCTTATCGAGTACAAATACACCTGGCACTAAAAGTAGTATTATGACAATTATCAAAACTATCCATACCCAGTAATAGTCCTCTTTTGGTTTCTTCTTGCAGTCAGTTCCAGACATTACAATACCCCCTTTTTATATAAATGGGAATAGATACAATAACATATTATGATAAAAAAATATTTTTGTTACGGTATAAAATATTCCTTGTTTCTACAAATAATGATATAATGTTTATGTCTAATATTAAAATTTTTTGTCATATTTTCGATATAATGTATGAACGTTTAACTTAGCAATGTAAGGAGGTCAATAATGCTTAGTCGATGCTTCTGTGGGGGAGATGTAAAGATAGAGATGGCAGATTATGAGTTAATAAAGGGGAAAAAGGTTATAGTTTACAAAGATGTTCCAACATATGTTTGTCAGAAATGTGGTGCTAAATATTACGACACAGAAGTATTGGATAAAATATTGAAAAAAGAAGAAAGAAAATCTCTTTTTGGATTGATTAAAGCGTAATCTATAAGGTGCAAGCGAATGAAAATAGTCGTTAATAAACAAGATGATAATTTGACATTGAAGGAGTTTTTACTAAATAAAGGTTTTTCTCCAACTTTAATAAGAAAGTACAAAAATCGCGGGAAAATGCTTGTAAATGGAGAAGCTTCTATAGTTAATAGAATCGTATTTGAAGGAGATGTTGTAGAGCTTTTTTTGGATGACGAAAACACATCAGTAAGTCCCGAAAAAATGGATTTACATATATGCTATGAGGATGATGACATTTTGGTTGTCAATAAAGATGCCGGTGTCGTTGTCCATCCTACAGCCGGGCATCCTGATGGCACACTGGCAAATGGTGTTGCTTGGTATTACGAAAGAAATAATATTAATGCACCAATAAGGCCTGTCAATAGGCTTGACAGAGATACATCTGGCTTAATCATTTTTGCTAAAAATCCTTTTATGCAAAATTATCTTCAGATTGTTTGCCCTATGAAAAAATTGTACATTGCAATAGTACAAGGAGATTTAGAAGACAGAGGAACGATAGATTTGCCTATAAAAAGAAAACCAGGCAGCACCATTGAGCGAATGGTAGACGATGAAGGAGATACGGCAGTGACACATTTTCGTTTACTAAAGAGAGGAGAAAGGTTAAGCCTTGTAAAGTTAGAATTAAAAACAGGCAGGACGCATCAGATAAGAGTTCACTTAAGCCATATAGGGCATCCTATAATTGGTGATACGCTATATGGCTCGGATACATCTTATATAAAAAGGCAGGCACTCCACGCTTATAGACTCACATTTAAGCAGCCTTTTATTGGAAAGTGCATCTCTCTCTATTCGCCAATTCCAGATGACATGAAGGCTGTTTTAAAGAATGCCTTCTAAGTCAAAATCGGGAATAAAGCTTTCTGATGCACTTTCATCATCTTGGACAAATCCGTTTTCCAAACCTATTTCAAAGAAATATTCTATCGCTTCTTCATATTCTCTGTTGCTTATTCTTCTATTTAACTCTTGGTATTTATTTGCATTGTAAAATGGTGTATATTGTCCCATAAGGCTTACATACACTTCGTTAGACAGATTATCCTTTATCCACTTCAGTATCCTTTTTGTCTCATCTAATTTCCCTGGCAATATCAAATGGCGTATAATTATTCCCCTTTTCATTATGCCGTCACTGTCAAAGACAGGGTCACCTACTTGACGATACATTTCTAAAATCGCCTTTGTGGCGTACTCAAAATAATGTGGTGCATTAGAGTATTTTACAGCCACTTCATCACTGTAATATTTTAGATCAGGCAAGTATATATCTATGAGCCCTTCTAAAGATCTTAGAGATTCTACACTCTCGTAAGCATTTGAGTTGTAAACGATAGGTATGCTAAGCCCATTATTTCTCGCTATGATTATAGCTTCTTTTATTTTTGGAACAAATATTGTAGGTGTTACGAGATTGATATTATGAGCACCTGTTTTTTCTAAATTCATAAAAATATCTGCCAGTTTTTCTGGTGAAACACTTACTCCAAAATTTTCTTGGCTGATTTTGTAGTTTTGGCAAAATACACATCTTAAATTGCATCCTGTGAAAAATACTGTTCCAGACCCTCTGCTGCCGCTTATGCAAGGCTCTTCCCATTCATGAAGATATGCTTTTGCCACATGTATTTCACTTGACATGCCGCAAAAGCCTACTTTTGTACTGCGATCAACATTGCAATTTCTCGGACATATATTGCATACTTCCGATACCATTTAAAACACCTCATAAGTATTTTAACATATTTAGTGTATAAACAAAGTATGAAAAATTCCTCTAGAATTTATAATTAAAATATAACTTTTTGCCAACAAAATGAATTGACGAAGTGTCTATAGATTGTGTTAGTTTAGATTGAGGAGGGAAAAAATTGCATGACGAAAAACAAAAAAATGACGATGAATTTATAAAAATATATATGAAGTACAAAACACCTGTGTATTTTTATCTTTTATCTATCCTGAAAGATGCTGGACTTTCAGAAGACATCATGCAAGAAACATTCATAAGAGTGAGAACAAACATCTATAAATATGGCTCTATTAATAATTTACGAACATGGATAATGAAAATTGCTCGGAATCTTGCTTTAAATTGTTTGCGGGATAGAAAGTTTGAATTATTAAATTATGAAGAAATAAATGCTAATGTTGAAGAAGCTGTAAATGTTGATGAGTTTGTGACGGATTCTATAATGATAAATGATGTGCTGAATTATCTCAGTAATGATGAGAGAGAAATATTTTCGCTACATGTTTTTGGATGTTATACGCATAAAGAAATCAGTGAGATTTTGAATATTCCACAAGGTACTGTACGGTGGAAATATTCCATAATCAAGAAAAAACTTCGTAAATTATTAAAAAATATTAGGAGATGATATTATGAAGTTGCATTACTTTTATAAGGAGTGTCGCAAGTATGCTAATGAGCATACGCCAGATGTATTAGAAAAGGTATTGAAGGCACCTTTAAACGAAAATACAGAAAATACAAGCGTAGAGCATCAAAAAAGGTCAGTATGGAATTATTTATTGACATCATTCATAGCAGCAGCTATTTTAATGTCTTTGTCAATAATATTTATTAATATACATTTTTGGGGATCAAATAGGGAAAATGGAATAGTTCCTAAGGTTACTTTAAGTCCATCATATAATATTGTTTATGCAATGCAAAAAGCTTATGACAATGTCAAAACTATTGTAATTGAGGGCAAAGAAATATCAACAAACATGAAGACAAATGTGGTTTTATCTAATAATTCCTGGAAAGAAATATATGCTGGTCCATTAAACTATAGATATGAAACACATGATTTTATAAGAATTGTAAATGGTGACAAGTCATGGAATTATTACAAAGACTTAAATCGCATTGAAATAATTCCTTCAGATCCATCTGGCTCACCTTTCTTAGCCCTTAAATCAAAAATAGATGATATAGCAAAAAATGATAGTTATAAACTGGTAGGCAGCGAAAAAATAGGTGGAATTGATACCAATGTAATTGAAGTAACATCAGGTAATTCTAAGGATGATAGCTGGATAGACACTTATTGGATAGATAAAGAGACAAATTTCATTTTAAAACAAGAAACTGTCCATAACAACATTAAAACTGTAATAATGTATAAGACAGACTTTACTTCTGGCGTTGACAAGGAAAGTTTAAAACCTAATTTTCCTTCAAACGTTCCTGTAATTGATAGACTAAGTGATTTTGATATTTTTCGTTCAATTAGTGATGCTCAGAAAGCTGTAAATTTTGATATAATTGTACCAGATAAGATTCCTAAAGGTTTTAAGCTATTTGAGGTACGGAAATATAAAAATGAAAATGCTATTGAGCTTGACTACTACAACGAGGATTTTACAAAATTTATATTTATACAAGAATATCATAAAGATAAGACAACTGTAAATATTATGTCAAATTTAAATGACGGCGTATTAAAACAATTGAAGGATGATTTGAATAAATAGGCAAATATATTTTATTGACATAAATTAGATAATAAATGATATTTAAAATAAGCATATGAGTGAGAGAAAATATATTCTCACTCATACGCTTATTTTTATGACACTCATATTTAAGATTGAAAAACCTGATCTAACGGTTTTTCACCCCATACTGCAACTGGACCAGCATTGTATCTTTTTACAAGGTGATCTGAACTTATATTTCCGAAAATTCCGTCTACAGTTATATTGTCCCAAGCTTGAAAAGACATTAAAGCATTTTTAGTTTCTGGTCCCAATATGCCATCTGCTTTGCAGTGACAGCTTGAAATTAAATAGTATCTGCCGACGGCATTTAATGCATATTGTAATCTGTACACATCTTGTCTCGTATTGCCCTCAGTTAATGTACGCGTAAAGGGATATGTCATTATTTTCACCTCGCTTTTATTATTTTTTGAAAGGAATTCATCGGCCGATTTACCCTTCTATATAGAAAAGAGTGTTTTATTTTTAAAATACAACCTTTGCCATTTAAAATTTAATTTATTTTTAATCATTTTTAATGTTTATGTAATGTTTGACAAATTGATTAGATGTATAATAGTGCTAGGAATTACAAGGGAGGATGATCATATGAAAAGATTTTTAGTTGGTTTATTGATTTTGGCTTTATTTTTAACTGGGTGTGGAATTGGGGTCAAACAAAGCAATACAATTAGTCAAAATATAATATCTAATAGTTCTTCAAAAACAAATGAATCTGATATTATGTGGAAATGGTCTTTTAAAGACAATCATAAAACATTAGAGAATCTACAGATTTTCAAGTCAACAGATAGAGGTAATTCATGGACTGAAATAAATTTACCTATAAACATTCTTCCAAAAGATGCATATAGTGACGTCTATGTAGAAAATGTTGTCCCATATTTTTTAGACTCTAATGATGGTTGGATTTCATGGGTAAATAATAGTGATACTACATTGTATGTGATTAAGACAACAGACGGAGGCAAAACGTGGAACAAACTAAGTTATAAACTGCCACAATTGTCACAAAGCATTTCGAAAATCCAATTTGTAACGCAAAGTACAGGATGGCTTCTGGCTGTATCTGATGCGGCAGCGGAACAGCAAATTAAATATTTACTCAAAACAAATGATGGAGGTAAGACGTGGCAAAAAGTAAATGTTACTTCATCAGATTCTTATTCAGGCTTACCAATTATAGGAACATCAACTGATATGAAATTTTATGGTGCAGATAATGGATGGATAGGTGTATCAAATCCGGTATCAGCGGATGTGATCCTGTATAGAACAGTTGATGGCGGCAATACGTGGAATAAAGTTTCAGTTCCTACACCACAAGGCTATGAAAAGTATTGTATCTTATCGGCTTCAGTACCTGTATTTAAAGACGATAAAAATGGAACATTAAATGTCGATTTTTATAGAACAGACAATGGTAAATCTGAAAATCACACTGTGACTTATGTGACAAATGACGGTGGGAACACTTGGTCAGCAAATGTATACGCGTATGATGAAAATAAACATATATTTGTAAAATTAAACACAAAAAGTGAGATTAAAAAATTTGATTTAACAAATTATGTAATAATGAAAGATTACAAAATTACAAGTGTTGCTGATGTAAAATCTGTATCTCTGTCTTATGGCAACAAATTCATATATGTTAATTTCAATTTGCCTGAAGATACTGACAGTATAATAATTAATGCTAATGATGGAAAGTTTATAAAATTTGGTGATAGATATGGAGGCGCGACTAATGGGGTTTGGTCTCCTAACCATGATGAATTAGCTTTTACATCCGGCACAATAGGTAAAGGTGGAGTATATTTGTACGATGCTGAAAATAATTTTTATAAGAATTTTCATGTTCCTTATATTAATATTGCGAAAATTTTTTGGAATAGCGATGGTGATCGCATTTCTTTTATAGGAGAAAAGAATAGTGATTTTGAACTATGTACTATTGATCTGAAAAATGGCAAATATTCAGTTATCAATAAATTAAATCCAGAAGATATAAAATCACTTAATGAGAAATCTATTATATGGAAGTAAAGGCAGGTTACGTCACTACCTTTTGCTACATAATATTGTTAAAAATTTCAGAGAAGGTGTGAAAATGAAAAGACTTTTTATCAGCTTGTTGATTTTAACTTTATTTTTAAGTGGGTGTGGAAGTAATATTAAAAATAATAATATAAATTCAAACTATAAAAATTTAACGCCTATAGAATATTATACTGTATATAGTAATTTTCTAACTTATACGGATATGTCTAAATCTCCAAAAGAAGGAATATATGTGTTTAAATATGATAAAGAATGGGATGAATTTAAAAAAGAGCATTTTGAGGATGTTGCATTTTTAAGTAATAATCAATTTCCTAATATTTCTCTCGATACTACAGACAAGAATCTTATTTGTGTTGTAATATATCCACCGAAACCGACATATGTTCCACAATTTTATATTAAAAATATTGAAGTGAATAATAAATACTTATATATTTACACTGATACAACCGGTATTGTAAAAAAGACTACAGGCATAAATGAAAATACCATTTATGTCATATTGGTTACCATGAAAAAAGGAATAATCACAAACAATATTATATCGCGTTTGGAATAAATTTAAAAAAGACCATGTGATAGAGAAAGTGATTCAACTCTTTAGATTTTTTTATTTTTTTCTAATGAGTACCTATAGATGAAGATGCAGCCAATATGGAATTTAATAAATACAGGGGGATGTCCTTACCTGCCAACGTGCTAAGAGATGTATAATTGAAAAATTCTTGCAACTCTAACACCTCCATCAAAGAAAAAGTTTAAAATTATCTATTTTCTCTTTATCTATTAAAAAGTACATGATTTTAAAAAATACAACCCATTAATTGTAGTTTTTAGGAAAAACAATCATATAGGTAAGAAAGCAAAAACAGGGCCTAACAATTTATTTGCCCTGTTCCCCATTGAAATCTATTGTATTGCACATATTATAACATAATTTTAAATTAATATAATTTATTTTAATAATTTTTAATAATTTTTAATAATTTGTAATATTTGCGTAATAAATAAGGAGATGATTAGTTGTATAATATTGTTAAAAGTTTTAAGTAGGAGGAAGATTACATGAAAAGACTTTTTATTGGCTTGTTGGTTTTGACAATATTTTTAAGTGGTTGTGTAAGCAAAACAAATGATGTTATAAAGAATAACAATGCCAAGCAAACATATGATTTTCAGTATATTAAAATGATGACACAATACAATGGTTGGGCTTTAGGAGAAAATAAAATTTATATTACTAGCGATAAGGGTAAGACATGGATTGATGTATCACCTGCTACTAAAAATAACATTTTTTCATGGTACTTTTTAAACGAAAATTATTCTTGGGTGCTTTATTCAGATGGAACTTTACATGAGACCAGAAATAGAGGCAAAAGTTGGGTTGGTTCTAAAGTTCCTTTTACAATGGGTAAGTTATTTTTTCTTCAAAAAAAAGATAGATTAAATGGTTGGATGTTAAAAGAATATGGGCCGGCATCTGGAGATAATCCTGTTGACGTGTATAAATTAATAGATAGTAAATGGAAACTTATTAGCAAAGGGAAAATGCCAAACAATTCGTTAAGAGATGATAATTCAATTTCATTTGAAGGCGAAAAGACATCTTTCATTTTTTTACCTGATGCTAAGACTGGCATTATCACAGTAGAATATCGTATACCGGGAAAATATGGATTGTACTTAAGCAGTGATAGTGGTTATACATGGAATAAAAAAGATATACCATTACTTTCAAAATTCAAAGATGATGGCATTTTATTTTATTCTCCTAATTTTTTTGATTATGAGAAAGAAACTATCGTAATTTTACCAGTTTGTATTTACGATATTAAGCATAACGACTATCAAATAATTTTTATGAACAGTAGTGATGATGGCTCAACATGGAAAGAATTATCGTCATTTTCAATAAAAGAAAAACCGATTGAGATAAATTTACTAGATAAAAATAATTGGATTATTTTAACAAATAATTCGCTGTTTATTACAAACAACAACGGTAAAACCTGGAATAAAGTTAAGCCTCCTAAGAATACAGTACAAATACAATTTATAGATTCTAAAAATGGATGGGCTTTAGTTAAATCACAATTGGATACACATTTATATTACAGTAATAATGGTGGATCTTCATGGGAAAAACTGTTTTAAATTTTAATTTTTTTTAATCATTTTTAATGTTTATGTAATATTTGACAAATTGATTAGATGTATAATAGTGCTAGAAATTGTGAGGGAGGATGATCACATGAAAAGATTTTTGGCTGGTTTATTGATTTTAGCTTTACTTTTAACTGGATGTGGAATTGCTGCAAAACAAAGCAATGCAATTAATTCTTCAAAATCAAATGAATCTGATATTATGTGGAAATGGTCTTTTAAAAACAATCATAAAACGCTAGAGAATTTACAGATTTTCAAGTCGACAGATAAAGGTAATTCATGGACTGAAATAAATTTACCTATAAACACTCTTCCAAAAGATGCATATAGTGACGTCTATGTGGAAAATGTTGTTCCATATTTTTTAGACTCTGATAATGGTTGGATTTCATGGATAAATAATAGCGATACAATATTGTATATGATTAAAACGACAGATGGAGGCAAAACGTGGAGCAAACTAAGTTATAAACTGCCGCAATTATCACAAAGCATTTCGAAAATCCAATTTGTAACGCAAAATACAGGATGGCTTTTAGCTGTGTCTGATGGCGCAGCGGAGCAGCAAATTAAATATTTATTTGAAACAAATGATGGAGGTAAGACGTGGAAAAAGATTAATGTTACTTCATCAGATTCCTATTCAGGTTTACCAATTGTAGGGACATCAACTGATATGATATTTTATGGCGTAGATAATGGATGGGTAGGTTTATCAAATCCGGTATCAGCGGATGTGATCTTGTATAGAACGGTTGATGGAGGCAATACGTGGAGTAAAGTTTCAGTTCCTATACCACAAGGCTATGAAAAATATTGTATCTTGTCGGCTTCAGTACCTGTATTTAAAGACGATAAAAACGGAACATTAAACGTCGATTTTTATAGGACAAACAATGGCAAAGCTGAAAATCACACTGTGACTTATGTGACAAATGATGGAGGAAACACTTGGTCAGCAAATAACGAGAAATCTATTATGAAATAAAGGCAGGTTACTGCCCTACCTTTTACTACATAATATTGTTAAAAATTTCAGAGAAGGTGTGAAAATGAAAAGACTTTTTATAAGCTTGTTGATTTTAACTTTATTTTTAAGTGGGTGTGGAAGTAATAATAGTGCAAATATTCACTCAAAAAATAGCTCTCTAAATAGTAAAGTAAAAGCAGATATTAACTCAACTTCAAAAATTAATTCTAAAGAAGCAGATTTGCAAATGTCTAAGATAGATGATAGTAATATTTATGATGTTTTAAAAACAATTAAACCTCAGATACAGAAAGCCACAAATGTGCCAGTTATATTGCCAACCTATGTTCCAACAATTGAAATACTTAATTTTCTGGGTTCTTCTGTCAGAAATAATAAATACTATGCCATTAAATATGAAGCTAATAAAGATTATTATTTTATCGCTATAGATATTATAAATGCGATTATTCCTATTAACGATGAACGTTTAACTTATATTCCAGTCGGTTTAGACCCTCTCACATTTTTTTTGCTTTCGGCTGGTGAAAACAAATTTAAAGATGAGATTAAATATCCAATAATTAAACCTAATAAAACATTTAAAAAGATAGTAATTGACGATGTAGAATTTTTAACAGGCGAAAATTTTCCTGGACAGTTAGCATATACAAAATATAATAATTGGGATATTTATATACGAGGCTATGATAATAATGATATGGTAAAAGAAGTTAAAAGTTATTTATCATATTTTCGATTATTTAAAAGTGATATAAAAGAAGGAGAAATTTTTATTGAAAATAACTCTTTCCAATATATAAAATGGACATCAAAAGCAGGCTACAATTATTGGTTATATCCACATGCCAGTGATATGGACGTGATCAAAATGTTTAATAGTTTATTTTAATAAAAAATATTCAATTTATTGTATAATATTGTTAAAATTTGTAGGGAGGGGTTATATATGAAAAAGATTTTTATAAGCTTGTTGATTTTAACTTTATTTTTAAGTGGATGTGGAAGCAAACCAAGCAGTAAATTGCAAAAGGCTCAATTTTCAAATACAGTACTATAGATGAGAAAAATTAATAACAAATATTACCATCAAATAGATACACTACGCCTATGCTAACTGTAGTTGTTCTAAAATTTCATCAATAGATACATTGTTATTAGCTTGCTCATACAGCCATTGAACACGCTGCTTTTGTACTTCTTTGCGTACCATTTTTATTCCTTGCCCAAATTTGCAATATTCGTCGCCTGAAGTCGTACAATACAGGTATGTCAATGATATAAGCCATAATAATCTATCTATTGATTTTGTTGAACGTACTTGATACGTATTTAGTCCAAGATTATTTTTTGTTTGCCTAAAGAATATTTCTATAGGCCATCTTTGACTATAGTATTTTAGAATAGTCTCAGTATCTAATTCAGTATCAGTACAGATAAATGCATGTAAAGCCTTCTGATTTTTAAAAGCTTTCTCAGGCCAGCACATTAGAACTACAGCATTATCTATCCCATTTAAGGCTCCTTCATAGCGATATACCCAGTAATTAGAACCGTTCACTGTAACGAGGTGAACTTCGTTCTTTTCGATATATTGGGCAAAGTCTTTTATCTGAATTCTAATGCCTTGTGGATAGATAATTCTGTTAGTTTTTAGTGCTCCTATGAGATGGTATCCTCTTTCGAAATGTGCTTCTATTACTTTCTTGTTTATGTACCATGAATCACATAGTCCATATGCTGGTCCTTTAGGTATTGGAAGCATAGATACCATTTCACATATTCTTTCGATTTTGCTTTTGCCACCTTTTTCATAGCGTTCGATGTAGTAAGGCAATACTACTTTGCCGCATGATAGCATCATGGTAAGAAGCTGATGTCCCCAAACTTGCTTTCCTTTTAAATGTGATTGATGAAATCCTGTTGCCTGGATAGAATGTTTAGCCTGTGACGAAGGCTTAGTTTTTTCAGCAATAGTATCATCAAAAATCACAAATATCGGCTTTTTGCAAGTTTGTGATAATTCAAATATAATACGAATAACTTCCCGCCTTATAGCTCTCCATGCATACTCTATATTCCAAACACCTTGGCTTAAGAATTTGCCAAAGGTAGTTCTATGGCAATTAGCGAAGCTTAAATTAACTATGTCAGTGACAGTACCACTATAACCCTTTTGAGTGGCAGCAATTATAAATTCTACAATATGACGAATAACAGGTTTAGTAAAATATAATGCAAAATTTAATTTCATTAAGTACTGGATTATTGATGAATTTTCTGTTATTCTTTTATTATGAGACATTTGCTCCACTCCTATGATTAATATTGTTATAGGGTAACAACATATTAATACCATAGAAGCGAGCATTTGTCTCTATTTTTTTATTAAATTTTTTCATGTAAGTTTATTATGGCAATTTATGTTAGTGAATTTTCTCATCTATAGTACAGTAAAAAATGATAGCGAAAATATAGATGAACCACATATTAACCAACATATTCCACAGCTTATTACATATAACGGTGATCATGTATCAGTTTGGGTGAATCAATTCTTATTTGTTGAAAATGGTGATTTAAAAGAAAGTCACGATGGTGATAAAAGTTATATAAAGCTTAGCTATGCAAAGGATAATGTCGTAAAGACTATAGATTTAACCCAATACGCGTTGAAGTACGATTTGTTTAATGGCATTGATTATATGACTGCTTCTCCGTCAGGGAAATACATCATTTTAGAGTTTTCTCAAGACGTTCCAATTAGTGTCATTGTCGATACTGACACAAATAAAGGCAGTATATTATGGTATGATGAATCAAAAAAAGAAAGCATGATGAGAATTTCATTTAACCCCAATAATGAAGATGAGTTTGCTTTTTTGCCGTCAGCAGAAGTAAATGGTCCGAACGGAAGTCATTTTTTAAAACTTTATGAAATAAAAACTCGTAAGATAAATACGGTAGGCGAAATCTCAGAGAAAGATATGACGATGCAAAATTCACTGATACAATGGGGAAAAAACACAATCAGTGTTATTTCACTGGATAAAAACAAAGTATTTAATTTCACATATTAATCAGGTTTAAAAATAAGATAAAGAGGGGTCATTGTATGAAGGTAAAAAATGTAATGATATTTGCAATAGGAATAATAGTTGGTATACTGCTATCTCAAATGTTAACAAGACATACAAGCATTTATGACAGCAATAGCAGTGGGATATCTGAAAATGTTCAAAGTGTCGATATGGAAAATCCAATATCACAAAAAGAAATTTTAAAACAATTGAAAACAAACCCAACTTTTGATGTGTCACAAATACCAGTTGTAGGCTCAGATATCTATGGGCATGTTTGGCAGGATTTAGGTACAAAATCAAATTCATTTACTTCTTGGAAAGTGCCTAAAGTATGGCAAAAATATATTTATTATGAAAGCGACAAAACCGATCCTGTATCCATAAGCAATGGAGCCAACGATAAATTTTTATATATAACATTGCAAGGCGTTGTCTTTCTGTATTTACCTCCTGACGGAAGGTATTGGTGCTCTGTACCGATGTTTGGGGATATACCGCCAGGTTCTGTAATAATTGCACAGCATGTCCCTTTAAAGACCGCTGTTGAAGCTGGTGTAATTCCTGTATATCATGGTCAAGCATTTACTAAAAGCTATCCTTTGCCAAAAGAATGGCAGGATGCATTAAGATAGTTAATGAATGCTTAGAAATCAACAAACCAATTAACCATAAATAATCTAAAGGGGGTCAATTTGTTTGCTTATCACATTGATTTTTGCAATAGTGACAATGTATTTGATTATTTCTTCAAAACATCCAAAATTTAAAAGGCCAAAGATAAGGTATACTGTAGCGTTTTTTCTATGTATACTTCTTGCAATTCATTTTTACTTAGACTACTTTAGAATAGGGTCGTTTAATTCGCTGGTTTTTAGTAACTTCCACAATTCAAAGATCGTTTCGGTTATGTTGGTTAAAAATACTGACAATACTAAGGACGGCATCGTAAAAAGTACCAGTGATGCAAAGGCAATAAATGACTTGATAGCGTATTTAAAGCGATTTAAACTTCTACAGTATGATGGCAAATATAGTGATGCAAACAATCATTCTTATGATATTGTATTTTATACTGACAAAAAAGATGAAAGAATCGGAATAAGTGTAACAAATGAGAAATATATTGATGTCGCTGTAACAACCACTAAGACTTATCATTTATTCTTTTTTAATTGGTATAACAACATAAACAGCTATAAATCTTATGAGATAGTTAACGGCAAAATAAATTCGCATTTTTTAGATTCTGTATTGAATTCTATAGAGGATTAATTCAAAATCTGTGATATTTATCACAAACATTATGTTGTTTTTGTTGTATAGTATATATTGGACAAAAATGAATGGAGGTTATCAAATGGTTAAAAGAAAGATAGTAAAGATCGATGAAGAAAAGTGCAATGGATGCGGCCTTTGTATTTCACCATGTGTTGAAAGCGCAATAGTTTTAGTGAATGGAAAAGCCAAAGTCATAAGCGAAGAGCTTTGCGATGGCGCAGGTGTATGTTTGAATGTGTGTCCAACAGGTGCTTTGTCTATCGAAGAAAGGGAAGCCATGCCCTTCAACGAAGAAGCTGCACTTAAGCATAAGGCAAAAATCAGCAAAGACACATGCTCATATTGTGGCAACAGCGACGATGATGCACCAATTTTGACGTATAAATACAAAGGAGAGATAAAACAAGTCTGTGTAAGATGCCTTCCGGCTCTTATTCACGGTTAATCCTTTTAGGGATGTTTGGCGGTTGGGAAGATGTACCAAGCTCTTTGTGGCGCGGTGAATGAACTACAGTGATGCTGTTCATGATTATTTCTACGTCTTCTTCACCGTCTTTTATTTTTTTTTCTGAATTCTACCCTTGGCACAACTACTGTGACCTCATGAGGTACATCTATGTTTGTCTTCCTTTCTATCTCTACATCAAGGCCGTACAGCCTTAACGTTATTTTATCGTACCCTTTGCTTCTTTTAAATAGCTTTTTTGCCATATTTAATATGCTTTTTATATTAACCATGATATAACCCCCAATACAATTTATGAGAAAAATGATATATACGTTCATACAAATGGTGATGTATTGTATAAAATAGCAAAATTGATAAAAAATATAGACAAACTGATAAAGAAAGGGTGTATTTATGAAAAATAATATGACAGCAGCTAATCTGCGCTCTGCATTTGGCGGGGAAAGCATGGCATATCAAAGGTACAAATCGTGGGGTAAAATTGCCATGCAAGAAGGCTTTAAGAATGTATCAAAGCTCTTTAATGCCATAGCGTATGCAGAGGAAGTTCATGCAGGAAATCATTTTAAAGCACATAGAGATATCGAAGGAGACTTTTTAGTGCCGGCAATGGCTGGTTTCGGCATAGGAAATACGTCTAATAATTTAGGTAAAGCCATAAGCGGAGAGCTTTTTGAGGTAAACGAAATGTACGCAACTTACATCGCTACAGCAGAATTTCAACAAGAACAGGAAGCTTTAAAGTCATTTACATGGGCAAGAGAAGCGGAAAAAATCCACGCTGATCTTTTCAAAGAAGCGAAACTATCAGTAGATATGGGGAAAGACGTAGGATTTAATGAAGTACATATATGCAGTGTTTGTGGTTATACAACGGTAGGACCTATACCTGAGAAGTGTCCCGTCTGTGGAGCAGAAAAAACGAAATTTGTGTCTTTTTAAGCTTTTCCAGCAATCTACTATTGCAATGAAAAGCATTTAGGTATATACTATAGTCAACAAGATGGTCCTGAGGAGTTTAGTTACGGTGAATTTGTTTTCAACCAACACCATGACAACGGGAATTTGGGTTCAATTACATATGAAAAGCCTACATTGATGGGACTTCAGAAGTAATTGACAGGATACCCACTTTAAAAGCGGGCTTGAAAACATAGCCGAACGGCTTCGTGGGAGGGATTGTAATGTAAAAAAACCGGTAATTGCCGGTTTTTTTTATACACAGATTTAAAAAGCTCTTCATTTGTAATATAATTTAGGGTGAGGTGATTTTATGAATCTAAATGTAGAAGGTACTGTCTGTACTTTTCCAGATCATGTGACGCTGGAAGAAATATCGGAGCATTTTAAGGATAACCATAAGTATAGGATAGTTGCGGCAAAAGTTGATAATCTCATGGTTGACTTGTCTACAAAGGTAGATAGAGATTGTGAGATACAATTTGTTGATATGTCAACAGAAGAAGGGATGATGGTATACAGAAGAAGCCTTACATTTGTATTGATTAAGGCGGTTAAAGACATTCTGCCGGATTCAAAAGTTACTATTGAGCATTCTTTAGGTAAAGGTTTGTACTGTGAGATTCATGGCTCTACTGTAAACAATAAAATCGTGCATGATATAAAGCATAGGATGAGAGAGATAATTGATTCAGATTATCCGATAATAAAAAAGTATTTAGACAAAGAAAGTGCTGTCAATCTGTTTTTGAAAGAAGGATTAGAAGAAAAAGTAAGCCTTTTTAAATACAGTGACAAAGAAAAAATCCCTGTTTATTTTTGCGAAGATGTTGTAGACTTTTTCTACAGCCCATGTGTACCATCTACAGGATATTTGAAGCTATACGATCTTATACTTTACTTTCCGGGAGTTATACTTTTATTTCCTGAACCAAAAAGACCAGATGTGCTTCCTGTATTTGAAGATGTTCCTAAGTTAGCATCTGTATTTAAAGAAGCTGAGGAATGGGCAAATATACTTAATATAGGATATGTGGCATCTTTAAATGATATGATTAAAAGTGGCAATGGGCGAGAGCTTGTCTTAATATCGGAAGCCCTTCATGAAAAGAAGATTGCCACTATTGCAGATCACATATATCAAAATAAGATGATAAAGTTAGTCCTTATTGCAGGTCCTTCCTCATCTGGCAAGACGTCATTTGTTTACAGATTAAGTGTTCAGCTTAGAGTAAATGGATTAAAACCGCTTCCAATATCTCTTGACAATTATTTTTTGCCGAGAGAATTAACGCCAAAAGACGAATTTGGAAACTACAATTTTGAAACCATCGATGCTTTGGATTTAGAGCTTTTTAACGATCATATAATAAAGCTTATGCAAGGGGAAGAAGTAGAGCTTCCGATTTTCAACTTCAAAAAAGGAGAAAGAGAAAAAATAGGGAAAAAGGTTAAACTTGATAGAAGTCATATAATCCTTGTAGAAGGCATACATGGCTTAAACGAAAAACTTACAAAAGATATACCAAAAGACAGCAAGTACAGGATATACATAAGCGCCTTGACGCAGCTAAATCTTGATGAACACAACAGAATATCTACTACTGAGACGAGACTTTTAAGAAGGATCGTGAGGGATAATCAGTTTCGCTCCAGCGATGCCGAAGAGACAATTCTTATGTGGCCTTCTGTAAGGAAAGGGGAGGAAAACTATATTTTCCCGTATCAAGAAGATGCAGACATCATGTTTAATTCTTCCATTCCTTATGAGTTGCCTGTTATAAAAAAGTATGCTGAGCCTCTTTTAAGAAAGATAAATAAAGATAGCAAGGCATTTTCAGTTGCACAGGAGCTTTTGGAGATATTGAGTTACTTTGTGAATTTGGAAGATGAATCTGCCATACCTCCAAATTCTCTGATGAAAGAATTCATTGGAGGAAGCTGTTTAGATGTGTAAAAGTTCTAAAAGGGTATTGAATTAATATATTATTAGTGCTAATATTTTTTTAAGAAGAATTTTGGTTTTTTTGGTATTTTTAAATTTATTGGTATAAGGAGGAGATGTTATGAATATCATTGACCCAGTTGTTGGAGCTATTATCAATTACATCGACAAAGACCCAGAGAAAAACCTTCAAGCAATGGCCAATCTAATGTCAAAGATAGCGGTACTGCCGAATCACAGACAGCAAATAGAAAGCGTAAAGTCGTTTTTAGACGACAAGGACAGCAACTGGTACAAGTTCACAGTAAAAGGGATAAAAAATATCGACAAGAACATCTTAAAGACGCTAATGATAAACTTTCTTGTAAATGCCAGCCTTAAAGGCATTCCAAAACAGCAAGAGTGGGAGCAAAAATTAGATGCCAATGTCCCATGGGCCATACTGATGGATCCTACTGAAGCATGCAATCTAAATTGTGTAGGCTGTTGGGCAGGGAAGTACAATCCACACAATCTATCATTTGAAACCATGGATAGAGTTTGCAAAGAAGCAGAAGAATTGGGAGTCTATTTCATAGTTCTATCTGGCGGTGAGCCAACTGTCAGAATGAAAGACATAATAAAGCTTGCCGAAAATCACAGAAATCAGGTATTCCACCTTTTTACAAACGGCACGCTTATAGATGAGGAAATGATAAAAGAAGTAAAAAGGGTGGGAAATATAACATTTGCAGTAAGCATTAACGGCTTAAAAGACAAAAATGACGAAATAAGAGGCAAAGGCACTTTTGATAAAGTGATGAAAGCCATGGACCTCATGAGAGAAAATGGAGTATTATTCGGTTATTCTGCTACATACACCAGAACTAATATTGAAGAAATATTCAGCGATGAATTTGTAGACACGATGATAGACAAAGGTGCTTACTTTGCATGGTACTTTACTTACATTCCTGTTGGGAAAGATCCAGATGTAAAATTCATGGTATCACCTGAGCAGAGGAAATACGCTTATGAAAGGATTAACTATATAAGAGCTACGAAAGAGCTATTTGCTATCGACTTCTGGAATGACGGTGAGTTCAGCGGAGGATGCATAGCAGGAGGTAAAAGGTATCTTCACATAAATGCAGCAGGGGATGTTGAGCCATGTGCTTTTATCCATTACGCCAATGTAAACATAAATGACGTAAGTTTGAAGGAAGCCCTTATGTCTCCTATTATGAAAGCGTACAGAAAGAGGATGCCGTTTAATCAAAATCATTTGAGGCCATGCCCGCTTATAGACAACCCAGAAGAGCTTTTAAATATAGTGAGGGAATCCAAGGCAAAGCATACGGAAAACAGCGATGCATCGCATATTGAAAATTTGTACAGCGATTTAGAGAAAGTTGCAGAAAGATGGGGAGAAGTAGCGGATGATATTTGGAATTCAAAGGCATCTGTCAAAAAAGAAGCTTGACTGCGAAGGCAAAATACCCTATTATATGTAAGAGAAATGGGGTGTTTGTGTGCCTTTAACTAAAAGAAAGGTAGACTTTTTGGAAACGCTTATAAAGCTTTATGACAAGGATAAAGCTCCCGTACACTATGCTGACGTCGCAAATTTTATGGGCATAAGCAAATGGACTGCCTATGATATGTTGACAGAATTAGAAGAATTGGGATATGTGAAACGGCAGTATTTTATTGGCGAAGATAAATCTATAGGCAGATCTATATTGGTTTACATGCCTAATGAAAGCGCTTATGATGTTGTGAATAAAAGCAGCATACACGAGTGGAACAGCGTAAAAGAAGTCTTATTGAATGTTATCAAAAAAAACGATGATTCCATATCAGTAGATGATTTTATAAACGAAAAAAAAGCTGCTTTAAAGCCTCTTAAGTTTTGCGCCTTAGTGTATAATTTTAGTAGGCAGTAAAAAATAGAAAAAGGAAGGTATCCAAAAAATACCTTCCCTTCGCATGAATCATCCGCTATAATGTTTAATAGAAAATAAAAAGCGTTATAGAGGTGATTACATGCTAGATATAAGTTTAAATGAAAATGAAATAAATTTCAAGGACTTAGAAGTAGAAATTTATAGATTAGCATGCGAAGAAGCTTGTAAGATAATGGCTCAAATCCTTATGGAAATAGATGATATTCTACTAGAAAAAAGGGACAAAAAGGAATATAGATGATAAAGGTAAAAAGCATACAAACATAAAGACAATTATGGGCACTGTTGAATTTGATAAAAGAATTTATGAACATATAAATAGTGAAGGAAAAAAAGAATATGTTTATCTTTAGATGAATATTTAAAAATGGATACAATAGGTCATATATCAACAAATCTAATTGAAAAAGTTGTAGAAAATGTAACGGAAATGCCATATAGAGAAGCAGCGAAAAATATAGAATCATTAAACAAATCAAAACATTA
>NZ_BBKT01000026.1 GCF_000747665.1 Thermoanaerobacterium saccharolyticum | reverse complement strand
AATAAAGCAAATAAAGATTTAAACTCAATTTAAAAATTCGAAGATTGACAAAGAGAGCCGGAATTGTCAGGTTGGTAATTTCACCATAAGGGCTTAAGACCCAGCAAGGGAGCATAACTGACATCCACCTCATGTAAGGCAGAACGAAGGAATTAAGGACAAAGATCCTGTGAGACATGGGAGGGTATGCCACATGAGCTTAAGTGGAATTCATAGGCCAAAATATGGAAAAACAACAGAAGCTTATTTGGGTTACCTATCACATGTAAAATTAATGAATAAATAGCATTAATATACATGAGGGCTCCTTTGAAGATCATGAAAATTTGAGAATGAGTGAGATATTAAAAGAAAATCAAAGATTATAGAGGGAGGTATTATGATGAAAAATAATGTAGATAGGATTGTATCTATTGTTACAGCTTTAATAATGATTTTTGGAGCATCATTGTTTTCCCCGCCAATAAGAGTTTTTGCTGATGACACTAATATAAATCTGGTTTCTAATGGGGACTTTGAATCAGGCACAATTGATGGCTGGATTAAGCAAGGTAATCCGACATTAGCAGGAACGACTGAGCAAGCAATTGGGCAATACAGTATGAAAGTTACTGGTAGAACACAGACATATGAAGGACCTGCATATAGCTTTTTAGGAAAAATGCAGAAAGGTGAATCATATAGTGTATCGCTTAAAGTTAGACTTGTTTCTGGACAAAATTCATCTAATCCTTTGATTACCGTGACTATGTTTAGAGAAGATGACAATGGCAAGCATTACGATACAATAGTTTGGCAAAAACAAGTTTCTGAAGATTCATGGACTACTGTAAGCGGAACTTATACATTAGATTATATTGGAACATTGAAAACATTATATATGTATGTAGAATCACCCGATCCAACGCTGGAATACTATATTGATGATGTTGTAGTAACAACACAAAATCCAATTCAAGTAGGGAACGTAATTGCCAATGGAACTTTTGAAAATGGAAATACTTCTGGATGGATTGGAACAGGTTCATCTGTTGTTAAGGCAGTGTATGGAGTGGCTCATAGCGGAGATTATAGCTTATTGACGACAGGGAGAACAGCTAATTGGAATGGTCCTAGCTATGATTTGACTGGTAAAATAGTGCCTGGTCAACAATACAATGTTGATTTTTGGGTGAAATTTGTTAATGGCAACGATACAGAACAAATAAAGGCTACTGTTAAAGCGACTTCTGACAAAGACAATTATATACAAGTTAATGATTTTGCAAATGTAAATAAAGGAGAATGGACAGAAATAAAAGGCAGTTTTACTTTACCTGTTGCAGATTACAGCGGTATTAGCATCTATGTAGAATCTCAAAATCCTACTTTAGAGTTTTACATTGATGATTTTTCTGTAATAGGTGAAATTTCAAATAATCAGATTACGATACAAAATGACATTCCAGATTTATATTCAGTATTTAAAGATTATTTTCCTATAGGCGTTGCAGTTGATCCAAGTAGATTAAATGATGCTGATCCACATGCTCAATTGACGGCTAAACATTTTAATATGCTTGTTGCAGAAAACGCCATGAAACCGGAAAGCTTGCAACCTACAGAAGGGAACTTTACCTTCGATAATGCTGATAAAATTGTTGACTATGCAATAGCACATAATATGAAAATGAGAGGTCATACTTTACTTTGGCATAATCAAGTTCCAGATTGGTTTTTCCAAGATCCATCTGACCCATCCAAGTCTGCTTCGAGAGATTTACTGCTTCAAAGATTAAAAACGCATATAACAACTGTGTTAGACCATTTTAAAACAAAGTATGGTTCTCAAAATCCAATAATCGGATGGGATGTTGTAAATGAGGTTCTTGATGATAATGGCAATTTAAGAAATTCTAAGTGGTTGCAGATAATAGGACCTGATTATATAGAAAAAGCTTTTGAATATGCACATGAAGCAGATCCATCTATGAAATTGTTTATTAATGACTATAACATTGAAAATAATGGTGTTAAGACGCAGGCTATGTATGACTTAGTGAAAAAATTAAAGAGTGAAGGTGTGCCAATAGATGGAATAGGCATGCAAATGCACATAAATATAAATTCAAATATTGACAATATAAAAGCTTCTATAGAAAAACTTGCTTCATTAGGTGTGGAAATACAAGTAACTGAATTAGATATGAACATGAACGGTAATATATCTAACGAAGCATTGCTTAAACAAGCTAGATTGTATAAGCAATTGTTTGATTTATTTAAAGCTGAGAAACAGTATATAACTGCTGTAGTTTTTTGGGGAGTTTCAGATGATGTAACTTGGCTTAGTAAGCCAAATGCTCCGCTGCTTTTTGATTCAAAATTGCAGGCGAAGCCAGCATTCTGGGCAGTAGTAGATCCAAGCAAAGCTATACCTGATATTCAATCTGCAAAAGCTTTAGAAGGCTCACCGACGATTGGAGCAAATGTTGATAGTTCTTGGAAACTTGTAAAACCATTGTATGTAAATACTTATGTAGAAGGAACGGTCGGAGCAACTGCTACTGTTAAGTCTATGTGGGATACTAAAAACTTGTATTTGTTAGTACAAGTTTCAGACAATACTCCATCTAATAATGATGGTATTGAGATTTTTGTAGATAAGAATGACGATAAATCTACTTCTTATGAAACTGATGATGAACGTTATACAATTAAGAGGGATGGTACAGGGAGCTCAGATATTACCAAATATGTGACATCTAATGCTGACGGATATGTAGCACAGCTAGCTATTCCAATTGAAGATATCAGTCCTGCAGTTAATGATAAAATTGGATTTGACATTAGAATAAACGATGATAAAGGTAATGGTAAAATAGATGCAATAACGGTTTGGAATGATTATACCAACAGTCAAAATACTAATACATCGTATTTTGGAGATATTGTATTGTCAAAATCTGCACAAATCGCAACAGCTATATATGGCACACCAGTTATTGATGGAAAAGTAGATGATATTTGGAATAATGTTGAACCTATTTCGACAAATACATGGATTTTGGGTTCAAATGGTGCTACTGCGACAGCAAAAATGATGTGGGACGATAAGTACCTTTATGTTTTGGCGGATGTTACAGATTCAAATCTGAACAAATCCAGTATTAATCCATATGAACAAGATTCTGTAGAAATTTTTGTAGATCAGAATAATGATAAGACAACTTATTATGAGAATGATGACGGCCAATATAGAGTCAACTATGACAATGAACAGAGTTTTGGGGGAAGCACCAATTCAAATGGGTTTAAGTCAGCAACAAGTCTTACACAAAGTGGATATATTGTAGAAGAAGCCATTCCTTGGACGAGTATTACTCCGTCAAATGGCACTATCATAGGATTTGACTTGCAAGTTAATAATGCAGATGAAAATGGTAAGAGGACAGGTATTGTCACATGGTGCGATCCCAGCGGCAATTCATGGCAAGATACTTCTGGATTTGGCAATTTACTGCTTACAGGTAAGCCATCTAGTAACACTAGTTCAAATAATAATATCAATAGCAGTATAAATAACACAATCGGCATAGTAACAAAGAATGGAAATGTCATCACATTGACGCTTGATGTACAAAAAGCAAAAGAATTTATAAACAATACAAAAGACAAGAATGTAGTATTCGACCTTACAACGCTTGGAACAAGCCAGCAAAAAGTTGTTGAGATTTCAAAAGAAATTTTGACTGCTAGTGCTGCCAGTGACAAAGATATTGTGATAAAATCTGACAACGCATCAATAGTTTTGTCAAAAGATACATTAGATCCAAGTCAGATAGCGACTGGAGTTAATATATCTATAAAAGACAACGGAAAACCAAATGCATCAAATTACGTACCACTTTCTAATGCGATAGACATAAGCATTAAATCAGACAGTGGAAATGTAGCATTTACCAAACCGGTAGAGGTGACATTAAATATATCAAAAGCTAACGATCCAAGAAAAGTTGCGGTGTACTACTACAATCCGACAAAAAATCAATGGGAGTATGTTGGAGGAAAAATAGATAAAGAGGCAGATACAATAACATTCAATGCAACACACTTCTCACAGTATGCTGCATTAGAATATGACAAGACATTTGATGACATAAAGAATAGTTGGGCAAAAGACGCAATAGAAGTATTAGCATCAAGGCATATAGTAGAAGGAATGACAGACACTCAGTATGAACCAAACAAGACAGTGACAAGAGCAGAATTCACAGCAATGATACTGAGGTTATTAAACATAAAAGAAGAAGCATACAGCGGAGAATTTAGCGATGTAAATAGTGGAGACTGGTATGCAAATGGAATAGAAGCAGCATATAAAGCGGGAATAATCGAAGGTGACGGGAAAAATGCAAGGCCTAATGACAGCATAACAAGAGAAGAGATGACGGCAATAGCCATGAGGGCATACGAGATGCTGACACAGTACAAAGAAGAAAACATAGGTGCGACATCATTTAGCGATGACAAATCCATAAGCGACTGGGCAAAGAATGTAGTGGCAAATGCGGCAAAACTAGGAATAGTAAATGGAGAGCCAAATAACATGTTTGCACCTAAAGATATAGCTACGAGAGCAGAAGCAGCAGCTATCATATACGGCTTATTAGAGAAATCAAATAATCTATAAGTAAAAAGGCAGAAGGAATTCAATCCTCCTGCCTTTTAAATATTTTACAATGTGATTTCTATTAATGTGCTGTTTTTATCGAGATTAAAGTGTAATTTTATATTGTCAATAACTAACTCGTATTCGCCTAAGAAGCCTGTAAATTCAAACTCGCCGATATTGTTTGTAACGAGACGCGTAGGATGTGTCCACCACTCTTTTTTGATAAGTTTTTTTAGTTCATAATATGATGGTTTGCATGAATTGTCACGGCGTAAAAGACCTGCAGGTGCACCAAGCCATGCATTTTCATCGCAGAAATTCCACCATGTGATTGATTCTACCATTGGATGCGAAAAAAGAGTCTTATAATGCTTTATAACCTCCATTGCTTGTCGTTCTTCACCATCAGGTGTTGAAGGCCAATCTCTTATCTGGTAGTCATTTAAGTCTTCTATTTCAGGTGGTATCAAATGCCCTGATAATAACGTATTTTCTGTAAAATGAAGAGGTATATTGAAATGCGAAAATCTTTCAAGTACCTCTAAAGTCTTTTCAACTCCCCAATACCCTTGATGCATGTGTGATTGAATTCCGATGGCATCAATGGGGATTCCAGCTTCAAGGCATCCTTCTATAAGTATTTCGTATGAAATTGATGTATTAAAGTCATTTATAAGGAGAACCGCTTCGGGATTAGCCTTTTTTGCTTCATCAAAAACTTCTTTTACGAGGCGAATGCGCCCTAATTCTTTGCATATCCTGGTTATTCCATTATCGTACTTATCAAAAATAGGCATAATCACCACTTCGTTTATTACATCCCATATATCAACTAATCCTTTAAAATCACTTACTTCTCGATTGATGCGCTCAAGCTGAGCTTTTAAAATTTCTTCATTGCTCATATTCAGAAGCCAAGGTGCAGTGACGGTATGCCAGCAAAGGGGATGCCCTTTTACAAGGCAGCCTTTAGACATAAGCCACTCTGAGGCTTTTTTAAGTCTATGTGTATCTGGCTTTCCCTTTTCAGGTTCAAACCTGCCCCAGTAAAATGGAATCGTAGCATAGTTAAATAAGTCAAAAAATTTCTCGAAACGCTTTTCAATTTTTGCTTTATCGTTTTCTTCTAATTCGCCATTAGCAAGAGGAATAGAATCAAATGCTCCGCACCCAAATAAAAATTTATGCTTCACCTGAGATACAGTGACTTCAGCGTCTTTTATAGGTGAACCGTCTTTTTTAGTCAGCCTTATTTTAACGATCCCTTTGCGGTGATTTAATTTATCTGCAGTGTCTACACTCATTATAATCCCTCCAATGATATGTAATTGTTTATAAATAAAATTTACTCTCATACTTTAGATAAGTCAATAAATTGTACATATAAGACTAACTTAATATTAAAGCACTTTTTTGTCGTATTTGACGATGGGCTTTCCTTGCATTAAACAAGTAAAAATATTTAAGATTGTAGTAAAAAATTTATATTCATTCTAATTATATGGTATTTTACCATATTATTGTAAACAATTTAATCAAAACAATAGAAAGGATGTGGAGGCATGAAGTTGTTTAAAAAAGTCATGTTGATCTTGCTATCAATTATGTTGATAGTAAGTGCATCAGCATGTGGGACGAGTTCAAACGGCTCGAGTAGTTCTAATGCTTCTAAGTCTTCAAATTCATCTAGTACATCTCAAAAGATAACGCTTACATTTTGGAATATATTCACTAACGACCCGCAAAAGACCATAGTCAAAAATATAGTAGACAAATGGAATCAAGAGAATCCAAATGTACAGATAGAGCAAAGCATTACTGAGAATGATGCGTATAAGACGAAGATAAAGACCGCAATAGCAGCAAACGAAGCTCCTGATATTATATATGCTTGGGGCGGAGGATTCTCAAAGCCATTTGTGGATGCAGGAAAGATATTGGCTTTGGATGATTATTTAAACGATGGAACAAAAGATAAGATGTTGCCTGGAGCACTTAATAATATTACGTATAATGGAAAGGTTTACGGTCTGACGTTTGCTCAGCAAGCCAGCGTACTCTATGTAAATAAAGAATTATTTGACAAGTATAAAGTAAAGATTCCTACAACATTTAGTGAATTGATTGATGCAATAAAGACATTTAAAGCAAACGGAATTACACCATTTGCCTTAGGTGAAAAAGATGAATGGCCTGGAATGTGGTACTATGACATGATAGCACTTAGAGAAGCCGGTGCACAGCTTTCTAGGGATGCATTAAACGGAAAAGCTTCTTTTGAAGATCAGGCATTTATAAATGCTGCCGAGAAACTACAGGAAATGGTTAATGCTGGAGCATTTGATCAAGGTGTTATGGGCTTAACAAGAGATGAGGCTACAGCAGAATTTAATCAAGGTAAAGCTGCTATGTATTTCGGAGGAAATTTTGATGCAGCATCATTTGAAGTAGATTCATCTTTAGTTAAAGGTAAAGTTGAAGCTGTAAGATTCCCAACTATCGAGGGAGGTAAAGGAGATCCGACTGAATACATTGGCGGTGGCAGCGATGTTCTTCTGGTAAATGCCAATACTAAGTATAAAGATGAGGCTGTAAAGGCTGCGAAATATCTGGCTGAAAATATGTCTCTTGAGTTTTACAAAGTTGGCGCTGCATTGCCTACATGGAAATATGATAGTGTAGACCAATCAAAAGTTGATCCATTAGAGATTCAGATAATGAATAACATCGTAGCAAATTCAAAAGATAGCGTTCTTGCGTGGGATCTGTACCTTGAAGGTGATCAAGCACAGACACATAAAGATTTAGTTGCTCAATTGTTTGCAAAACAGATTACACCACAAGATTATGCCAAAGAGATGCAAGAAAAGATTAATGGAAAGTAAAATGAATTTACCGCAAAGCATTTTAGCTGTTTTCCGGCATTTTAGAATATGCATGAAAAATGAATAGGTAAATAAATTAAAGATTGTGGTAAAAAAATTGTATTCATTATGTTTGCATAATGTTTTATTATATAGACGTAAGTTGTAAACATTACAATAAACATTAGAGAAAGGATGTGCGGTAATGAAAAGATTTAAAAAGTTGATGCTGATTGTGCTATCTTTATTGCTGATTCTTAGCGCATCAGCATGTGGTACTAGCTCGAACAACTCAAGCAATTCAAATGCTTCAAATTCATCAAAATCTTCAGGTTCGTCAGGAAAGATAACGCTTACCTACTGGAACATCTTCACTGGGGAACCTGCAAGGACAAAGGTTAAAGAGATTATTGACCAGTGGAATAAAGAAAATCCAAATGTGCAGATTGTAGAAAGTGTGACAGAAAATGATGCGTATAAGACTAAAATAAAGACAGCAATAGCAGCAAATGAAGCGCCAGACATTTTCCAGACGTGGGCTGGAGGATTTTCACAACCTTTTGTAGAAGCAGGCAAAGTCCTTCAATTAGATAGCTACTTAAATGATGGAACAAAAGATCAAATGATACCAGGAGCATTGGATAACGTAACGTATAATGGAAAAATTTACGGTATAACTTATGATCAACAGGCAAGTGTTCTCTATATAAATAAAGAACTTTTTGATAAATACAATGTAAAGGTTCCTACAACTTTTAGCGAACTTATCGATGCTATAAAGACATTTAAGTCAAAAGGAATAACGCCATTTGCACTTGGTGAAAAAGATGAATGGCCTGGAATGTGGTACTACGACATGATAGCGCTTCGCGAAGGTGGCGTGCAGCTTACGAGAGATGCATTAAATGGCAAAACATCGTTTGACAACCAAGCATTTGTAGACGCTGCAAAGAGACTTCAAGAGATGGTTGATGCAGGTGCATTTGATGCTGGATTTATGGGACTTACAAGAGATGAAGCTACAGCAGAATTCAACCAAGGAAAAGCCGCTATGTACTTTGGAGGAAATTTCGATGCAGCAGCATTTGACTCAGATCCATCGTCACTTGTAAAAGGAAAGATAGAAGCTGTTAGATTCCCAAGTATAGAGGGTGGCAAAGGTGATCCTACTGAGTATATTGGCGGTGGTACAGGTGCTTTAATGGTAAGCGCAAATTCAAAGCACAAAGATGAAGCTGTTAAGGCTGCGAAATATCTTGCAAAGCATTTGTCTGACATGGAGTATCTGATTGGTGCTGGATTGCCTATGTTTAAATACGATAATGTAGATCAATCACAAGTTTCGCAACTTCAAATACAAATAATGAATAACGTTGTTGCAAATGCAAAAGGAAATGTTCCTGCATGGGATTTGTATCTAATGGGTGATGATGCCCAGACACACAAAGATTTAGTAGCACAATTATTTGCAAAACAGATTACACCACAGGACTTTGCAAAGCAGATGCAACAGAAAATAAACGGCAAGTAATATATTGAGATGTTGTAATTTCCTGCTAATTATTTGATAATTAGCAGGAAATTGTTTAACGGCGCACAAAGATAACTACAATTGATAGTGTATATGCGTTTCTACTATTTCTGTTAGGAGGTTTTTCTATGGAAAAAATTTTGAGCGATAAGAAAGCAATATTTCTTTTCGTCTTTCCTGCATTTTTAGTTTTTTTGGTTATTGTACTGCTTCCGATATTTTTTTCTTTTTATTACAGTCTATTAAAGTGGGACGGTTTTAGCAAAGGTGTTTTTATTGGACTGCAGAACTATAAAAATTTATTTATTAATAATACAGATGGGTTTATTGTTTCTGTCAAAAATTCATTTATATTGGCGGTTCTTTCTGTTTTTATTCAGCTACCTATTTCTCTTTTACTTGCTTTGATATTATCCAGAGGGATTAAAGGTGAGAAGTTTTACAGGACAGTTTACTTCATACCTGTTATATTGTCGACGGTTGTTATAGGACAGCTTTGGATGAAGATATACAATCCTAACTATGGACTATTGAATTTCATACTGACTAAAATAGGATTGCAATCTCTTACAAATCAGTGGCTTGGAAATACAAAGACAGCACTTGGTGCAGTCTTTGTGCCTATACTATGGCAGTATATCGGCTATCACATGCTTTTAATGTATGCATCAGCAAAGTCTATACCTACTGATATATACGAAGCTGCAAAAATCGATGGTGCGACAGAATCGCAGATAGCCTTCAGGATAACAATACCACTTATGAAGCCTATAATAAAAGTCTGCGTTATATTTGCAGTCATTGGTTCTTTTAAAGCTTTTGATTTAATATACGTTCTGACTAATGGAGGACCATTACATGCTAGTGAAGTACCTTCAACTTTAATGTATACAACGATATTTACCAAATATCAATACGGATATGGAAGTGCAATGGCTATATTTATCATTTTAGAGTCATTAATAGGAACATTGATTATACAAAAATTATTCGGAAAAGATGTAGCATATTAAAGGTGGTGTGAAAATTGGAAAATATAGCTAACGAAAATAAAAAGAGTGGATTAAAAAAATTAGGATTTTATATACTTGAAGCTGTTTTAGTTATTTGGGCGATAGTACAGCTGTATCCTTTATTTTGGCTATTTTTATTCTCTGTAAAAAATAATACTGAGATTTTCGGCGGAAATATACTTGGATTTCCCCGCATTTGGCAGTGGTCAAACTATGCTGTTGCTTTATCTAGCGGTAATGTTGGTAGGTACTTTATAAATAGCACAATAGTCACTGTTTTAACCATTGTAATATCAAGTATTTTGGTGGCAACAAGCGCATATGCAATTGTAAGAATGAAATGGAAGTACAGCAAACTTGTTCTTACGATATTTTTGACTGGAATGATGGTGCCGATACATGCTACGCTGCTTCCGTTATTTATAATTTTGAAGAATTTAAACTTGCTTAATACGTACGCATCGCTGGTAATACCATATGTTGCTTTTGCTATACCTATGGGAATATTTATATTGACAGGTTTTCTGTATACTATACCGAGGGAGTTAGAAGAATCGGCATTTCTAGATGGATGCAGCATATATAAGTCGTTTTATTACATTATATTGCCGCTTATAAGGCCTGCATTAGCGACAATAGCTATTTTTACCTATTTATCGACTTGGAATGAGCTTATGTTTGCAAATACTTTTATAAACAGTGATGCTATAAGGACATTGACGGTCGGCATAATGTCCCTATCAGGCCAATATCAGACAGAATGGGGCCCTATTGGTGCCGGACTTGTAATTGCTACGATTCCTACAATTTTAATATATGTTTTGCTTAGCGAACAAGTGCAAAAGAGTCTTGTAGTAGGAGCTGTGAAGGGGTAAAATAATAAAAGGTAATTTATTCTTAATCATTAAAAATTTTAAAAGGAGATAATATAAGTGAAGATAAGCTTTAATTATTATCCTCATGGAAAGAAAAAAGCCTTGACAATGAGTTATGACGACGGACAGGTATTTGACAGAAAATTGGTTGAAATATTCAATAGATACGGGATAAAAGGCACCTTTAATCTTAATTCTGGTAAGTTTGGCGCTGAACCTTATGTATCAAAGGATGAGATAAAAAAATTGTATGAAGGGCATGAAGTTGCTGTCCATACAGTAGACCATCCATATCTTACTTTGATACCAAAAGAAGAATTGGTGTATCAAATAATGGAGGATAGAAAAAACCTTGAGACATTGGTAGGCTATCAGGTGCGAGGCATGGCGTATCCGTTTGGCGATTACAGCCATGCATTAGCAAAAGAGCTTAAAGCATTTGGCATAGAATATTCAAGGACTGTCAATTCTACAAGAAGTTTTAGAATCCCAAGCAATTTTTTGGAGTGGCATCCAACATGTCACCACGACCAAGATGTTATACAAAAGCTTAAAGAATTTAAAGATGTGCCAGAGTGGGAGCAGATGCCACTGTTTTACGTTTGGGGGCACAGTTTCGAGTTTGAGAGAAATGGCAATTGGGATCTAATAGAAGAATTCTGCAAAATGGCATCCTTTGATGAAAATATATGGTATGCCACAAATATTGAAATAATGGATTATATAAATGCGCTAAAAAGCTTAAAGTTTAGCGCTGATGGCAGCATTGTATATAATCCATCAGCAATACCTGTATGGATTGGAGTAGACGGTGAAGCGGTGAAGATAGATTCTGGCGAGAAAATTTATCTAAAGTAGCATTTATATATAAAATCATCCGCGATCGTCATTAGTAAGGCGATTTAGTGGATGATTTTAGTTTTTTTATCTGCTTTCTCATTTGTACAGCTTAATGTAGCTATTGAAAGATGCATATTAAAATTATAAAAAAGACTAGTTTCTTTCGCATTACGCAGGATTTCCTAAACTTGAGAATTAATATGATGTCTTCTAAAAGCTTAGATACAATACTTTTTGTAGTGTGATGTTACTTAATTGACCGGATAGCGGTCATTTTTTTTGATTTTATGGACATATTGTCAAAATAAACTAAAAAAATGACCGTTTTTCGCACCTTCCCAATTTGGCAAATATGGTATATAATAGTAACATACAATGGGTGGCCATTCATTGTTGAAAAATAGTATTGGTAATATTGTTTAGGTACTGAAACAGTATTACAGTTACAAAAAGGAGATGTTTTGTAGTGTTAAAGAAATTAGTTTCATTGCTTTTGCTAGTGGCACTTTTGTCAATTTCTACATTTAGCTTTGTCTTTGCTGCTGATAATAAAAATGACATTAAAAAAGAAGGAGTAATAACCATTACTGACTCAGATTATGACACAATGATTAAAACTGGAAAGCCTGTATATTTAGGGGATAATACTTGGGCTAAAATAGTAACATTCGATGAAATGGTATCAGAAGTTGCAAAAAATAAAGGAATTTCTGCATCTGAGGAAAGAAGTCAAATAATGAGTTCAAAAGTAAATGATAAAAATTTATCTACAAATGTTAACAACGACATTTTCTATGTACATTTTTATAAGCAATTCGAGGTTGGAAATACGGGTTGGTATCCTCAATTGGATATTTACGTAAAATGCCAAGGACCTTATAGAGATTTTATAGGTATTTCCGATCTGAATCTTATTCGATCTTACAATTATGTATCTAAACAATTTTCAGGTAAATGCCAGGCAAAAATTGAAAGCGTAAAGAGAATATATTGGGTAGTAAATGGTGATTTTTATGACTATGGTGCTACTTCATGGTCGTTTGGAGGTTCTGTTGGCATAGGTCAATATGCAACTTTGACTTTTTCAATTAGTCGAGCAAACAATTATTTTGGATATGCATACAACTATGGATATATAGATAACAGATAAAGTTTTCAAAGGAAGTGATCTTTATTTGGGTACGAATAAATTTAAAGTAATTTTTGTCATTGACTTAATTTTTATTGCGTTTATTCCAGCTTTATCTAACATCTATCCTAGTGGGCAGGGTTCTGCATTAGATTACTTAATACCTTATTTTAGCGGATTTATATCCCTGTTTACAATTGGGATATTTGTAGGTGTTTTGTGCATTAAAAAAATTTTAAAATAGGTTAAAATTGTATGTAACTGTTGATAAGGTGTTTAACAATCTAAGGTAAATTAAAGTTTGTGGTAATGTAAGAAAAAAATAAAAGTATAAGAAAAGGCATATTCAAAATATTTTGTATATGCCTTTTTTTAATGTAAAGTCGGTCAGAGCGTAAATATGTCAATTTATCTACTCATGTGTATTCGTCTATTAAATTTCAATACTTTTAAAAAATAATTCTTTTATCCGATATATCTTTTAGAGGAGGTGATAGCGTGAAGAAGATGGTGGCTTTTGCACTTTCAATTGTACTTGTTATCAGTTCGATATCGCTTGCTGCCGCAAAGCCAAGAGAAAATCATAGAAATACTTTAAGACAAGCAAATGCCTAACTGTAAAAAGCGAAGATAGACAAGAAGTATCTTTTGGTAAAAGTAATGAGGTAAAGTATACAAAGTTTGCCGGAAAAATGAGGGCGAATGGAAGAGAAATCAAATTTGACATTCCGCCGGTCGTCAAAAGTGGTACAACATTAATTCCGGTGCGTGCTGTAGTTGAGAGTCTAGGTGCAAACGTAAATTGGGATGCTGCATCAAATACTGTTACAATTACAAAGGGAGACAAAACTATTGTATTTGACTTAAATAACTCAAAAGTATACGTAAATGGTACCGAAGTAACTTTAAGTATGCCGGCAATGGAAATCAGCAATAGGACATTTGTCCCAATAAGGTTTATAGCAGAAACACTTGGAGTAAATATAAACTATGATGATAAAACCGGTAATGTCGATATAGACGATGGAAACGAACAAGGAAGTACAGTATCACAAAGTGTTTATGGACAAACAGATGATACAGTATCGCAAGATGTCTATGGATCTGATGATACGGTTGTAAACAGTGTGTATGGTGAACAAGACTAGAACACATCCCGATGAAAAATTGATAACAGTAGTTTAAAAAAGTTGTAAATCTATTTTTACAAAAATGGATTTACAACTTTTACTTTATCAAAATACTGCCCAGAATTTAAATCTTCGCTCCATATTATGCTGCAATCAAGATTTATAGCACTGCAGACTATAAGAGAATCCCAAAATGAAATCATATAACGCTGACTTATTTGGATCGCATCAAGTATATCCTCCACATTCGGTATATCTAGTTTCCAAAGTCCAAGATCTGAGATAATTTGTGACGCTTGCGAAGGAGATAATGGTCTTTTTACCTTTTTTGTAATAGTTACATAAAACTCTGATAGAACTTGAGTGCTCAGACAGCCATTTCTCGTATTCCACAAATCTTTTAATAATTTTTTAGCAATTTCATGTTTTCTGCCGGCAGATATGTCGTGGGCATAGACCAAAATATTCGTATCAACAAATTGCAAACCAATATTATCTTTCATATAAATCCTCTCTATTCCATGTTGTTTTACCTTCTGTGCCTAAATCAATGTTATTTTCTAATATGTCAATATGGTGCAATCTTGCTTTTTCATACAAATCCTCTTTTTTAACTATTTCTTCTAATGTCTTAGTTAGAAGACCAGATACAGATGTTTGTTTATTTATAGCTATATGCTTTATCTTCTGCAACAAATCTTTAGGTAATGATAATGTAATGTTTTGTGTTTTATTCAATGATACCACCTCCACGTAATTTAGTATAGCACATATTTACGTGTATATCAATGCATTCATTTATCAATGGTTATTTAAAAATACTTAGATTTAAAATAGTTTTTAGCATTATGCAGATTCTATTGAGTTTTATATATTATTGAAGACAATTTTGTATTATGGTACTATAATTTTAGATCTAAAAGAAAGAGTGAATACTGATGAATGGTGAACAATTAGAGACAAAAGAAAAGATACTTAATGCAACAATTGATATAGTAGGGATGAAAGGTGAGGCTACTATTAGGGAAATCACCGAAAAGGCAGGCGTCAATGTAGCATCAATAAACTATTACTTTGGAAATAAAAATAATTTGCTAAAAGAAGTTGAAAATTACTATGCCGAGAAACTTCTAAAGACTGGATATGATATTTTAAGGAATGACAATTTAAAATCTAAAGACAAACTTATTAAATGGGCCTTAAATTTGATAGAGTACATGTATAAATACCCTGCATTGATTACTATCATAGTTAAATTAACTAATGACGACAAGAGCTACAATCCGGTAATGATAAAAAAGATATATTTTAATGATGAAATACGTGAGATAATAGAGGATATAATTAAGGATATAACAAAAATAGAAGATAATAGAATCTTGAATTTTAAATATCTACAACTTTTTTCAGGTATTTTAGGTACCGTTATAAACCATGTCGTTGTAAACATATATGGAGATAAAAAAAGTATTTTAAATTTGGGAGATCCGGAGGAACTGAAGCAGTATATAAGGCTTTTGGTAGACAGCATTTTAAAATAAATAAACATTTTGTGATTTTTCTTGTCTTTGAGCATAAGATAATTAAAAGATTATTATGTCGATTATGTTGACTCGTTAATTTTAATATGCTAAACTTAAAACAAATATTTTAAACAGTTGTTTAATAATATAGCAGGAGTAGATGTAAATGGGAAGATTTGTAGAAATTAAAAATCTTGTAAAAAGATATAAAATGGGTGAGATAACCATCACTGCTGTATCTGGAGTAAGTTTTAGTATAGATAAAGGGGAATTTACAGTTATAGTAGGTGAAAGCGGTGCTGGAAAGACGACAATTTTAAATATGCTTGGTGGAATGGATACATGTGATGAAGGACAAATAATTGTAGATGGAAATGAAATAAGCAAATACAATCAGCGACAGTTGACGACTTACCGCAGGAAGGATATTGGGTTTGTGTTTCAATTTTACAATCTGGTTCCCAATCTTACTGCTTTAGAGAATGTAGAACTGGCCACAGACATCTGTGATAATCCAATGGACCCTGTAGAAGTGCTTAGAGATGTAGGACTTTCTGAAAGGCTAAATAATTTTCCTTCCCAATTATCAGGTGGCGAACAACAAAGGGTGGCCATAGCCAGAGCACTGGCTAAGAATCCTAAATTGCTTTTGTGCGATGAACCAACGGGTGCGTTAGACTATAAGACTGGTAGGGCAATTTTAAAGTTATTGCACGATACCTGCAGAAGATTAGGAATGACCATCATAATAATAACCCACAATAAAGCGATTACGCCAATGGCAGATAAGGTTATAAGCCTTAGAAACGGTAGCATAGATAAGATATCTATTAATGATGCTCCAGTACCTATAGAAAGGATAGAATGGTAAATGGGAAAATCTTTGATGAAAGACATATTTAGAGAGATATCTAATACGAGAAAAAGATTTTTATCATTGTTTTTCATCGTGTTGATGGGAGTAGGTGTTTTTGGTGGAATAAAAGCAGCCAGCCAAGACATGAAGCTTACTGCCTCAAAATATGCTGCTGATTATAATTTGTTTGATATACAAATTTTGTCTACAATGGGTCTTACAAATGATGATTTGAATAGCATCAAATCTGTAAATGGCGTACTATCGGCATACCCGTTTTACACGGTTGATGCTGTGGCTGATAAAAATAATAAAGGATTTGTAGTAAAAGTCATAAGTATAGATCCAGTTAAAATTAATAAAGATAAAAATTATGTAAATAAACCTAAACTTTTAGAAGGAAGATTTCCTGAAGACAACTCTGAGTGTGTTGTGGAGACAAAATTTCTTAAAGATTTAGGATTTTCAATAGGCGATACTGTAACCATAAATTTGGATTCTCAAGATCAAGACAATATAAAAAGCAAAAAATTTAAAATAGTAGGCGTAGTCGAAACACCTTATTACATCTCAAGAGACAGAGGTTCAAGTAATGTTGGAAATGGTCAGATACAAGCTTTTATGATGGTGCCTCAATCTGATTTTTCAATGGATGCGTACACTGAAATAGATGTGCTGGTAAATGGCGCGAAGAAATTTTCCACATTTTCAGATGAATACTATAATTTTATTCAACCCGTAAAAGACGATTTAACAAAATTAAGTAAAACTCGAAGCGAAATCAGATATGAAGAAATTAAAAATAAAGCACAAAAGGAAATCGACGATGCTAAAAAAGCTTTGGAAGATAAAGAAACTAAATACAACAAGGAATTATCTGATGCAAAAGCGAAGCTGGATAAGACAAAAATTGCACTTCAAAATTCTCAAATTCAGCTAAACAAAAAACAAGCCAGTTTTAATGAGCAAATGGTTTTGAATCAGAAAAAAATTGATGATGGAAAAAGGCAGATCGCAGAGACACAGGCGAGTATATCACAGAATGAAATAGATTTAAATAATGCAGTAGCTGAGATACAGGCAAAAGAAAAAGAATTAAATTACGATGAAAACATGAAAAAATTAAGTTCGACGTACGATGAGCTTAATAGTTCGCTAAATCAATTGAATTCTGAGATAAACAATAACCCGTCTTTGAAAGATCAACTAAAACCAAAGATAGATGAATTAAATGGGCAAATCGCAAGCATATCAAAACAAATAGATACACTTAATGCAAACAAAAAAGCATTAGATGAAAATATGGCCCAGTTAAATCAAGAGAAGTCGCAACTTGAGAGTGCAAAAGCGCAATTAGCTGCTTCACAGGAAAACATCAAAGAACAGGAATTGGCTTTAAGCAAAGCCAAGACTCAAGGCGAAATGCAGATAGATAATGCAGCAAAACAGCTAAATGACGCATTATTAAAGCTTAATGATAATTACAAGAAATATGAGGCTAATAAAGCAGAATTTTACAAAGAGATAAGTGAAGCAAAAGAAAAAATAGCATCTTCGGAAGAAAAACTTAAAGATTTAAAAAGGCCTACATGGTATATATTAGATAGAAAATCTAACATAGGTTATGTAGAGTATGGGGATGAAGCAGATAGGATAAAAGCTTTAGGCAATGTATTTCCGACCATCTTTTTCCTGGTTGCAGCGCTAGTAAGTTTAACTTCTATGACCAGGATGGTGGAAGAGCAGAGAACGCAGATGGGGATTTTCAAAGCTTTAGGCTACGGCAGGTTAGCTATAATGTTTAAATTTGTCTTTTATTCATCTGTTGCCACAATATTAGGTGGATTTGCAGGTTTGCTTTTAGGTTTCAACATATTGCCGAGGATAATTTTCAATGCGTACGGGATGATGTATACACTGCCGCCTGTGATTACAGAATTTAATTTATATTATGCTTTTGTGGGAATTTTCGCTGCACTTGTTTCCACTACGGCTGTTGCGGCACTTGTATGTTTTAATGATCTGAGAGAAGTCCCTGCATCGCTGATGAGACTTAAAGCACCTATGGCAGGTAAAAGAGTTCTGTTGGAAAAGGTGGGATTTATTTGGTCTCGGCTCGATTTTATGCAAAAGGTAACTGCCAGAAACATATTTAGATATAAAAGAAGATTTTTAATGACTGTAATAGGGATAGGTGGATGCACTGCATTGCTTCTTACTGGATTTGGAATAAGGGACTCAATAAATATCATTGTGTCTAAGCAGTTCAATGAAATTTTCAAATATCAGATGATAACGACTTTTAAAAGTGATGCTTCAAAGACCGACCTAAAAATGCTTACAGATGCTATAAATAGTGATAAAAATATAAAAGAAAGCATCATGCTTAATCAATCCAGCGTGGATGTTATAAAAGGAAATGCGAAAAAGAGTGCATTCCTCGTCGTCACAGGAGATAAAAATAAGTTTAGAGATTTTATAATTTTGAGAAATAGAAATACAGGCGCAGAGATACCTCTCAAAGATGATGGAGTTGTAATAACGGAAAAACTTTCTAACATGTTGAAAGCTAAAAATGGCGATTATATATACTTGGATGCAGGTAGTGGAGGAAAAGCGAAAGTTAAAGTTGATGGCATAGCAGAAAATTATCTTCAGCATTACGTCTATATGAGCTCATCTATGTATGAGAAATTATTTAATAAGAAGATGACATCAAACGAGATACTGTCGAAACTCAATGATAGTTCAAGCGTAAAAGAAGATGAAATATCTCAAAAGATATTGAAATCAAAAGCTGTAATGACAGTCAACTTTATTTCATCTGTTAAAAAGACATTTCAGGATGTCGTAAATAATTTACTGTCAGTCGTGTTGGTTTTGATTGTTTCTGCAGGTACGCTTGCTTTTGTGGTCCTCTATAATCTGACAAATATCAATATAACAGAAAGGATAAGAGAGCTTGCCACAATGAAAGTTCTGGGATTTTATGATGAAGAAGTTTCTTTGTACGTCATGAGAGAAAATTTTATCTTGACAATTATAGGAATTTTATTAGGGTTTGTGATGGGTGTTTTTCTTCACAGGTATCTCATGTCCACAGTAGAAGTTGATATATTGATGTTTGGAAGAAATATTGAACCTATGAGTTTCTTGTATTCTGCACTTATCACAATGGGATTTTCTATCATTGTAAGCATCGTAGTGCACTTCCAACTTAAGAAAGTCGATATGGTGAAGTCATTAAAAAGCCCAGAGATTGATTGACTAAGCTTATTTTGCTGCCATTAATGTATTGTGGCAGCATTATTTTTGTTGATGAATTCTCTGCATTAATTTATAATGTTAATAAGGATTTATTAAATCTTTGCATGTAAAGGAGTGTATCTATATGCCTATAATCAATTCTATAACAAAGGAAAAACTAAATGACGACTTGAAAAATACTTTAAAGACAGAGTTTGCATCTATGATGATGGATGTAGCTGGTAAAAGCGAAAATTGGCTTATGGTGAGATTTGCAGAAGGTGACGACATATACTTTCGCGGAGAACCTTTATACAAAGGGGCAATCGTTGAGATACAGTTAATAGGAAAGCTTACAAGAGAACAAAAGGAGAAGATTTCAGCAAGAATCTGCGATATTTTTGAAAGCAATTTAAAATATCCTAAGGACAATGTGTATATAGTCATTCAAGAATTTGCTGGTGAAAATTGGGGATACAATGGCAGTACATTTTAAAGGTGAAAAATTATGTCTGACAAAATAAATTTCAATGTCATAAAGCCTATTGATGAGGCAAGATACCTTACTGCTGATAATGCATCAAGGTATCGCCTCATTATGCGATATTTTTACCAAAATTATGAGCGGCTTAGATACTGGCTAACTAAAGATGATGTATATAATTATGTAAAGGGTTTTGATTTGTTCTACGACTATACATTGGATAGGTGTGAGCAGGATTTAAAGTCGCTGACTGAGTGGAAAAACTTGATAGCTGAGCAGGACACTGGAAGAGCTCAATCTGTAGAAGAATTTAAAAATAAAAAGTTTAGATATATGCTTAGCGAGTATTCGATAGAAATAGAAAGGATGACAATTAATCTCGAAAAAATAAAAGGATATGGCGGTTCTTTAGAACCATCTTTATTTCAAAGATTGTATGAAAACTTAAAGAAAATTAATGATATATCTCAAAGCGATGACTTAGAAGCTGTATACAGATGGTGGAAAGACTTTACTTCGGATTTTGAAAATATTTATCATAACGCCATCGACTACATTGCTAGTCTGCAAAGTTCAAATGCAGATGAACTTATGAAGACAGATGCTTTTTTGATATACAAAGACAAGCTTACTGAGTATTTAAGAGGATATATAAAGGATTTGCAGAGGTTTTCTCAAGTTATCGTATCGCTTTTAAATAAGATTGACAAAAAATCATTAGATAGTATCATAGAAAAATTGTTGCTGTATGAGAAGAATATACCAAGGCTGGATAAAGAGTTTGATATTTATGATGTCAAAGAAAATATATTAAGCAAGTGGAACAATATAGTATTTTGGTTTAGAGGAAGTGGCGATGAAGATAGTGAAGCGTACAGGCTTCTTGAAATATCAAATGAAATAATACGAAAGATCACGATGTATGCAGCCAGAATTTCTGAAAACAGGTTAAAGACTGCCAGCAGGAAAAGTGAGTATATAAAGCTTTCAAAGATATTTGCAAATATCGATGATATGGCATACGCTCATAAGCTTTCATCAGTCGTTTTTGGAGTTTTTCACACGAGACATTTGTATGGCGATTTTGACAAAGCGACTGAAAGCATAAATGAAAGCGTGTGGGATGACGTGCCGTGTAAATTCTCCATAAGGCCAAAGACGAGAAGTTATACACAATCAACAAAGACGAATGCTATAATAGATAAGACAGAATATAAAAATATGTGCATAAAATGGTACCTTGATGAAAGACACAATGAGATTGAAGAAATATCAAAGTATATTGTTGATGGCAAGATAGTTTTAAAAGAGTTGCCGATAATTAAGCCTTTTATAAGAACAACTCTTTTAAATTGGATAAGCAAATCTTTAAATCAACCTAAAAATATAGCAAAATCAGAAGATGGAAGGACATACAAAGTCAACATTTCAAGGAACAAGACTATAGTTCTAAAGTGTACAGATGGTATTCTTGAAATGCCTGATGTAACGATAGAGTTTTTAAATTGATACGGTGGTGTTTTTAGTTGGAAGAACTTAAAGTCCTTTTAGAAAACTTTTGGGTTACCAAAGAAGATACAGAAATGTTTAATAGAATACGTGACAATGAAAAGAAATTAAGATCATTTTTAGAGGATAAGTTAGGGTATCGGCTTATCGTAAATCCGCTTCTTATAAAGTTGGAGAAGCTACCTGCTGATACTGAGGAGTGGATGGGAATTGAAGAATTCCAAAGTACGATGGATTATGCGTTTTTATGTCTTCTCCTTGCATTTTTAGAAGATATGGGCATAGGTGATCAATTTATACTTACAAATATAACAGAGTATATAGAGATGCAATACGAGGGTATAGAAAGTGTTGACTGGACTTTATTTAAGCATAGAAAATCCCTTGTCAGGGTACTTAATTTTGCAGAAAAAATGAAAATGATAAAAGTAGATGATGGAGAGCATGAAAGATTTGTTGATAGTCGTGATGTAGAGGTCTTATATGAAAATACAGGACTTTCAAGGTATTTTATGAGAATCATGAGCAGTGAAATAAATGAAGAGATGACATTGAAAGACTTTATGAAAGACGACAGGTATGAAGACAACAAAGTCCTTGAGAGAAGGCATAGAGTTTACAGGAAATTGCTTCTATCTCCAGCCGTATATTATGAGGGACCTGACGATCAAGACTTTATCTACATAAAAAACTACAGAAATACATTAGAAAAAGACTTTGACGATTATCTTGACTCAAAACTTCACATTCACAAAACATCCGCATACATAATTTTTCATGAGAATAAATATGCTTTATCTTACTTTCCAGACAATAAAAACATATCTGACATAGTGCTTCAAATAGCCTATGTTTTAAGAGATATGATAGATTCCGGTGATTTAAATGTAGGAGTAAATGACCGCATTGAAATTACAGAAGGACAATTTATGAATATCATATCTAATGTAAAGAATAGGTTTAAAAGTGGATGGAGCAAGGTATACACTGATATGAATGATGAAAAATTATTTGATGAAATTACAGAGTTTATGAAGAGTTGGAAAATGGTAATATACAATGATGATACCCACTCATATACTTTAATGCCGATATTAGGAAAGTTTATTGGTGAATATCGAAATGATTTTAAAGGAGCAATTCAAAATGGATGATAGATGGGTAATTAATAGAGCTGGCCTTCTTAACTTTTGGTATTATGATGATGAAGTGTTTGAATTTTCTGGAGGAAGGCTTCTTCTAAGAGGCTCCAATGGTTCTGGGAAATCTGTAACTATGCAGAGCTTTATACCACTTCTTTTAGATGGCAATAAAAGTCCTGAAAGACTGGATTCATTTGGATCAAGAGCCAGAAGGCTTGAGGATTATCTTTTAGGTGAAGAAGATGTAAATGGGATCGATGAGAGAACTGGTTATCTTTATATGGAATTTAAAAGAGAAAGTAAAGATAACTATATCTCTATAGGCATAGGTCTTAAGGCCAAAAGACATCAAAGCATGGACTTTTGGGGATTTATCATTAAAGACGGCAGACGGATAGGAATTGATATGTTGCTTTACAAGTTAGAGACAGGTATGGATGGAAAGAGAGTTAAAATACCTTTATCAAAAAAAGAGCTTAAAAATTGCATTGGAAGCGGTGGAGAAGTAGTTGACACGCAAAGAGAATACATGGAATTGGTAAATAAGAACATTTTTGGTTTTTCAAACATTGATGATTATGATGAACTTATAAAGCTTTTAATACAGCTTAGGAGTCCAAAGCTTTCCAATGATTTAAGACCAAGTCGCATTTATGACATCTTGAATGCCTCTCTCTCACCTTTGACAGATGACGATTTAAGGTCAATGTCTGAGACAATAGAAAATATGGATCAGATAAAGCTGCACCTTGATTCACTGAATAAAAATATGAAATCTTTAAAGAAGTTGAAAAATGAATATGATAGATACAATAGGTTTATGCTTTACTACAAAGCGGAAAAGCTTCTGATGCATAAAAATGAGCTTTCTAATGTGCAAAAACAGAGTGATGAGTTACTACAAAGCATTGAAAAAAATAATCAAGATGTTTTCTATGGTGAAAACAGGATATTAGAACTTGAAAGCGAGCTCCAAGCGTTGAAAGATAAAGAAATTCAACTAAGAAAAAACGATGCTTTTAATACACAAAGAGAGCTTGTTGAAGAAGAAAATCTTTTAAAACAATTTAGAAAAGACAAAGATTTAAAAGAAGTTCAGCTTAAAAAGAAAAAAGAGAGATATTTTCAAATAGACGAAGAACTAAAAGAGCTTCATGGTAGGAAATATAGTATTGATGAAAAAATAAAAGAAAATCTTTTTGATATGACTTCCATATCTGAAGAAGTCAATTTTGATGAGCACAGCTTCTCAGAAGAAGAATTGAAGAAATCGTATGGTAAAGATTTTGACTTTGATTTCTGGAGCAATTCACTAAAAGAGTATACAGGAAAAGTAAAGAAAGCATTGGATGCTTTAAATGACGAAGCAGATGCAAACAAAAAATACAATGAAGCATTGTTAGAAGAAGAGAGATTGAGAAAGGCAAATGAGGACTTAAAGCGAAAAGTCAACGAAATTGAGATTTTGTTGGATGAAGAAAAGAACAGGTTTATTGATAAAATTTATGATTGGTCAGATACGAATAAATTTTTGAAACTTAATAGGGAAGACATCGAAGAACTTTCCAGAATAGTATTATCATACGGGAAAACAAGTACTTACGAAGATTTTATATCATATGTAAGGAAGCCATACGAAGATATCAGAGAAAAGTTTCAGATGGACTTGATTAAAGTAAAAAATGAATTGGACTTAAAAAATTCTAAGCTGGGTGAAAAAGAAGAGGAATTAAGAAAATGGAAAGATACATATGATCCAGAGCCACTTCGTAATGAAGAAGTTTTAGAAAACAGAAAGAGATTGGATAAAGCAGGAATTGCATACGTGCCACTTTATAAAGTAATTGACTTTAAAAATGATATAGATGATGATATAAAGGGAAATATTGAATCAGCTCTTATAGATATGGGTATTTTAGATGCACTTATTGTGTCAAGAAGCGATATAGATAGAGCAATGAAAATGGATAAGGACATGGCAGATAAGTATATCATACCAGGTACTTTCAACATGAAGCTTAGTGTATTGCAGTATTTTAATGTTGTCGATTCAGATAGCGGTGTCAGCTTAGATGAAATTTCAGATGCCTTAAGCAATGTATTTATCTATGAGGAAGAAAATGCAACATATATAAATGATGATGGTACGTATGGAATAGGAGTTTTAAAGGGTAAAGCTGCAGGAAATGTAAAGTCAAGGTACATAGGTTTTGAGTCGAGACGGCGCTTTAGAGATGAAATGATATCATCCATAGTCAAGGAAATAAGCATCATAAAAGATGAAATAAGAGAACTCAACGATAAACAACTGTCGATAAAATCTCAGCTAACTGATTTAGACGTAGAATATAAAAATTTTCCAGAAAAAGACGATTTGGAAGAAGCTCTAAAAGAATTGAGAGAAGTACAATCTAATCAAAAGTTTACTGAGAATAAATTAAACGACGCAACAATTGTTGCTAAGAAGCTTTTTGATGCGCTTCAAGAAAAGAAAGCAATTGTTAGGAAGTTGACGTCGGGAATCGGTATTCATCCAGACGCGAAATCTTACGAAAGTGCTTTAGGGCAGTTAGATGAGTACAAAAATTTCCTGCAGAAATTACAAATAAACTACAATAGCTATATTACTGTCTTAAGAAGTATAGAGACGAGAAAAATGCAGAAACAAGACATCGAGTATGACATTGATAATTACAAGTTTGAGATTGATGTATTAGATACGAAGATAAAGAGCAGTATAGAAAAGATCAAAGTATTAAAGGAAACCATTGAAAAACTTGGTATAGAGGATCTTCAAAAGGAGCTTTCGCAATGTATAAAAAGGATTGACGATATACCAAAGGAAATAAATGATTTAACTGCTAAAACTGCTGCACTTAAAGAGAGAATAGTGCTACAGGAAAAAGAATATGAAAGACTGAGAGAAGAAATAAGAAAAAAGCAGGATATTTTAAATATACACAATAAAGGGTTGAGGGATGAAGTAGCATTTGGATTCGTAGATGAGATTAAAGATGTAGATGACGTGTATAAGGCAGCGAAGAACATTCAATCACAGTACAAGGAGATGTTTGCAAAGTTTGATAAAGATAGTGCGACAGAAAAGATTAGAAATGCGTTTTACGTCTGTATAAATGAGCTTGTGGAGTTTGGGCTTTCATTAGATGTAGTAGAGAATGAACAAAGCGATGTGGGTATGGGCACTTATCAAGAAATATATAAAGATTTAAGGAGATATCAGATAACAGCGAAAGTAAATGACAAAAAGGTATCCCTTTATGGGCTTTACAACATGATAGATGAAGATATAAAGATAAACGAAAACCTTATGAAAGAAAAAGATAGGCAGCTTTTTGAAGATATAATAATGCACAATGTAGGGCGCAAAATAAGAAGCAAAATCTTTAAGGCGGAAGAATGGGTCAAAAAGATGAATGAGTTAATGTCACAGCGAGATACATCAAGCGGTCTTAAGTTTCAATTGGAGTGGAAGCCTAAAGCTGCCACAAATGAGCAAGAGCTTAATACAAGAGAGCTTGTAGAGCTATTGAAACTTGATGCAGACATGATGAAAGAAGAAGATTTTAATTTAGTAGTAAATCACTTTAGATCAAAGGTTGAAAGTGCAAAGAAAATATATGAAGAAAGCAGCAGCACTGATACATTCCACCAGATTATGAAAAGCATTCTCGACTATAGAGACTGGTTTGAGTTTAAGCTGTACTTTAAAAAAGAAGGAGAAAATCGGAAAGAGCTTACGAACAATGCCTTTTACAAATTTAGCGGCGGAGAAAAAGCCATGGCTATGTATATACCTCTTTTCTCAGCCGTGTACTCCATGTATCAATCAGCGTCATCACAAGCTCCAAAGATTATATCGCTTGATGAAGCTTTTGCAGGGGTGGATGACAACAACATAAGAGATATGTTTAAGTTAATAGAAGACTTGGGATTAAATTTCATCATGAATTCTCAAGTTTTATGGGGTGATTATGATACGGTGCCAGAATTATCTATATATGAGCTTATAAGGCCTAAAAATGCAAATTATGTGTCATTGGTAAGATATAAATGGGATGGGAAGATTAGACATTTAGTTAGCGATATTGAAAAAAGTGTTGAAGAAACAGATGATTTTTTATACGATGAGGTTGCATTTACAAAAGTAGGTGAGTAGATGAAAGCTGAAGATATAGACTTCTTTAAAAGAAATAAAGGATATGAAAGGATATTTAAAGCTATAAGAGATAAGTATAAAAGTATAGGAAGGATAGGCGGTGTAATAAAACTTGATGATTTGTCAGATTCAGAGAAAGTAGTGTTGTCTAACCATTTTAAAAAAAGATTTTAGCAAGCGAAAATCAGTAAATATCGATGTCAATAAATTTGCAGAGACATTTTTAAATACGAGATTTGAAGAATACAACTTAATCGACATATTAGAATCGTATTTTGATGAAAAGCTGACCAGCAAAAAAGAAGAGATGCATCAGTATGAAAATGAAAAAGAAAAGTTTTTTAACAGCTTTTTATCTGAGTATGAAGGAACAAAATGCTGGCAATGGTTGAAATCTATCTACGAAAATAAAGCTATTGGCATAAGAACGATAAATCAGAGATATGACAGCGATCCAACTTTGCTTAAAAGAGACATAAAATATGTTTGTGATGCTCTGAATAGACTTCCGGTTTATGATGGAAAGAAATTAAGGCTGCCGGTTTTTTCATCGCATATTACGAAAGATCCTCATGGATTTGATGCAGACACTGACTGCGGTAAGATGTTTATAAATGCATTGGCTACAGTTTTTGGAGTATCGGATGTAAAAAATTCTGAAGAGATTGCCGAGCTTCTATATAGATCTGGCATAGTGATTGATGAGATATCGAATTTTGTGACGCTTAAAGGGCTTTTGGCATATAGCAAAGGTAAATGTGACAAAGTGTTTGAAGCTGCTTATGGATGCAATGAAATTTTACAAATGCCGCTTTACAATTTGAGCGTGCTGGATAGGATTGAGAGTCCATACAAAAAGGTATTTGTATTAGAAAATCCAGGTGTTTTTTTATCCGTATGTGATATTATAAAGAAGCCTGTTCCGCTTGTCTGTGCATATGGACAACCCAGATTATCTGTACTTGTCCTTTTAGATATGTTATATAAAAATGGTACAGATATATATTATTCAGGTGATTTTGATCCGGAGGGAATACAGATAGCCCAAAGACTTTTTAAAAGATATCCTGACAGATTTCATTTTTGGAGGTACGATGTTGAGGATTATATAAAGGCTTTGTCAGATAAAACATTGTCTGAATCAAGGCTTAAAATGGTAGATAAGATCGATATAGTTCAACTGAATCCTTTAGTAGATAAGATGAAGACATTGAAAAAGGCTGGATATCAAGAGCTTATTCTCGATGATATCATTAAAGATTTATTGTCAATGAATTGATAAAAAAAAATGAGCATAACAAATTAGTTTTTGGATTGTTATGCTCATTATTTGCTTTAATTTATTAATTTTTTTATCTCTTCCTTTGCTAATTCTGTAATTTTTGCTATTTTATCAATATCCATACCTTCTTCTAATAATTTTTTAGCAATTTTTATGCTTTTTTCTTTTTCGCCTTTTTCAATACCCTTTTCAATACCTTTTTCAATACCTTTTTCTATTATCATCTTATATGTTTCAGATTCTTCAATCCTAAACATTCTTACCACCTCCGAAAAAACTTTCTCAATAACTTCTCTTTTATAAAATATACCTGACAATATCTCAGCCTTAAATGTTATGTCTTTCTTTTTGTTTATGTCTAATGGAATATCTTTTATAGCCTCAACGCATCTTTCCAGATATTTTTCTCCTTCTTCTTTCCTTCTATTTTTGTCCATCAGTGGAAGAAGCGAATATAAGTCATAATAATCTGTCTTTAAAACATCAGTATATTTTATGTCGCCAACATTTATTATCCTGTATTTATAGTCTAATGTATTCTGTTCTCCAAAGTTATAATTTAAGCTATTTTCCATTTTCACATTATCTTTGCCTATATAAATTACTATCTGATATGGTAAGAGACTATGCTTTTCCATTATTTCCAAGGAATATCTAAGCATCCTGTAAGGCATTTTTCCGTCATTTTCTGATTGAAATTCTATATGCACAGCAACATTTCCTTTGTCTGTAGTACATTTGAATATCATGTCACTATCTCTTCTCTCGACTCTTGCAAATTCTATATTAAGTTCATCGAGCTTTTTGTATTGCAATCCTAAAAAATAACCCACTATGTCATCAGCCATATCAGAAAAAATATTTTTCATCGTTATATCGTATTTTTGGCTCATATTTCTTCCTTCCATTTCTCTTAATCCTTATAATTATTATACCACACGGTTTTACAAAAAGATATGGCTAATATAGCATTGTTTATAATATTATTGAAACAGCATTAGTCATAGACTTTTTGATTATAATGAACAAAATTGATAAATAATTCAAGTTGAATTTGACAGAATTTTAATTATGCGACTTGTGAATGTAATGTTTTAGTATATAATATATATTGTGAAACGCTAATTTAAAGGAGGGAGTTTTATGGCTCTAAATCAAAATATGTTCAGGATGTACGATATAAGAGGTGTATGGAATGATGACCTTACTGAGGAAACAGCAGAACTTATAGGTAAGGCATTCGGTACATATATTCAAAATGAAAAAGGTATAAAGGATGTAATTGTAGGCAGGGATAACAGGATATCTTCAAAACCTATAAGAAATGCGGTAATACATGGACTTATGTCTACCGGATGTAATGTACTTGATATTGGTGTTCTGTCGACGCCTGCTTTTTACTATTCTCGTATACTATACAATTACGATGCAGGGCTTATGATAACAGCAAGTCACAATCCACCGCAGTTTAATGGATTTAAAGTTGCATTTGGCCCGTCTACTATATATGGTGATGAGCTTAAGAAACTATACCATATCGCAGAGAAAGGCGATTTCATGATAGGGACAGGTTCTTTGAAATACGCATATCCTATACAAAGCTATATAAAGATGATACAGGACAAAGTAAAGCTTGGAGATAAAAAGCTTAGAGTTGTTGTAGATTGTGGAAACGGTACTTGTTCAAACATATATCCTGACATTATATACGGATTAGGATGTGAAGTCTATCCATTGTACTGTGAATCAGATCCAACATTTCCAAACCATTTTCCTGATCCAGTCAACGCAAACAATCTGAAAGACTTGATAAGTAAGGTAAAAAGGCTTGGTGCAGACGTTGGCATAGCTTTTGACGGTGATGGAGATAGAATTGGCGTCGTTGATGAGAAAGGCAACATAATCTGGGGCGATATGCTTATGGTGCTTTACTGGAGAGAAATAATGAAAAAACATCCAGGCGCAGATGCCATAGTAGAGGTAAAATGTTCAAAGGCACTGCCAGAGGAGATAAAGAAACTTGGAGGCAATCCGATCTTCTATAAGACTGGTCACAGCCTTATAAAAGCAAAGATGAAAGAAATCAACGCTGTCTTTACAGGTGAGATGTCTGGGCACATGTTCTTTGCTGATGAGTATTATGGGTACGATGATGCAGCGTATGCTGCAGCAAGGCTTCTTAGGATACTTTCCAATACGGATAAGACATTGTCAGAACTTTTATCTGATGTTCCAAAATATCCGTCGACTCCGGAATTGAGATTGCACTGCGATGATGATAAGAAATTTGATGTTGTAAAGGGTGTGACAGAACATTTTAGAGAAAAAGGATATGAATTGATCGATATCGATGGTGCAAGAGTCATGTTTGACGGCGGATGGGGGCTTGTCAGAGCATCTAATACAGGACCTGAATTGATTGTAAGATGTGAAGCTGATACTGAAGAAAGGCTTGAAGAGATAAAAGCAGAACTTGCAGATGTGCTGAAAAAATATGGTGTTGAGCTTAAATAGGATTAAAAAAGGGACGATAAAATAGTTCGTCCCTTTTTTAATGGAAAAATTTTATTATTTTTTGTTGTAAACGGTCACTAAAGAAGGATTTTTAATATGTCATGTCGAATACATCTTTAAATACGTCAAAAGGGGGCAGCATATGTGGAGGATGATGAAAAATGGTATGTCATATATACTAGGACTGGAGATGAACTGAAAGTAAAAAGGTTAATTGAATTGATATTTTGCAAATTAAAAAGAAAATCTATTAAAGTGTTGATACCTAAAAGGGCGATAATTGAAAGAAAAGGCAAGAATCGCGTGGAAAAGATAAAGTCTTTATTTCCGGGTTACGTATTTATAAAGACGTGCATGAGCTATGAACTTTACAATGAGATTAAAAGATTACCTCGCTTTTTAAAATTTTTAAAAGATGAGGCGGAGCCTGCTGAGGTTAGAGAAGAAGAAATAAAGATTATATTAGCACTTATAGGAGACTCCGATATAGTCGGATTTTCGACAGGAATCAAGATAGGTGATAAAGTTAAGATAATCGATGGACCGCTTAAAGGGTTTGAAGGTCTTATCGAAAAAATTGACAAGCGGAAAGGAAGGGTAAAAGTTAGGCTAAATGTATCTGGAAATGTCAATCTTGTTGACTTAGGAATACATATTGTAGAGGAACTAGACAATGGTGAATTTAATAATTTGTCTGAAGTGTCGTAGAATCGTAATTAGTTTATAAGTTTTTAAAAAGGGTTGTGTTTTAAAAATTGAAAAGACAAATTAAAAGCAAAGGAGAGAAATTAGACTATGAATGAAGAAGAAATAGATTTGAAGGAGATTTTGGAGATTTTAAGAAAAAGATGGTGGCTCATGTTAATTATTACTGTGTCAGCAGTAGTGATAAGCGGAATTTTGTCCTTTTATGTAATAAAGCCAACGTACCAGGCTAGTACATCGCTAATTGTAAGCAAATCTCAAACAGCACAGTACAATAATGGACAAATTCAGTTTCAGGATGTTCAGACGAACAGGCTTCTTGCAGCAACATATGCGGAAATCGCAACAAGCAGATCGGTACTGCAAGAAGCTATAAATAAATTGAATTTAAATATGACGACAGATCAGTTAAAGAAAAATGTAGATGTAGCAGAAGAAGGGGATACAGAAGTAATAAATATAAGTGTAAAAGATAATGACCCAAAGATTGCAGCAGATATAGCTAATGCAGTTGCAGGTTCATTCGTCGATAATATAGTAAAAATAATGAAAGTTGACAATGTCAGCGTGATTGATGAGGCTATACCTCCTACAACTAAGATAAGTCCAAAGCCGACACTTAATATAAGCATTGCTGCAATATTAGGAATAATGGTAAGCATATTTATAATATTTCTACTTGAGTACTTTGATAAAACATACAAAAGTATTGACGATGTAAAAAAATATCTTGATTTGCCTGTACTGGGTGTAATTCCTGAACTTAAAGACTGAGGGGGTCATACAATTGATTGATGCAGATAATAATGTTTACAGGAATAATGTTGTTAACTCAAAGACAACAGTTTCAGAAGCTTTTCGCTCATTGAGGACAAATTTACAATTTACTAGCGTGGATAAAAAAGTAAAAAGCATTTTAATAACAAGTTCGTTGCCAAATGAAGGGAAAAGCACAATTATAAAAAATCTGGCATATGCATTAGCTATGACTGGCGTTAAAGTGATTGTTGTTGATTGTGATTTAAGAAACCCTACTGTGCACCAGATGTTTAAAATACCAAATATGAGTGGATTGACAAATATAATTGTGGAAGATGATAAGTATGAAAAGTATGTTATATCAGATAAAGAATTTGACAATTTGGGTATAATAACGTCTGGTCCAATACCGCCAAATCCATCTGAATTAATAGGTTCAAACAGGATGAAAATTTTTTTAGACAGACTTAAAGAAGATTATGACTATGTTTTGATTGATGCGCCGCCTGTTTTATTGGTAACAGACCCTACGGTTCTTGCGCCAGTAGTGGATGGGGTTATTTTAGTTATCCAAGCAAATAAGACAGAAATCGAAGCTACCAAAAGAGCAAAGGAGATTCTTACAAATTTGAAAGCTAATATTCTTGGAGCTGTTTTAAATAAAGTAAAAGAACAAAAAAGTGGATATTATTATTACTATTATTATAATAATGATGGAAGCAAACATAAAAGAAAAAGAAGGAAAAAATAATGGTTGACATTCATTGCCATATACTACCAGAAATTGACGACGGAGCAGCCGACATTGATACATCTTTAGAAATGGCACAAATAGCCCAAAAAGATGGTATCAAGACGATAGTAGCAACTCCACACTATATCGAATATGAAAGTGAAATAAGTAAAGACTTTATAAAAAATAAATGTGATTTATTAAATAATTATTTTTTAAAAAATGGTATTAATGTAAAAATATTGCCGGGTTGTGAGGCATATATTTCCCATACGTTGCCATCAAAATATAAAGAGGGCAGCATTATGTCTATTAGCGATAATGGTAAATATATATTGGTAGAACTTCCGATGGTGGAATTTCCTAGCTATGTAGAAGACGTGATATTTGAATTTAAATTAATGGGCATTACACCTATAATTGCACATATAGAAAGATATAAATACGTCGACGATAATTTTGATTTAGTGTATAAGCTCATTAAGAAGGGAGCATTAATGCAGGTTAATTCCACCAGCGTAACCGGACTCTTTGGAAACAAGATTGCGAAGAAGGTTGCCCACCTAACCAGATTAAATATGGTGCATTTAATAGCATCAGATGCTCATACTGCCAAAGGGCGATCTCCACATATTGCTGATTCGCTATTGATATTGAAAGATAGCGGAATTGATCATGAAGTTATTGATTATATTGTTGAAAATGGATATAAAGTGATAAATGGACTTGAAATAGATGTTCGCGAACCTGTTTTAAAGAAAAAAGGCATATTTTATAAACTGTTTAGAGCTTAAAATATGCTAAATAAATCATGTTTGCAAATGCCATGAAATAATGGAGGAATAAATATGAAAATAAGAAAAGCGATAATTCCAGCGGCAGGACTTGGAACTAGGTTTTTGCCTGCAACAAAAGCACAGCCAAAAGAAATGCTTCCAATAGTTGATAAGCCCACTATACAATATATAGTAGAAGAAGCCGTAGAGTCTGGCATAGAGGATATACTCATAATAACAGGAAGAAACAAAAGAGCGATAGAGGACCATTTCGACAAATCTGTAGAATTAGAGCTAGAATTAAAGAAAAAGGGCAAAGAAAATCTTTTAAACCTCGTTGAAGATATAACAAATATGGTGGATATACATTATATAAGACAAAAAGAGCCAAATGGACTTGGCCATGCCATCTACTGTGCCAGAACATTTGTAGGGAATGAGCCATTTGCAGTTCTTTTAGGAGACGATATAGTTGATGCAGAAGTACCTGTATTGAAGCAGATGATAGAGCAGTATGAAAGGTACAATTGTTCAATAATAGGCGTACAAGAAGTGCCAAAGAGTGAAGTAGACAAATACGGCATAGTAGACGTCAACATGATTGATGACAGGCTGTATAGAGTAAACAACCTAGTAGAGAAGCCAAAAAAAAGAAGAAGCACCGTCAAACATGGCCATACTTGGAAGATATATAATATCGCCAAGGATATTTGATATACTAAAAGACTTAAGGCCCGGAGCAGGTGGTGAAATACAGCTTACTGATGCACTTAAAGTGCTATTAGACTATGAAGCAATATACGCATATAATTTTGAAGGTAAGAGGTATGATGTGGGAGATAAATTAGGGTACCTTAAGGCTACTGTTGAATATGCTTTGAAAAGAGACGACTTAAAAGGAGACTTTATAAAATATCTAAAAACTTTAAAATTAAGTAACCATGATGTTTTGGATGAAGTTGCCGTTTCTAATTTGCATATGAAATAAGATTTAGTCTTATTGGCTATTTCTCATTTATTTCAGCCATTATTTGAATTATACGTTATTGAATGGTTTACGGTTTTATTGTTAATAAGCCCCCTATACTTTACAGTAAATGTGTAATTTTTACTAACTACGAGGATAGGGGCCATTTAATCAGTCGTTAAATAATTATAAAATGATTAATAAATTTTAAATTTTTGATTTTCTACTTTTTTGCTAATAACTTTTATACGATAAAATGTTATTAATAAAATAAAGATAAGAGTAAAAAATGTATTTTTTACTCTTATCTTGTACGTAAAAAATTATGCAGAATAATATGGTATTACAGATAATAAAATATCTATTTATTCCCTGCTAAATAGTATTTGTGATATAATTTTTTGATTCTTTCGATTTCAGCAGGAGAAAATTTTGAATAGGCAATGTTTTTGGCTTTTTCTTTTTCTTCAGGTGTTAAACAACCTTTTAATAGCGACATTAAATATTGAATGTCACTAGTACTAAGTTTTGATGTTACCATTTTTACAATTTCGGTCTTGTCAGAAAAAGAAACTGAACTTTCAATTTGTTTGATGGTGCCTTTTGTCACAGTAGAATCAGTTGATGCAATTGTTTTATTGTTATTACTGTTTGAACTTTTACTTGAAGAACTGTTATTTTTATTACCTAAAAGATTGCTGTCTTCCTTTTTTGTATTCTTATTATTTTTTGGATTGTCATAGTTGATATCAGCATTGCTGCTGTTTTTAGCTTCTTGTTGATTATCATTTAAAGAGTTTTCAGTGCCATTTTTCAATACAATATTTGACAGTAAATTTGATGAAATTTTATTAAATGCATAGTTAATTCCCACATATGTTAAGCCTGATATGAGCAATATTGATATTGATATAATAATTATTGCCTTTTTCATACTCTACCTCGCAATAATAAATGTAGAGGGGAAGAGATCTATCTTCCCCCTTATATATTTTTACTGCATATCAAATAATCTGCTTATTACGGCAATTGCTTGTGCTCTTGTTGATGTTGAAAGTGGACTGTAGGTAACCTGTGTCATTCCATTCATGATATTATATTTGACAGAAGCAGCAACAGCCTCTTTTGCCCAACTTGATACATTATTAGCATCCTTATATTGTGATAAAAATTTCGTTACTTCATCTTGGTTAATAGTAGTATCTTTGCCCATATATTTCAACGCATCAAGAGCCATGGCAGCCATCTGCTCTCTAGTTATATTATCATTTGGAGCAAATTTATCAGGTGAGACGCCTTTTACTAATCCGATATTGTACGCTGTTGTCACATCATTGTAATACCAATCACTGCTTTTTACATCTGTAAATGGTGTTGTTTTCGTCTGGTATGGTACATTTAATAGTTTGATTAGAAATGCAGCAAATTGTGCTCTTGTTACATTTCCTTCAGGATTAAAAGTATCAGATGTTATACCATCTGTTATATGTTTAGATGCCATGTATTCTATATCGCTTTTTGCCCAGTGATTTGATATATCTTTGAATGTTTTATTGTAGAACATAAGCGCATATGTGCTAAAACTATATAATTTAGTTGTTATAGTGTTTGTTGTTTTATCGTATTTACCGCCTTTATATATAGCAGTATCGTTGTCAATCTTAAATAAGCTTATTTTCTTTTGATCGTACTTTGTCGTATCTATGCCATTTAACGATAGTTTCACTGTTATAGGTTTATCAAATGTTGTGATGTATGTATCTTTTCCATCTTTTGTAGCTTTAAAATAGAACTCATATACTTTGCCGAGAAGTGTAAGTGATGCGGTATTTACTTTGTCAGCGATTGCCTTAGCTTGTGCATCATCCAGGACATTAATAGAAACTTTAAATGTTGACCCATCATTATTAGATAGTACACCTGCAGGTACATCGAGACTTATTGCATTGTCTGAGCTAGCAACGACGGTTTCTTTTGTCAAGTCTACATTAGATGACGCAACAGGTGTACCGACTTCGGTTACTTCTGTTCCACCACTTGATGAACTGCCGCCAATAGCTCCGCCATCGCTGGTTCCGCCTCCATTAGTAGGTGTGTAATTTTGAATGCCGTATGCTTTTAAAACGGCACGAAGCAGATCTTGATTCTCTGGTGATAATTTTTGTGCGGCACTAGAGAAACTATCTGCAGCAGTGATAATATCGTCTAGAGTTAACTTGTTACCCATATTTTTTAAGAGGTCATTGGCTATTTCTTTAAGTGTTGAATTGTTGTTTATATCATTTAATGAATATACAGTATCTCCTAAAGCGTAGTACACTTTAAAATTGTTGTCTATCCTTAAGTTATTGTGATGTTCTTGAATTAAATTTAGCAAGCTACCTGTTTGAACATTGTTTATTAAGAAATTGATGACATTGTTGTGAGCATCATTAAAACTACTTAATGCATCTATGTCTATGTCCCCTGGTTTCAATGTAACATTTGTTATAGTACCCCTTTCTATTTGATTAAGTATATCTTGACGTTTTGTAGGTGTTATGAACGTCTTCATTGCTTGTGCTAAAAGTACGATATTGTCTGCTGTTACATTGTAATTTGTTGTATTTATGCTAGACAAAGTACCTGCTATTTCATCTAGTAAGTCCTTAGTAGTTTCGCTTATATTTCCATTTACAAAGTTTCTTCTTTTTGTACCACTTCTTCTCTTTGAGTATCCGGTAAGCTTGCAAAAGTTGTAGCTGCTTGTGTAATAAATGGATTTACAATATTCAGTTGTTCTTGTGTGATAGTAACTGAATTTGCTAATGCTGTAACATTTAAATAAGGAAAAATAAGTGTTAATGACAAAACAAAAGTTATGATGATTTTTGACAGAGAAAATCTTTTCAACTCCTTCACTCCTTTACATAGTATTCATTGGAATTATTAAGAATTATTAAGAATTCACCTCCTATTTATGTAAAAATTTCATCTTTATTATATGACTATGGAAAAATATAGTCAATATAATTTCGGCAAATTTTTCAATACATCAGCTAAAATTGTGATTTTTTTGATATAAGTCGACAATTTACTTAAATTCTTTAAGTATTTCATTTAGTTTTTCCACATCGGGCTTCCAGTAGCTTATATTGTTTAAATTATAGAAACCTCCAGGAACTGTGTAAGTTTTAATGTCATCAGCGTTTACATCTTTCATCACCGACATCAAGGCTAGTATTTGATTGAAGTTAAGATTTGTGTATATATCACCTTTAAAAGCATTGTACAATTTTAAGTATGTGGATATATCATTTTTGTTTGTTTTTAATTGTTTTAAAAAAGCTAATAAAAATTGTTGCTGTCTTTTTACTCTATTTATGTCCCCCATTGGGTCATACCGCCATCTTACATATTCTTCAGCTTTTTTTCCATCTAAAATCTGATAGCCTTTATTTAAATTTGCACCGTGTGTATGCATGTCTTCTTCAACGTTTATTGGAATGCCACCAACAGCATCAACCATATGAGGGATATTTTGCATATCTATTGATACGTAGTAATTAACATCGATTCCTAGGAAGTTGCTGATTGTCTTTAAACTTAATTCATATCCGGTTTTTCCCATGCCACCGTATGGATACGCAGCATTTATTTTATCGTATCCTTCTCTGCCTGGTATTTGAACGTATGTGTCTCTTGGAATCGATAAAAGATTTACTTTTTTTGTTTTTAAGTCGATTGAAAATATCCCTATTGTATCTGTCCTAAAGTTTCCTATTGTTTTTATTCTTTCATCTGTCATATCTAAACCGAGAAATGCCAAATATATTTTTTCACTGCTAAATTCAGAATTGTTTTTTTTTAGCTTTATCAGTAATTTTTTGAGTTATTCGGCATTTTAGTGTTTGAAAATGCGGATGTTGGGTTTATAAATGTATTATAGCTATTATAAACAAATATAGATGAAATAATTGCAAAAATAATAATCAATGTTAAAATAATTGTTTTTTTTCTCATTTTATTTCTCCTCGTCAAATTTTTGATTTAAAAATTCTATTTTATAAGATTATACAATAATTAAATATAATATTGAAAGTAATTATAAATAAAAATCTTTATGGAGAATATATATATTAGTGAAAAAGTGTTTGGGAGGCGTAATCTTGAAGAATAAAGGATTGTCGGTATTTTCAATTGCTGCTACATATATAGGTACTGTGGTTGGGGCTGGATTTGCGTCTGGACAGGAAGTACTGCAATTCTTTGGGTATCACGGTGTTAAAGGATTTGTTGGTCTTTTTGCCGCAGCCATCATGTTTATCGTATATGGGTATTCTATTTTACTATTGGGCAATAAGCTTGATGCTGCTTCACATTATGAGGTCATCATGGATATTGGAGGTCCTTTTTTTGGTAAAATAATCGATTATGTAATTATATTTTTTTTTATTCGGAGCTTTTACGGCAATGGTGGCTGGAACGGCAGCGATTTTTAAAGAACAGTTTGGGTTACCATCTCAATTTGGAGCTGTTTTTATGGCTGTAATATCTGTCATGACAGTATTGACAGGGATAGCAGGCGTTATTTCGGCTATTTCTTTTGTGGTACCGATTTTACTGGTAGGAGTATTTTTGGTGAGTGTATTAGCTTTGCTTTATACACCAGATATTTCTGTGTTAAGTCACATATCTATGCCGTTCGATGCGGCTGTCAAAAACTTTTTCGTATCTGGGATCATCTACGCTTCATATAATTTGCTTATGTCTGTAGCAATATTAGCACCTCTTGGAAGTCAAACAAGGAATAAATCAGATTTAAAATTAGGCGCTCTATTTGGAGGATTAGGTTTGTGGGCTGGTGCCACAATGATCTTGGTGGCAATTCTTTTGAACATGCCTCAGGTTTCCAATTATCAAATACCTATGCTTTACATCGCTGGCAAATTCTCAACATTGCTTAAGCTAGTATACAGCTTTATATTAATCGCAGAGATTTATACGACGGCAGTTGGGAATCTTTATGGTTTTGTGGCAAGATTAACCGATGTTAAAAGCACTTTGTATAAAGTCTGTACAATAATAACAGGTGGCGTAGGACTTATATTAAGCAGGTTTGGATTTTCAAAATTAGTGCACTACATGTATCCAGTTGCAGGCTATGCTGGAATTGTGATGTTGATTGGAATAACATATGGTTTGATGAAGAAAAAATGATGTAAATAAGCTATTTTGCTAATATTTTTTGTTTGTAATTCGAAATATATATTGGATAAATAGTATTGCTGCAGACTTCATAGACAGGAGTGAAAATATGAACTCTTTTTTGTACGATGCAAAGACAAAATGTCCAGTATGTGGCAGGGAATTTACTTATACTAAAGTTAGAATGTCCCATTTAAGAACTGTAGAGATCAGAAAGGATCTGTATATTAAGTATGATGGAATAGAGCCTTTTTTTTATGATCCCATTGTATGTCCAAATTGTGGGTATGCTGCATTAAGCGATTCATTTAACAGCATTACCGAAGAAAGCAGAAAAGAAGTTCTCTCAAAAATAACCACAAACTGGACGAAAAGAAAGTTTTCTGGTGAAAGGACACCTAAAAAGGCTTTAGAATCGTATCTTTTATCTTTGTATTGCTCAGAAATAAAGAACGATAAAGATATAATATTTGCTAAGACATGTTTAAGGATAAGTTGGATATACGATATATTGGGGGATACTGCCAATAAAATGAAGTTTTTGAAAATTTCATTAGACAAGTATGAGAAAGCGTATGAAGGAAATGATTCATTTGAAGGTGAAATACAGCTTATATATTTGATAGGTGAGTTAAACAAGCTATTAGGCAATAGAGATGAAGCTTTAAAATGGTTTAACAAAGTAATAAATCATCCATTGCGAAGCAATTATTCTATGATAGTGGATTTTGCAAGAGATGAATGGCAAAGCTTAAAAATATGAGGTCATGTTTTTACATGTGACCTCATATTTTTATATGAGGAGAAATGTACAAAGGGGGATACAAATGTTTCAGACAAAGAAACCAGAAAATAGTACAATCTACTTTTTTAATGCTGAATCTGCTAAAAATGGGTTAAGTCAGCAAGAAGCACAGAAAAGATTATTGAAATACGGTCCAAATGTTCTTGATGAAGGTAAAAAGTTGACTGCTTTCGATATTTTTTTAGACCAATTTAAAGATTTCATTGTGATGGTTTTGCTTATTGCAACGCTGATTTCTGCTCTCATGGGGGAAATAGCCGATGCAGTGACGATTACGGTTATCATCATCCTTAATGCGATCCTTGGTTTTGTGCAAGAATACAGAACAGAACAATCGCTGGACGCTTTAAAAAAGCTTTCCGCTCCATCTTCAAAGGTTTTAAGAGATGGTGTTGTAAGAGAAATTCCTTCGGAAGAAATAACAGTTGATGATGTAATATTGCTTGAAGCAGGTGACAAGGTTCCAGCGGATGCTATCGTATTTGAATCTTACAATCTCAGGTTGGATGAATCCATTCTGACAGGTGAATCTATTCCTGTAACAAAAGAACCTGCAGAAATAGGTAATAGAAAGGCTGCTTCAAAAAACAGCTTTATATACATGGGTACTGTAGTTACAAGTGGACGTTGCAAAGCTTTAGTTGTTGATATAGGTATGAGGACTGAAATGGGCAAAATTGCAGGTATGATTAAAGATATCGACGATAACATGACACCGCTTCAGAGAAGGCTTGATAAGTTAGGCAAGATCCTTGTAACAGGTTCTTTATTAATTTGCGCTCTTGTGGTGGCAATGGGGATAATTAGAGGAGAATCTATCTATTATATGTTTTTGTCTGGAGTCAGCCTTGCGGTAGCTGCTATACCTGAAGGACTTCCCGCCGTTGTTACAGTGTCACTTGCTATAGGAGTACAAAGGATGTTAAAGCGAAATGCGATTGTCAGGAAACTTCCGGCCGTAGAGACGCTTGGATGTACCAATGTTATCTGCACTGATAAAACAGGCACTTTGACGGAAAACAAAATGACAGTTAAAAAGATTTTTGTAAATGATGGCATTGTAGAGATTGAAGGTAAGTCAAACAATGTTAAATTCACATTGAATGGTAGAAAAGTAGAACCTATTTACAATCTTGCATTAAAAAGGCTATTAGAAATAGGTTGTGTATGCAATAATGCAGATGTAAAAATAGAAAAGGTCAAAGTAAGAAATGAAATTGTAGAAGATGTAAAATACGTTGGAGATCCTACAGAAGCTGCTATCATGTATGCTTCAGTTTTAGGAGGCGTATCTAAAGAATATGCAGAGAAGAATATGAAACGCATTGAAGAAATTCCATTTGATTCAGATAGAAAAAGGATGAGCGTAATAATTGAAGAGAATGGATTGATTTACGCATTTACAAAAGGGGCGCCTGATGTGGTAATAGAGCTTTGCAATAGGATCTTGAAAGATGGTAGGGAGGTCTCTTTAAGTCAAATTGAAAAGAAAAGAATACTTGATGCAAACGAAAGGTTTAGCCGGGAAGCTCTTAGAGTGTTGGCATTTGCCTATAAGCGGCTTCCTAAAGGAGTTAGATACAGTGATCCATCAGTTATTGAGAGGGATTTGGTCTTTGTTGGATTGGAAGGAATGATAGACCCACCAAGAAAAGAAGCATACGATGCTGTATTAAAATGCAAATTAGCAGGTATTAAGCCTATAATGATAACAGGCGACCATAAGTTAACTGCTGCAGCCATTGCAGATGAATTGAATATACGCTCAAAGACTGACAATATCATGACAGGAGACGAGATAGACAGGTTAGATGATAAGAAACTTAACGAAGAAGTAGAAAGCACGACGGTTTACGCGAGAGTTTCTCCAAAACACAAATTGAGGATTGTTAGAGCCTTAAAAAGCAGGGGATATGTTGTAGCCATGACTGGAGATGGGGTAAATGATGCACCTGCCATTAAAGAAGCTGATATTGGCATTTCTATGGGGAAAAGCGGTACTGATGTAGCGAAAGAGGCATCTTCTATGATTTTGACTGATGACAATTTTGCCACCATTGTAGCGGCAATTGAAGAAGGAAGAATTATATATGACAACATAAGAAAATTTATAAGGTATTTATTGTCATGCAATATTGGAGAAGTAATAACGATGTTTTTGGCTGCTTTGTCATCTTTGGAGCTTCCGCTTGTTCCTATACAAATTTTGATGGTAAATCTTGTGACAGACGGGCTGCCTGCATTAGCGTTGGGGCTTGATCCCGCTGATAAGGACATAATGAATTTAAAGCCGAGAAAGGCAGATGAAAGCATCTTTGCAAACGGCCTTGGAATAAGAATAGGCATCGTTGGAACTTTAATGGCTGTTTGCACGTTGTCATCGTACATATTTGCTTTGACTTATGGGACGCTGGACAGGGCAAGAACGATTGCGTTTTCAACTTTAGTCATGGTAGAACTTATACATTCATTCGAATGTAGATCAGAGAGACATTTGATATTTGAGTTAGGTTTATTCACAAATAAATATTTGGTAGTTGCAGTTACTGCGTCATTTTTGCTTTTTCTCTCAACTATATACATACCATTTTTAAGCGCTGTTTTTAGGACTGTACCTTTGACTTGGTTTGACTGGCTGGTAGCGGTATTTTTTTCATCTATAGAATTTGTTTTTAACAATCTGTATACTGCCTTTGTGTTACCAATAAAAAAAGAGGCGAAGTAAATTTACTTCGCCTCTTTTAAAACTTTCAAAGAATATCTAAGTTCTAAATAATTCACAAGTTTTTTTACTACGTCTTTCTTATCGTCATTTATGAAATTCCATTTATGTCTGTAGTCTGCAATGATGGATTCTGATATTGTACTTTGATTTAACACATCTCTTTCAATGTCTTTGTATATAAAAAGTCTTGAAACCCTTCCAGCACCTTTTGACAATGTCTTTGGATTTATTCCGTAATCGACGACATCAGCTTGCACTAAAGCATACCAATTGTAGTCGTCTATCTTTCCATATATAATTCCATACTTGTTGGTTTTGCTGTATACTTTGATCATTGAATATTCTCCTCCAATAGAATTTTTCTTCTATTAGAGTTTATTTACTTGTCCTAAATTTTATTCGCGTATTCTGGAAACCATAAAAGTATTTCTCTTTTTGCACTTTCTAAGCTGTCAGAGCCGTGCACTATATTGAATGTCGCATTTGTGCAAAAATCTCCTCGTATTGTACCTGGCTGAGCATCTTCAATTTTTGTAGGGCCGTTTAAAAGTCTTACTATTCTAACAGCATTATCGCCTTCTAAAACCATGGCGAAGACAGGGCCAGACATCATGTATCGAATTAAGTCATTGTAAAAAGGTTTGTCTTTGTGTTCTTCATAGTGCTTTTGAAGCAGCTCCAAAGAAGGCGATGTGACTTTTGCAGCCACAAGATTAAGTCCTTTGCTTTCGTACCTCTTTAATATCTCACCTATAAGTCCACGCTTTACACCGTCTGGCTTTACCATAGCAAATGTTCTTTCCATTTACATTCCATCCTTTTCTAAATTATTCTTTTTATTAATTTTATCCCTAACAAGTGATGTTAATGCACAGATTATGGAAAATATTCCTGCTACTATATATGCATCCCTCAATCCAAGTAAAAACGCACTATTGCTGTTTATTTTGATTGATTCGTAATACATCTGCCTATTGGTAAATATTGCACTTCCCATAGCTATACCGAGAACCATTCCTGCATTTCTCATTGTGGCTAAGAAGGCGGATGCGATACCGAGTCTATTCCTTGAAACACTGCCCATGATGGAACTGTTATTAGGAGTTTGAAAAATTCCATTGCCGATGCCGAAGATACCTAATCTTAGCATTATCGATGCCATTGATGAGTGTAAGTTCAGTGTAGACATAGAGAAAAGTGCTGTAGCTGTAATCAACGCACCGATTGTAGATAGAATTTGTGCGCCGTATCTGTCAGATAAAACACCACTTAATGGTGCAACTACAAGCATTATCAACGGGAAAGATGTCATGATTATGCCAGATACATCTGTAGAATATCCAATTTTCTGCAAAAGAAAAGGAGTCAAAAATGTCATTGTGTTTTGTGCCATAAAATTTATTAGTGTGCTGAGATTTCCAAAGGTAAATAATCTTATTTTAAATAAGCTTAAGTCGAGCATTGGAAATTCTACTTTGTATTCTATTATTATGAATGATACAAAAAATGTTATAAATGTTAATAGAGATATAATGCTGGGAATAGACGTCCAACCCCAAGTGCCGCCTTCAGATATAAATAGGAGAAGTGCGGTGAGAAAAATAAATGCCGATAATGCACCAAATGGGTCAAATTTTTCTGGAACTCCTTTGTTATCTGGAACTACTATTTGAGCCCATATAAATCCGATTATTCCTATTGGTATGTTTATATAAAATATCGATCTCCAACCTAAGTATGTAAGCAAGAAACCACCTAATGTAGGTCCTATCGAAAGCCCAATAGACACGGCCATTGCGTTAAAGCCTAATGCTTTCCCTCTTTCGCTTGGAGGAAAAGTGGCAGTTATTATAGCTGGAGCCATTGACATAAGCATACCTGCACCTACAGCTTGAAATGCCCTTACAATGATAAGCATGTAAATATTGTTTGACATGCTTAATATGGCGGAAGTAACGGAAAAAGTTATTAGACCATACTGATACAGCTTTTTATAACCTACCATATCTCCAAGCCTGCCAAATGTCAGCATTAGGCTTGAAAGCATCAGCAAGTATGTCATCGAAATCCAGCTAGTAGTAGTAATATCTGTGTGGAAAATTTTTGCTAGTTGTGGCATTGCTATATTTGTTACACTGCCGTCTATAGGCCCCATAACTGTTCCTATCAGTACAGCAGATAAGATTATCCATTTATTAGTGCGAAGTTTTTCCATATGCGCCTTTTCCTTTCCTATAGTTTTTATAGTAATTTTGACATAAAAATTATAACACAGTTTTTGCGTAAAAACGAAACGAAGTGTCATTTTCAGAATCATGGTCATGTATTGCTTTTTTTGTCAAATATGTCTATAATTTAACTTGTATATTTTAGCTTAGGATGTGTGCAGATGGTAGATGTAAAGAGGCTATTAATTGTTTGCTTTTTCACAATGATAATAAATTTGATCGATACATTATCATATTCCATAAGGCCATCCGGTGTAAGGACCAGGAAACTGGCAGTATCACTGTCATTGTTTAATATAATGGCTGTAATTTCCAGACTGTCAAACATGATTCAAGGGCCGTTTTTAGGAAGTCTTGTTGATATATCCATAAAATACAAAATGGTTTCAGCGTTAAGCATCGATATGAGATTTGTCTTGTTGTCAGCTACATTAGGGGCTGTCATAGGTGCACCGTTAATGCCTACATTTGTTTCAGTATTTTCATCTGCCATAAATGGCATGGAGAAAGCTGGTTCTGTACCGAAACTTATACTAATGTCTTTAAAGTGGAGTAATATAAAGAAAATAAGAACGAAGATAGTTTTGCCTAAGTTTAGCATGTTAAAAGGCGTTAAAGAGACAAAAATACCTAAAAGCTTTTTGGTTTACAATGTGATAATCACTTCCATATACACAACAGGCATTATATCGTCTTTGTATGCAGGCGCATTATTGCCAGAATTCAGAACAACTGCAAGTTTGCTTTCAGGAATAGTCAATGGCTTTGCCACAATCCTATTGACCGTTATAGTTGATCCTGTTGCAGCGCTTATTACGGATCAAGCACTGGCAGGAAAAAGGACACAGCAAGATGTAAATACAATGGTGGTATTATTAGTATTCGGGAAAATAATAGGTACGTTATTGGCGCAAATAGTATTTGTACCAGCATCTCATTTGATTCTATTTGTCACAAAATTAATTGTTTAATGAAAATTTAACACAGAAGAAACAAAAATAGTGTATAATATAATAAAAAAGATTCTTATGAGGATCAAAGGAGATGGATAGCCTTGAATTTTGTAAATCCGACAAAAGGCGTTTTGGATATTGATAAGATGTTTAATGATATTGTAGAGTTTATAAAAAGTGATAAAAATTCCAAGTACAAGCTTATGATAGGGACTGATTCACAGCCTGGCAAAGTCATATGCTTTGTTTCTGCAGTAATCATATATCGCGAAGGGAAAGGTGCAAGGTATTATTACAGGAAGTTTCAACATAAAAAAATTCCATCTCTTAGGCAAAGGATTTTTATGGAAGCTAATTACAGCATAGAGCTTGCAAATATATTGTCATCAAAATTTGAAAAAATGGGTAAGAAAGATTTTAATATAGAAATACACCTTGACGTTGGTGAGAACGGCATGACGAAAGATATAATAAAAGAAGTAGTAGGTATGGTTACTGGCTGTGGCTTTGATGCACAGGTAAAACCCGATTCTTATGGAGCAAGCAAAGTAGCTGATAAACACACAAAGTCGATGTAAATCATATTCAATGGAAACCTCTTTTGAGGTTTTATTTTTTTAGCGGTATATTGTATTTTAAATTTTGAAAAATTATTTTTAACTATTGCAATATTGGCAGCAAGTGGTATAATTAAATTAAAAGAAATATAATAAATATTAGTTGACAATTATTATCCAAAAGAGGTGATATTATGGATAAAGTTGTAAAAATAAAAAATGACGTTTATTGGGTAGGCGTTTTAGATCCTGATCTTGAGTATTTTGATATAGTATGGAGGACGCCATGGGGAACATCTTACAATTCATATATTGTAAAAGGAAAAGAGAAAGTTGCATTGATTGAAACGGTAAAAGAGCCGTTTTACGATGAGTACGTCGATAAGATAAAAAGCATTGCAAACTTAAAGGACATTAATTACATCATTGTAGATCATACAGAACCTGATCATTCTGGTGCATTGCCGAAACTTCTTAGAGAGGCTACAAACGCAGAGGTTATCGGCAGCAGAACAGCTATAACTTTTTTGAAAGGACAGATAAATCGCGATTTTAAATTTAGGATCGTAAATGATGGGGACTCTATCGATTTAGGCGGTAAGACGTTAAAATTCATCATGGCGCCGTTTCTTCATTGGCCGGATACGATGTTCACATATTTAGAGGAAGAAAAGATTTTATTTACGTGTGATGCTTTTGGCTGCCATTATACACCTAAACATCTTTTTAACGACCTTGAAGATGATTTTGAAGAAGCATACAAGCTTTACTTTGACTCCATCATAAGCCCATTTAAGCCAAAGGTTTTGGAGGCATTGGAAAAAATTAAGGATATTCCTATTGATGTTGTAGCGGTAGGACATGGCCCTGTGCTTAGGGAAAATATTGATAAATACTTGCGGGATTACAGGAAGTGGAGCATAGAAGATGTGGCCAACAGAAAGAAAGTGCTTATATACTATGTTTCTGCATACGGAAACACGAGAAAAATGGCTGAGGAGATTGGCAAAGGCATAAAAGATTCTGGAGTGATAGATGTTGAAATATACAACGCAAAAGCTGTTGATTTAGGTGTTGTGAGAGATAAGATGGAAAAAGCAGATGGACTTTTGTTTGGTTCCCCTACAATTACTGGTGATGCTGTTGAACCTATATGGAATGTTATAGATAAAATAAATCCAATAAAGAATAAAAATAAGCCTGCTGCAGTTTTTGGCTCTTATGGATGGAGTGGCGAGGCAATACCATTGATGGAAGAAAGGCTAAAAGGTCTTAAACTTAATTTAGTTGAGCCGGGTCTTAAAATTAATTTTATTCCAAGTGATGATGATATTGAAAAGTGCAGGGATTTTGGAAGAATATTTGCGTCATCACTTGTATAACATAAAAGTGTTATATGCGTGCTGCATATAACACAAATTAAAATTTTTACATATAAAATTTGGAAAGGACTGACAATGATGAATTTCATAATAATAGGAAACGGGATTGCTGCACTTCAAGCTGCTGAAAATATCAGAAAGAACGATAGTCAATCAAAGATTATGATGATTTCAAGGGAAAAATACAACACATACTTTAGGGTGAAATTGTCACATTTACTTGGGCAGCAATTTGATTTAGAAAAATTATATGTAAAACCACAGCAGTGGTATGAAGATAACAATATAGATGTTTTGCTAAAGAGAAATGTGTTATCGGTGGATACAGATAAAAAAATTGTAAAACTGGATGATGGCAGCATTTTAGAATACGATGTTCTCATAGTCGCATCTGGAAGTCATAGTTTTGTTCCTCCCGTTAAAGGAAACAATAAAAAAGGTGTTTATGCTGTAAGAAGCCTTGATGATGTAGAAAAATTAAATGATTATATAAATGGTAAGAGAAAAGGCATAGTAGTTGGGGGAGGATTGTTAGGACTTGAAGCAGCATGGTCATTAAGACAAGCTGGTTATGACATGACGGTTATAGAATTTTTTCCGAGATTACTGCCTAAACAGTCTGATGAAGAAGGTTCAATGATTATCGAGAAGATTATTAAAGATAGCGGCATAAACCTTGTGCTTGGTGCAGAAGTAGAAGAGATAACTGGTGATCCTATAGATAGCGTTGTGCTTAAAAATGGAAATAAAGTTAATGCTGATTTTGTAATATTTTCGGCAGGTGTAAGGCCTAATTTGGACGTGGTTAGTAATACAAGCATAAAAGTCAATAAAGGGATTTTGGTTGACGATTTCATGAAAACAAATATTGACAATATATACGCGGCAGGTGATGTTGCTGAGTATAATGGGAAAATATATGGGCTTTGGACTGTCGCATTAGCACAAGGCAAAACAGCAGGTTTAAACGCCGTTGGTATTAAGACAGTGTACAAGGAAGTCCTTCCGTCAAGCACATTGAAGATAACTGGTGTAGATGTTTTTTCATCAGGCGATATTTTCGATGATGGTGCAGTAACTTACAGATATAAAAATGGAGATATTTATTATAAATTATTTGCGAAAGAAAATAAATTGATAGGAGCTATTCTCATAGGCGATATAACTAATTCTACAAAAGTAAAGAAAGTCATTGATTCTGGACTTGATTTAAAAGAACTTTTAACTTCATCGAAAGATGCCAAGGAGATATTAGAAAAAATATAATACTTGGGAATCCAAGTATTATAAAGTCTTTTTGTTAAGCTTAAGCCTATTAAATAAAAATGGCGCGCCAATTGAAATCCATAGTCCTGAAATAAAATATCTAAATGAATTGAAAATTTCTGTATACGGCAGCAAATATTTTAAAGTAATTAATATCACTATAAAAATTGATAAACCAATGATCAATTTTGCTATTTGAACTTTAATAGTGTTATTTACGGTGAATTTAAAGTAATGTTCGTCAATGAAATATCCTATAGTTGTGCCAGATGCCAATGCCATGTATTCGAAATTTTCATTATATGGAAACAAGATTATCAATCCTATAGGCACAATTATTGAAAAAATTATTTTGTATACAAGCTTCGTGTCGTACTTACTTTCTACTATTATGCTGTCTACAAGCTCTGCGACTATTATCACTAATAAAGCGATTAAAATTCCACCAACTATATCGACAGGCCAATGAACGCCGAGGTACAACCTGGAAAGAGAGACTAATATTATTGCAGTTACGCCTAAAATTTTTGTGATTTTTTTATTATATTTAAACATCATTGTGCCCCAAAACGTAGTTGTGCCTTGTGCGTGGCCACTGGGAAATGAATAACCACCAGCGGATTGTGTAAAAATCGATCTGATGCCAGGGTATCCAATTGGTCTTTGAACCATCGTCACGTTTTTTATTACTGTATTGACGTATATAGATGACAAAAGCACTAATCCTAATTTAAGTCCAAATCTTTTATCAATGCACCAATAAAATAGAGGCAATGCTAAAAAATAAAAGAATGAGCTTCCCATCATCGTTATACCGATAAAAAAATAATCTAAAATTGGATTTGCTAAAAGCTGAATATCCTTTATAATAGCTGCTTGCATTTTATCACCTCAATATATATATATTCTACAAGTTTGGAAATCTTCCTTCAATATCAAATCAGTAAATTATAAAATTGATTTGAGTGTCATAAGTGACATTTTTTAAGCTACTAATAACAACTCTGCTTGGATTTTACCTGTTTTTGTAAGAATAAATTTGATTTCGATATTTTTATACAAACTCGCAGCCATCTCCGCTGCCATTTTTAGTACTTTTTTTGCGTTTATAGCTCCTATTTTGAATGAAAACCAGATTTTTGAGCGCACTAATCCCCTTACAGGTATCACATCTACATGATATTTTCGTCTTAGTATTGATGGTATACCCTCCACTCCATTTCTTATCTTTTGAAGTACACTGTATTTTTCTGTTGACATCTTTTTTAAATAG
>NZ_BBKT01000027.1 GCF_000747665.1 Thermoanaerobacterium saccharolyticum | reverse complement strand
TATATAATCATAGATATGAATAACCGAAATTCACGTATAAAATACGGTTTAAGCGTCCCTAGTTTAAGCATAGAGATTTCTAAAATTATTGGTGTGATTGCATTGATTGCTCTATTTACTGGTGTTATGATTTCATACGAAGGTATACCTGTTCCAGTCCTTATTGTCCTTGTGCTGGTATTAGTTTTGACTTTTGTGGCAAACAACACCACTTTTGGAAGGTATGTTTACGCAATTGGTGGCAATAAAGAGGCAGCAATATATTCAGGAATAAATGTTGTGAAGACAAATATGACTATATTCTTGATAATGGGAATATTGTCAGCGATCGCTGGTATTGTTTTGACGTCAAGATTGAATGCTGCAACAACTAGTGCAGGAAACCTGTTTGAGCTTGATGCAATAGCATCTGCTATCATTGGCGGCGCAAGTACTTTAGGTGGAGAAGGTACAGTTCCGGGGGCAATACTTGGCGCCCTCATAATGGCCAGTATTGACAATGGTATGAGCCTCATGAACATTGACTATTCAGTACTTACCATAGTAAAGGGATTAGTTCTTGTCATCGCTGTATGGGTAGATATTTCTACAAAGAAGAGAGGATAAAAATTATATATTTTAAGCGGGTTCATCCCGCTTTTTTAGTTTGCAGAGATTATGATGCTTTAAAATGTTGAATTAGTATATTATAATTGTATTGAGAGTTTAAAAATGATTATTGAAAGTGGGGGAGCATGGTGGATTTCGAAGATAGAGTTTCGAAACGCGCAAAATCCATAGAGATATCTACAATAAGATATTTTTTTAATATGGCAAAAGAAGTACCTGGCGCCATATCGCTGACGATTGGAGAACCGGATTTTGTCACTCCAAGGCACATAATCGATGCAGCGTATGCCTCATTATTAGAAGGTAAAACAGGATATACTGTAAATGCTGGGCTTATAGAGTTAAGGCAAGAGATATCAAAATATCTCAAAGGAAATTACGATGTAGAGTATAAGCCTGATGGAGAAATACTTGTCACAATCGGTGCGACAGAGGCCATTTACATAGCATTGAATACTCTTGTGGAAGATGGAGACGAAGTTTTGATACCTGAGCCATCATTTGTGGCTTACGATCCCTGCACAAAATTGGCTGGTGGCAAATCTGTTTTTGTTCCTACATACGAAAAAGATAATTTTGTCCTAAAAGCAGATGTGTTAGAAAAGTATGTGACGGAGAGATCGAAGGTTTTGATTTTGCCATATCCCAATAATCCAACAGGGGCTGTCATGCCTTATGAGGAAATGGTGAAATTGGCTGAGGTGGTTTTAAAACACGATTTGCTGGTTGTGACAGATGAGATATACTCTGAACTGGTCTACGATGGCTTTAAGCATGTAAGTTTTGCATCGCTGCCTGGAATGTGGGAAAGGACTGTTTTGATAAATGGTTTTTCCAAGTCTTATGCCATGACTGGTTGGAGGCTTGGCTATATAGCAGCACCAGAGTATTTTGTAAAACATATGACAAAGATACATCAGTATGATGTCACTTCCGCATCAACACAGTCGCAATATGCAGGACTGGAGGCTTTAAGAAATGGCGATGATGATGTAAAATTCATGCGGGGAAAATACGATGAAAGAAGGAAATTTTTGTACGCAAGCTTGACTGATATGGGATTTAAGTGTTTTGAGCCTAAAGGAGCATTTTACATATTCCCATCGATTAAAGAGACTGGACTTACATCATTAGAATTTGCCAAGAAGCTTTTATATGAAGCTAAAGTCGCTGCAGTGCCCGGAAGCGCATTTGGCGAGCATGGTGAAGGATACATAAGAATGTCTTATGCTACATCGATGGAAAATCTGGAAGAGGCAGTAAAAAGGATTAGGGAGTTTATGGAGAAGTTTTAGTAAAAAAACCCATGGATATAAGTCCATGGGTTTTAAACTTTTTTGCTATAGACAAGAAAACATTTAGATTGATTTAACAATTAAATTATCTAAAATTTGTCAAAAATGATATATACATTAACAAATAAACTGAATGTTTCATACAGGAGGGATTGCAAGGATACAAACAAAAAATAAACTTTCTACAGGCTTACATGAATATCCAAAATACTATAGATTTGGTATGTGCCTTATGTAACAATATAATCATTTTGTTACTTATTACAACATATTCTCTTATTCGACAAAAAAATCTAAAATCCTGCATAATATAGCAAAATTTTAAAGATTTTATTACAAAAATTTCTAAAACAATTTTTGTTTAAAATTGAACTAATGTATATAATTCATCTTTCTGTTCTTGATTTACGCCGATATATCTTAAAGTGATTTTTTGAGAACTATGATTAAAAGTATCCATTATTAAACCTATATTATAACGCGATGTTTTATAACTCCAATATCCCCAAGTTTTTCTCAAACTATGAGTACCAAAATTTTCGACACCAACAGTTTCAGCGGCTTCTTTTAAGATTCTGTAACTTTGAATTCTTCCTATATGTCCGCCTTTATTGCTGGGAAATAAATAATCATCATATTTTAAACATCTTAATTTTATGTATTTATCAATTTCCTTTTTTAATGATTCATTAATTTTAATTTTTTTCTCTTTTTCGGTTTTTTTTTTCTTTAATAGTAAGATATTCACGAAAATTGTAATTGCTTGTATAAATGTCATTGACCTTTATAGGTAAAATATCACTAATCCTTAACCCAGTATTTAAGCCAAATTTAAAAAGTAAACCGTATTTAGGATCTTTACCTTGTAAATAATAATACATTTGCTTTATTTTAACTTTATCTCGTATAGGTTCAACCGTCATAATTTTTCCTCCTAATTATTTATTTATATCAAAAAATTTAATCATAGTGATCAAATAATGATTACATAAGATATTATAAAAAAGATACATTGATTTGTATATAGATATATCTAAAAATACTAAATTAATTATTTTAAATGCTTATGTATCAAATATATTATGAACTTATTAAATGTAACAAAATGATTATATTGTTACATTAACATTAAATTATTTTAAGTTGTTTGACATTTAACAATATGAGCTTGAAAAGAGCAAACTTATCGAAAGATAAGGACGCAAAGCCACGGGTCTAAAGCAGATTCTGCTAAGATGGCCGGGTTGCCAGCTTACTAATTGAAATAGGGCAACCATGTGGTTATCCTATTTTTTTATTTGCGAATTAATGGAATTAAAGTAGAAAGGATGATGCATCAAAATTTAATATGAATATCATTGTGAAGTTTAATGAAATTAAATATTATTTGAGATGGAGTTGAAAGCATGACATGGATTCAAAAAATATGGAAATGGATATTTATGATCCATTAACGGGCCTTTACAACAGAAAATATGTTGAAGAAAGGCTAAATGAATTAGATACTTCTAAAAAGACTTCGATGGCGGTGGTTATGCTAGATATTAATGGCATTAAATTGATTAATGATACATTTGGGTATAGAGAGGGTGACAAACTTTTAAAAAGTGTTGCAAATGAGTTAAAACGTGGTTTGAGAAATAATGATATTATTGCAAGATGGGGAGAAGATGAATTTTTAGTTCTCATGCCTGATAACGACATGGAAAATGCAGCAAAAAAAATTGAAACAATTGTTTCAACTAAAATAAAATTAAGCAGGAAAAATGAACAATTGAGTATAGCTGTTGGCATATCTTCAAAGTGTAGATCTAAAAATTCAATTATTCAAGCAATAAAAGATGCAGAAGAGGAAATGAATAGACAAAAATTTATAATGAACAAAAGTCATCGCAGTGCTGTTGTCAATGCAATTCTTGCCACACTACATTTTAAAAGTTGGGAAACGGAGGAACATGCTAAGAGGCTAAGAGACTATTGTTTTATTATTGGAAAGGAAATGAACCTTTCAATGAAAGAACTTAATGAATTAGCTCTTTTGGCAATATTACACGATATAGGCAAAATAGGTATAAGCGAAAGTGTTTTAAAAAAGCGTGAACCATTGACAGATAGTGATTGGACCGAAATAAAGAAACATCCAGAAATAGGATATGAAATTATTTCAAATATACCCGAGCTAAAAACAATAGCAAAATATATATTGCACCATCATGAAAGATGGGATGGAAATGGATATCCTCATAAATTGAAAGGAGAACAAATCCCATTGTTTTGCCGTATTTTGTCAGTTGCAGATGCTTTTGATGCTATGACAAATAATCGTATATATAGAAAAGCGTTAAAAATTGACCAAGCAATTTTAGAAATAAAAAAGAATGCAGGAAGTCAATTTGATCCATACATAGCAGAACTTTTTAGCAAAATGTATGGAGATATTAAAAGTTTAGTATGATTTGCTTTTTGTGAACCTTGCTTAAATATTTTGTTGGAGGGAATTTGTTTTGAATGAATTATTAGATTATCAATATGTTGTATGTGAATTGTGCGGAGAAAAATATGCAATAAAAATAAATGAAGTGTATGAAATTATCAGATTTAAAAAAATCACTTATTTGCATAATAGCAAATCATATTTAGAAGGTATTATAAATTTGCGTGGAAAAATTGTGCCAGTCATTAATGTACATCGAATATTGGGACTTGAAGATTATTCTGATACTAAATCAACACGTATTGTAATATTAAGATTTAATGACGAACTAGTTGGTACAATTGTTGATAGAGTAATTCAGGTTACAAAGTTTTCTGATATTCAACCGACTTCTGAAACAGTAGACGAAATAAATGGAAATTATTTTGAAGGGCTAGGTATTGCACAAGATGGCGAAATTATAGCGATAATGAAAATTGACAAATTGCTAAATGCGGAATATTGACAGGCAGGGGGTGTGTAAATTGTATGATACTCCGGAATTTATCAGAGCTTTTCTTGACGAAGTTGATGAGCAACTGGAACTTTTTGAAGAGAATATTCTTAAGTTAGAGCAAAATGTAAATAACGATGAAATAATAAAAACATTATTTAGGGTAGCACATACACTAAAAGGATCGTCTGCGGCAGTTGGATTTGAAAAAATGAAAATTTTGACCCACGAAATGGAAAATGTGTTAGATAAGATACGAAGTGGTAAAATCAAAGTAATAAAACCAGTGATAGACGTTCTTTTTAGATGTTTAGATGAGTTGAAAACTCTTAAAGAGGAATTTTCTTCAAATAGGAATGACATAAAAGCTGATATAACTTTAACATTATCGGAGTTGCATAAATATATGTCAGACGATCAATTATTGAAAGAAACTATAAATCCAAAAATAAATAAAGAATTCAAACTCGATTTAGAACAGCAAATTCAAGCACAACAAGCCGTAGCATCTGGTTTAAACGTGTTTGTATGTGAAGTGAAATTAAAAAAAGATTGCGTTATGAAAACTGTACGTGCTTTTTTGGTTTTAAATTTTTTAAACCAATTGGGTACTGTTATTAAAAGTGAACCTGATATAACAGACATGAATGATAATATTGATGTAGAAAGTATTTCGTATTTGTTAATTACTGAATTTGATAAAGAAGAATTAAAAGTTAAAGTCTTAGATAGAATGTTGGAGATTGAAAGCTTTAATGCAGATTCGTTTGATTTAAGTTTAATGCATCGCCAATCAGATAATGGCTGTAACGTGACAAAATCCAATGGTTATGAAAGACAAAACACAAATGAGACAAAGAATAAGGCAAATCAAACAGTTAGAGTGGATATAGGCAGATTAGAAAAAATGATGGAGATGGTTGGCGAACTTGTAATTGAAAAATCAAGAATTACTCAAATTGTTAGTTTATTGCATGAGCGGTATAATTCAGATAATTCTTTTGAGGATTTAGAAGAAATTTCAAATCAGATATCAAGGATAACAAATGAGCTTCAAGAATTAGTATTAAAAGTTCGTATGTTGCCGATTAAACAATTGTTTAGCAGAATACCTCGTTTGGTAAGAGATTTAGCAAATTCTCTTCATAAAGAAATTGAGTTAGTTATAGAAGGTGAAGATACAGAATTAGATAAAACTATAATTGAAGATTTAGCAGATCCATTAGTACATTTAATCAGAAATGCTGCTGATCACGGAATAGAAACACCTGATGAGCGCTTAAAAGAAGGTAAAAGTCCTAAGGGCAATATAAGAGTTAATGCGTATCATCAAGAAAATCAGTTTATTTTAATAGTTCAAGATGATGGACGTGGAATTAATTTAAATAAGGTTAAAGAAGTTGCATTAGAAAAGGGAATAATTTCACGTCAGGATTCAGACTTATTAAATGACAAAGAAATTTTAGAGCTAATTTTCAAACCTGGATTTTCTACTTCTCAAAGTATCAGTGACATTTCTGGGCGTGGAGTAGGGATGGATATTGTTCGTAATAATATTAATAAGCTTAATGGAGTTATAGAAGTTGAAACAAAAGAATGGGAAGGTACAAAGTTTATAATAAAACTTCCATTGACGTTGGCTATTTTAAATGGACTTTTAATACGAATAAATAATGAAATATATGCTATTCCAGTGAGTAATGTAATAGAGATTGTACGGTTAAATGAAAAAGAAATAAAAAAAAGTTAAAAAGCAAGATGTTGTAATTATTAGAGAAAGAACAATTTCACTAATTTGGCTGCATGATTATTTTAAAGTACCTAGGAAGAGAAGAAATAAAAATATTATCATCGTAATTTTAGGCATTGCCGAAAAAAGATTTGGACTGGTCGTTGATGAACTTATTGGCAATCAAGAAATTGTAGTTAAAAATTTTAGCTCATACATAGGAAAACTTGATATTTTTTCTGGAGCAACTATTTTGGGTGATGGAAATGTAGCATGTATTTTAGATGTTGCTGGAATTGTAAAAACAACTGCGTCCAAAAAAAATCTGTGACAAAAAATTTGTATAAAATATTAAATAAAAATTTGAGGAGGTACAACAATGAGTTTTAAGGAAAATGTAGCAAAAAAATTGATAAAAGGTACGACATATCATGAAAATTTAAAGAGAGCGGTTTATGCTGCAGATAACATTGACAGCAAATTAGGAAAATTTGTAGATATAACCAGTAGGATACTTAGTGGACTAAAAGAACAGTCAACAACAATAGAATCAACCAAAATAGGTACTGAAGAGTTAGTTGGATTGATTAATGATGTAGAAGAAAGTATAGGGCAATTAGTTAAGTTTGTCGATAAAGCTAATAATTCTTTAGAAAAGTTATACAATCTTACTAATCAAGTAGCAGGAAACAGCGAAAGCACAGCAAGTTCAGTAGAGCAGATATCAGCATCGATAGAGCAGATAAGCAAATCGATAAAAGGAGTAGCAGGCAATGCAGAAAGTTTATCAGCATCAGCAGAAGAAACATCGGCGGCGATAGAGGAAATGGTGGCATCAATCAATCAAGTAGCAGGAAACAGTGAAAGCACAGCAAGTTCAGTAGAGCAGATATCAGCATCGATAGAGCAGATAAGCAAGTCGATAAAAGGAGTAGCAGGTAATGCAGAAAGCTTATCAGCATCAGCAGAAGAAACATCAGCGGCGATAGAGGAAATGGTAGCATCAATAAATCAAGTGGCTAACAGTACTGAAAATATTAAAAGATTCAGCGATTTGCTAAAGAGTGAAGCACAAAATGGCAGGAAATCAGTAGAAGAAACATTATCTTCTATTAAAGATATTACTGATGCAATTTATCTGACAGGAAATGTAATAAATAATTTAGGAGAAAGCTCTGAAAAGATAGGAAGTATTACGGAAGTTATTGATGATATTGCAGAACAGACTAATTTGTTAGCTCTTAATGCAGCAATAGAAGCTGCTAGGGCTGGTGAACACGGCAAAGGGTTTGCGGTAGTAGCAGATGAAGTTAGAAAACTTGCCGAAAGAACAGCTACAGCTACGAAGGAGATAGCCGCTCTTATAAAAAATGTTCAAAAAGAGACGGAACAAGCAGTAAAAGCAATTGAGGTAGGGCAAGATAAGGCTAAGCGTGGAACTGAGTTAAGCAATGATATGAGTATAGTGATAGAAAAAATTGTTGAAGGCATAGAAAAAATAAATAATGAGATTAACGAAGTTACATTAGCTGCAGAAGAACAGAGAAATCAAGGGCAAAACATAGTAGAAGCGGTAGAAAATATAACAAATCAAGCAGCACAGGTAAGTCAAGCGACAAAAGAGCAAGCAAAAGGAGTAGAAGAGATAGTACAAGGAGTAAACAATGCAAGAGAACAAG
>NZ_BBKT01000028.1 GCF_000747665.1 Thermoanaerobacterium saccharolyticum | reverse complement strand
GCCTGTTGGTTCCATGCCAACCATAAGATGCTCTTTGTTGCTTTTATTCATAATATCTGCAGCCCATTTTAAAAATCTTTTCATTCCATCAATGTCATTGCTAAATTCAATACGCTTACCGTATTCTATTCCTCTGAAATCGAAAGCTCTAGCGTGATGTATCTCTTTAGCAATGTCTACACCTACAATTAATGTCTTTTCTGTTATTTGCATTATTTTTGTATTTTGGTTATACTTCATATTAGGTACCTCCTTGTTATTTGAGAGTCGTGTTCATGAACAATCGACATCTTGTATTTTATCAGGAGGTACTTTTTATTTCAAATCTTATATTTCTTTATTACAGGAATGCTCCTTTAAGGATATAATATAACACAAAAATAGCAAAATCAAGTTATGCATGAATTTATTACCTTCTTTAGAAAATACACTATTAATAATATAAGCGGTACTATAACTAATAAAGGAACATGAACATAAAGGGCCATTATAGGAAGCTCCACAGGTATTTGAATAAAATACGACTCCGCTGTGACAATTGATAAGGCATAGACAATTGTAGCAGTGGGAATTATCAAAAATTTATATTCCTTTATATCAAAAACAGATTGGCAAGCTTTCAAACCGGCAAAGGCAAAAATGATTATCTTGATTAAATTGCCTATTATCATAAGGGCTATGTATAAAGAATCCAAACTTCTTAAAAAGCCTAATGTGATAAGTCTTGTTACAGTGTAAAATGGGAAATTTACTCTTGATGCTTCTTTGACGCCTATGGCAGATATTATGTTTATATCATTGAATGCAAGTAAAATTCCAGTAATCAAATAAACGAGAGAAGAGTATTTGAATAAATCTTTGCTGCATTTTATTTCTGGAAATATCATCATAAAAACAAACATCTCTCCAAAAGGAAAAGTAAGTATACGTGGATATGCTGCTTTTAATACTGGCATTATTCCACCTTCAAATATTGGGAAGATTTTGCTAAAACTATAACCAGGTATTGTAAAAGCAAATATGAAAATGATTGATATTAACGAAAGAAAAAAAGGCAATAGGATATTAGCTACATTTAATGTCACACTTATGTCGAACAGCAAAAAGTATGCAGTCACAATCATCAAGAAAATGGCAATAATTTTAATAGGTGCTAAAGGAAATATGCTGCTCGTACTTAGCTCTAGATAATCCCTCGTGACGCGGGCCGCCATATAAAAAAAGTAAAACATGTAGATTATTGATATTATCCTTCCAATGATTTTTCCAAAGCTTACTTTTAATATCTCAGTTAGATTGATATTGTATGTGTTGTATAAAAAAATGTACAAATACAAAAGCGGTAGTGCTGAAATCATTGCCAATAAAACTGCTATCCATGAGTCCTGTTTTGCCGATATTCCATGTGCAAATAAAATAGTGTTTCCTATTTCAAATAAAAACATGGCAGAAAAAAGTTCCTTAATTGTGACGCTTTTCATGTACAACATCCCCACATTTCAATACTGACATTATTAGTTTTAAATGTTAATTAGAAATTATTCGAAGATTTGTAAAGATATTTGCGTGACTGAAATTTCTTGACATATGGAGTTTTAAAAAATAAAATTGTATTAATATTATATTTGACTGGGGGAGATATACATGTATTGCAAGAAATTAATAGGAGAAAAATGTTATTTGTCACCGATGAATGTAGATGACTACGAAAAGTACACAGAATGGGTAAACGACATGGAAGTTGCTGCAGGTATGCTTTTTGCATCACAAATTGTTACTAAAGAAAGAGAAAAAGAAACTATAGAAACATTGTCAAAAGAATACAATTTTGCCATAGTAGATATTAAGACGGATCAGCTTATTGGCAATATCGGATTTCCTAAAATAGATTACATAAATGGAGTTGCCGAGGTAGGATTATTTATTGGAAACAAAGAATTTTGGGGTAAAGGCTATGGCCAAGATGCACTTAAACTAGCACTTGATTTTGGATTTAATATCCTCAATATGCACAATATTTATTTAAGAGTTTACTCCTACAATAAACCGGCTATATCTTGCTACAAAAAAGTTGGCTTCAAAGAGGCAGGGAGGATAAGAGAAGCAAAAAGAATAGCAGGTGAAAGGTATGACGAGATAATCATGGACATTTTGGAAGACGAATATGAATCAATTTATATCAAAAAAATTATAAGCGAAAAAAATTTTTAAAACGTATATAAGATTTTTAAACTTCCCCTATATTATAAGTGAAACCGAAAATAAAATATAGGGAGAGGATATAGATGTTAGGGATAGATTACATATACGAAAATTTAGACAGTCTTTCGGGAAGTGAAATAAAGCTTTTGCTATTTCTGCTAAAGTATGCTGATAAATTTCCTGTACATATTACTACAGACGAATTTCAAAATGGCAAACTTGACGATGCTAAAAAGAGGCTGGACAATGGCACAGGTTTATCAGCCGGTGCGATTTCTGAAACAATAAAGAAGTTGATCGACAAAAAGCTTATTGTATGCTTTATTGACAACACAGACTTAGGCAGGATAAAAAAGTATTACATGATTTCAAAAAATGAAAGTAACAAAAATTTGACGTATGCCTATGATAAAGAGACTTGCGAATATTTAACATACGAAAATTGGCTTAAATCACTTAATATAGATGGCACTTCAGAAAGCGAAACCACATCACAATTTAGTAAACCCGAAGGTGGATCGTCATTTTCTGAAACCATTGAAAAATCACCAGTTTCAAAAAGTGACGACATATATACTATGAGTAGTATTATATATAAATCATATCAATCAGATAGATCGATTGAAAAAAATAATATGATAGATCGATCTATCAATCATGAGGATTTTTCTACCGTAAAGAAATTTGAAGATGAGAGGCAGAGTACATCAAAAATAGTCAAGGCGAAAAGCGAATCAGCAATACCAAATGCCTTGATAGATACCATTAAAAGCAAATACAATCTTAGTGGCGACGATATGAAGGTCTGTCTTTCTAGAATGAAAGGGAAAGAAATAAAATATCCAGCAAAATTTTTAGAGAAAGTGGCGGAAAATTACGTTAAAGAAAAAGAACTATTTTCACAAATAGAAGCAACAAAACAGCCAAAACGTGATTATGAAGTGCCACGAAACTACTTTAACTCATATCCCCAAAGAAAGTACAACATAGAAGAGCTTGAGAGATACCTTTTGACAGGTAGAGCTAGTGATGACTACGTATTTCCGTCGTATACGTAAGAGACTATTTGGCTTATGAGCAAGTGCAATTTGCTAACTTATGAGTTAGTAACTTTAAAGTTGACTCACAAGTTAATTGATATTTTTTTGAATAAAATTTATTTTAGGTAATACTATGCCCTTAAATATTGTAATATTTTTATAGAGATGATTTTGTATTAATTTTTATACTTAATAAAAAATGATATTCCATTACCATCTTAAATATTAAAATATTTTATGGATATGCAGGAAAGAAATGACTTATATCGAATTAATAATAAAGACCTAAATTAGTTTTAAATTATTTGAGGAGATTTTAAAATGAATAAGGAATTTATTTTACATAGAATAAAACCTTATTTAGATAAAAACAATGCAATTAGCGAAGATGATTTTGACAAATTGTTTTCAATGTTTGATTTGCACCAGCAGTACGAGATTATAAATGTTTTAATAGATGAAAATATCGAGATTATTTATGATGACAGCAATGATTATAGTAAAAATAATGCTTCAATCAGACATGATAATGTGCCTGCAGGAAAAATAGAGTGTCTAACGAATGAACAATTATGCATATTGTACCAGCAAGGCAATAGTTGGGCTCTGGAAGCACTTGCGAACCGAAATAAAAAGCTTGTAATAAGTCGTGCATATAAATATTTTAGAAAATATGAATTATGCCTTGACGAAGAAGACCTTGTACAGTATGGTTATTTAGGTCTAATAAAAGCTGCTGAACGTTTCGATGTAAAAAAAGAGGTTAAATTTGTAACATATGCGGTATGGTGGATAGATCAAGCTATTAAAAGAAATATTTGTGATTATGGATTTATCATAAGGTTACCTACTCATTATTTTGATACAATCAATAAAGTTTTAAAAGTATTGAGCAATCATTATGAGTTGTCAAAAGAGCAGATTAAGAAAATATTGATAGAAAATAATATAAAAGAAGAAAAATATAATGAAATTATGTTTATTATAAAAAAATTTGCTGTCTGTCGATTCCTTAAACAGATATGTTGGACAAGACATGGAAGATGATGACACTGAATTGCTTGATTTTATAGTCGACAAAACAAATCCAACAGTAGAAGAAGATGTTGATTCAAAATTATTGAAAGAAACTATCAATAATTTATTAGATACATTAAAAAAGAGGGAAAAAGAAGTTATAAGAATGCGATTTGGATTAGATGGTGGAGATGGAATGACATTAGAGCAAATAGGTAAAGAATACAATATCACAAGAGAGAGAATAAGGCAGATAGAGAAAAAAGCAATTAAAAAGTTGAGACATCCTTCTAGGTCAAAGAAATTAAGAGATTTTATATTGAGGTGAAAAACAATTGATAAACTTAAAAGATCTTATAAGCGAAATAATACAAAGCTATTTAAAAGATGATGAAACTATTATAGTCTTAAAGGGATTTAGTATAAAATTGTACGATAATAACATCACAATAGACATTGATGACATATTAAAAAATGATAAACTAAAATACTTCAATCTAATAAATGAAAGACGAGTAATTACTTATGAGGAATATTTAATCCTCTATTCGTTTATAATATATAAATTCAAAAAAATAACAATTCTTGAAAATAATATATACATAAACTACTTTCCTTTATACGTTGATATTCCGGAATATATAAAAAAATCTTTGCTGATTAACTTTGATGAGGATAATGAATCAGATGAAGAAATCGGCAATTTATCAGATTATATAGCAATATATAGTAATTTTAAATATATCAATGGTAAATATTATGTCGTATACAATAATATAATTTCTGATGAGAAAGAAGAAAAATATCCAGTATTTACAAAGGCTGATACAAAAATTGAAAAGGAGGTTGTGACGTCTTTAGATAAATGCTACAAGTTGGATACTGAAGAGAGCTACGTGACTTTTTTAGACGACATCATAGAAGGAAAAGTAAAAGATATACATATATTGGGGGACTGGCACAACGCTTATAATTCATATTTAGATAAGCTTCAGATTTTAAAAAACATATATGAAAGTGACATAGATATTAAAATTGGGTATGTTAAAGATAGGGAAAGACCGGTAACAGTCAGAAAAGAATACTATGAAATATTGAAAAAATATTGGGGGAAAGATGCATTTAGAAAAATTAAAATGTATGACATTGATAGATTATATATTAAAGAAAAAGTCGTAAAAAGTGTATCACAAGGTGAAATAATTGAAAGAATAGTTGAAGAAGTTGAAAAATGCTATAGAGGGGAAAATTATAGAGACATTTTTGTAACTGCACCTACTGGTTCAGGAAAATCTGCTATGTTCCAGATTCCTGCTATCTATTTAGCAGAAAAATATGAACTTTTTACTATAGTGATTTCACCACTGATAGGTCTTATGAATGATCAAGTTTATAATCTAGATAAGAAAAATTACAAATATGCAAGGACAATAAATTCAGACATATCACCTATAAAAAGGCAGGAAATTATGAATGAAATTGCCGATAAAAAGTGCCATATATTGTATCTTTCGCCTGAGTCGCTTCTCAGCAAAAGTGATTTAGAACAGATAATAGGAGATCGTCAGTTAGGTCTATTAGTAATAGATGAAGCCCACATAGTTACAACGTGGGGCAAGCAATTTAGACCTGATTATTGGTATTTGGGGGATCATTTAGATAGAATAAAAAAGTATCAACGCAAAAATGGCAAACCAAACTTTGTAATAGCTACATTTACTGCAACTGCTATTTATGGCGGTATGGAAGATATGTATGATGAGACTATACAAAGCCTTAAAATGTTAGATCCTATTACTTACCTGGGCTACGTTAAAAGAAATGATATAAAAATAAATATAGAGAAATCTGAAGTAACAATTACTCAAAAAGATGAGTATGAATTAAATAAATTTGATAAACTTATAGAGAAAATGAATAAATCATTGACACTGGGACAAAAAATGCTTATATATTTTCCGACGATAGCGCTGATAAATAGATTTTATGAGTACTGTATAGTTAACAATCTAGGGAAATACATTACCAAATATCATGGCAGGCTCACTCCATACGAAAAAAGGGAGAATTATACTAAATTTAAAGAGAATAAGACTCCTGTAATGTTAGCAACAAAAGCATTTGGCATGGGGATTGACATTGACGATATTGATATAATTGCCCACTTTGCACCAACAGGCAATGTATGCGATTATGTGCAGGAAATAGGTAGAGCTGCTCGAAAGCTTGAAATGATTGGAGAAGCATATTACAATTTTATGAGAAATGATTTTAAGCATATAAATAAATTGCACGGCTTATCAACTGTAAAAGAGTATCAACTAATTAACGTCATAAAAAAAAGTATATGAACTTTATCTGCAAAATATAAAAAAATAATTTCAATAAAAAAATTGACAAAAAGAAGAAATGCTATGCTGGTAGATGCAGAGTCTTTTCAGCATATATTTGAGAATCCATTTTTTGATGAGGAAGATGGAATAAACAAAGTAAAGACTGCAATGCTATTAATACAAAAAGATTTCGAAAGAAGATTTGCATTTTCACCTTTTAATATTAGACCTATACCATTATTTGAAATAGGATATTTTAAGATAGATCCCAAAATACAAAAGGCTATAATTGAAGAATATGGTGATGTATTGCATGAAGAATACGATTATCCTGATATTTGCTCTGTCAATTTAAAAAAGATATGGGAAGAAAATTTTTATGAGAAATATTCATTTCCAAAGTTTAAATATATGCTTTATTCAAGGGATCATGAGCTAGACTTTGAACATAAGAACGAAATGCGGCATGCACTGTGTGTCGAAATATATTTCAAAGATAGTAATTATTTAAATATGTACAACAAATATATAAATGCTGTAAAAGATATTATATATAATTCTGTAAGGGAATCAAAATATTACAAGATAGATGGTAAAGGCGGGTTGGTCGACTTATTGATGACAAAGATTGGCAACAATGAATATAAAGCAAAAAGCATAGTTGAATCTATTATTTCTTCTATGTCTATTTTCCAAAGGGATTACAATAAAAATATACATAGTAGAATTTATACGGTTAAACCATTAAAGACTGGAGAAATTGAATACAGATTTATGAGCGGTGTTGCAGAGTACTTTAGATGGATTGATAGAACATTTAACTATATAATAAACAATGTTGATGAAGGGAAAATATATTTGGTTGACGACATCGAGAATGGTAATATAAAAGAAATGATGCTTATTTTAGGATTGATGGAATCTTTAGATTTATTGATATTTAAAGCATTGGGTGGGAAAAACAGCCAGATATATATTTATGTAAATCAAACTAAAACGATGAAAGAAATAATAGAGAAACCCTATAGGTATAAAAATAAGCTATTAGAGATAATAGGGGAAAGGCATAAAATATCAGTTGCAATGCTTACTTATCTTTTTGATGGAAATTTCAGCAGCGAAGAATTTTGGGATCTTATAGAAGATTACTTTTTGGGTATATTACCAAAAGAGATAATGTGATTAGTGTGGCTTAAGATTTTTGCCACATTTTTTATTTTAAGCATTTCCTGACACAACATGGAAAGCCATTGTGATAAGATTAATATGCAAATAAAATAAATGGCAACTTAATGATTCTATTATAATCATATAAAGAAAGGGAGATCTATATGAAAAAAGCAGACGGTATTATTTCATTGATAGCAGGAGTTATAAGCATATTTGCAGCTATAGCAACACTGCTTGTAGGCGGAGCTGGATCAGCATTTCAAGCGGAAGGATCAAATACAGTAATAGGACTTGGCTGGGGTGGAGTTGTATTCTCATTCCTAGTAGTAATATTTGGAGCAATAGCTATTGGGGCAAAGAGTAAAGCTGCAGGCATCCTATTAATCATCTCTTCAATTTTAGGTGCTATATTAGGTGGGACATTAGTTGCAATCTTTATGGTGCTTTCACTTGTTGGAGGAATTCTGGTTTTGATAGGAAATAAAAAAGAACCAGAAGACAGTACAAAGTCATGTATTTACAAGTAAAACTTTCGACAATATCATAGAGTCTAAATAGGCCTCAAAATAAAGCTCACATTTAAGGTCCATTGCTTTTTATGTGAGTTTTAATTTAAAGAGTTTATCAAAAACTTTAAAATAATTGAAGGAAATTGCAGATTTACGTAGAATTATTAACTTATAGGTAGAAAAGGGGAGGATTATGTTACTATGTGAGAATATCAGAGACGCATTGGCTATTTTGCCAAATGAATATCATAAATTGATACTAGTTTTGACTCAATTAGATGACAAGGCAGAAGTTGTAGAGAAAATATCTAATAAGTATGCATATGATGTTTTTAATGTAAATCTTAGATTATCAGAAAAGTTGATTAGCGTTCCTATAGCTGAACGCTGGATATATGTTGATGAATATTTTAAAAAATTACTTAATGACTATAAGACAGATGTGATTGTATTAAACAACATAGAGATCTTATTTGAGCCACATTTAAAGATTGACCCATTGCGGTTATTGAAAAGTGCAAGTAGATATAGAAAGATTATAGCGATTTGGACAGGCAATTATACAGATGAAATATTGACGTATGCAGAGCCTTCACATCCAGAATATAGAAGATATAAAAATGATGATCTTGATTTCATAATGATACGCAGCAACTGCATATAGAAATTAAATTAAAGGGAGGATTCAATGTGAGATACGGTGATCTTGTACATTATGATCCAATTGAGACGATAATTAATTTGAAAGATGCTGATGATGAAGAAAAAGCAGCTGCTCTTGTTAAATCATATGTAATGTCTGATAATATGGCAGAAAATATTGTTAATATATGTATTTCACAGTTGCAATTTGATGAAACAATTGATAATAAGGGGCTTTTTATAGTTGGTAATTATGGCACAGGTAAGTCCCACTTAATGTCTGTCATATCATCAATTGCCGAAAATGAAAAATTGCTAAAATTTGTAACAAATGACAAGTTTAAAGATGGCATGAAGAGGATAGCTGGAAAATTTAAAGTTTTAAGGTTTGATATTGGTTCTACAGACATGCCATTGAGGGACATAGTTTTGTCTAAAGTTGAAGAAAATATTCATCAGCTGGGAATAGAGTACAATTTTCCGTCAATGGATAAAGTGGCAAATAACAAAGACTCGCTTATGGAGATGATGGCTCTCTTTGAAGAGAAGTACCCAGGCAAAGGCTACCTTATTGTAGTTGATGAACTTTTTGACTTCTTAAAAACAAGAAAAGAACAAGAGCTTATTAAAGACTTAGCCTTCTTAAGGGAAATTGGAGAAATAAGCAAATCAACGAAGATTAGATTTATGTCTGGCGTGCAGGAATCATTGTTTGACAATCCCGGCTTTCAATTTGTAGCAAGGACGATATTAAAAGTAAAAGATAGATTTGAACAAATAATCATAAAAAGAGAAGATATATCCTATGTTGTATCAGAGAGAATTTTAAAAAAAAGATGATAAGCAAAAAGCATATATCAGAAGCCATCTAGATAAATTTTCAAGTCTATATAAAAATATGGCGGAAAGAATGAATGAATTTGTAGACTTGTTTCCTATTCATCCGGCTTTTATAGAAGTATTTGAAAAAATTTATATAGCTGAAAAAAGAGAAGTTTTAAAGACGATCACGAATCTGATAAAAAATATAATTGATGAAGAAGTACCAGAGGATATGCCGGGAATCATATCTTATGATGCGTATTGGTATTTTATTAAAGACAATATGTCTATGAGGACGAATCCAGATATAAAAGATGTTATCGACAAAAGCAGTATAATAGAAGGAGCAATTTTGCGCTCTTTTCCAAGGCCACAATACAAAGATAGTGCAATAAAGATTATAAATGCATTAAGTGTATATAGGTTGGCTACAGGCGACATACGAACGCCAATTGGAATAACAGTTGATAATATTAAGGATGATTTATGCTTATTTATAAGGATCCCGGAATTTGAAGAAGATTTCTTAAGGACAACAATTGAGACAATAATGAAAGACATAATACGAACTGTCAATGGACAGTTTATATCCTACAATCAAGATAATCAGCAGTATTATATTGATATGGTGCGAGTTGGTATAGACTATGATGTTATCATACAAGAAAAGGCTGAAAAACTAGACGATGATACTTTAAATCGCTATTACTTTGAAATATTGCTAAAGGTTCTTGATTGGAATGTGAAAGAATATGTGCCAAATTTTAAAATCTGGGAATACAGCTTAAAATGGCTTGATAAAAATATTGAGAGAGATGGGTATCTCTTTATGGGGTCTCCAGATGAGAGATCAACAGCACAACCACCGAGAGATTTTTACATATACTTTTTAAATCCATATTCAAAAGATAATAGGAAATATATTGAAAATGGAAAAAAAGATGAAGTATTTTTTGAATTTACTAATTACGATGAAGAGCTGGAAAGTTTGTTAAAGTCTTATTCTGCATCAATGATTTTATACGATAGTTCAGCAAATGATGGCAAGGCTATTTATGGCAACAAAGCTGATGGCTTTATGAAGGAAATAGTAAAATGGATAAAGACAAATATTGGAAGTTGTTTTAGTGTTTCACATAATGGCGTTACAAAGAGAATTTTAGACATAGCAAGGGGTGCAAAAAGAGAAGACGAGACGATAAAAGATTACATAGATTTTGTTGCTTCATCTTGTTTGTCACTGTACTTTGCTGATAAATATCCAGATTATCCGAAGTTTAAAGTTACTATAACTAGAGATAATAGAGAAGATATGTTTAAATATGGGCTTAATTACATTGCTGGACAAAAGTCTGAGCATGGAGCAAAAATACTTCAGACATTTGACTTGATCGACAATGATGGGAATATAACAGTTGAAAATTCAAGATATGCAAAATATTTTCAGGATATGGTGAATAGCTTGCCTGAAGGCAAAGTATTAAACCACGACGATATTTTCGTCTTGGAAAATGAAGTTGAAATTGATAAAGAGTTTAGATTGGACGGAGAATGGGTAGCTCTTATACTTTGCACTTTAGTGTATAATGGAGAGATTGCGATTACTGTAAACAATAAGAAATACGATGCGACTATGCTATCTGATTTAGCAAAGTTAGCTCCAAATGATATTGTCAACTTTTCTTTTTGCGATAGACCAAAGGGGATTCCGATTAATACCTTAAAAAGACTTATGGAGATTATCGGGCTGCCAACAGGAACTATTTCAAATTCAGAAAAGCAGGTAGAAGCAATAAAAGAGATGAATAAAAAATTTGATGAATTAATTAGTGAAGCGCATTCAACAATTCAGTACGTTACTAGTGGTAAGACAATTTGGGATAAGCTGCTATTTAATGATGCTGAGAAAAAGTCATACAAAGATGAATTGAACGGTTTTATATCATTTTTAAATACTCTTAAGAGGTTTAATACGCCAGGAAAATTGAGAAATTTTAGGTATTCTAAAGAAGAGATTGAGAGAGAATTTGATGCATTGAAAATGATAAATAGAATTCAAAAAATAATGAATTTTGTCAATAGCATTGACGCGTACGCAGTATACATATCTAAAGCTTGTTTAGTATTAACAGACAATAACGATTGGATTAAAAAAGTGGAAGATGTTAAGCAGAAAATAGAAGATACGATTAAAAACATCGATGATGTAGATCTGAATGCGACTAAAAAAGACGTAATTAATGAGCTGATAAACATTAAAAAAGAGTATATCGATATATACTTTGAAGAGCATAGAAAGCACAGGCTGGACTACAAAGGAGACGAGCATAAAAAGAAAATATTAAACAGTAGCAAGTTTTCTAATTTAAGAAGGCTAAAATCAATTGATATACTTACTGGTTCAGAATTGACTGCAATAGAAGAAGAGCTTGGCAAAATCCATTCATGCTTTAGTTTGACACAACAAGATTTAGAAACAGAAGTCCAGTGCATACATTGCAAGTATAGGTATGGCGATAAAAATGAGTTATTGGTATATGGAAAGTTGGATGAGATAGAAAATAAAATTGATGAGATTTATAAAAAATGGGAAGAAAAATTGCTTGAAAATATTGAAGATCCTTTTGTAAAAATTAATATAGGGTATTTAAATGATGATCAACAGAAGTGTATTAATGAGTTTATTGCAAGAAGATCGTTCCCGGAAAATATAGACAATTTATTTCTATCGTCTATAAAAGACCTTTTAAAAGGACTTGATAAAGTAGAAATAGATTCTAAAGAGTTTATTGCTAACATAACAGGCAATGGTCCTGTCACATTGGACGATTTTAAAAACAACTTTATGAAATTTATAGAAAACAAGGTACAAGGCAAAGAAAAAGATAAAGTAAGAATCATAATAAAATGATGGAGGAATTGACGTGAAGCTAACAAAAGAAATGCTGGACAGTGTACGAAATATAGATGGATTTCCGATAGGAAATGATGAGGATATAATTGAGCTTTCCGATCCGCCGTACTATACGGCATGCCCCAATCCTTTCATAAATGATTTTATAGAGAAGTATGGTAAGCCGTATGATGAGGAAACTGATGATTACAAATGCGAACCATATGCTGCAGACGTATCAGAAGGGAAAAACGACCCTATATACAATGCTCATTCGTATCACACAAAAGTACCTCACAAAGCCATAATGAGGTATATACTTCATTATACAAAGCCAGGTGATATCGTCTTTGATGGATTTTGCGGAACCGGTATGACAGGCGTTGCTGCACAGATGTGCGGCAATCCAGATCCAGAATTTAAGTTTAAAGTGGAAAAAGAGTTTGAAAAAGAAGGCAAAAAAGTAGAATGGGGTGCGAGAAGGGCGATACTTGGTGATCTATCGCCTGCTGCAACATTTATCGCATACAATTACAATACGCCTGTTGATACTGCAGAATTCGAGAAAGAAGCAAAAAGAATCCTTGATGAAGTGGAAAAAGAGTGCGGCTGGATGTATGAGACGATTCACACGATTGATGGCGTACCTCAGAAGTACATAGATGGAAGTGTCATAAAAGGAAGGATAAACTACACAGTGTGGTCGGATGTTTTTGTCTGTCCAAACTGCAGTGATGAGATAGTTTTTTGGGATGCTGCAGTTAATAAAGAAGATGGCAAGGTGATGGATGAATTTAAGTGTCCACACTGCGGTGCTGCCGTAAACAAGAAAAACCTCGATAAAGCATGGAAAACTGTATACGATAAGGCACTTGATAAAGTGATAAATCAGGTAAAACAAGTTCCTGTCTTAATAAATTATACAGTAGACAATAAGAGATATGAAAAGAAACCTGATGAATTTGATATGGAGCTTATAGGAAAGATCGATGATATGGATATACCATACTGGTATCCGACAGACAGGATGATGTTTAAAGGTAAGAATTGGGGTGATACATGGAGATCCGGTTATCATGCGGGCATAACACATGTGCATCATTTTTATACAAAGAGGAATTTGTATGTATTATCATTTTTATTTAATGTAATAAAAGGCGCTACTTTTGAAAGATTATTAAAATTTATCTTTACAGGAGCTTTAGTGCGACTAAATAAAACTAATAAATATATACCTACATTAAAAATAGCTCCAGGACCTATACTTGGAACACTTTATATACCATCATTATATCCTGAAATAAATGTTATAAATGGAATAAGTAATAAGATTAATAATATTAAGAATTTTCAACAAATTTTCACAAAGCAAACAAAGAGTACTAATATCGCCACTATAACAACACAAAGTTGTTCTAGTATAACAAACTTAAAATCTAATTCTATTGACTACATCTTCACCGACCCTCCTTTTGGAGACAATCTCATGTACAGTGAACTTAATTTCATATGGGAATCATGGCTTAAAGTTTTTACAAACAATAAGACAGAGGCTATAATTAATAAAATGCAGAAGAAAGGGCTTCATGAGTATCAAGAGTTGATGGAGAAGTGCTTTTCAGAGATGTACAGGATATTAAAGCCAGGCAGATGGATGACTGTAGAGTTTCATAACTCAAAAAATGCTGTTTGGAATGCTATACAGGAAGCCATATTGAAAGCAGGCTTTGTCATAGCTAATGTTAGGACGCTTGACAAAAAACAAGGCTCTTTCAAGCAAGTTACGACAACGACTGCTGTAAAGCAGGATCTTGTTATATCGGCATATAAGCCAAAGGAAGGTTTTGTAAAAAGGTTTTTAAAAGAGGCTGGTACAGAAGAAGGTGTGTGGGATTTTGTAAGCCAGCACCTTGAGAAGCTTCCTATCGTAGTAGAAGTCGGCGATAGGCTCGATATTGTAGATGAAAGATGTGATTATCTACTTTATGACAGCATGATTGCTTTTCATATACAGAATGGCGCATCTATACCGATGGGATCTTCTGACTTCTATGCTGGACTGAAGAAAAGGTACATAGAAAGAGACGGAATGTACTTCCTCCCGGACCAAGCAGCAATCTATGACTCAAAGCGAGCAAAGCTTGAGCTTAATGATCAGCTTTCATTCATCATAAAAGATGAAAAGATGGCAATACAGTGGCTTAAGTATAAACTTTTAAATAAGCCTATGAAATACCAGGAAATACAGCCATTGTTTTTAGAAGAGCTTCATCGGGAAAATTATGAAAGCATACCAGAGCTCATAGACATACTTCAAGAAAATTTTCTGAAAGATGATGATGGCAGATGGTATGTGCCAGATATCAATAGACAGTCAGACATGGAGAAATTAAGAGAGAAAAAACTCTTAAAGGATTTTGAAGAGTATAAAAATTCTAAAGGAAAGCTTAAGACATTTAGATCAGAAGCTATAAGAGTAGGCTTTAAGGAATGTTGGAGAAATAAGGATTATGAGACTATTGTAAGTGTTGGCGAAAGGCTGCCAGAATCATTTTTGCAGGAAGATCAGACATTGCTGATGTACTTTGATAATGCACAAACAAGGTTAGGTGTTTAAGTTGTACAGTTTAGGCCAGTGGGTTTTCGATTGTGAGAAAGGTAGATACGTACAAGTAGTTTCTTCAAATGAACTTTGGGGTTATAAAACATATAATGTTTACGATACTATTGATAAAAGCGTCTACTTAGTATCTGAGGATGTGCTTAGACATAGTTCACAAAGAAGCGATTTTGATATACATTATTTTAAGTATATCGTTATATCTTTTAGAGTATTTAATGAGTTGTCAAATGGGATACTGTCGCCAATAGGCGGCAGTATCATTCCACTTCCGCATCAAATATATGCATTAAACCGTGTATTATCAGATAGTAAAATAAGATATTTGCTTGCAGATGAAGTGGGGTTAGGAAAGACGATAGAAGCGGGTCTTATAATCAAAGAACTTAAAGCAAGAGGATTTATAAAAAGGATACTAATTATTAGTCCAAAGGGACTTATAAATCAGTGGCATGATGAAATGAAAAATAAATTTGATGAAAATTTTAATATACTGCTGCCACAAGATTTTGACGCTATTAAAAGGCTATATGGCAATGGCAATGTTTGGAGGAGATTTGATCAGGTTATTACATCTATTGATTCTGTAAAGCCATTGGAAAAGAGACAAAGGTGGACAGAAGAAGATATAGAGAAATACAATAAAGAAAGAATTGAGGATTTAGCTGCTGCAGGTTGGGATATAATTATTGTGGATGAAGCCCACAGGATAGCAGGATCAACGTCTGATGTTGCTCGATATAAATTAGGCAAAGTTTTAGCCGATGCAAGTCCATATCTTTTACTGCTTACTGCCACACCACACCAAGGAAAGACAGATTCTTTTTTGAGGTTAGTAAGATTGCTTGATAAAAAGGCATTTCCAGATGAAAATGCTATTGTAAGGGAACAAGTGGCACCTTACATAGTGAGAACTGAAAAGAGGGAAGCATTAGACTCTGAAGGTAATCCGCTTTTTAAAAACAGAATCACGAAGACTAAAAATATATCATGGAGTGCAAGGCATAGCTTGCAGAAAGAACTATATGAAAAAGTGACAGAGTATGTATCAAAGGGATATAATTTGGCAAGGAGAGAGAAGAAAAATTACATAGGTTTTCTGATGGTTTTAATGCAGAGATTAGTTACAAGCAGCACACACGCAATTAAAGAGAATTTAGAGAGAAGAATTGAGATTCTAAAAAACAGCGGAACAAGCAGTAATAATTTTGATGAAGATGACTTTTATGAATATGACGCACAGGAAGCTCTAGATGAACTTATAAAAATTAAATATCAGGACATAAAAAAAGAGCAGAGGGAAGTAGAGGATTTGTTGCATTTAGCAGAACGTGCAGAAAGCCAATATGTTGATGTAAAAGCAGAAACACTATTAGAAGATCTTGATTTATTGCAGATGGAGCACAGTGAAAAACCTAAAGTCATTATATTTACAGAGTTTATTGCAACGCAGGAATTCTTGCGAAATTTTCTACAAGAAAAAGGATATTCTGTTGCTATTTTGAATGGCACAATGTCGATCGAAGAAAGAAACAATGCAATAGACGAATTCAAGAAAAGTGCCGATATACTTGTGTCTACAGATGCAGGCGGTGAAGGTCTTAATCTTCAGTTTTGCAATATAATGATAAATTATGATCTGCCTTGGAATCCGATGAAAATCGAACAGCGCATTGGAAGAATTGACAGGATAGGGCAAAAGAGAGATGTAGTGGTAATAAATTATGTTTTATCTGATACGATAGAATTCAGAGTAAGACAGGTTTTGGAAGAAAAGCTTAAGATAATATTTGAACAATTTGGCGTAGACAAAATGCAGGACATATTGGATTCTGTACAGTCAGAGATGGACTTTACTGATTTGTATATGAAAAGCATAGAAAACCCAGATGATATTGATTTTAGAGTCAGTGAAGTCGAAATTAAGATAAAAGAAAATGCTGAAAAGATAAACAATATAAAGGGCATTTTAAAAGACGAAAAAGAATTAAATATAGAAATGATTGAAAAAATCAATAATACACCGATAAAGCATTGGTTAAAGCAGATGTATATTAATAAAAAGCTTTCTGATGGTGATAATATTACCATGCTTATAGATGACGACTTTTTATCATTAAACAATAAAGATTTGGAGGATATGGTTAAAAATATACCTCAATATATATATGATGGGAAAATACCTGTTGTATCAATTGATGGTGTTCCAAATGAAAATGGATACTGGTCACTATGGGAAGTAGGGATCAATGGATATAATAACAGTTTTAAAAGGATATTTCCGTTATTTATAAATAAAAGTGGCGTCCTGCGGATTGCATCAGCAAATATGCTATGGGACATATTCTTGAAAGATGATGTTTCAATAATTTTTGAGAGATTTGAAGATCTTTCAGAAGAAAATTACAATATGATATTTGAAAAGGCTAAAAATATAGCTTTTGATAAATTTGAAGAACTTAAAAAATCATACTTTGAAAAATGTGAAAAAGACTTGAATAGGTATAAATATGCATTAAAATTGAGAAGAGAGGCAGCAGAAAGAATTGGTTTAGATGCTGTTAAAAGGTATAGGCTTAAAGAGATAGAAAAAGAAGAAAATGAATTAAATCAAAAAATGAGAGATTATGAAAAAATATTGCCGGTTTTGAATCCTTTATTTATTATTGAATTGTTGTAAGAAATCTTTACTGACAAAGGGATGCATATTTATGATGATAAATTATTTAGTTAGCAAATTGAATAGGTGCGATAACAATGTAATCTTGGTATTTGATGAAGACAATATTTTATCAAATAGTGATATAATTAGCATGCTAAAGGAAAATGGGTATGATATCTACGATTTTAAAGATCCAGATCTTTTTAGATATTATTTTGAAAGTAAATTTAAGATTGCTCCAAGTGGGAAATTGAAAAGTGGTGTGAAATTATTAATTAGATATGACGGTAAGATTACAATACCGTATGATATAAAAATGTCTTCTTCTAATATTGCAATTACATTAACCGAACTATTCCCGAAATTAAATTATACTGTTTTAAAAGAGATGCATCCAGACATACTTGAAAAACTTTATTCGATTTATTCGTATTACACAGGCAAGCAATTAAGTGAAGCTGAAACTAAAGAATATATCTTAAAAAATATATACGGAATTGTTCCTGAGGTTATTAATAATTATAATGATTTAATTAAAACCTTTGTTAATATTTATTACAAAGGAATAGAGCTGCCTGAGATTATCTTTGACTATTTCATAGAAAGGCTTAATAGCAAAGATTATTTTAAAAAGATAAAAAATAAAGAGGTATTTTATACTAAAGATAATTTTTTTGCATATTTAGGTGATGAATGGAAGACATATTTAAATGATTTATTAAATAAGACTTCAAATGCGGCAATTGATTTCGGCAATAATGATATAAAGGTGTATATCGATAATTTATTTTATGAAAAATATATTGATCCTGTGGTGATAGATAATATTGATGCACTGCCAAAATGGACACATGCCGGTATAATTTATGATGAAAATTTAAGAAGGAAGAGAGAATTAGAAAATATTTTGTCAAGCGTAAAAGAAAAGATTGATAAGGCAAAATCGTATAGAGATTGGCAAAATATTTCTGAGCTTTGGGGAGAATCATTGTATATTTTTTATAGTGGAGATCGCTCTAACCATGAATTCCAAGACGTTCAAAAAGAAATAGAAGATAGATTTAGAAAATGGCTTATTAATGAATATAGTTATCTTTCTTCGGCATCTTATGTTAATGGACCAGTTATGCTTCATCATGTGCCATGGTATATAAATTATAAGATGAAAAAAGATGGTTTTGACAAAGTAGCGCTTTTAGTTTTTGATGGAATGTCTCTTGATGATTGGCATATTATTAAAGATTATCTGAAAGAAAAAGGATATTGGCAAATAGAGTCAACTACGTCATTTGCGTGGATACCGACCTTGACATCAATATCAAGGCAATCGATTTTTTCGGGTGAAATACCTGTGTATTTTAAAGATACACTGATGACGACCAATTATGAAGAAAGGCAATGGAAAAGATTTTGGATGAATCAAGGTTTATATTTGGACAATGTTTTTTATATGCGAAGTGTAATAGATTTTAAAGATAGCAGATTAAATGATATAATAAATAATCGTAAGGCGAAAATTTTAGGCTTTGTGGTGGATATTGTTGATAAGTTGATTCATAGACAAATACTGTCTGTAGAGGGACTATACCAAGATTTAAAATTATGGCTTAAAAATAGTGATTTTAATTTATTTCTCGATAGTTTAGCAAAAAACGGATATGAAATTTTTATAACATCCGATCATGGGAACATATATTCTATTGGAAATGGACGGCTAAATGAAGGCAGTATTGTTGAAATAGCTGGTGAAAGAGTGAGAGTTTACGAACGCGGTTTAAATTATGATAAAGCGCTCAATAACAATAATGCATTCGTATGGACAGGTTTTGGATTGCCTGATGATTACAGTTTTATACTCTCTAATGGAAATAATGCATTTGTAGATAATGATAGAAGAATTATAACACATGGTGGAGCATCTATTGAGGAAGTAATTGTGCCATTTATTCACGTAAGAAAGGAAGAACATAATGCAAAAAGTGGGCTTTGATAGAATGATAGAAATTGAGTGGCTTAATAAAACGGTAGAAATTTATAATAAAGAATCTGATATAAAGATTATTAAACAAGAATTAAATGATTATTTAAAGGACAAAGTTATTTCTGATGATAATAGAAAAAAATGTGTAAATATACTGACAAGTACGTGGGTTTCAATGCCTGATGAATTTTCAAACTTGAGAGATAAGGCTATAAAGTTATACAATGATGCAAATGAAAATGAGAGATTGTTAATTAATTGGTCAATGATGATGCTTGCTTTTCCTATATTTTGCGATATTATTGACACGATAGGTAAATTGTTATATTTGCAAGATGATTTTGCAATTAAAACTGTTTTAAATAGGATATACGATAAATGGGGTGAAAGAAGCACAGTAAAATATGCCGTTCCTAGAATTATATATTCAATGGTACAATGGAAAGCTATTGAAAAGAAAAAGCCAGGAATATGCCAAAAGGCAAATTTGATTGCAATAGACAATATTGACATAGAGTTATTTTTTATAGAATGTTATATGAGATCATTTAAAAAAGATTATATAAATTTTTATGAAGTAAACAAATTAAACCCTTCTTTTCCATTTAGATTATCTATAAGGACTATAGATATACATAATTCAGATTCATTAAATTTGTATAAAGCAAATAACAATTTACTTATCACTTTTGCGTGATAGTTATGATATTTGAAGGTGATTTATTTTGGAAGCAATGCATGTCGTTTTAAAATACAATGATTCATTGTACAGTGTTGATACAATTGAAGAGCATATAAATGTAATTAAGAAAAAGGGAAAAGTAATTTGGGGCATAATAAAGCCAAATGAAAATAGTCCAGGTATAGGCAGAGATAAAATTAAAACGATAAATGATCAAATTCAAAATGGTATTGAGACAAAGGCATTTTTTTATAATCAAGGGCATATTAGGGGCATTGGCATAATAAGCAGATTTTGGGATAGAGATGAAATGAGGAATGGACAATATATAGAATTCATTCCTGAATATTATAGATCAGATATAAATAAGTGTGTTGGAGGAATAGAATTAAGAGAAATTACTAAAATAGATGATGATTCATTTGAAAGAAAAAATTTATATCAGCATGATAGAACTGAGAGAATAAATTTTGGAAATCAAGTAAACCCAATGTATGTTTTTGAAAAGGAGCCAAGATCATTCTTTTCAAAAAAAGGTTCCGATGTGATTAAAAATATTGAGGTAAAGCGAGATATGGAGAATACTTATACCACTATCAAAGAACAAATTACAAACATAAAAAACTACATAAGAAACCGTGGATTTTTGTACGGTGACAAACTGGTTGAAAACTACTATCTGTCTTTGAAGACGAAGCCTTTTTTGATATTGGCAGGTATATCAGGGACAGGCAAAAGCAAGCTGGCTAGGCTTTTTGCTGAAGCGGTCGGTGCGACTACGGAAAATGGTCGCTTTAAGCTTGTGCCTGTTAGGCCTGACTGGTCTGACTCTGCAGATTTATTGGGATATAAGGATTTAAATGGAAGATTTCATCCGGGAGTTCTTACTACTTTTGTAAAAGATGCGATGAAAAATCCACACTACCCGTATTTTTTCGTTTTGGATGAGATGAACCTTGCAAGAGTAGAGTACTACTTCAGTGATGTCTTGTCCATCATAGAATCGCGAAATAAAGTTAATAAAACTATTGTTACTGATAGACTTTTAAATAGAGAGCTCTTAGATAGGGATTTTTTTGATGAATACGGTGATATATACATACCTGATAATCTGTATTTCATAGGTACAGTCAATATGGACGAGACTACATTTCCATTTAGCAAGAAGGTTTTAGACAGGGCAAATGTGATAGAATTGTCTGATGTAGATCTTGACTATGCCTTCGAAGACGTAGAAGAGGTATTGCCGAAGAATTTAAACAATGATTTTTTAAGAAGTGACTTTCTTACGTTGAAAGACTGTTTTGGATACGATGATATTGTAGATGATACAATATCCATATTGAAAAATATAAACGAAGTATTGGGATATTATCGTTTTGGATACAGAGTTAGAGACGAGATATGCTTTTATATCATATACAATTCTATTTATGGTTTGATGGATTTTGATGATGCCATGGACTATGAGATACTTCAAAAGATATTGCCTAGGATAAATGGCAGCAGCATAGGCATAAAAAAAAATACTTATAGAGCTTTTTAAGATATGCTCGGGTAACCTTGAGAATAGGTTTGACTACGACAGCGATGAAAGTGAGAAGATGTTTGAAGAGATAGCCAATGCGAAGTACAGAAAATCGTGTGAGAAGATAGCGTTTATGATAAGGAGATATGAGGAAGATGTTTTCACATCTTACTGGCTCTGATATAGAACTTCTAAATATATGGACTCCTAAGTTTTACTTCACTATAAAGGGGTCTCTTAAAGACCCAGATATGATGAAGCTTGATATAAATAAAGGCGTAAAATCAAGTGTAAAGATATCATGCAGGGATGAATATAAGGCAGAAGTTTATTCGCAGGAGTTGGGAGAGGCTGTACAATTGTCTGGTGAAATCGACCCTTTATTTTTTGAGCAACAGAATTATGAAATATTAATACAGAAAAGGTCAGAATGCGATATTGAGTTTTATCACGAAAATATAAACATCAGAAATAAAGTCAGCCCTGTAGGAAATGCGAAAAGAGGTTATGAGGCGAGGCTTTTAACGGGTGTTGTCAATTTCACCAATGACATTGGCCTATCTGATTTGATAATCAAGGTTGATGGCAAGGAGTACTTGAGAGTGGAGATAGAAGTTTACCCTTCAAAAATAGATTATCGGGATGATTATAAAGCGATTTTAAAGGATATAAATGATGAGCTTTATAATTTGATTTTTGACTTTTATAAAAAGACGTATTTATTGACTGGACTTAGGGATACTGTTGGCAACAGCCTTACAGAGTTTTTTGCCATAATAAACCTTATATTTGATAGACTTGATCGTGCAATCGGGATAGTATTGAAAATGCCGCATCATGTATTGGCAAAAGAGAGGGTTGTGCAAAACAACTACAAGGTTAAGAGAGTAGACAATGAATGTATAAAGTGGATAAACAGGCATCAGCAGTATGTAAAAGCTTCAGGTGACGTGATTACTGTTGAAAAAGCGCTGTCTTTAAAAAATACTGTGACATTTGATACATTTGAAAACAGGCTTATAAAGTACATGATAAAGTCTGTGATAAATAGGCTTAGAATGCTTAAAAAGCGGTATACAGGCAAGAGTGACGATGGCACTACAACTGTGGATAGGGATATAATAGACAAAATAGATATGATGATTACAAAGCTTGATAAGCATATCTCTACCACGTTTTTAAAAGATGTTGGGGACATATACACAATGAATTCATTGTCGCTGGTTTTAAACATGGCAGCAGGGTATAGGGATGTTTACAAATATTACATAATGCTTCTAAAAGGGCTTATGATGAGGGAGGGCTTTATCAAGATTTCTCCAAAAAACATGGCACTTCTATACGAGTATTGGTGCTTTATAAAGCTTAATTCAATACTTAGGCATAAATACGATCTTGTAAGGCAGGACATCATAAAGTTTGAGAATAGTGGATTATCTGTAAAGATAAAGATGGGGGAAAAGTCAAAAGTAGAATATCAGAACCCTAGAAATGGCGAAAGGTATTTTTTAGCTTACAATAATAGGTATGGTGGCACTGCGACAGTAGCACAAAAGCCTGACAATGTTTTATCTCTAGAGAAAAAAGGATCAAATGTCAAATACAATTATATATTTGATGCAAAGTACAGGATATGTTATGACAATGACTACTTAAAAAAGTACTTTACGCCTGGACCTGAAGAGGACGATATAAATACAATGCACAGGTACAGAGATGCAATCGTGTATGAGAACAATGATAATCACAATTTTGAGAGGATGTTTTTTGGTGCATTTGTATTATTTCCTTATTCAAAAGAAGATGAATATAAGAATAATCAATTTTACAAAAGCATCGAGAAAGTAGGCGTAGGGGGCCTTCCTTTTTTGCCTAATGCTACACATCTTGTGGAGGATCTTTTGAATGAGGTAATTACTGATTCGCCTGAGACTGCATTCGAAAGCACAGTATTACAGCATGGCATGTACGAGTATCTTGAAAAAATAGAATTCAACAATAAAGAGGTTCTAGTAGGGAATTTAAGCAGCTATAAGCAGTTGGAGGTAAATCTTAAATATAAATTTTACCATATACCGTATTCTGAAATCAGATCTTCTATTAAATATATAAAGTATGTAGCAATTGCTCAGACAAAAGCAAAGGGCTTTGGTGATGATGCAGGCATAAGGTATTATGGTAAAGTAAAGAATTTTGAAATATTAAAGAGAAGCGAGATTAAGGAGATACCAAAGGATTCGGATGAACTATATGTCAGATTTACGGTTGATAAATGGGAAAAATTAGATAAAAAGATTGACTTGGCAGGATATAGGGTGCGTCGCCGCTTTTATACGAATCTATTCCTTTTAAAAAATGCGAAAATTGTTTCAGATCTTTTGTTAAAGACGAAAGACGATTATAGATTGTATCTTGAGCTTAAAAGACTGGATAAAATAAAAGTTGAACTAAATAAAGATGATGTAGACGATGATACAGCAATAAAAGGGATAGTATTCAAGAATCTTTACATTTGGTTAGTTGGTGATTCTTACCGTGTTTACAAAAATTCGATTTTATTAGATAATATAAATGTAGATGATTTCAGAAAAAAGACCTAATGTTGCGATAAAAAGAATTAAGAAATACATTTGATGCTGTGTAATATTGATGTAGGAGGCAGAAAAATGTTAAACCTGTTTACTATATAAGCTCAAATAAAGCATCATATGTGAAATTGTTTTTCTTATGATATAATCAAAATAGGTGATGTAGATATGAGTAAAATAATAAAAAATAATTATACGGAAGTGGATTATGAAAACTGGCCAGAAGATGAAAGAGTTGAATTGATTGATGGACAGATATATGTGATGGCTCCGCCATCAAGGGTACATCAAGAAGTTTCAATGCAATTGTCAGTTTTAATATATAATTATATTGCTTCAAAGGGTGGAAGATGCAAAGTTTATTCTGCACCGTTTGACGTCCGACTAAAAGACAAAAATAATAAAATAAGCAGAGTACAACCTGATATATCTATTGTATGTGATGAGAAAAAGCTAAATGATAAAGGGTGTGATGGTGCGCCTGATATGATAATAGAGGTAGCCTCACCATCTTCTTTGTCAAGAGATTATGTTGTAAAAGTGAATTTATATCAAAACTCAGGTGTAAAAGAATACTGGATTGTGAATCCATATAAAAAAAGCATTATAGTTTTTAGAATGAACCAAAATGATGAATATAATGAGGTAGATCAATACAGCTTTGACGATACTATTAAAGTTGGCATGTTTGAAGATTTAAAGATAGATTTTAAAAACATATCGATGTAAAAATCAATTAGACATAATTGGAGATGAAATTATGTTAAACCTGCTTATTCTGTTGGCTGAAAGATTCAGCATGATAGGACTTCTGGCTTTTATCTTGTCAAAAGCAAACTTCTTTAAAAAGGTTATAAGCAATAATGTAAGTTATAAAGACCTATCTATACTGATAGCCATATTCAGCTTGATTGGCATCATAGGAACGTATGCAGGTATTCCTATAAATGGTGCTATTGCCAATTCAAGAGTCGTAGGACCTATGATAGCAGGCCTTTTAGGTGGACCTTTTATTGGGCTTATTGTGGGATTCATAGCTGGGTTTCACAGATTTTTAATAGGTGGATTTACAGCTTTAGCTTGTGGAATATCGACAACAGCGGAAGGACTTATAGGCGGCATCATAAAGAAATACTACAAAAATACTGTCGATTGGAAAGTAGCATTTTTAGCAGGCATAATCGGTGAGACACTGCAGATGATACTGATCCTTGCCATATCGAGGCCTTTTGCCAGTGCATTATCACTTGTAAAAGTGATTGGCGTACCTATGATATTGGTTAATTCAACTGGGATTGCCGTGTTTATGCTGATCATCAAATCAGTATTTGATGAGATTGACACGATACAGTCAAAGCAAGCCAAGATAATCCTTGATATTACGTCTAAGACAATACCATATATTAGAAACGGATTAAATATTGAGACAGCGAAAATTGTTTCTGAGATCATATATGAGGCGATTGATGCAGATGCTGTCGTCATAACCGATATGAAGACGATTTTGGCCTCTGTAGGATTAGATGGGGCGGATGAAAAATGGCATATATTTAAAAAGTCTGAAGTTAACGCATTCAGGTTTAAAAAAGTTTATGTAGAAAACAGCAAAAAAGGCCTGTGCCTTTTATCATCTGTGACAGCACCGCTTTACTGCTACGATGAATTAGTTGGCACACTTAAAATTTTTCGAAAGAATAAGTTTGTAAACAGCACAGATATAGAAGTTGCAAAAGGATTAAGCAATTTAATTTCGAACCAGCTTGAAATCGCTGATGCAGAAAATCAGAAAAGGATTGCCGATGAGATGAAGTTTAATGCACTGCAGGCGCAGATAAATCCTCATTTTCTCTTTAATGCGCTGAATACTGTCATTTCATTTATACAGTACAACCCTGATGGTGCTAGTAGGCTTCTTATCACTTTAAGCGAATATCTAAGAAATAATCTTAGGTATGCAGGAAAGTGGATAATGATTTGTAAGGAAATCGAAAATATTGACGCCTACTTGTATATAGAAAAAGCACGCTTTGGCGAAAAGATAAATGTGATCAAGGATATTGACAGTGATATTTTAAATATGTACATTCCTGCTTTGTTGATACAGCCTATTGTGGAAAATGCTGTGAAACACGGCATTCTGCCGAAAGATAATGGCGGCACTATAATAATAAGGGCCAAAAACAATAAAGATTTTATCAGGTTTTCGGTGGAAGACGACGGAGAGGGAATGGATAACCAGATGCGCTTGAAGATCTTAAACGGTGAGTCAGAAAACAATGCAGGTATAGGTCTTCACAATGTGTATGAAAGGGTTAAAAGCATATATAAAAGTGCTTTTTTTAAGATAGATAGCAAAAAAGGATACGGTACAAAAGTTTCGTTTGATTTTCCGAAATTTTACGAAGAAAGGAAGGAGGAAGTTTTTGGTGGTCTTAAAGTCTCTAATAGTAGATGATGAAATTCCTGCAATAGAAGGATTAAAGCGTCTTTTAGAAGATTATAAAAATACTTTAGAAGTCGCAGGGACAGCTACAAATGGCACAGAGGCATTTGAAAAGATCATAAGTTTAAAGCCAGATGTAGTTTTTTTAGATATAGACATACCAAAGATAAATGGCATCAATGTTGCAAGCAACATATCATCGCTTGAAAAAGTACCATTGGTCATATTTGTCACAGCGTACGATAGCTATGCAATAGATGCATTTGAGATTGGTGCTGTTGACTATCTTTTAAAACCTATAAATCCATGTAGATTAAGTAAGACAATCAATAAAATAGCTGGAATGATAGATAAACCGGATCAGTGGGAAAGCTATATAGACGACGAGGCGAAGTTCTTTGAAAAGCAGTTTAATAAGTTGCCTGTAGAGAAGTTTGGCAGGATCAGGCTTATAGATTTTGACGAAATCGTGTATGCGGAGGCGATGGAAGGTAAGGTGATGGTCAAGACAAAAAACGACATCTTTGAATACAACGATACTATGAAGAATTTAGAGAGCCGACTTAAAGAGCCATTATTCTTAAGGGTGCAGAAAAGCTTCATAGTCAATTTGAATAACGTTGTAGAGATACTGCCATGGTTTAAAGGGACTTATTGGCTTACAATGAATGACGATAAAAAGACTAAAATATCCGTCAGCAAAAACAAGATAAAAGAACTTAAAACGATATTAGGTCTTAGCAGAAATTAGAAATGTAAACATTTCTTTTTGATAACGTATATTTCTTTTTAACCCTTTATCGTTTACTTTCATGGCATAATCGATGAATTTTATTCACCTTTATTTTATACTCCTTATAGAATCAAAAATATAAGGAGGTCTTAATTTATGAGCGCAATAGTATTAGTTGTTGCTGCTGCATGTATATTTGCATTGGCATACCGTTTTTATGGCGCATTTATAGCATCAAAAGTTTTAATGCTGGATGAAACAAGAAAAACACCTGCATACGCATTGGAAAATGGTTATGACTACGTGCCGACAAATAAGTGGGTACTTTTTGGTCACCATTTTGCAGCTATAGCGGGAGCAGGTCCATTGGTAGGTCCGGTTCTTGCTGCACAGTTTGGATACTTGCCAGGCACACTTTGGATATTGATAGGTGCGGTTTTAGCAGGTGCAGTGCATGATATAGTTATCTTGTTTGCATCTGTGCGGCATGAGGGCAAATCCCTGGCAGAGATTGCAAGAGCAGAAGTAGGAAAATTTTCAGGTTTCGCTGCAACGATGGCTGTGATATTCATTTTGCTTATTACCGTCGCAGGACTTGCAATCGTTGTCGTGAATTCTCTATTCAATAGTTCTTGGGGTACTTTTACTGTAGGTGCTACGATACCTATCGCGCTGTTTATGGCCATCTACATGAGATGGATAAGACCTAATAAAGTATCTGAAGCCACTATAATCGGTGTGGCACTAATGATTATATCAGTTGTATCTGGCCCTGCTATTCAACATTCAGCATTAGCACCATATCTGACATTTAATCAACACCAGATGACGATTATTATAGCTGTCTACGGACTTGTAGCTGCAGTTTTGCCAGTATGGCTGCTTTTGACACCGAGGGATTATTTAAGCACTTATATGAAGATAGGCGTTATATCTTTATTGGCAATCGGCGTAATATTTGTTAATCCTATGATAAGGATGCCTTTGACTACAAAATTTATACATGGCGGTGGTCCTATAATACCCGGTAAAGTATGGCCGTATGTATTTATAACTATAGCATGTGGAGCACTATCAGGATTCCATTCTCTTATAGCTACAGGTACAACGCCTAAGATGATTAAAAGCGAAAAAGACATTTTGCCTATAGGATATGGCGCGATGCTTGTAGAAGGGTTTGTATCTATAATGGCGCTTATTGCTGCTACAAGCTTGCATCCTGGTGATTATTTTGCCATAAATGTACCGCCACAGGTATTTGCACATCTTGGAATGAATACTGTTGATCTTTCAGCGCTTTCAAAAGCTGTTGGAGAGACTTTGGCAGGAAGGACTGGCGGTGCAGTTACTTTAGGCGTAGGTATGTCGTATATATTTTCATCTATTCCAGGCTTTAAAGAATTGATGTCATATTTGTATCATTTTTCAATACTATTTGAGGCCTTGTTTATACTGACGACTGTCGATGCAGGCACAAGAATTGGAAGGTATGTCTTGCAAGAAGCTGGCGGATATATATACAAGCCATTGAAAAATAAGAATTGGTGGCCAGGTATCATAATCACAAGCGTTGTATTTACATCTGCGTGGGGCTATCTGGTGTACAATGGCAGTATATCTACAATATGGCCTTTATTTGGTACATCAAATCAGCTTTTGGCATCAATTGCATTAGCAATCGGTACGACAATGCTTTTAAAAAGAGGAAAGGCAAAGTACATTGCCATAACAGCAGTGCCTTTTGCATTTATGATAGTTACAACAGTTACAGCGGCGTATCTAAATATAGTCACAAACTATCTGCCATCAAGTAACACAGTACTTATAATTTTCTCAATAATCATTTTGATACTGGCTGTTTCAATTAGCGTTGACTGCGTCACAAAATGGATTAAGATATATAGAGAATTGCATTCGCAAAATGTAGCTGCAAATTTAGAAACATCCAATTAAAAATTATTATAAAGGACAGGTGAAAGCCTGTCCTTATGTATTAATATTCTTCTTTTCTTACTCCAAATTTTTATGTCTTATTCCATAATCTCAAATACTATCTTTCTCATGCAAATAATTACTTTTAATTAAATAGGAAAATGAAAATATTTCTTTATAAATTCTTTATAATTTAATTTTATAATGCAAGCATCAAACAAAAAGATGGAAGAAAGGTGGTATATTATGGAATATATACTTGAAACGAGAAATTTAAAAAAGTCTTATGGGAAACACTTAGTTGTAGATGACATTTCATTAAAAGTTCCTAGAGGATCTATATATGGGCTTCTTGGACCTAATGGGGCCGGTAAATCTACTACATTAAAGATGGTAACTGGTCTACTGCATCCAACATCAGGTGAAATATTTGTATTTGGAGAGAGGTGGCGAAGAGAACATCTTGATAGAATTGGTGCACTTATTGAGTTACCTGCACTATATGGGAATTTGACGGCACATGAGAATCTTTTGGTTCACGCAAGATTAATTGGAATTGCTGATGAGAGGATTAAAGAAGTTCTAGAAATTGTAGATTTAAATGATACAGGTAAAAAACTAGTATCGCAATTTTCTACAGGCATGAAACAGAGATTAGGTATTGCCATTGCTTTATTAGGAAATCCTGATTTGTTAATACTTGATGAGCCATCCAATGGTTTAGATCCTATAGGTATACAGAATCTTCGAGAATTAATAAAGTCTTTTCAGAAAATGGGGATTACAGTAATATTATCAAGCCATATTTTAACAGAAATTTCAAAGCTTGTTGATACAATAGGTATTATAAGTAATGGCAAACTTAAATACCAAGGTACAATAGATGAAAAGCAAGACATTGAACAGTTATTTTTTAATGTAATAAGAGGTGAAAAAAATGATTAATATTTTGAAATCGGAAAATTTAAAGTACAGAAGGACTTTTATGAGAAAACTTATTATATTTGCACCGTTGTTTTTTGTGCTGTATGCACTACCGCAGAAGATATTTATGCCTGCAAATTATCTTATGCCATGGCAGCTTCTTATTGATTTGGTGTACAATTGGTGTCCAGTAATTTTTATACCGATTGGCTTGGCACTTTATGCATCGCTGGTAGCTTTGCATGAGAAAAAATCTGGCGAATATCGAAGTATAAAAAGCCGAAATGTTCCTCTACACAAAATATGGATAGGTAAAATATTGATAATGGCCTTTTATACATTTTTGTCAACATTGGTTTTGATTATTGCTATTATTATAACAGGATCAATAACGGCAGGTGGAGATATTCCTTGGGGTAAAATAATTGCAGGAGGATTTTTTACATGGGTTACATCGCTTGCTCTTATTCCTTTGGAATTATGGTTGGCGACTTTGAAAGGAACATTTTATAGCATTGTGTTAGGGTTTGTAGGACTTATTATCGGTGTGATTGGAGCTTCGAAATCATATTGGATTTATATTCCATGGAGCTGGCCAATAAGGCTTATGTGCCCAATAATAGGTGTTCATCCTAACGGTACATTATTACAGATTAATGACTCTTTAAGGGATCCATCGGCAATTCCGATAGGCGTTATTGTATCAGTTTTAGCGTTTTTGATATTCTCAATTTTTACTATGATTTGGTTTCAAAGGAGAGATTTAAATTGATGAAGATATTGTATTCTGAAATAATAAAGACGAAGCGTACACCTTTAAGATATATTACATTTTTGCTTCCGGTATTGTTTTCATCTGCATTCCTATGGTACTCATCAGTAAGATCTTTATCTGTTTTTTATATACATCAAGCCTTTTTTGAAATCTGGACAGCATTGTTTGTTCCAGTTATGGCTGGCTTATTATTTGGTTTGGCTGCAAATCAGGAGGAGAATGCTGGAGGTTTTATAAACATGTTTTGCAATAATTTTGAAAGGAGCAATTTATACATTGGCAAATTCATATTTATAGCATTATCAATGCAGATAAGTATGATAATTTCAATATTTATTTTTGGAATTGGGTTTGACTTAATATTACGCGGGAATTTTCCGTGGGTCATCTATATAGCGTCTTTTATTTTAGAATCAATCGGCGCATTATCATTATTGTCTATGTATATGTGGATTAGTTTTGCATGGGGATTGGGAGCATCAATTGGATTTGGGGGTTTTGGCATGTTAGTTGCTGCGCTTATGTCTACAAACTTAGGCAATAGTATATGGATGTATATTCCATGGGCATGGCCTGTGAGGTTATCAGAACTTCCTGGTGCATATCTTCTTTTTACATATCAGCCTAAAATAATATCGTCGGGAGAATTGATTAATCAAATAGTAAGTGGAGTCATATTTGCTTCATTGTTTTTTATATTTATGATTGTTGGTGGTATAATATGGTTTAAAAGATGGGAAGGCAGGAAAATGTATGAGTAAAATATTAATTATTGATGACGAGAAAGAGATAGCCGATTTGTTAAAAGATTCGCTTGAAAGAAAGGGCAATACTGTTCTGACTGCTTATAATGGCAAGGAAGGAATTGAAAAAGCTAAAGAGATGCCGGATCTTATAGTTCTTGATATAATGATGCCTGATATTGATGGGTATGAAGTTTGCCGCAAGATAAGGGATACTGTAATTTGTCCCATCGTATTTTTAAGTGCAAGACAAAGCGAAATGGACAGGATAAAGGGATTTGCCTTAGGTGGTGATGATTATGTTGTAAAACCATTTAGCTTAAAGGAATTGTTAGCAAGGATAGATGCACATTTGCGAAGAGAAAAACGAGCAATTTTATTAAATGAAGAAGGAAAAAGGGCTTTATTAAATTTTAAAAACATTACAATAGATTTAAAGTCGCGAGAAGTGATGGTGAAGGGGAATCCTATTGAGCTTACAAAAAAAGAATTTGATGTTGTGGAGCTTTTGTCGCTTCATCCCGGTCAAGTATTTTCAAAAGAACAGATCTATGAAAAAGTATGGGGTTACGATGCAGAAGGTGACACTACTACAGTTACAGAGCATATTAAAAATATAAGAGCAAAAATTGAAGGTTTTGATCCTGACACAGAATATATTAAGACAGTGTGGGGAATAGGTTATAAATGGGAGAAGGTTTTATGATATTTAAAAATAAACCGCTAAAGACACAGTTTATTATATCTTTTGTTTCTATATTGATATTAAGCATATTGGCTACTATAGTGACGTATTATATAGGATATCTGTTGTTTTTAAATATTCAGTATAAAAAGGTTTATCCGGCGAATTACTATGAGAAGATGATTCCTTCAATCGAAAGCAAGATTAGAGGGTATGGGCTGGATATATTAAATATTTACAATAAAAGTAAGATTGACAAAATCATACCAAAAGAAGGTATTAAGTATCAAGTGATGAATCAAAATGGACATAAAATATATGGTACTGATAATCAGAAGCTGATTAGGAATAGAGATGAACTGTATAAAATTATAAATACGACATCTGGTATAAAAGGTAACTATTATAAAATTATACCGATAATAAATAAGCAAGGTACGATAGAAGGTGCTGTTTCACTGTCTTATACATTAACGCCTTATTTTATCAATAAGTTGGACAAATTTTTATACGAGCCATTATTTATAATAATAGTATTTTCGCCGTTTATTTACATTGCTTTATTTACAATACTTTTTTCTCTGGAATTTACTAAAAATATAAGAAAACCTTTAAATTTGATTATCGAGGCGTCAAGAAAAATAAAAGAAAGAGATCTCAATTTTGACATTGATTATAAAGCGGATAATGAACTTGGTAGTCTCTGCGTAGCATTTAATGATATGAAAGATGAATTAAAAAAATTCTCTTACTGCTCAGTGGAAAATCGAACAGGAAAGGCACGAAATGGTAGAATCCCTCGCCCATGACTTGAAGACACCTATTTCAATAATCAAAGGATATGCTGAATCATTGCTTGATGATTGTATAGACGACAAGTTAAAATTTAAAAAGTATTTAGATGTGATTCTTGAGAATACTGATAAATGTATAAAGATTGTGAAGATGATGCTTTTTATGTCTGAATTGGATGATTCACCAGTCAATCTGAATTTTAGTCAAATAAATATAAAAGATTTTTTAACACGTAAAATAGATGAATATAAACAAATTTCAAAAGACAAAAGTTTAAATTTCGATTTGGATATTTTAGACAAAAGGCATGATAAAGCAATGGTATATATTGATGTTCAAAAGTTTGAGAGGGTAATGGATAATATAGTCATTAACAGTATAAGATATACGCCTGAATTAGGAATGATAAAGATAAGATGTAATGTCGATGAAGATAAAATTTATATAACAGTTTGTGATTCAGGAAGTGGATTCAATCAGAAAGACTTAACACATGTCTTTGAAAGGTTTTACAGGGGAGATGTATCGAGGTCATCAGAAGATGGACATGTTGGTCTGGGACTTTACATTGCAAAGAAGTTGGTAGAGATTCATGGCGGGAAAATAGAAGCTTATAATAGAGAGGGCGGGGGTGCTTGTATTAAGTTTGATTTAAAGTATGAAAAGAGTGTGTAAAATCCTTACGACAATCTTGACATAGGGTATATAATAAAAGTGTATTGTAAAATTTACAGTAAAATTTACATAAGAAGGTGTCAAGATTGAATAGAGGTTATATCTACCTTATCATAACGGTGTTGTTCTTTAGCACTTACGAGGTGGTAGGAAGAACACTGACGGGCATTGTAAATCCAGTTCAGATAAATTTCATCAGGTTTTTTATAGGCGGACTCATATTACTTCCTGTTGCTATAAAAAATATTAAAAGCAAAAATTTACATATCGCGTTAAAAGATTTTTGGTTGTTAGTATTGATAGGGCTTACTAATGTGGTATTCAGCATGTCCCCTTTTGCAGATAGGGATAAACATGACATCCGCCAGCCTTTCTGCTGTAATATTTAGCTCAAATCCCCTTTTTGTAATGATTGCAGCTTCAATACTGTTAAATGAAAAATTAAATCCCGCCAAAATTTATGGTTTGATACTTGGTGTAATAGTCTGTATTTAACTGTATTTGTCACAGGTATTGCATATTACACTTATTTCTTAGGATTTTAGCAATAAAAATGCAGATGAAAAGATGTATTGAGGGCCTCAATGTGGTTTAGAGGCCCTTAGGTTTCATACATCCAAATTTTCTACTTTTTTCTTGAAGACGAATTTAAGTATGATGTAATATATTATACCGATTCCGATCCATGATGCTCCAAGAATTTTTGCGTGGTTATTTAAGTTTATCCATACGTAGAAGATCACTAAAAAGCCTAAGACTGGTGATATAATGTGTTTCCATATATTTAATGATTTATTTTTTATAAAATGAACTATTACTGTTATATGAAGGACTAAGAATGATGTCAAAGCTCCAAAGTTTATTACTGATGTAAGATCAGCTATTCTATTGCTGTAAATTATAACGAGAATAGCTGAAAGAACAGCTATAGATATAGTTGCAATGTATGGGGTCTTGTATTTTGGATGAACTTTTGACAAGAATGAAGGTAAGTTTTTATCCCTTGCCATACTAAAAAGCACTCTTGATACTGCTGCTTGAGCTGCCAATGAATTTGCAATGCCCCATGCAAAAGCAGTAGCCAGTGAAGTGGTTAGCATTAACCATGTACCACCTGCTCTTTTTGCTACATCGTAAAAAGCAGTGTTAAGGTCACTGAAAGATTTATAATCAGGCCATATCATAGAAGCGACCCAAGTCTGAAGTATGAAAAGTATTCCGGCAAATAAAAGTGCTAATACAGTTGCTCTTCCGACTGTTTTTTTACCTCCTACTGTTTCTTCAGCTAGTGTGCTTATTCCATCGAAGCCTAAAAAACTTAGAACTGCTATAGAAACTGCACTCATGACTAAACCTAGGCTAAAGTTTTGTGGATCGTAGAAAGCTTTAAATGAAAATTGCGCTCCTCCTATGCCTTGAGATATAGCTACAATACCTACTACTACAAATAACGCTAAAACGATTAATTCTAATATCAGAACTATTCTGTTGAATTTTGCTGTAAATTCGATACCCAATATATTAATGATTGTATTAATGATTATGAAAGCCAATGCCCATACCACAATTGGAATGGCTGGAAATATGCTGCTTAATGCTGCAGCACTTACTACGTACAACAATGCAGGCACAAGAAGATAATCGAGAAGTATTGCCCATCCTGTGAAGAAACCAATGACCTTGCTTAAACCATTTGTCGCATAAGAATAAACAGAACCTGCTATTGGAAATGCTTCAGACATTGAAGCATAGCTGAATGCAGTGAATATCATACCGATAATGCCTATTAGATACGCCAGAGCGACCATTCCTTTTGATATGTCAGCAACGAAGCCATAGATACCAAAAGGAGCAATTGGAACCATGAATATGAGGCCATAAATGATGAGATCCCATACAGATAGAGCTCTTTTTAATTCTTGCTTATAACCAAATTTTTCAAGAGTACTGTCGTTTTTGTTATCCATAGAATATACCTCCCAATTAAAATATTATTCCATACGCCTCCAAGATCCAGTTTGGCATTGAGAAGCGTGCTGTCTTAAGTGGATCAACAACTTGCGATATTTGGACATTGCCAGAGATGCTAAAAAGGGTCGATATTTCTTCTATCGATAGTTCAGTGTATTTTTGGAAAAGTTCTGCCATATCCTTTACTGCTGTTTCTATAGCCTTTTCTATTGATTCATTTGATGCGATCGTGGCAGTTACTTCATTTGTCTTTACAAGTGGATTATTGAGCTTTAAGTTTTTTAAAACTCTAAGCCCGACTGTAACGGCGCCGCTTACTTCTACACCTGATACGCCTATTTCTCCATCGCCCATTACAGCATGTAAGTCTCCTAATGCAAAAAGGGCACCGTCGACAAATACAGGCAAATAAAGCTTAGAGCCTTCTCCGATAAGTGTTGTATCCATGTTCCCTCCATGTGAACCAGGTGTACCGCAGTTTATTTCGCCTTCCTTTGGTGCAACTCCAATTACACCTATCATTGGCTTTACAGGAAATGAGAGCTTTTCATTGAAAATGACTTTGCCATCATTTATTTCAACTACTTTTGAATATAAATCATTCATCATGTCGCCTAAAACTCCTAAATCCTTTCCTGTTGCAACGACACCTTTATCATCGATGTCGATTTTTTTTTATTGTCACTTCAAGTGTGTCGCTTTCTTCTGCACCATTGATGTAGATTGGACCTGTTGCGGGATTTACTTTATCCCAATCCATGGTTTCTAATTTGTCATCATTTGTTTTGATTTGACATGAAAAACAGTCCAGAGTTTCTATCTTCACCTCCTCTCCTTCGTTTACATTAAGCACAGGATCGTTGTGCTTTGAAAAACTAAAGATGCACTTCTTATTTGTCAATCTGTACATCTTCCAGCTCCTCCTTTTTCTGTAAATTGTGTTCAAGCTCATTATAGTATTTGAAGCCATAATATTCAAGTAAAATTAATTGTAGTAGTTAAAAAAATTTGGTGATTTAATATATAATTGATATAATTGAACTTGTGTCGATTTTTAAGAGTATTAAAATTTGGATGTAATAATGTCAATTATACGTCCCCAAATAGGTATTATTTTTTATTTAGCATATTTATTATGCTATAATATAGTAAAACAAGAATTTTTTACAATACTTTCATTATTAGGAGATGATAAAATTGGCATTTACAGAAATATCAATCAAAAAAGCATTTACATTTCTTGAGCCGGGACCGGTTATACTTGTTACGACAAGGGAAGGTAGCAAAAACAATATAATGACTATATCATGGCACATGGTTACGGATTTTGCCCCTCGCATTGCAATATCAACAGGAGCGTGGAACCATTCATTTACAACGATGATGAAGACAAAGGAATGTGTGATAGCAATACCTGATGCTGATATGATTGAGAAAGTCATAAGAATTGGTACGGTATCAGGTACGGAAGTTGATAAGTTTAAGGAATTTGGACTGACACCATTGCCTGCAAAAAGTGTAAAGGCACCTCTTATAGAAGAATGTATTGCATGTATAGAGTGTAAGGTTGAGGATTATATTGAGAAACATGGGATTGTTGTACTGGAAGGGATTCTCTTGTGGTTAGATCCAGATAAAAAAGGGAAACCTACATTTCATGCCAATGGCGATGGTACTTTTACAGTAGATAGTGATAAGGTACTTAATTACAGGAGTATGATGGAAAAATGGATTCCTGAAGGAGTGTGAGAAAGTAATAATCGGACTTAAAATAAATGGGGGGATTTTTTTGAGGCTTATAAAGAGGTTTGCTTCGTACTACAAGCCACATATATGGCTTTTTATTCTTGATATGATATGTGCATTTTTCATATCAGCGTCGGATCTGGTATTTCCGATGGTGACAAGAAATGTAATAAACAATGTTATACCAAATAAAGAATTTAACCTTATATACAGATTTGCAGTCCTTCTGGTAATTATGTACTTTGGAAGGATGATACTTGAATACATAGTAGGATACTACGGGCATGTTTTAGGTGTAAGCATAGAGTACGATATGAGAAAAGATGCTTTTTCACATCTTCAGAAACTTTCTATGAACTATTATGACAATACGAAGACAGGTTATATAATGTCAAGGGTTGTCAATGACTTAAATGAGATAGCAGAAGTAGCACATCATGGTCCAGAGGACCTTTTTTGTCTATCATAAGGATAATAGGTACATTCATACTTTTGCTTACAATTGATGTAAGGCTGACACTGGTTGTATTCACCATAATACCTTTTATGTTTATATACATGTATATTTACAACAATAAGTTTGAAGTTATATGGAAGAATGTCCGTGAAACGCAGGCACAGATGAATGTTACATTGGAAGAAAGCATTACAGGAATAAGAGTCGTCAAATCATTTGTAAGGGAAAAATTTGAGAAACTAAAGTTTGATAATAAAAGCTCCATGTACAAAAGTGCCAGGTCAAAAGCAGTTAAGCATATTGGCATATTCGATTCTAGTGTAAATTTTCTTTCTAATATATCAGTTGTGATAACTCTTGCAGCAGGTGGGTACTTCATATCAAGAGGACTTATAAATACAGGTGATTTGGTGGCATACATTATATACATAAGCCAGTTTTTGCAGCCGCTGACTGTTCTTTTGCGGTTTATAGAGCAGTACCAGCAAGGTATGGCTGGTTTTAGGCGATTTGTGGAGCTTATGGATACAGAGCCAGAGATAGCTGATAAAAAAGGTGCGATAGAGTTAAAAAATGTGAAAGGCGATATTGAGTTTGACAATGTCACATTTAGCTACGACAACAAAAAAGAAGTCTTATCTGGAATAAACCTTAAGATAAAACATGGGGAGACGGTTGCGATAGTAGGACCGTCAGGTGCAGGTAAGACCACACTTCTAAGCCTTATACCGAGATTTTACGAGATAGATGCTGGTTCTATAAAAATTGACGGTATAGATATAAGGGATGTGAAGCTATCATCATTGAGAGAAAATATAGGTATTGTCCAGCAGGATGTATTTTTGTTTTCGGGCACAATAAAAGAAAATATTGCATATGGAAACTTAAATGCCAGTGATGAAGACATAATCAATGCGGCAAAAGCAGCAAATGCTCACGACTTCATAATGGAGCTTAAAGATGGCTATGATACGTATATTGGCGAAAGAGGTGTAAAGCTTTCTGGTGGGCAAAAGCAGAGGATATCTATTGCAAGGATGTTTTTAAAAAATCCTCCGATACTTATACTTGATGAGGCAACATCATCACTTGATAATAAAAGTGAATCGATTATCCAGCAGTCTATTGATAATCTATCGAAAAACAGGACTACCCTTATAATCGCCCACAGGTTAGGCACCATAAGAAATGCTAAGCGGATAATCGTACTTACTGAAAATGGAATAGAAGAAGAAGGTACACATGAAGAGCTTATGAATAGAAGGGGCGTGTACTACAATTTGTACAACTATCAACAGGAAAATTTGACGATAACTTAGGGAAGTTATCAAATCATCATATATGACTGCATTTTGTCATATATAGGTATGCGCTTAATAACGCATATCTATATATATTTTCGATTTTCTTTAAGTCCTTTGCTTAATAAATAAATTATATATTGATTTAAGCTGGTGCCCTCTTCGTCTGCTGCTTTCACTAATTCTTTATGCAGACTTTTAGGTGTTCTTAAAGTAATTCTCCCGTTGAATCTTTCTTCCGAAGAAAAAGGTTCGGGTATTTCCATGTTATTTTCATATCTCGCTTTGATCCATGCTTTCTTTGCATCTTCGCCCATAGCAATTGCTTCTTCTAATGTTTTGCCATCACTCATGCATCCAGGCAAATCAGGATAAGTTATAAAAAAGCCTCCTCCATCATTTTCAGATAATACTTCAATTTTAAACGGATATTTTAATGATAAATAATAATCTAAAGACTTACGTTCCATAATACTCCTCCTTTCAATAGCCTAAAATATCCAGTAATTTAATTATTTGTTTTACATATACAACCTTAATATAAGGTCTTTTATATGGTATAGTTATAGTCAAGTTTTCAAAATGATATGTATAATGGCTAGAGCCTTTTGAAGGTTGGGTTCGAACAAAGCCAACATCTAATAAAATTTTATCAATTTCTTCAAAACGCACTGTTTTAGGATTGTTTTTAATTTTCTCGATTAACTTTTCTTTTTTGGACATAAGCTATCATCTCCAAACTTCTAACAATATTATATATGACATTATATATAATGTCAATAGAACAAAGTTATTGTATAACTACCAGCAGGAAAATTTGGCAATAGAGTGAAATATCCTGTACAAGTTAAAATATTTGTGGTAAAATAAGAGAAAAGTTAATATTTCGTCTGGGGAGCTGGGGTGATAGCCCGGCTGAGAGTTAGCAGCTATTTCTGCTATGACCCATAACCTGATCTGGATAATGCCGGCGTAGGGAGTACAGTGGACTTTAAGTGTGCTTATCCAGCACACTTTTTTATTTTGTATGTCCTTACAGGCAAATAATGAGGAGGAATTGATGTGAAGAAGTTACTTACAATTGCAGGCTCTGACAGCATCGGCGGTGCTGGCATAGAGGCAGATTTAAAGACGTTTTGTGCCCTTGGTGTATACGGCATGTGCGTTATTACGGCAGTGACGGCGCAGAATACCGTTGGTGTTTTTGATGTGAGGGAGATGGATGCAGATATCATAAAGAAGCAGATAGATTGCGTATTTGATGACACAGAGGTGGATGCCGTAAAGATCGGTATGGTGTCAAGTGAAGAGATTATTGATGCTATCGCGTCATCTCTTAAAAGATGGAATCCGAAAAATGTCGTATTAGACCCTGTAATGATATCGAAAAGTGGGTATTACCTTCTTAAAAACGATGCCATTGATGCTTTGAAGACAAAACTTTTGCCTATGGCAGATATAATAACGCCAAATATACCAGAAGCATGTGAACTCACCGGAATGAATATTGAGGGAATTGAAGACATGAAGGAGGCTGCAAAGAAAATCATCGACATGGGTGTAAAAGCTGTCGTTGTAAAAGGCGGTCATTCTGTAGAAAATGCTACTGATGTATTTTACGATGGAAATGAATTTTTAATCCTGCCACAGGAGAGGATCGATACTAAAAACATACATGGGACAGGATGCACGTACTCTTCTGCTATTGCTGCATACCTAGGCAAAGGATTAAATTTAAAAGATGCAGTTAAGAGTGCAAAAAGCTACATAACAGAAGCTATTAAAAATTCTCTTGAGGTAGGGAAAGGTGTAGGACCTGTTGGACATTTAGTAGATCTTTACAGGAAAGCAGGCATAGACTATGAAGATTAAAAACTCGACGTTATTTTTGATATGGGCAGGTGCGGCAATATCCATTGCTGAGGTTTATACAGGTTCATTGTTTGCACCATTAGGCTTTACAAAAGGGCTTTTAAGTATCTTTCTAGGTCATATAATCGGTACACTGTTTTTTGCGCTGGGAGGACTTATGTCCTATAAGGTTAAAGAGCCTGCAATAGAATCAACTAAGGTCGTTCTAGGAGACAGAGGCATGATCTTTATAGGATTTTTAAACGTGCTTCAGTTGATTGGTTGGACGGCTGTTATGATATTACAATCTGCAAAGGCTTTCAATGGTGCTATTGGCATGTCTACTTCTTTAGGGATTTTTATTGTAGGTGTATCTGTTTTGATATGGACTTTATTCTTTGACAGCGAAGCTTACTGGATAAACAATATTGCTGTTGTACTTCTGTTTATCTTGACTATTTTTGTAGTTGCATATTTAAAAGGTGGGAAAATAGCGTCAGTAACGGGAGACATCAGTTTCAGTGCTGCTGTAGAGCTTGCTGTTGCTATGCCTATATCATGGCTTCCACTGGTGGGGGATTACACTATGAACAGTAAAGATGGAAAGTCAAGCTTTATATATACATTTGCAGGTTACTTCATAGCAAGCTGTTTCATGTATTTTATAGGTTTATATGTTGCGCTAAAAACAGGCGGCAAAGATATAATTTCATACTTTGCATCAATAAAAACAGGTGTTGTACCGCTGCTTATAATACTTTTGTCGACGGTTACTACGACTTTTATGGATGTTTATTCTGCTGCTGTTTCCACATTGTCCATTGTCAAAGCAAGATTAAGCAGAAAAAATTTACTTGTAATATATTCAATAGTAGGTTTGATTGCAGCATATCTATTTCCAATGGACAACTACCAAAACTTCTTGTATGCCATAGGAAGCGTGTTTATCCCGGCGTATACTGTGGTATTTGAGGATTTCTTCTTGATGAATAGTAAAAGCAATAGGCTTCTTAATGTACCTGCAACTATTTCATTTATCGTTGGAGCTTTAACGTATAATTACCTTACATACTACGGCACAAACCTTTCAAAGTGGTTTATAACGCCAACGATAGGAACGATAATTTTGACTGCTGTAATATATCCAGTAATTAAGTCTTTAAATAAGAGAGAGGAGAAAATTTATGATTGAAGAAGCAATAAAAGTTTTAGAAAAATTAAAAAGAGAAGTACCGCTTGTTCACGCAATAACAAATCACGTCGTAATAAACGACAATGCCAATGCGCTACTTAGTATCGGGGCATCTCCTGCAATGGTGATGTCACCAGACGAAGCGTATAATTTTACAGCAATTTCAAATGCTTTGTATGTAAATATAGGCACTATAAATAATGAGACTAAAGAGACAATAATCAATTCTGTAATATCAGCAAAAGACCACAAAAAACCAGTTGTCCTAGATCCTGTAGGCTGTGCTGCCATAAAAAGCAGAGTTGACTTTGTAAATATGCTTTTGAAAATAGGAGAAATAAGCATTATTAAGGGAAACGGCGGAGAAATAAAGGCTCTATCAGGTGAAAGCGCAAATGTCAAAGGTGTAGACTCCCTTGATGACAGCGGAAATGTTGATTCTTGTGTAAAACTTGCAAAACATACAAAGACGGTTGTTGTATCGACAGGAAAAGAAGATTATATAAGCGACGGCAGGAGAGTGGTAAAAGTAAATAACGGTGCAAATCTATTTACAAAAATAACAGGGGCAGGATGTACTTTAGGTGCAATAATGGCCGCTACTTCAGCTTGCAGCGATGACAAAGTGATATCATCATTAGCAGCACTTCTTATTATGAATATATCTGGTGAGTTGGCGGAAAAAGAGTGCAATGCCCCCGGATCATTTAGGACAAAATTTATAGATTATCTATACATTCTAGACTCTGACATGATAAGGAAATACGCTGATATTGAAGTATTGGAGGCGTAAGCATGAAAGATTTTGACATATCTCTTTATTTGGTTACTGACAGAAAGCTTTTGAAGGCTGGTAGAGATTTTTACGATGCTGTAGAAGAGGCACTAAAAAACGGCGTTACTATGCTGCAGCTTAGGGAAAAGGATGTTTCATCGAAGGAATTTTATGAGATTGCTAAGAGATTAAAAGATATTGCAGCAAAATACAGCATTCCGTTTATAATTAATGACAGAATCGATATAGCTCTGTCTGTTGATGCAGACGGCGTTCATCTAGGTCAAGAAGATCTGCCATGCAGCATTGCAAGAAAGATCTTGGGAGATGATAAGATAATCGGCATATCTGCTGGATGCGTAGATGAGGCGGTAAAAGCAGAAAAAGACGGTGCTGATTATATAGGGGCAGGTGCTGTATTCTATACAGGCACAAAGAAAGACATAGGCGAAGCAATAGGGCTTTTGAATTTAGAGAAAATTAAAAAGGCAGTGAATATACCTGTTGTCGCCATCGGAGGTATAAAATACAGCAATGCACAAGATGTGATGAAGACAGGCGTTGATGGAATATCAGTTGTATCAGAGATCATGGCATCAGATGATATAGGTTTTGCCACAAGGCGATTAAAAGATGCTATATCAAAGTAGGTATGAAAAGCACATTCTTGTAAATAGGATGTGCTTTTTAAATTTTGTCAGCATCTTTTTTTATCATAAACCTGCAAAGATAAATTATGATAAAAGAGCATATAACCATTATAACAGAAAGGCTTAAAGCGTAATTTAAGTCACTTTGCATTGCAGTGTATATGGCTAGCGGCATTGTTCTCGTCTTTCCCTCTAGATTGCCGGCAAAGATGATAGTTGCTCCGAATTCGCCAATAGCTCTTGCCCATGTGCTTATAAGTCCAGTTATGAGAAATCTCTTTGTTATCGGTATGTATATGGCTGTCATCAGTTTAAAATCGTTGACACCAATTAGTTGTGATTCTTCCCATATTGTTCTATCGACAGACATAAATGAAGAATAAGCTACTTTGATGTAGTATGTGGATGATATGAAAATCTGCGCTAATATTACGGCTATCACTGTAAATGATATTTGTATGCCTATTGAACTCAAAAATTTTCCTATGATGCCTTCTCTACCAAATGCCATCAAAAGGGCAATTCCTGCAACTGCAGGTGGTAAAACTGCAGGTATGTCCACAAGGTATTCGGCAAACGTAGATATCTTTCCTTTTTTAAATGCAATATAGTATGCAAGAGGTGTTCCAAATAAAAATGTGATGACGACAGTTACACTGGATGATATGATACTGAGCAGTAGTGCATTGATTGCAGGACTAGATGTGATTTCAGCTACTATTATATTTAAAGGAGTTTTAATTATTAGCGAAATAAAAGGTATTAATAAGAAAAAAATCAAAATTGATATGGTTAAATAAATATACGTCATTTGAAACACCTCTTTAATGATTATCATTTCATTATAAATCCATAATCCTTTAATATCTTTTTACCATCTCCATTTAATAGAAAATCTAAAAATTTCGAAGATAAAATCTTGTATTTAGTATTTTTAACGACGGCAGCAGGATATGTTGCAATGACATTGTATTTATCAGGTATGTTAATGACTTTTGTTTTATCAAAAAATGGCTTAGCATCAGTTACATAAACAATGCCAGCGTCTGCTTCACCCATTGCAACCTTTTGTGCAACATCTGTGACAGTTACTTCTTTTGTGACGACATTTTTAAGTGTTGTTTCCTTGAACCCTTTATAGTCAGTATCGATTTTTGACAGCATATCAAGTGCATATTTACCGGCAGGGACAGATTCGTCTGCAAGAGCTAGTTTCACTCCGGAGTTTTTTATATCCATAAAGCTGTTTATACTGCTATCTTTATATGCGATTACGATAAGCTTGTTATATAATAATATTTTAGGTGTCTCAACAAGTTTTTCGCTGTAAAGTAGTGTCATGTTTCTTTCATCAGCAGAAATAAATATGTCAGCGTATGCTCCTTGTTCTATTTGCATCCTTAATGTCTGGCTTCCAGCAGAATTTAAGATTATTTTTACACCTGGATTTAATCTTTCAAACCGCTTGACAACTGTATCCATAGAATCTTTTAAGCTTGCAGCAACAAAAACTGTCAAGGATTTATTGCTGATTTCACTGGCATTTATATCGCATCCTGTTACCATTAAAATGATTAGAAAGATAGATAATATTAGCAAAATAATTTTTTGGTCTTTCATTGTTAATCACCACCAATGGAATTTATCAAATAATCTTTCAGCACATCTTCTATAATGCCGGGATTTACGCATGCTTTGATTCCTCTTTCTTTGAGCCTCATTATGGCTGCATTTCCTATCATGCATACGAAGACTGCCTCGCAATCTTTGATTTTGTCTATTACAATATTCATTCTGTCGTAAAAATCATCACCACCACATGCATTAATACATTCTCTGACTTCACGGACAAAATAATTTCCATCATCATATAAATCAACGATGATAAATCTTTTTGCGTGTCCAAAATGTTCGTTAACCATCTTACCATCTCTTGATGCGATAGCAATTCTATGCATCATATATCATCACCTAAAAGTCCTGCAGCATCAGCTCTGCACTGCCTGCAGTGGTACATCTGACTTATAATTTTTGAATTTTGAAGCCTTACTTTTTCAAGTTCATTGCACTTGGGAGCTTTTAAATGTGAAAATTCAGCTTGTGGAATAAGAGGCATTATATTCATGATGGCAACACCAAGTTCCTTTATTTTTTTTGCTATATCATCTATGTGCTTATCGTTTATACCAGGTATTAAGACAGTATTGACCTTTACAAGTAAGCCGTTGTCACAAGCAGCTTCTATGCCTTCTAGCTGTTTTTCTATAAGTAATTTTGCTGCATTTATTCCTTTGTACGTATTATCTTTATAGATTGCATAATCGTATATTTCTTTACCTATGTTAGGATCTATAGCATTTATTGTCACTGTTATTGTGCTTACACCACAGTTTATTAAAAGAGGTAGCTTATCGCTTAAAAGCAATCCATTTGTGCTTAAGCATTTGATCATATCTTTAAATTCTAAGGAAATCAATTTAAAAGTTAAGAATGTCTCATCGTTGTAAAGTGGGTCACCGGGGCCTGCTATTCCTATGACAGAAATGCGAGGCTCTTTTTTTAACATCTTTTTAGCATATAATATTGCTTCATACGGATCCATAACTTTAGTTGTTACGCCGGGTCTGTTTTCATTTACGCACCCTGTCTTTCTGTCGCAGTATTTGCACTTTATATTGCACTTAGGTGCTACAGGCAAATGCACCCTGCCGTGATATAAAGTCGCATCAGGATTAAAACATGGGTGTCCAAAACCTACCGTATTAAATTCTTTATTCATTTTATCCTCTCCTTATAAAAAATTTTGGAGCCTTTAATCGACTGATTAAAGGCTCCAGTGCCTAAAAAAGTCTTTAACCGAATGGCTAAAGACTTCCTCGTCTTTTATTTTTTTGTTTATGAAAATTATTGAAAATATAATAGCATAGTATGTTTTTAATGTCAATACTTTATTTTTGTAAAGTATTAAAATTTTTTGCTTGACATTTAATAAAAATACTGATATCATTTTAACAACAATAAATTTTTGCTAGACTTTCCTAATACATAATTTTATTTGACATATCTATTTTGCTTTATTCCAAAAGACAGCCATTTTTAAGTTCATGACTAAAATAAAAATGAATATTAAATTTATAATATTGTAATAAGCAAAGGCGCTTTTCTAAAATGAAAAGCGCTTTTTGTTTTGGCAATGGAGCCATGTATATATATTTTCACTGTATATATACATGGCGTTATTTTGTTAGGGGGTGATGATTTTGGTGTTATTGTAAATTTGATCTAGATACTAATAAAAAATATAAAGATATTGAAAAATTTAAGGAGGTTTTTAACGATGAGACAAGTAGCTATTTATGGTAAAGGTGGTATTGGAAAATCAACAACGACTCAAAATACTGTTGCAGCATTGTCAGAAATGGGTAAAAAAGTCATGGTAGTTGGATGCGACCCAAAGGCAGATTCAACAAGGCTTTTGCTTCATGGATTAAATCAAAAAACAGTTCTTGACACTATAAGGGATGAAGGTGAAGATATAGAACTTGACGATATTATGCGTTCTGGCTATGGCAATACAAAATGCGTCGAATCAGGCGGCCCTGAGCCAGGTGTTGGATGTGCAGGTCGTGGTATCATCACATCGATAAATATGCTGGAAAACTTAGGAGCTTATGATGATGATCTTGATTATGTCTTTTATGACGTCCTTGGTGATGTCGTCTGTGGTGGTTTTGCAATGCCTATTCGTGAAGGCAAAGCAAAAGAAATATATATAGTTGCCAGTGGTGAAATGATGGCGATGTACGCAGCAAACAACATCTGCAAAGGAATTCGAAAGTATGCAAATCAAGGAGGCGTAAGGTTAGGCGGTATTATTTGCAATTCAAGAAAAGTTGACAACGAAGAAGAATTACTAAAGGCATTTTGCAAAAAATTAGGGACGCAGCTTGTATACTTTGTTCCAAGGGACAATATCGTTCAGAGGGCTGAGATAAATAAAAAGACTGTTATTGATTATGATCCACAGGCACCACAGGCAGATGTGTATAGAGCCCTTGCAAAAAGAATTGATGAAAATGACATGTTTGTAGTACCAAATCCAATGCCAACAGATGAACTTGAAAAACTCCTCATAGAATATGGACTTATGGATTAGTTTGAAAGGGGGTCTATAAATGATCGAAAGAAATCATACGCAAGATTATATGATGGAGAGTCCAGTTGAAAAAAACAAGAAATTGATTGAAGACATTACAGATTCTTATCCTAAAAAGGTTAGTAAAGAGAGGAAAACGCACCTTGTAGTGATAGATCCAAGCGAGGAACAGCATATAATGGCAGACGTTGCAACAATTCCGGGGATTATGACAAACAGAGGATGTAGCTATGCAGGCGCAAAAGGTGTCGTTTTTGGACCTGTAAAAGACATTCTTCATTTGACACATGGACCAATTGGATGTGGATACTATACATGGGACACTAGAAGAAATCTTGCAGAGCCAGAAGAAGGCTATAACTATTTCATAAAAAATTGCTTTTCTACTAATATGCAGGAAAAAGACGTAGTCTTCGGTGGCGAGAAAAAACTTTATGGCGCTATAAAAGAAGCGTATGAGATATTTAAGCCGAAAGTTATAGGTATATATGCTACATGTCCTGTGGGACTTATTGGCGATGACATAAAAGCCGTTGCCAAAAGAGCCGAAGAAGAGCTTGGAATAAAAGTAATTACTGTAAGCTGTGAAGGTTATAAAGGTGTCAGCCAATCTGCCGGGCATCATCTTGCCAGCAATACTCTTATTATGGATATAGTTGGGACAAAAGAACTTGAAAACCCGACACCATACGATATCAACATATTCGGTGAATACAATATTGGCGGTGATGTGTGGTTAGTAAAAGATCTGCTTCAAAAGATAGGATATCGCGTTGTAAGTGTATTTACAGGCGACTCAAAATACGATGATCTTGCAAAGGCTCACAGGGCAAAACTTTCAATATTGATGTGCCACAGATCTATAAACTACACAAACCGCATGATGGAAGAAAAATTTGGAGTTCCATGGCTTAAAGTAAATTATATAGGCATAACTTCCACAATAGAATCATTAAGGGAAATGGCTAAATTCTTTGACGATCCAATGATATACGAAAACACTGAAAAAGTTATTGAAGAAGAGCTTATGAAAATAAAACCTAGACTTGACTATTATAAAGAAAGGCTTAAAGGCAAGAGAGCAATACTTTTTGTTGGAGGTTCTCGTGCACACCATTATCAAGATTTGCTGAAAGACATCGGCATGGAGACAATTGTTGCCGGCTATGAATTTGCCCATCGGGATGATTACGAAGGACGCAAAATAATACCTGAGATAAAAGAAGCACCCCATCACAAGATACTTGACACGTATCATTTTGAGAGAGTGACAGAACCAGCATATCCTAAAGAAAAAATAGAAGAAATGAAGAGTAAGATGCCTGATCACTTCATGAATTATGAAGGAATGATGGTTCATATGGAAGAAGGTTCCATCGTCATTGATGATTTCAACCATCACGAGACTGAAGAGCTTATAAAAGCTTTGAAGCCTGACATATTTTTATCAGGTATTAAAGACAGATATGTATTTCAAAAGATGGGGGTTCCTTCAAGACAGATACATTCCTATGACTACAGTGGGCCTTACAGTTCATTTGAAGGAGCTGTAAATTTTGCAAGAGATATGGATATGGCTATAAACAATCCAATTTGGAAAGAGGTGACTCCACCTTGGAAAAAATAGCGAAAGGAGAATCAAAAATGGAATGTAATAATACTGAACGCAAATACCTTACGGTAAATCCTCTAAAGACGTGTCAGCCGCTTGGAGCAGTTTGGGCGTGCCTTGGTATACACCAATGCATGCCACACAGCCACGGTTCACAGGGTTGCACATCGTATTTAAGGATGCAGCTTACCCGCCATTTCAGAGAATTTATACCGACAACAACAAGCTCTTTTTCAGAAGCACAAGTTGTCTTTGGCGGTGTCGGAAATCTAAAGCAGGCGATACGAAACATATTAAGCATTTACAAACCAAAAGTAATCGGAATTTCCACAACATGTTCAGCAGAAACTATCGGCGATGATGTTCCTGGTACAATAAATGAGATGCGAGCAAGCGGTGAGATACCAGAAGATGTCAAAGTATTTACAGCAAGTACACCAAGCTACGTAGGCTCACATGTGACAGGTTTTTCTAACATGGTTAAATCAGCCGTAGAGACTTTTGCCAAAAAAAGCTCACCAAATGGAAAAATAAACATTATTCCTGGATTATTAAGCCCTGGTGATTTGCGGGAAATCAAAAGAATATTGAAAATAATGGGGATTGATGCAATCATTCTACCAGATATCTCTGATGTTTTAGATGCACCTATGACAGGTGAGATACATCTGTATCAAAAGGGAGGCACTACCATATCCGAAATAGAAGACATGGGAAATTCGATAGCTACTATAGTTCTAGGGAGAGAAGCAGGAATCGCCCCTGCAGAATCTTTAAATGAAATGTACAATGTACCGTATGAGGTACTTCCACTGCCTATTGGCATAAGTAATGTAGACAAATTTATCATGAAGTTAAGTGAAATAACAGGTAAGCCTATACCTTACGAACTTGAAGAAGAACGAGGAAGGCTTGTAGATATGATGCTGGATGCACACGCCCATTGGTACAATAAAAAAGCTGCAGTATTTGGAGATCCCGATATCGTTGAAGCTATAGTTGGATATGCAAATGATTTAGGGATAAATGTTTTGTATGCTTTAACAGGGACTTACAGTAGTGAATGGGAAAAAACAGTAAAATCTATGGTTCCAGATGCATATGTTTCATCAGATAACGACTTATGGTATCTAAAAGAGCAACTTGATAAAAAGCCTGTTGATATGCTATTTGGCAATAGCCATGGAAAATATCTTGCAAAAGAGTACGATCTGCCGCTTTTAAGAGTTGGCTTCCCAATTCTAGATAGAGCCAATCTTCAACATTTTCCAATTGTAGGATATAAAGGGACAGCATGGCTTGTTGAAAGGACAGGAAACACTCTTCTTGACTACAAGGATGCTAAATCGCCAGAACATCTCCTGGAACTTATAATGTAGATTTGAAGAGGTGAATATCATGATTAAGCTGTCAGATGAGGCATTATCACAGTTAAGAAAAATTTTAAATAATTTACCTAATAAAAATGAAACTACAGGTTTTAAAATATATACAGTTCCAACAGAAGAAGGATTTCTGGCCGGTTTTGCGGTTGCCGATAATTTTAAAGAAAATGATGAGATCTTAGAGTATGACGATGTGTATATCTATATTGATAAATCAGATCTTAATTATCTGAAGTACAGCGTGATTGAATATGATGACAAGTACAATAGATTTTTCATAAATATGCCACATAGTTTTAATCTGCTGTGTTCAACATGTGACAGATATAGCGATTGTAATTATATTAATTGAAAGGGGATAATCATATGAAAATGGTACGTGCCATAATAAGGCCAGAAAAAGAGAAGCAAGTTGTTGAAGCTCTTGATAAAAATGGATACAGCTCCATGACGAAAATGCACATATTTGGACGTGGTAAACAAAAGGGAATACAAGTAGGTCCTATTGTATATGACGAATTACCAAAAATTTTGCTTATGATTGTAGCAAAAGATGAGGATGTATCAAAGATAGTTAACCTGATAGAAAGCAATGCTCGAACAGGAAACATAGGTGATGGCAAGATATTTATAAGTGAAGTAGATGAAGTATACACGATTAGAACTGGTAATAAAGAGTTATGAGGAGGATTACTTATGAAGGAGATTGTAGCAATCATCAGGAGACAGAAACTTCATGAAACAAAAACGGCTCTGGATGGACTTGGCTTTTCACCTATGTCGATACTGAGTGTAAGTGGCAGAGGCAAGCAAAAAGGATTTATTGGAGAAGTCGATCCAGTGATGGATGAATTTATGCTGGATGAAGCAGACGTAGATGTAAGGTTTATTCCTAAAAGATTGATTTCGATTGTTGCAGATGATGCTGATGTTCCTAAAATTGTTGAAACTATAATAAAGACAAATAATACAGGCTATCCAGGTGATGGGAAAATTTTCATTTTGCCAATGATTGATGCAATTCGCATAAGAACATCTGAAATTGGCTTAAGCGCAATAAAGTAAAATTATGAGAAGCCTTTTTATAGGCTTCTCTATTTTAAAAAGGTGGTGGCATTATGGAACTCAGACTTGACATACCTGAAAGAGAAAAATTTATTAAGATGAAGGGAAAACATCATAAGAAGGAATTTATATGTAATACTGATAGCGTTGCAGGTAGTGTAAGTCAGAGAGCATGTGTATACAGTGGTGCAAGAGTCGTATTAAATCCTATAGAAGATGCTGTACATCTGGTCCATGGTCCTATCGGCTGCGCCAGTTATACGTGGGACATAAGAGGAAGTCTGTCAAGCGGCTCAGAGCTTTTCAGAAATAGCTTTTCATCTGATTTAAAAGAAAGCGATGTGATTTTTGGAGGAGAAGAAAAGCTATCTAAGTGCATAGATGAAATATACGAAAAATATAAGCCGAAGCTTATTTTCGTATATTCAACATGTATTGCCGGCGTAATTGGCGATGACATAAAAGCAGTGTGCAAAGAATCATCAAATAAGTACAATATATATGTTGTGCCTGTAGAATCCAGTGGTTTTATCGGAAATAAAGCTGCAGGCTATAAAGCTGCCTGCAATTCACTTTTAGAGTTAATTAAAGAATTTCCCGTATTAAAAAAGGAACCTTTAAGTATAAACTACATGGGTGATTTTAACCTTGCAGGTGAAGCGTGGATAATAAAAGGTTATCTTAATCAAATGGGTCTAAAAGTGAATACAATATTTACCGGTGATTCAAATTTTGAATCATTGAAAAAAGCAACAGCTTCCAGTTTAAATATCGTTCAATGCGCAGGCTCTATGACGTATCTTGCCAAGAAGTTTGAAGAAACTTTTGGCATACCGTATATGAAAGTATCATTTTTAGGTATTGAAGATACTTCAAATTCTCTTAGGAAAATTGCAGAATTTTTTAATGATAAGGATGTTATGTTAAAAACAGAAAAATTAATAGAAGAGAAAACTAAAATGGCAAAACATATAATAGAAAAATATAAAAGTTATTTAAAGGGCAAGAAGGCTGCAATTTTTGTTGGAGGTGGATTCAAGGCAATATCCCTTATTAAGCAGTTTAGAGAACTGGGCATAGATGTAGTCGTAATTGGTACGCAAAACGGACAAAAGGACGAGTATGAAAAGATTGAGGAGATAGCAGATTATGGCACTGTCATACTAGATGATGCAAACCCATCAGAACTTGAAAAATTTATGGTTGAAAAGGGAGCAGATATTTTAGCTGGCGGTGTTAAAGAGAGATTTCTATCATACAAGATGGGTATATCTTTTATCGATCACAATCACGACAGAAAACACCCCTTAAGCGGTTATGAAGGTGCAATCAATTTTGCTGAAGAAGTCTATACAACAGCATGCTCGCCGGTATGGAAATATGTGAAAGATGGGGTGAAAAGATATGTATGAAACGTATAAAAGCGTAAATGAAAATCCATGTAATATGTGTATGCCTTTAGGCGGTATAATCGCATTTAAGGGAATCGAAAAATCTATGGTATTGTTGCACGGCTCTCAGGGCTGTGCGACATATATGAGGAGACACATCGCTGAACACTACCATGAGCCAATTGACGTTGCATCATCATCGCTGAACGAGAAAGGAACGGTGTACGGTGGCGAAAAAAACCTTATTAAAGCTCTCGATAATGTGGTTAAAGTATACAATCCGGACTGCATAGGTATACTTACAACATGCCTTGCAGAAACAATAGGTGAGGATATAGACAGAATAAAGTCAGAATATAAAGCATCTAGGAATATAAGTATACCAATAATAACGGCACCAACCCCTGGATATGGTGGAACACACAGTGAAGGATTTGTAAAAACATCATACAGGATAGTTGAGGAGCTTTCGACAAACAAAGAAAGACATGACAGAATAAACGTAATTGTACCGAATATAAGCACAGCAGATTTAAGAGAGATAAAGAGACTTCTTGAACTTATGAAAATACCGTACATTCTATTTCCTGATTATTCTGATACTTTAGATAGTCCTTTTAATTTCCCTTACAAAAAAATTCCTGATGGTGGCACAAAAATATCTGATGTAATGTCTATGGGAGGATCTATTGCAACAATTGAAATAGGTGTAAATTATGAAGAAACGCCGGGTAAATATCTTCAGGATAGATTTAATGTGCCGCTTTATAAAGTGCCGATACCAATAGGACTAAGAAACACAGACGTGTTTTTGAAATTGTTAAAGGAAATTACAGGTAATCCAATACCAAAATCTATAGAAATGGAAAGAAGCAGACTTCTTGATGGAATGATAGATTCGCATAAATACAATTTTGAAGGAAGATGCATTATCTTTGGAGATCCTGAAATGGTGTATTCTGTATTTACTACATGCATGGAAAATGGGATACATCCTCTTTTAATTGCAACCGGAAGTAAGGCTCAAAGATTAAAAGAATTAGTTATCAGTGAAGATAATCCATTAAATGTTGACATTACAATTATCGATGAAACTGATTTTAGCCACATATTGAAATTATCAGAAGAAAAGGAAGTAAATATCGCCATAGGACCATCTGACGGAAAATATCTAACCGAAAAGGGTGGTATACCGCTTGTACGATTAGGATTCCCTATACTTGATAGAGTCGGAGGACAGAGAATATTATCTGTAGGTTACACTGGAACATTAAATTTTCTTGATAGAATTACAAATACGCTACTAGAAAATAAATATAAGACTTACAGGAAGGATATGTATGAGAAATATTATAAGGCAATGTAAGAAGCAATATTTCAATATCACTTAAAAAGATAGTCTATATATTGACATAATCAATAAAGAGATGTATAATTTTAGTAAGTTAAAAGAGTAAATTGTATATTTAAAAATAAAGCGATGAAGCTTATAAGTGTGTTATGCATTTGTAAGCTTTTATTAATTGAAATCAAGTGTTTATTTTAGGTAGGCAAGGGTGCCCGTTCTATCATGAATTGGGCACCCTATATATTTTTAGAAAGGGTGACATAAATGAAGATTGGTGTACCAAAGGAAATAAAAATAGGTGAAGAAAGAGTAGCTATAACACCAGCGGGAGTTGAATCATTTTGTTCTAATGGTCATACCGTGTATATTGAAAAAAATGCAGGTATTGGGAGTGGCATTGAGGATGAAGAATATATAAAGGCAGGTGCTGAAATTGTTGAGACTTCTTACGAAGTATTTCAAAACTCGGATATGATAATAAAGGTAAAAGAGCCACAACCATCTGAATATGATTATTTTAAAGAAGGTCAAATACTATTTACATATCTACATTTAGCACCAAATATTGAATTAACAAAAGCACTTCTAAAGAAAAAGATTATCGGTATTGCATATGAGACTGTACAAAATGAAGATGGATCACTTCCATTATTGGTTCCCATGAGTGAAGTTGCAGGTAGAATGTCTGTAATAATCGGAGCATACTTATTAGAAAATATAAATAAAGGGAGCATTCCTGTAATAAAGAAATATAAGATTTGAAATAAAAAGTACCTCCTGATAAAATACAAGATGTCGATTGTTCATGAACACGACTCTCAAATAACAAGGAGGTACCTAATATGAAGTATAACCAAAATACAAAAATAATGCAAATAACAGAAAAGACATTAATTGTAGGTGTAGACATTGCTAAAGAGATACATCACGCTAGAGCTTTCGATTTCAGAGGAATAGAATACGGTAAGCGTATTGAATTTAGCAATGACATTGATGGAATGAAAAGATTTTTAAAATGGGCTGCAGATATTATGAATAAAAGCAACAAAGAGCATCTTATGGTTGGCATGGAACCAACAGG
>NZ_BBKT01000029.1:7500-22157 GCF_000747665.1 Thermoanaerobacterium saccharolyticum | reverse complement strand
TTTAAAACTCAATTTAAAAATTCGAAGATTGACAAAGAGAGCCGGAATTGTCAGGTTGGTAATTTCACCATAAGGGCTTAAGACCCAGCAAGGGAGCATAACTGACATCCACCTCATGTAAGGCAGAACGAAGGAATTAAGGACAAAGATCCTGTGAGACATGGGAGGGTATGCCACATGAGCTTAAGTGGAATTCATAGGCCAAAATATGGAAAAACAACAGAAGCTTATTTGGGTTACCTATCACATGTAAAATTAATGAATAAATAGCATTAATATACATGAGGGCTCCTTTGAAGATCATGAAAATTTGAGAATGAGTGAGATATTAAAAGAAAATCAAAGATTATAGAGGGAGGTTTTATATATGGCAAAATCGGCAAATCTGTATGCACGAATCGAGCCTGAAGTAAAAGAACAGGCGGAAGCAATCCTGAATGCGCTGGGCATTACCGCCTCCAACGCAATAACGATGTTTTACAAGCAGATCATCCTCCGAAAAGGTCTGCCTTTTGAGGTGAAATTGCCGGATCATCCGCTCGACGTCAGCCGCATGACAACGGAACAGCTGCACGCGGAACTGGAAAAGGGATATGCCCAGATGCAAAACGGGCAGACGATCCCGGCCGAGCAGGCGTTTGCGGACATCCGCAAGGAATACGGCGTATGAACTATGAAATTCAGTTAACCCCGGAAGCCCAAAATGACCTGCGCAGCATTTTTGAATACATTGCACATGATTTGCAGTCTGTTCAGAATGCGGCGGGCCAGCTTGACCGACTGGAGAAAGGAATCGCTTCGCTGCATCAAATGCCGGAGCATCAAATGCCGGAGCGTTTCCGTGCATACGACAAAGAGCCGTGGCACAACCGCAATCTGCGCATCATGCCCGTGGACAATTATCTGATTTTTTACATCCCGGATCATGATAAAGGGACGGTCACAATCCTTCGTGTCATGTACGGAGGGCGGGATATTGACAGGCATCTGAATGGGACATAAAAATAAAAATCATACTTTGAAAGAGCCGGGAAACCGGTTCTTTTTTCAGCTCGGAGGATCTGGGCTTTTTTCATGCCTTTTTGAGGAGGTGAGCGCAAATGGGATATGACGATTTTGGCCTGAAGATCGGCATTGAAGGAGAGCGCGAGTTTAAAAACGCCATCCGGGAAATCAACCAAAGCTTCAAGGTGCTGGGCAGCGAAATGAACCTTGTCGCATCCCAGTTTGATAAGCAGGATAAGTCTGTTGAAGCTGTTACAGCGCGAAACAAGGTGCTAAGCAAGGAAATCGACGCTCAGAAAGAAAAAATCGCCACCTTGGAGAAAGCCTTTGCCAATGCTGCCTCATCTTTCGGCGAAACCGACCGGCGGACGCAAAGCTGGCAGATACAGCTTAACAACGCCAAAGCGAAACTAATCAAGATGGAGCGCGAGCTGGAGGCGAACAACAAAGCGCTGGACAATGCGGGAAAAGAGTTTGACAAAGCGGAAAAACAGGCGGACGAATTTGGCAGAGAAATTAAAAAAGCCGCGGATCAGGCGGACGACGCAGGCGGGCGCTTTGAAAAACTGGGCGGCGTTTTGAAAGGAATCGGCGTGGCCATGGGCGCGGCCCTGGCGGCCATCGGCACGGCGGCAGTAGGTGCGGGAAAGGCTCTTGTGGATATGTCGGTAAATTCCGCGGCCTATGCCGATGAAATTCTAACTGCTTCAACCGTAACCGGCATGTCCACCGACAGCCTGCAGGCATATAAATACGCCGCGGAGCTTGTGGATGTGTCCTTGGACACCTTAACCGGCAGCTCGGTATTTCGGTAACTGACGCAAACGGCAACCTGCGCGACAGCGAAACCGTATACTGGGAAACCATAGACGCGCTTGGCAAGGTGTCCAACGAAACCGAGCGGGATGCGCTGGCTATGCAAATTTTTGGCAAATCCGCGCAGGAACTCAATCCCCTTATATCGCAAGGTTCTGCAGGCATTGCGGAACTGACCGAGGAAGCAAAGCTCATGGGCGCGGTCATGAGCGAGGATTCTTTGAACGCCCTCGGGAAATTCGACGACAGCATCCAGCGGCTCAAGGCGGGCGGCGCAGCGGCCAAGAACATGCTGGGCACAGTGCTGCTTCCCCAGCTTCAGATATTGGCCGACGACGGCGTTTCCCTGCTGAGCGATTTCACGCGGGGCCTGTCCGAAGCTAATGGCGACTGGACAAAGATAAGCGAAGTCATCGGCAATACGGTGGGAAGCCTTGTAAATATGCTGATGGAAAACCTGCCAAGTCTCATTCAGGTGGGATTGGATATCGTCACCTCCATCGGCGGGGCTATTGTGGACAATCTGCCGGTTATTATCGACGCGGCGGTGCGGATTGCCATGACTCTTTTGTAGGCGTTGATTGACGCCCTGCCGCAGATAATCTACGGAGCTTTGCAGCTTGTTATGGCGCTGGTGCAAGGAATCATTGACAATCTTCCCGCTTTAGTGGAAGCAACAGTGCAAATGATTTCGACGCTGGCGTCCGGTATCGGGGAGGCGCTTCCGGAGATGATCCCGGCTATTGTCGAAGCCGTCATCCTTATCTGCGAGACGCTGATAAACAACATGGATCAGATACTTGAAGCAGCGTTTGCCATTATTGAAGGGTTAGCGCAGGGACTTTTGAACGCACTGCCAAAGCTTATAGAGGCACTGCCCCGAATCATTACGGCCATTATAAACTTTGTTACTAATAACTTGCCGAAGATTGTGGAGATGGGCATATAGCTTACTGTCCAATTGGCAGCAGGCCTTATCAAAGCAATACCCCAACTTGTGGCAAGCTTGCCTCAAATTATATCCGCAATTATCCAAGGGTTGGGAAAGGCTATTCCCTCAGTTGCAGATATTGGCAGGAACATCATAAAAGGATTGTGGGAAGGCATCCAAAGCCTGGGTTACTGGATCAAGGACAAAGTATCAGATTTCTTTTCTGGAATCGTTGAGGGGGGCAAAAAATCTCCTTGGCATACATTCACCATCAACAGTTTTTGCTGGTATCGGGAAAAACATGGGTGAAGGAATAGGAATAGGGTTTGATAAAGCAATGAACACAGTCGTACAGGATATGCAAAAGGCTATTCCTACTGAATTTGAGATAGATGCAGGCCTTAAGACGGGTGCTTCAGGCATCACTGGGAAGAGTGCTATGAATAGTAATGGATTTATACTCCATATTGAAAATTTCTATAATAATACAGAAAAGGATATTGAGCAGCTTGCTTATGAATTTGAGTTTTATAGACAGCGTTTATCCTTCGCAAAGGGTGGTGCATAATGCTTAGTTTTGTTTTTAATGGGAAAGACAGTTTTAAAGATCATGGGATATTTATAGAAAAGCGGCCCAATGTACCTTCTCCAAAGCGCAGAGTTTCATACATTAGCATTCCGGGAAGAAATTCGAGTCTGAGATATGACGAGGAAACCTATGAAGATATAACTTTATCCGTAGAGTGCGCTGTAATTGGCAATATACAAAGCAAAATTGACGATATTAAGGCATGGCTCATTGGTTCAGGCGAAAGTGATCTTATTTTCAGTTTTCAGAGTGATAAGAAATACATTGCACAGGTTGTAAACAGCATCGATTTTGAAGTTATCCTGAAGATTACTTCAAGGTTCGTAATCATTTTTAACTGCAGGCCTTTTAAATATTCAGTGACGAAAGAGGTTATTGATATTGCTTCAGGAAGGGGACGTCTGTTTTTAACCGTGGAACTGTTAAAAGCAGGCCCTTAATCAAGGTTTATTGTTCAGGAGATGGCAGTTTTGTTATTAATGGCCGGGAAGTCAGATTGACAAACATTGATAAGCCTTATGTGGTTATTGATAGTGAGCTTGAGGAAGCCTATTTTGTTGAAAGCGGAATCTTATCTAACGCAAATAATTATATGTCAGGCGAGTTTCCAGTTCTTGATGTTGGAAATAACATTGTCACTTTTAACGGTGGGGTTTCTAAATTAGAAATCACTCCTAATTGGCGGTGGTTGTGATGATTCATGTTTATGATAAAAAGAGAAGAGCTTTGATAAAAACGGGATTGCAGTTTTAAACGAGGCAGTGGAATGTAAGATAATAGAAAAACTTAATAATGAATATGAATTGATATTGTCATACCCTTTGCATTTAAAAAAGCACAATATCTTCAACCATTTAATATAATCAAAGCTGACGGGCAGTTATTCAGGATTTATAACACTGATAAGGACAGTAATACCGGATTAGTCACTGTTTATGCAAGGCATATTTTTTATGATCTGTTAAATTACATCATTGAAGATAGAAGGGCTGAAAACAAAACTTGTAAGGAAGCGCTCAATATAATACTGGAGGAAATGGGACTTTCAGAGGTATATACAGCCGAATCGGATCTCACTGAAGTTGCTACGCAATATCTTGTTAAGAAAAATGGGGTAGAGGCTGTTTTCCTTCTGGTCAATGAATGGCAGGGTGAGTTGGTGCGTGATAATTACACAATTGGAATTATGAAAAGTAAAGGGACTGACAGAGGGGTGCACATTAGGTATGGTAAGAATATTATCGGGATAAGTGAAAAATTGAATTGTGACGATGTAGCGACTTGGATTTACCCGGTTGGCATGGATGGGATTACTCTGCCGGAGAAATATTTATTAAATCCGCTATGGGAAGGTTCGGATTACCCTGATTTTGCTCTCGTCAAAATGGTTGAGTTGAAAGAGGTAAACAGCGAAGGGCTGCTGAGAATAGAAGCGCAAAAGTATCTGGATGCCCACGCCCTTCCCGATGTCAATTATAAGGTTGATTTCATCCTGCTTGGGCAGACCGAGGAATACAAGAACTACAAGGCTTTGGAGCAGGTGGAAGTGGGGGATATTGTAACGGTATCACACAGCATCTTCGGTATTGATATCAAGGTTAAAGTGAGCGGTGTTGAAAAAGACCTTTTAAGCGCCAAAAACACCAAGGTTGAACTGGGGCAGCCTTTAAGCACCATTGACCGGTATTTTGCTGAAATTTCAAGAAACAGTGAGATTTTGGCCAGCACCATCTCCCAAGCCTTAAGCTCTATGCTGTATTATACAAATCCCAGCACACTGGAGGTCGGGGCTGTTGAAAAGGAAGTCATTTATATGCCCATTGGTACTGTGAGAAATACAAATAGCATGTCTTTTTTGATTTTGAGCGTAAATGCTTCTTCCGTTTGCACTTTGACTATAAAATATAGTCTTGATAACAGTATCATTCCAATCAATTTAAAACAAAAGCTGCAGATGGGAGATAACTTAATAGCAGTACCAATGGCATTGGTGGCTATTTCGGAAGGAGGTCACTATTTTAGTGTAAAGCTGTGTCTCGATACGGGTTTTATTACAACCGCCAAATGGTCTGCAGCTTGCTATTGACGGAAGAAATCTAACAGGAGGTTTAAGCTCGGAAATACCCCATGCAGAAACAAGAGAAGAACTGAAGTGTTCAAATAGAGTAACTTTCAATTATATAGTACAGTCAAAAGTTCCTATTCCTGCAGCATGTACTGAAATGCTTATATATACTGATGTCAGCGAAAACCGGACAACTGAAGTTGTAGATATTATTTTAACGCAGGAGGTGTGATAAAAAATGCGTGTAGACAAAGGCTATGACAAAAAAATTTATAGATGGAACAATCAAAGAGCATGTAAAGATGAAACCGGATATTGAGATAAACGGTATAGTCACAATTCAGATGTTTGATGAAAATGGTAAGCTGGAGCGTGAAATAAAGACTGAGAATCGCATTGCCGACTCAATTGCGAGAATGGCTTTCATGGATTATTTTTGCTGCAGGATAAGAGGAAATCCATGGGGTGTGCCATATGAATATAATGACGCTGAGGTAGGCAGGACAACTTCCAGCAAAGATAATAATTATACTGAGCAGAATGGATCATATTCATACTTTACAGCACCTTTTCGACATTTTTTCCTTACAGATGACGCTTCTCCAGAAGAGGGTTTCGCAAGAGCTATAAAAGGAAATATTATAGGCTGGGCGGATAAATCAAGGCCGTATGCGGGATCAAGTACAGTAAAAGGCACAATTAATCTCAGCGAATCTTTCTTTACGGAAAGTAATCTGCATTTTGTGTTTGACTTTACGACAAGTGCCGCCAATGGAACCTTTCAGAAACTGTGGTAGTGTGAGATGAAATATGATTCATCAACACAGGAAATATTATATGGTTTAAAGGAAATATCAAGAAATTTCAAATTAGAAAGTTATAGCAGCAAGTCTAAAAATATTCCTGCATCAACAAATTTCACTCCAGGAAACTACGGTTCGTATAGATTAAGGGTGTTTAAATATAACAACAAACTCTATATTATTGGGGTAAATTACAGTACAACAAAGGCATGTATGGCAGTAATCAATCTTGATACCGAAGAGTATTCAGAAGTTGACTTATATACTACAATGGGGCTAACATCCTCAAGTTACAGGCCATCGGCCTATTTGATGGCACAAGACAATAATTATGTATATATGATTTATCCATCATACAGCAATAAACTTCATAGGCTGAATTTTGATGATAATACCAAGGTTGAAACAACGCTGGCTACTATACGCTTATTGGCCAGCAAATACCTGAAATACCTTCAAACTGGTATAGCAATATTGACTCTTATTTAAAGAATGGGTTAATGGGTTGTAAAAATGGAAAATTATACATACCTTTAAGATACAATAATGGTGGAACAAACAAGACATTTATATTGGTGTGCAATCCTGATGCGAATTTAACAAAGACAGCTTTGTATGACTTGAGTACAACAACTACACCTGCAGGACCATTTTCAACCAGTGCAATGTCATTGAATGGGTATGATTTGAAACTGCAGCCAAGAGATGTAGACACTTGGTTTGTTTGTAATGGAAACTATACTTTCATAACGGATAATAATTTTAATATCATCGATATATCATTTAGAAATTATTCCTTTGACTACCAATATGTAGTTGAGGATACAGGTGGATGTGCCGTAAAAAGATATTATGTTCCAAGCAGCAGTTCAATTTATAACTGGCAATATTACTGGACATTATGGGAACCTATTGCTGCAATGACCCTGCTGCCAAGTCCTGTAACCAAGACACCGACAAACACAATGAAGATTCAGTACGACTTTAACATCCAAAGGACGGATCCGTTTCAGCCATAGAATGTAACGACTCTAATTATTGAAAGCGCCTTTGTTGATTCAGAGGTGCTTTTTTATATGGAAATTTATAAAGAAATGAGGGATTTGATATGAAAGAAGTTTGGAATTGGATGCAAATTGCATTCACTGCTATTGGCGGATTTCTTGGCTGGTTTTTTGGAGGGCTGGATGGATTTTTATATGCGCTCATCGCTTTTGTGGCCATTGACTATGTGACCGGGGTGATGTGTGCCGTTGTAGACAGAAAGCTTTCAAGTGAAGTCGGAGCCAAGGGCATCTTTAAGAAAGTGCTTATATTTGTACTTGTGGGTGTGGGACACATAATCGACAGCCAGGTTCTCGGCAACGGAGGGGCAATCCGGACAGCGGTGATTTTCTTTTACCTGAGTAACGAGGGAGTTTCAATTCTTGAGAATGCAGCACATATAGGACTGCCCATTCCTGAAAAGCTGAAGAACGCATTGGAACAACTGCATGGCCACTCAAATGAGGAGGATGAAAAGAAATGAAGCTTTTTACAAAATACATGACGCGAAACGATTGCTATACAGCAGGCCGCAAAATCACGCCTAAAGGAATCATGGTACATTCGACGGCTGTGCCGGGTGTAATGGCGGCTGAGTGGTTTTCCCGTTGGAACAAATCTTACAAGGCCGGCGAAATAAATAGGCAGGTATGTGTTCACGCTTTTGTAGACGATAAAGAGGTTTGGCAATACCTGCCTTGGGATCATCGCGGGTGGCATGCAGGAGGAGCAGCCAACAATACCCATATTGGCTTTGAAATTTGTGAGCCTGCTGGGTTTTCGTATAAATCTGGGTCGGTAATGGTGGGTTATGATGCAGCAAAACAAGAAGATTATTTCCGTAAAGCGTGGCAGAATGCGGTTGAACTCTGCGTTATGCTCTGCAAGAAGTACAGCCTTAATGAAAATGACATCATCTGCCACTCCGAGGGATATAAGCTCGGTATTGCCAGCAACCATGCTGATGTGATGCACTGGTTTCCCAAGCATGGGGAGAATATGGACACTTTCCGTAAAGCAGTAAAAAAAGCGCTGGAGAACAGTACAGATATCAATACTGATATTGGAATTGGAGATATGGTGGAGTTTAAGGTCAGTGTAAAGAATTACTACCCCGGCAGTGTGGAAGTTCCAACGTGGGTCAAAAATGACTATTACCACAGGGTCACACAGACTTTATACAAAGGCAAGCCGGTCATAAAAGGCGGCAAAGAATGTGTATTGCTTGGCAAAAAGGTTAAGAAATCCGGCGGTCAAGAAATCGCAGGCATAAACACTTGGGTAGCAAAAGAAAACCTTGTAATTGTAAACAGCATTCCTGATAACAAGAGCAATAGAACCTATACAGTGCAAAAAGGCGATACCTTATGGAGAATAGCAGAAAAAGAACTCGGCAGAGGAACAAGATATCCGGAGATCAAGAAACTGAATAGCCTGACTACGGATACTATTTACCCCGGACAAGTTCTGAAATTGCCTAAATAACGATTAAGGACAGCCAATCGCGGCTGTCCTAAGTTTTTATAGGAGGTGTTTGAATGATAGAGGCGGCTAATCATTTCACATATAACCCGCAGGAAACGAACTATACAAAGATAACACAGGAGGAACTTCAAAGAGAGGTTGATTACTGGCGGGCATACAAAATTCTGCAAAGGATGCTTAAGGCGGGACTGATTTCAAAAGAAGAATTCAACAAAATCGACAAGTTGAACCGCAAAACTTTCTCGCCGATGTATGCACAGCTTATGGCCTAATTAGCTTGCTATTAGCGGCACACAGAGGTAACATGTCACATGCCCAAAGGAGGTGAAAACAGTGAGAAAGGTAACAAGGATTGATGGAAACAATGCTCTCCAAGCTTTCAAGCCAAAGGTGAGGGTAGCGGCTTATTGCAGGGTTTCAACCGACAGCGATGAGCAAATGGCAAGCCTGGAAGCACAAAAGGACCATTATGAATCCTATATAAAAGCAAATCCTGATTGGGAATTTGCAGGGATTTATTATGATGAAGGCATTTCAGGCACAAAAAAGGAAAACCGAACTGAACTTTTAAGGCTGCTTGCAGATTGTGAAAACAAGAAGATTGACTTTATTATAACCAAGTCAGTCAGCAGATTTGCCAGAAACACAACCGACTGCATTGAGATGGTGCGAAAACTTACCGATCTCGGTGTTTTCATCTATTTCGAGAAAGAGAATATAAACACTCAGTGCATGGAAGGCGAATTGGTGCTGACAATTTTGAGCAGCCTTGCAGAAAACGAATCATTATCCATTGCTGAAAATAGTAAGTGGTCTATCCGGCGCAGGTTTCAAAACGGAACATACAAGATTTCTTACCCTCCCTATGGTTACGATTATGTGGATGGGAAGTTATTAATTAATAAAGAACAGGCTGAAATCATAAAGCGGATTTTTTCCGAGGCTTTGGACGGTAAAGGCACACAGATAATTGCAGATGGGCTAAATTCGGATAAAATCCCAACAAAGAGAGGTTCACACTGGACAGCGACAACTATCCGCGGCATTTTAAGCAATGAAAAATATACTGGGGATGTCCTTCTGCAAAAAACCTATACAGATGAGAATTTTAAGCGGCATTATAATCATGGGGAAAAAGATCAATACATGATAAAAGATCATCATGAAGCCATTATATCCCATGAGGAATTTGAAGCCGCCCAAGAGATATTAAAGCAAAGAGGAAAAGAAAAAGGTGTAATTAAGGGAAGCAGTAAGTATCAAAAACGCTACCCTTTCTCAGGAAAAATCAAATGCGCAGAATGTGGCAGCAATTTTAAGCGTCGAATTCATGGCAGCGGTGACCGTAAATATATTGCATGGTGCTGCACAAAGCACATAAAGGACGCATCAAGCTGTTCCATGAAGTTTGTCAGAGAGGATGCGATCCATCAGGCCTTCGTTGTAATGATCAATAAGCTTATTTTCGGTCATAAGTTCATTCTAAGGCCATTGCTGCAAAGCTTAAAGAAGACAAATTACTCAGATAACATAACAAAGATTCAGGAGATGGAAGCAAAAATCAAAGAAAATACAGAGCGAGTTCAGGTGATTATGGGACTTATGGCCAAAGGATACCTGGAACCCGCTCTTTTTAATACACAGAAAAATGAGCTGCTCAAAGAAGCAGCCATATTAAAAGAACAAAAAGAAGCCATAGAACGCGCAATCGATGGGAGTCAGACTATCCTTGTTGAGGTTGAGAAGCTTCTTAAATTTGCAACGAAAGCTGAAAAGCAGATTGATGCATTCGATAGCAAAATATTTGAGGATTTTATTGAAGAAATCATTGTGTTTTCACAAGAAGAAATAGGTTTCAAAATGAAATGCGGGTTGAACTTAAGGGAAAGGTTGGTGAAATGATGAGCCATATACCTTTTGGATATACCATTCAAAACGGCAGGGCTGTAATTAATGAAGAGGAAGCAGTTAAAATTAAGAAGCTATTTAAGGTTTATCTTTCAGGGCTTTCTTTAAGCGAAGCGGCACAAAAAGCAGGTATTAAGCGTTACCACACATCTGTTGCAAGAATGCTTTCAGATAAACGGTATGTTGAGGATAAATTTTATCCGCCAATTATCAGCAAGGACACATTCGAAAAAGCACAACTGGAAAGACGCAGGCGAGCTGAGACGCTTGGCAGGATTTATGAACATAAAGGAAATGAAAAGAAATGCCTGAATTTTAAGTTTCATGCTTCAATGCCGGATAATCTATACGATGATCCGTTTCAGCAGGCAGAGTATGCTTATAGTCTTATTAAGAGCGAGGTGATTTTAGATGACAACCAGGAATGTTACCGTAATTCCTGCCCGTAAACGGATTGGAAATAGTGCAAAGGCTGAAGAATTGCCTAAGCTTCGGGTAGCAGCCTATTGCCGCGTATCTACGGACAGCGAGGAGCAGGCAACCAGTTATGAAGCGCAAATTGAGCACTACACAAACTACATTAAAAGCAATCCGGAATGGGAGTTAGCTGGCATATTTGCGGATGAAGGGATTACTGGAACCAACACGAAAAAGCGTGAAGAGTTTAACCGGATGATAGAAGAATGTATGCAGGGCAAAATCGATATGATAATTACGAAATCTATCAGCCGTTTTGCAAGAAATACGCTGGACTGCCTAAAGTACATAAGGCAGCTTAAAGAAAAAAATATTCCAGTTTACTTTGAAAAGGAAAATATAAACACATTGGATTCCAAAGGGGAAATCCTGCTGACCATTATGGCTTCTTTGGCGCAGCAAGAAAGCCAATCGTTAAGCCAGAATGTAAAACTGGGTATTCAGTACCGATATCAGCAAGGAAAAATCCATATCAATCACAACCGGTTTCTTGGCTATACAAAGGATAAGGATGGCAATTTAGTTATCGTACCTGAAGAAGCAGAGATCGTTAAACGCATTTACAGAGAATACCTTGAAGGTTCCAGTATGCTACAGATAGCTAGGGGTTTGGAGGCTGACGGAATTCTGACGGGTGCAGGCAATCCCAGATGGCATACCAGTACCATCAATAAGATTTTGAGGAATGAAAAATATATCGGTGATGCGCTGCTGCAGAAAACCTATACGGTAGATTTTTTATCAAAGAAAAGGGTGGCCAATAACGGTATAGTTCCTCAATACTATGTAGAAAACAGCCATGAGCCCATAATCCCGCGTGAAATTTTTATGCAGGTTCAGGAACAGCTTGTCCGCAGAAGATGTGTGCATATAAGTAAGAACGGAAAGAAAAGAAACTATAGCAACAAGCATCCTTTATCACAGATGGTTTTCTGCGGCAACTGTCATGAAATATTTCGAAGGGTTCATTGGAATAACCGAGGAAAGAAATCAATCGTATGGAGATGCATCAGTAGATTGGAAAACACCGGTTTGTTTTGTACCGTTTCCACTATACTTGAAGATACGCTTAAAGAGAAAATTGTAGAAGCTATCAATATAGCCGTCAGCGGAAAAAACTCTTTTTTGGCCATACTGAAGAAGAATATTGAAACCGTATTAAGCGTGGATTTGGATGAGACTACAGCAGATATTGATAAAAGGCTGGAAGAACTCCAAACCGAGTTGATCCAAAAAGCAAATTTAAAGGAAGAATACAATAATATTGTAAATGAAATTTATAGGTTGCGAGATTTAAGGCAAGAAACACTTTCAAGAAACGCTCTCCGCCAAGATAAGCGGGATCGGATCGCTGAGATGACGGACTTTCTTAATATGCAAACCGGTGGTATTACGGAATTTGATGATAAACTGGTTAGAAAACTAGTTGAAAAAGCAATTGTATATGATGACAGGTTAGTGGTAGAGTTTAAGTCGGGGTTAGAAATAGAAGTAAACCTATAAGCTCGTATTAAGATAGCCGCCAGTAGGGGAAGAGTACTTATACTATTATAAATAACTACAGGAGACATAATTGGATTACCGATTGCGGGAGCAGAAGCAAAATGCGCTGGTTAAAAATGCAGAGCGTGAAGGAAGAAGCAGCGAATAGCTGAAATGACAGACTTCTTGAATGAACAGTCCTATGAGCTGGAGGAATATGATGAGCAACTGGTAAGGCGGCTTATTGAAAAAGTTACGGTATTTGATAATAAGCTGACCGTTGAGTTTAAGTTTGGAGTAGAGATTGATGTATTAATTTAAAATGAACTTGACCGCCGATTGAGGAGAAATACTTCTTGATGGGCGGTTCTTTTCTATTTATACTTGGGGATAATCTAATAAGTGAACTCGTTTCAGCAAGCTGAAACATCGGGGAATCAGATGGAGAGTCTACTCCACCTGATTAAAACCCACCTACGCTGCGCTTAGAGGTGGCGGTCTTGACCGTAAAGCTAAAAGATAAACACACTTGAACAATTACTCATATGTTTTTATTGACAAACGGAGAATTGAGGTTTATAATATATATGAAAGCTTATTCAAGTGTTCAATTGAATGATAAAGAGGTGATATAAATATGGCAAAAAAAATTCAACCAATTGAAAGATGCGACTGTGATGTAATACATGAGGAAATTGTAAATAAAGTGCGAGAAAAAATGCCTCAAGAAGAAACTCTATATGATCTAGCAGAACTATTTAAAGTTTTTGGAGATTCAACAAGAATTAAGATACTCTGGGCATTAGATGAATCAGAGATGTGCGTTTGCGATATTGCATTCTTATTAAATATGACCCAATCAGCAATTTCACATCAGCTAAGAGTCTTAAAGCAGGCTGAACTAGTAAAGAGCAGAAGAGAAGGAAAGATTGTATTCTACTCTCTTGAAGATGAACATGTAAAGCAAATATTTGACCAGGGATTAATTCATATTTCAGAAGAAAGTAAGTAAAGGAGGGTCAGTAATGTTAAAGAAGGAAGTAATTTTAGAAGGTTTAGATTGCGCAAATTGTGCAGCTAAAATTGAAGATGAGGTTAATAAATTAAATGGAGTCAAAGCCTATATGAACTTCATGAACAAGACATTGACTTTAGAAACTGAATCAGAGCAAGAGTATAAGAATACATTACAGCAAGTTAAAACCATAGTGCACAAGCACGAACCGGATGTGGTAGTGAAAGAAAAATCCGTTAACAAGAGCAATAAAAAAGTATTAATACTTGAAGGACTTGACTGTGCGAATTGTGCTGCAAAGATTGAAGCTCAAACACAAAGCCTTGAAGGAGTAAATAGTGCGACCGTTGATTTTGTATCTAAGAAGCTGACAATTGAAGCGGTCGATAAAAAGGAATTTGGTAAAATTCTTGGAGAAGTAACATCCATTGTAAATAAACTTGAGCCGGATGTTAAAATAGTTGATGCAGAGAAGAAAAAGGTGAACAAAAGCATAGTAATGCTTGAAGGACTTGGCTGCGCGAATTGTGCAGCTAAAATGGAAAAAGAAATAAGCGGTCTAGAAGGAGTTGAATTTGCTGCAGTAGATTTTGTTTCGAAGAAACTAACACTGGAAATAAGTCCGAAAGTCAACCGCTCTGAGTTAAATGAGAAGATTGAAGGCATAGTAAAGAAAATAGAGCCAGATGTAAAGGTCATTTTTGAGGAGAATAACTCCAAGACCAAAATAAACGAAAATAACGAAGAGGAAGAAGAAGGTGTCAACAAAAAAGAAATCATAAGACTTGTGGTCGGTGGAGCAATATTTGCCGTGGGAATCATCTTTAATTTCCAAAATTGGCTTGAGCTTACCTTGTTTATTATTAGTTATATCATAGTTGGTGGAGAGGTTGTCTTAAGAGCAATAAAAGGTATTGCCCGCGGTCAGGTATTCAGTGAGCATTTTTTGATGAGTATTGCTACCATTGGTGCTTTCTTCGTTGGAGAGTATCCAGAAGGTGTAGCAGTTATGCTGTTCTATCTGGTAGGTGAATTGT
>NZ_BBKT01000029.1:0-2500 GCF_000747665.1 Thermoanaerobacterium saccharolyticum | reverse complement strand
CCGTTCGTACATACTGTTAAGGCAGGAAGAGCTGCACTTTCGGGTAATTATTCTTCCATTTTTCCGGATTTATGGTGGGTAATCGTATATGCAGTTGTTATTATGGTGATTGCCATTCTTGTATTTACGAGAAAGATGAATAGTGATAATACATAAAGATTATGAGGATCATGGGATAAACACGTTTTGGAGGAAAAAAATGAATTATATCAATTTAAGAAGATACGGATTAAGTGATAGATTTGAGCAGGAAGCTGCTTGCTATGAAGGTATGTACTTGGCAAGGGTTTCTGAGCAACATCATAATTTATATAAAGTGATCTGTGAGCAGGGTGAACTCAAGGCAAGAGTTTCGGGTAAACTGCTTTATACTGCAAAAGATACTATGGATTTCCCGACTGTCGGCGATTGGGTAATGATAGATAGAATGGATAGCAGTGCCGGGGACGCGATTATTCACCATATACTCAAACGAAAAAGTGCTTTTGTACGAAAAGCAGCAGGTACATCTAATACAACGCAAATTGTGGCGGCAAACATTGATGTGATTTTTATTTGTATGTCATTAAATGCTGACTTTAATTTGCGGCGGTTGGAACGGTATTTGTCGATTGCATGGGATAGTATGGCAACGCCTGTTATTGTCCTAACAAAAGCGGATTTGTGCGATGATTTACAGCAAAGGCTTGCTGAAGTTGCCTCAGTAAGTGTTGGAACAGACGTGATTGTATGTTCCTGCATGGAGGAAAATGGATATCAAAGCGTTAACTCCTATATTTCCGAAGGTAAAACTATTGCTTTCATCGGTTCTTCAGGAGTTGGCAAGTCTACTTTGATTAACCGCCTTATGGGGAGGGATATCCTTGTTACAAAGGAAATTCGCAAAGATGACGACAGAGGGCGACATGCCACGACACACCGCCAGCTTCTTATCCTGCCGAACGGAGGCATAGTAATTGATACGCCCGGTATGCGGGAATTACACCTTTATGTTGGTAATCTTCCAAAGGCATTTGAAGATATAGAGGAATTGGCTACACATTGCAAATACAAAGATTGTTCCCATGTTGCGGAACCGGGCTGTGCAATAAAAAGAGCAATTGAAGCAGGTGAATTATCGGAAAAACGCTTTGAGAATTATATGAAGCTGCAAAAGGAAATAGCATACGAGGGGCTTAGCTCACGTCAGCTGGAACAAGAAAAAATTAGAAGAATGTTCGGAAGCAAGGGGGAAATGAAACAGGCTATAAGGCGTGCAAAAAATAAAAATAACAGGTAAGATTGATTGTATAATATTATTTTTGTAAAAGGGAGGAAGAATTGTTTGATTAAAATGGAGTCGGTTCGTTATGCGTAGCAAAGGCTATCGCATAGCATCGAAAACTTGAGATTTGATATATGTATAGCCTTTGCTCATTCCTAAAAAATCGAATTAGGAGGAGCATAATGAGCTATATTAGAGCGATTGATGTGTTGCCAGAAGAATTAATAGATAAAATTCAAAACTATGTTGATGGTGAATACATTTATATTCCAAGAAAAGAAGTCAATAGAAAAGCTTGGGGTGAAATGACCAAGAGCAAAGAGGAAATTGCCGCTAGAAATATGGAGATATACAAAAAATACAAATCTGGTGTATCTATTACATCTCTTTCGGAGGTTTATTATTTATCACCTAAAAGCATACAGAAAATTATTGCAAAAATAAAAGCGGAAAACAAATGATAAAGTGCACCATGGAGTGAAAGCTGCATGGTGCTTTTTTGTTTCTGAAAAGTGTTTGCGGTTGTTCTCCAAAAAAACCTTATATATAATTTACTTAAATAATAAATACTAACAGCCAAACAATTGATAATGTGTATGTAATTATCCAGTAGTTATTATTTTAAATATAAAGTATTTCGGTAATATGTCAAGGGGTGATTGAAAAAAATTAAAAAATTTTTTAAAAAAACAGCTAAAAAAGAGCATAGCAAAGCTAACCATTACTAAAAACAGCAATGGAAATATATGTTAATTATGGTAATGGGATATTGTGTTAGTATTTACAATCATCTCCTTTCATTGCTGGTGGTTTATAAAGTTTTTCTTCGCGCAGCAGAGCAAAGACTAACCTTACAGCTTTGCGTGCCGTTAAAACTAAAGCACGTTTGTGTTTATGAGTTTTACCTTCATTAAATTTGCGAGCATAGTATTGTGAAAACTCAGGACAATATTTCCTAAGTTGGTCGGCTGCTTGAATAAAGTAGTATCTGAGATACTCATTACCAGTGCGTTTTAAATATGTGTCCTCCGCTTTAAAATCCGCAGACTGGTATTCTGACCAATATATGCCGGAAAACTTTGCAAGGGCATTATCATTATCAAACCTTGATATTCCGCCTATCTCAGATATTAGGCCGGCTGCTATAGTCGGACCAATGCCATTTACTGAAGTAAGACAAAGAAATTGATTCTTAAATCCTTTGACTTCATTGGCAATGGTCTTTTCAGAAGCTTT
>NZ_BBKT01000030.1 GCF_000747665.1 Thermoanaerobacterium saccharolyticum | reverse complement strand
GCCAATAATGGCCTGTTGGTTCCATGCCAACCATAAGATGCTCTTTGTTGCTTTTATTCATAATATCTGCAGCCCATTTTAAAAATCTTTTCATTCCATCAATGTCATTGCTAAATTCAATACGCTTACCGTATTCTATTCCTCTGAAATCGAAAGCTCTAGCGTGATGTATCTCTTTAGCAATGTCTACACCTACAATTAATGTCTTTTCTGTTATTTGCATTATTTTTGTATTTTGGTTATACTTCATATTAGGTACCTCCTTGTTATTTGAGAGTCGTGTTCATGAACAATCGACATCTTGTATTTTATCAGGAGGTACTTTTTATTTCAAATCTTATATTTCTTTATTACAGGAATGCTCCCTCAATTTTTTTGAGCAATTAGGGCAATATGCCCATTCATCTTTAATCTCCCTGCCACAATGTGGACATAATGAAGTCTTTAACATATTGCCGCAGTATGGACAATACTTGTAACTTTTTTTTATCAACGCACCGCATTTCGAACATTTGGAAACTTCATAGCGGGTCACCAAAATATAGATTATTAACGATGATGGCACATTTAAAAGTCCAAACAAACCCCAGAGCCAATAATATTTTTCACCTTTTTTCCTTGCATCTATAAATATCCATGTTGCCTGTAATACAAGTAATATAATCAATAGAATAAATAATAGATACTTCATTTTAACCTCTACTCCTCTCTAAATTTTAATAACGGCACAACAGTTAACGGCAAAGATAAATAAATTATAATTTGACAAATGATTATTAACTTAAAATCTTTAAATGCTACTAAAATCAAAAATGCTATAAACGTAATTGAAGCAAGTATGAAGATTACAAGCTCTTTTCTATTTCTTTTTTTATTACGTATTTCATTAGCTTTTTGGATAAATTCAAATGCATTAATTTTTACGTCAGGTTCATTAAAAATATCAAACATATCTGAAATTTTATTGAGCTTATTAAATGCATCATTATCAATGTTTTTATTATCTGACTCATTATAAAAAGAATCTATAAGCTTAGGATCTATATCATTATGGCATTTCTTCATATCAATTTCCTTCTTTCCATCTCATCTATAATATACTTAATGCAGTAGTGCAACCTTGAACGCACCGTTCCAACTGGGCAATTCATTATTTTAGAAATTTCTTCGTATTTATATCCATAATAGTGTTTCAATATAAATACCGCCCTTTTTTCATATGGAAGGTTTAACAATATTTTCATAACTTCCTTATAATGGACCTTGCTTATAATATCATCTTCTACATTATTTCCATAAAATATATCTATATCATCTATACATTCAGTTATTCTGTTTTTTCTTAAAAAATCTTTGTAAATATTGATGGCAATTCTTATTAACCAAGAAGAAAATTTAAAATCCGGTGTAAACTTATTAATATTTAATACCGCTTTTAGCATAGCCTCCTGTGTTATGTCCTGGGCAAGTGATATATTTCCTGTCATTTTAATACAGTACCCGAGAACAATATTATAATTTTCAGTTATAAGCAGATTTAATGCATATTTATCGCCGCTTTTTGCATCATTTATAAGTTTGCTCTCATCCATCACATGCCCACCTCTCATAAATATAACGCATAAATTTTTAAATAAGTTCACATTAATTTTATCAGATATAATTATGCTATATCCACAGCATAAGGTATAATATTGCATGAAGGAGTTGATTCAATATGGGAAGCTCAACGAATAGAACTGAAATTATTAAAAGAAGATATGAAAGAATTGCAAAATATTATGATCTTATGGAAAGCCTTATGGAGTCTTCAGGCGGTAAAAGGTGGAGAAAGATGCTTTGGTCCGAGGTTTCAGGAAACACTATACTTGAAGCAGGTATTGGCACTGGCGGTAATATTTTATATTATCCTGAAGGTAAAAACATTTATGGTATTGATTTTTCACCTAAAATGGTAGAAATAGCAAAAGATAAAGCCAAAAAGTATGGCAAAGATGTCGATATTAGAATAATGGATATAGAAAACCTTGAGTTTAATGATAATACATTTGATGCTATCGTAACAAGCTGTGTGTTTTGTTCTGTGCCGGATCCTATAAAAGGATTAAAAGAACTTAAAAGAGTATTAAAAAACGATGGGAAGCTTTTTATGCTTGAGCACGTAAGAAGCAAAAAACTAATCTTAGGTACACTAATGGATATCCTCAATCCTCTTACAGTAAACACATGGGGTGCAAACATAAATAGAGATACCGTAAAAAACTTAAAGATTTCAGGATTTAAAATACTTAAAGAAGAAAATCTGGCTCTTGACATAATGAAACTTATAATTGCAGGCAAATAAAAAAAGTCGATATGTGAAATAAAAAATTTCTATAAAAAATTCCTCAATCTTCATAAGATCTTTATAATTGCATTGTATAATAAAATCACAATAAAAAATAAGGAGGAATTTTAAATGAGAAAGAAAGTTATAGCTATATTTGCAGGTGTGCTAATAATAGGTGCTATAGCATTTACGCAAATACCTGCATTAAGGGCAAAAGCCGATACAATTAATAACGGCTATGGTTTTAACATGATGGGTTCAAATTTCAACTATAATGCGATGTATAACTACATGAAAGGCCTGACAGCAAAAGATGTGCAAAATATGATGGGTGGAAATATAGATGAAAAAGATGCGCAAAATATGTTAAATGCATGCACAAATGCGCTAAAGAACGAAATCAACGAACAGCAAAAGTAATTTAGGAGCCAAATGGCTCCTTTTTTACGTAGTTAATTCGCATTTAAAATCATATCTGAAATAATGTAAGAATTCCTAAAGAGCATACAAGTAAATATATTATCACGAGTACGACTTTTTCCCATTTTTTTAATTTATACTTTTCAGGTAATGCCTTCCATCCAAGCGCTATCAAAAATCCAAGGACAATTGGCAAAAGCAATGAATTCATTATTTCGACTGAAATTGTCAATGTAATAAGGGGTACTCCTGATAAGACGATAATGGCGGAAATAATAATACCTGCAGCATATAATCCATAAAATATTGGAGCTTCTTTCCATGATGAATTAAGGCTTCGCTTAAAATCCATAACTTCACCTAACGACCATGAAGTTGCCAATGAAACAACAACAGCTGCTATCAAAGAAGCACCAATAATACCTGCTGAAAATAGGATTTTACCACCAACCTGACCTACAAATGGTATAAGTGAATCAGCAATCTGCTGAATATTCGTAAGTGAAACATTTGGATTTATTCGTCCAATAGTTGCAGCCGTTAAAACCAATACTACAGACATAATTATTTGAGTTACCACAGAACCGACAGCAGTGTCAATGCGGCTAAACCGTATTGATTTTTCAGTTAATTTTTTATCTATCACAGCACCTTGTTGATAAAATATCATCCAAGGCATTATTACGGCTCCAACATTTGCTGCTATAAGAAGTCTATAAGATTCATCGTAGAAGTGCTTCTTTCCAATAATCCCATTTATTATTGATGAAGTATCAGGATGTGCAAGTATAACCGCTGGTATAAAGCTTAATTCAAATAATCCAATAAATATAGCTATGCGTTCAACAATAGTATAACGTCCAAAGCCTGTTATTAATATTAAAGAGATTGATGCAAGAGATATGCTTATCCACTTTGGTATACCAAACAATAAGCCCACACTGGCAATACCAGAAAATTCTGTGACCAAAGCACCTATAGCAGAAACCACAAGTGTTAAAACTGAAAACCATGCCCAACCTGCACCAAACTTTTCTTTGATCAATTCGCCATGCCCTTTACCAGTCGTTATTCCAATACGTGTTGTAAGTTCCTGCACAAAATACAAAATTGGTATTAGCAAAAATTGCAGCCACAACAAGCTATAACCCCATCTAGCACCCGACTGTGCCGATGTTATAATAGATCCTGCATCAGTATCTGCTAACATTACAGTGAGTCCTGGACCTATTGTTGCAAGTAGTAATAAAATAGCAGATTTTTTCTTTTTTGATCCTTCAAGTTTTTTGGATAGTGTAAGTTCATTTTCATTTAATGACATATAAGCACCCTTTCTATATTAGTTTTTCTGAAACTTGGTACAACATGAGAAATGTGAATTTTGTTGACTTTTACAACCTTTTTGTGATTTTGAAATTCATTCTCAATTAGATTATACAATACATTTCCTTATACTGCAATAATAAATAGAACCCATTTAGAGTTCTATTTACTCATATCCTTTATATCAAATTTTAGGTCATTTAGCCTCTCTCTTTGCTTTAATGATTTTAATTCAAGGATTTTAAGATTTAATTCATTTTTAAGTTCGTCCATTTCAGAAATATCTTTGTCAAGATCTTGTTTTCTCTTTTCAAGAGTCGATATTTTGCTCTCAATTTCTATTTTTTCTTTAATATAATCTTTTGTTGCAGCCTCATCTACAGAAATCATCGTTTCTGCAGCTTTCTCTAGGCTTTCAGATTTTCTTTTCAAATTCTCAATCTCTGATAATAAATCATTTTTTATCTTCTCTGATTCTTCTTTGGCCTTATCAATTTGATTTAATTTATCATAATATTTTTTTTAATTCGGGATCCATATCTTTGTATTCACGATTTAATTTCTTTTGGCTATTTATCTCAATTCTCATTAAATCGTCCATTGTTAGATTGCCAATTGCAGCTTCCTTCCTCAATCTTTGGTAGTATTCAGTATCTATTTTACCCTCTGCGTACAATCTATCTATTACAGTTATCATCTCATCGTATCTGTCATATTCGTAATGTCTTTCATGATAGAATCCTTTATTTCCGCAGCATCCAAAATCATCAATTAAGTCAAAGAACCTATAAAAACCTCTTCCGCCGCATCCCATTAGAACTCACTCCTTAATTGCTTGATTTTTTGCAGCTACTCTCTTTTTAAGTTCTTCAAATTCTTCTTCAGCTCTTTTTTGCTTTTCAATTTCTTTTAATTCTTTTTCTACTTTATCTTCATCATCTAATATGTGATCAAGCATGCCTGCATCAACCATGTAATCAATAGCTTGTGATTTTGCATATTTTTCTTTAATTTTTTCTTCTGCATTTCTTATTCTTTCACCTAAATCAGTTGTATCATTTGCAATACCTGTCAACGTTTCTTTTATCATTACCTGTGCATCCGATACTTTTTTCATAGTAATAAGTTCTTCTTTTTTGCTCTGTAATTTTATTAAATTGTCTTCCATTTGTTCCTTACTTTTTTTCTATATTCTTAAGCTGCTCCTCTATGCTTTTTATCTGTGATTCAAGATTTGTCTTTTTTTTCTATTAAATCATTTTTATTTTGTATTGACGCTTTTGCTAAATCCTCTCTACCGCTTTCTAAAGCTAATTCAGCATTTTTTTTCGTATTCTGATATTTTAACATTGATGTCGCTTAATTCATTTTCTAATTTTTTCTTTAATGTTGCCACATCTAGCATAGATTTCTTTATTTTAGATAAATTTTCTCTCATCTCTACTAATGAGTAATTTAAGGTGTCTTCAGGATCCTCCATCTTTTCTACTATGTCATTTGCCTTAGCTTTAAAAATATTAGATATGCGTTTTACTAAACTCATAATTAATCTCTCCTTTACAATTTTATATTCTAATATTACCTCAGAAATGTGAAGATCTTGTGAAACCTTAACTATTATTTTAATTTCAATTATAGAAAATTTATGTGCAAAATTAACATACAATTAATCAAGTGAAAATAAAACTAAAATACTGCCAAGTCCAGAACCAATCAAATCTGCAAAATACAATTTATTGCTTATATCACTAAATTCACTATAAATTGATGATAAAATATAACCACCTATTATAAAAGGTACCATCGCAGGTATAATATATACCAATATATTGATAGAAAACGGTAATATATAAAATAATCCTAGAACAAATATATATGAAATTGGCATCAATACTATCTTCTTAATTAAGTTGTCCTTTAAAAATTGATTATTTGTCTTATTGTTTTTTAATTGTCTATATGCAATTATTCCTCCAATACCGAGTCCTAAAATTGAAAATGAGGTTATTATAAATGTGTAATGATACGTAAAAATAGCTGAAATAACCCTTGTCAATATTACTTGATATATAAACATTGATATGGATAAAAAGCTAATTCCAAACAAAAGCAACAATTTGCTTTTTCCCTTCTCTTGAATCATCCAACCCATCCTTTGCTGTTATTTATAATAATCTTATTATTTTCTTTATCTTACATATGGTTCTGGATCAACTGGTGTACCATTTATCCTCACTTCAAAATGAAGATTAACACCTGTAACAAGTCCAGTACTCCCAAGTTTTACAACAGGTTCACCTTTTTTTACACTTTTACCTTTTGAAACTAATATAGAGGAATTATGTGCATACAATGTAGATATACCTCCACCGTGATCGATTATCACAGAATTTCCATAACCTGATATCCATCCGGCATATATGACTGTCCCATCACCAGCTGCAACACCAATTGTTCCATATGGTGCAGGTATATCTATACCTGTATGCAATTTCTTTGTCTTGTAAACAGGATGTATTCTATATCCAAATGGTGAACTTATACTGTAATATCCTGGTACAGGCCATACCAACTTTCCATTGGCATATTTTACATTGCTATTATTTGTGTTTGTCGAACCGCTTTGAGATCTTATAATATCCATTACCTGTTTTGATGCAGTTTCTAGATCTTCAAGATCTTCCTCATATTTTTTTGTTGTCTTTCAAGGTTTCTCAAGACACCACTTCTTGATACCATGGCAACTTGTATCCTTTTCTTTCTCTCTTCCACTTGAGCTGTAACATATTGCAAATTATTTTTCTCTTCTTTTAAGACTTCTTCTTTTTTCGCTATTAAATTTTTAGTGTTTTTCATTTCATTTAAAAATCTTATATCAAAAGCCATTAATTTTTTTATATTATCAAGTCTTGATATAAAATCGATAAAATTTTTTGAACCCAATAAAACTTCAATATATCCTGCATCACCACTCATATATATTGCTCTTATCCTCTCTTTATACAAACTCTTACGAGAATCATATCTTTTTTGAGCTATATCTAGTTCTTTCTGTGTCTCACTTATTTTTTGCTCAATTGAGTATAATTTCCTCTGATTTTCAATCAATTCTTTTTGAGTTTCTGATAGCTGTTTATCGATGTCTAATAGTTCTTTTTTTACAGATTGCTGTTTTTGATAATTTTCACTTAATTTTTTTTTGAGTTTGTTGTTTTTGAATGCTTAACTCTTCAAGTCTCTTTTTATTGTCAGTTAAACTAGATGAATATCCATAATTAAAAACAGACGCAAAAATAAAAATGATAATTAGAAAAATAGTCATCTTACGTTTCATCGATATCCCCCTAAGAAATCTATATATAATCGACATACCTGGTATGAATTTCACCAAGTATCATAATATCTATTCTGTTACGTCATCCTCAGGTTTTTCGATTTGCCTACTGCCTTTATCTTGTTCATAGCTGTGATTATGACTATGCATACCTTTCATCATAAATAAATGCATTAATGGGCACAACAGTAGAAACAAAAACGGTAAAATAGTTGTTAAAAACTTCATCTGTAACACTCCTTTCATAAAATTTTTATTCAATTAATGGATATAGTAAAAGAAAACCGTCGATATTGCCATTAACAAAACTACCACCACAATATCTAAAAAACCTTTTTTACTTTGTACCGGCATCTCATCTTTCTCAATAGTATTGTATTTTTTAATATAATGTGCCGCTATCAAAGCTGCAGCGATAAATATAGCACTAGCAAGATGAGCGATTGTAAATGGTGGTAAAATCATAGGATTTCCGGCTCTAAAAAATTCTACAATAGATCTATTTATATTGAAGAAAATAACATATATGATAAATAATTGTCCATTGTATTTTATTTTGTCCCTTTTTCTCCAAAGCACGAAAAACATAATATAGTCAAGTAAAAACTCATAAACTTGCACAGGATGCAATAATTGTCCATTTACTTTTATTCCCCATGGCCATGGACGTGCCATTGCATACCCAAATACATCGCAGCCTATTCTTCCGATTGCTTGTCCTATAGCAAGCCCTGGTGCCGCTAAATCTGCAATTTTCCAGAAATTTAATTTATATTTTCTAACATACCATATACTAAATAAAATCCCGGCAACTAAACTACCATGAATAGCCATCCCACCATCATGTATTTTTAATATTTCTAGTGGATGTGTCAGGAAAAAATATGGTCGATATGTCAAAACGAATCCAAGCCTTCCCCCTATTATACCAACTATTATAAGGTACACGAGAAATTCTGAAACTTTGTCAACATCAAGGCCTTTTCTTTTGGCTTCTTTTAATGCCAAAATATACCCTGTACCAACACCTATCGCTATCATTATTCCAAATAGATATATCGTGAAACCGCCAATATTAAACAAAGGTACTGTCATGAAAAATCTCCTCTCATATTAACTTTCATACCCATTCTTCAAAAAGATATATAAATTACTGTATCAATTGCTACAACAGTGTGCTAAAAGGCACTAATTCTCTGCTTTAAAAAATTTTATAAAAGATTGTCTCTATGTTTTACACCGATATTATTGCTATTACTGCCATAGCATCCACATATTATAACCTCCTTACATCTATCACTAACGCACGATATAATCAAAAATGATATAATGTCTAAAATTAACTCAAGAAAAAGATACACTATAATAAAACCTTAGTGCCATCCAGAAATTTATAATGCAAAAATCATGCCAAATAAAAAGGGTCTGAAAAATATCAAATCTCTAAATAAATTAGAGAATGATAGTTCAAACCCAAGTAAAAATTAATCAAATATAAATCTATAATGCATTTTAGTAGATCATGTACGTCAGACCAAATTAACAGCAACCATGATGACTGTGCCCACCATGATGTCCTCCATCACTTTCATTTTTTACATATTTTTCTGGATTCTTTTCAAATTCTGCTTTACAACTTTTCGAACAGAAAAAATATTCCTTTCCATTGAATGTTGTTTTATCTGCAGCATTATCCTCTTTAACATCCATTCCACACACTGGATCCTTAGCCATTTTTCACACCTCCCTTGATGCATTATACCCATACTGGGTTTATGTTTATATGATATCATTTAATTACACAAAAGTCAATCGGAATATACATATTTATGTACTTCTATTATTAATTTAAATATTATTGCCATAACATTATATTAAACAAATATCTAGTAAATTATTTTAAAAATATCAAAAGCCCTCTTCTATTGTGAAGAGAGCTCTATAATAATTATTCTGCTGCTTTTTTAAGTGCTTGGTCAAGGTCATACAATATGTCGTCGATGTCTTCTATGCCTATTGAAAGTCTTATTTGATCAGGAGTTACACCTGCTAATGACAATTCTTCTTCGCTTAATTGCGAATGTGTCGTACTTGCTGGATGAATTACCAAAGATTTTGCATCACCAACATTAGCCAGCAACGAGAATAATTCAAGGCTGTTTATGAATTTGATTCCAGCATTTATTCCACCTTTTATTCCAAATGTCAATATCGCTCCAGCGCCTTTCGGTAGGTATTTCTTTGCAAGCTCATGGTATTTATTTTCTTTAAGTCCAGGATAGTTTACCCATGTCACATTTGGATTGCTTGCTAAGAATTCTGCTACTTTTTGTGCATTTTCCACATGTCTTTGGACTCTTAATGATAATGTCTCTAATCCTTGTAAAAATAAAAATGCATTGAAGGGGCTTAAAGAAGCACCAGTGTCTCTTAAAAGCTGTACCCTTAATTTTGTGATATATGCAGCAGGTCCAAATGATTCAACATATTTGATTCCGTGATAGCTTGGATCTGGCTCTACAAATTCAGGGAATCTTCCGCTTCCTGCCCAATCAAATTTGCCTGAGTCTACTATTACTCCGCCTATTGATGTCCCGTGGCCTCCTATAAATTTTGTCGCTGAATGTACTACTATATCTGCGCCATATTCAAACGGGCGGAAAAGATATGGTGTTGCAAATGTGTTGTCTACAATTAGCGGTATTTTATTCTCATGGGCTATTTTTGCTATAGCCTCGAAATCAGGTATATTTATCCCAGGATTTCCTATTGTCTCTACATACAATGCCTTTGTTCTGTCTGTTATTGCTTTTCTGAAATTTTCAGGATCATCTGGATCTACAAATGTAGTTTTAATGCCAAGTTTAGGCAATGTTAAGGCAAAAAGATTGTATGTTCCACCATATAATGTGCTGGCAGATACTATTTCATCGCCAGTACCTAATATATTTAAAATCGAATATGTTATAGCAGCAGAGCCAGAAGCTGTAGCAACAGCACCAACACCACCCTCTAAGGCTGCTATTCTCTTTTCAAACACATCATTGGTAGGATTCATGATTCTCGTATAGATGTTTCCTGGTTCTTTAAGACTAAATAAAGAAGCGGCATGTTCGGTATCTTTAAATATATACGACGATGTTTGATAAATTGGCACTGCCACTGCACCTGTGGCTGGATCTGGTTCTTGCCCCGCATGCACCTGCAATGTGTCAAATTTTAACTTTCTTTCTTCACTCATCTAAATCTCTCCTCTACATAATTTTAATTTAATCAAACAAAAACGATTTTTGTAATTCACCTCTTTTCATTTTTTAAAATAGACTTGTGCATATCTCAAAAGCCTTGATTTTAGCCATTTTTAAGATATGCTTTTTTCTTATCACCCTGAAAATTTTTTATCTGATATGTAGGATTTCCTGCCTTTTATGTCGAATTATTGTATTATTAGCATCATTAAACATTAAAGGAGGAAACCCTACATGTACCAGCTTCAACAAGTTTTAAACATTATTGACCTTTTTACTTCTCAACCTAAAATTGATTTTTATACTTCTTTATTTAGCAATCTTGATTTGTCTTCCATTCCTGAATTCCCGCCTTCTAAATTTGGCCCTAGAGGTTATTCTCGTCATGCCCTCTTTAGAGCCATCATTGTTATGAAAG
>NZ_BBKT01000031.1 GCF_000747665.1 Thermoanaerobacterium saccharolyticum | reverse complement strand
TCCTGAGCATGAGCCACACGTAGGACAAGCTGACATCTCCATCGCCTTTAGCTCGTCTTCACTTATCTTACCTGCCTTTAAAGCCCCTACTGCCTCAAACATGGAGCTTAAATCACATGCTTCTCCTTCGTAACTTCCAGCCAGCATTGGTCCTCCGCTTATTACGATAGCTGGAATATTTAGCCTTGCAGCTGCCATAAGCATGCCTGGAACTATCTTGTCGCAGTTTGGTATAAGCACAAGTCCGTCAAGTCCATGTGCCATTGCCATCGTCTCAACGCTGTCAGCTATCAATTCCCTTGAAGCAAGGGAATACTTCATACCCTTGTGATTCATGGCTATTCCATCGCAGACACCTATTGTGGAAAATTCCAAAGGAGTGCCACCAGCAAGCCTTACACCGGCTTTTACTGCTTCTGCAATCTTGTCAAGATTTATGTGTCCAGGAATTATGTCATTTTTTGAATTAGCAATACCTATCAAAGGCCTATTTATCTCTTCATCAGTAAGCCCTAAAGCATACAACAATGATCTGTGTGGCGCTTTTTCTACTCCTTTTTTTATGCTATCGCTTATCATAAAATCACCTCTTTAAATACTTTACAACCATATCACCCATCTCTTCAGTGTTTAAAATAGTACCTTTCCCTAAATCAGGAGTCCTGTAACCATCCTCTAATAGGTCATTTACCGCTTTTCTTATGTCATTTGCCGCATCAACCATGTCAAAGGAATACTCCAACATCATTGCAACAGATAGTATTGTAGCTAAAGGATTAGCTTTTTTCGTGCCAGCAATATCAGGAGCCGAACCATGTACAGGTTCGTAAAGCCCAACTTTGTCACCTCTCAAACTGGCCGATGGCAGCATTCCTATTGATCCTGTAAGCTGTGATGCCTCATCAGACAATATGTCTCCGAACATATTTGACGTAAGTATCACATCAAACTGAGACGGATCTTTTATAAGCTGCATAGAGCAATTGTCAACATACTGATGGTTTAATTCTACGTCTGGGTATTCCTTACTTACTTCGTTGACGACTTTTCTCCATAATCTTGATGAATCTAAAATATTGGCTTTATCAACCGATGTGACCTTTTTCTTCCTGTTTCTGGCCGCTTTAAACGCTATATGAGCGATCCTCTCTATTTCCATCGTCGTATACGATTCTGTATCATACGCCTTATACCCGTAATCAATCTTTTCCGTTCCTCTATCGCCGAAATATATGCCACCAGTCAATTCTCTCACAACAAGTACATCTAAGCCATCCTTTAAAATCTCATCTTTTAAAGGAGATGCACTTTTTAAAGAATTAAAGAGAGTGGCAGGCCTTAAATTTGCGTATACGTCGAGACTTTTCCTCAATGCCAGAAGGCCTGCCTCAGGCCTTTTATCGCCATCCAAATCGTCCCACTTAGGTCCACCTACAGCGCCTAATAAGACTGCGTCGCTTTTAAGGCACGCTTCTTCTGTTTCTTTAGGATACGGCGTTCCAAACTCATCAATGGCACAGCCGCCAAACAGATACTTCTTTACTTCAAATTCGATGCTGTATTTTTCTGAAACAGCACTTAATACTTTAAGTGCTTCCTCCATTACTTCTTTTCCTATTCCATCTCCTGGTAACACAGCTATCCTGTACATCTATACCACCTTTTCCTTTACGTAGTTTACAAGGCCGCCACACTCGATTATCTTCTTTATAAACTCAGGAAATGGCTGCGATTTAAATTCTATCCCTTTTGTTATGTCTTTTATTACACCTGTCTCAAAATCAACTGAAACAATGTCTCCATCTTCTATTGAAGATGCTGCTTCAGGACATTCCAATATAGCCAATCCTATATTTATGGCATTTCTGTAAAATATCCTGGCAAATGACTTTGCGATGACACAAGATATGCCGGACTCCTTTATGGCTATAGGAGCATGTTCTCTTGATGAACCGCAGCCAAAGTTGTCCCCTGCAACCATTATATCTCCCGGTTTGACTCTATCTTTAAAGCTTTTATCTAAATCTTCCATGCAATGGGCAGCAAGCTCTTTTGGATCAGATGTATTTAAAAACCTTGCAGGTATTATAACATCTGTATCCACATTGTCTCCGTACTTTATTGCCTTTCCTTCCAATTACGCCACCTCCTCAGGACTTGCTATATATCCTTTTATGGCTGACGCCGCAGCTACAGCAGGACTTGCCAAGTACACTTCGCTTTCCGTGTGACCCATCCTGCCTACAAAATTTCTGTTTGTGGTGGATATTGCCCTTTCGCCCTTTGCAAGAATGCCCATGTGACCGCCTAAGCATGGACCGCATGTAGGCGTAGATATTGCAGCACCTGCTTTTATGAACTCTTCTATATAGCCTCTTCTTACACATTCCAAGTAAATGTCTTGCGTTGCTGGGAATATTATCAACCTTACGTCTGGATGAACCTTCTTGCCTTTCAAAATTTCATACGTAACTTCCATGTCTTGTAGACGGCCATTTGTACAAGAACCTATTACAACTTGATCTATCTTCACATTTCCAACATCATCTATTGACTTTGTGTTTTCAGGCAAGTGAGGAAATGCCACTTGCGGCTTTATTATTGACAAGTCTATGTCGTAGGTCTTTACGTATTCTGCATCATCATCAGCTTTAAACACTTTGTAATTTCTCTTTGCTCTCCCCAAAACATATGCTTCGGTAATTTCGTCATAATCGAAAATACCGTTTTTAGCCCCTGCTTCTATAGCCATATTTGCAATTGTAAACCTGTCGTCAATCGACAAAGACGAGATGTCGCCGGTAAATTCCATCGACTTGTAAAGTGCACCGTCTACACCTATCATACCAATGATGTACAATATGACATCTTTACCGCTTACCCATTTATTAAGCTTTCCTTTAAGATTAAACTTTATGGCTTCAGGAATCTTAAACCAAGCCTTGCCTGTAGCCATGGCACATGCCATATCAGTGCTTCCTATACCTGTAGAGAAACAAGTTATTGCGCCATATGTGCAGGTATGGGAATCTGCACCTATTACCACATCTCCCGGCAAGACTAAGCCCTTTTCTGGCAAAAGGGCATGTTCTATCCCCATTTGACCTACTTCAAAGAAATTTACAATGCCATACTCCCTGGCAAATTTCCTTACAATATTTACTTGCTCTGCAGATTTTATATCTTTGTTTGGAACAAAATGGTCGGGTACTAATGCAATTTTCTCTTTATCGAATACTTCCTTTACACCTATCTTTAAAAACTCTTTTATGGCAACAGGCGATGTTACATCATTGCCTAACACCATGTCAACGTCTATCTCTATAAGATCTCCAGGTTTAACTTCATATCCGGCTTTATTAGCTAAAATTTTCTGCGTAAGTGTTAACCCCAAAGCTCTCCCTCCTTAAAACTTTTACTGTTTAAGATGACATCTTCTACGATTTCTCTTATATCTTCATCATCTACAACTTTTTTATTGTCAGCTACGTCTTTAAATCTCTTAAAAGCAATATTTATCTCATCTCGTGAAAGATTGAATCCCATATTTTTTAGCTTCAATTCAAAGGCATTTCTGCCGGATAATTTGCCCATAGATATATGATCAGTCGTTATGCCTATATCTTCTGGCTTCATTATCTCGTAGGTAGCTTTATTGTTTATAACACCGTGCTGATGGATTCCAGCAGTGTGCCTAAACGCATTAAATCCTACGATAGCTTTATTAGGCTGAAGTTCTATCCCTGCCATCTCACTTACCAGCTTGCATGTACTGTAAATTTCCTTTGTGTTTATGCCGTGGATTACATTAAAATAATCCTTTCTTGTATTTATGGCCATGATGACTTCTTCTAAAGCAGCATTTCCAGCTCTTTCCCCTATTCCGCACACAGTCACCTCCACTTGATCCGCGCCGCTTTCCACTGCCGAAAGTGAGTTTACCACAGCCATTCCAAGGTCGTTGTGGCAGTGAACGCTTATCGTCACATTTTCTCTGTCGTGAATGTTATCTTTGACATACTCTACTAATCTGCCAAATTCTTTTGGAACGGCATATCCTACCGTATCAGGTATATTTATTATCTTAGCTCCAGCATCAATGACTTCGTTAAACACTTTGACCAAGAAATCCCAATCAGTCCTCGATGCATCTTCAGCAGAAAATTGAATTTCATCAAACTTGCCTAAAGCATATTTTACACTGTCAACTGCCATCTTTAAGGCCTCATCTCTGGATATTTTTAACTTGTATTTTAAATGAATATCAGATGTGGCAATAAAAAGATGTATCCTGGACTTTTTCGCATTTTTCAATGCTTCATAAGTTCTATCTATATCGCTTTTCACACATCTTGACAATCCTGCAACAGTAACACCATCTAAATTCTCCCCTACATACTTCACAGCTTCGAAATCACCGTTTGATGCAGCAGGAAAACCGGCTTCTATGACATCTACCCCAAGTGAAGCAAGCTTATTTGCTATCTTGTATTTAGTTTCCTTGTCGAAATTGACGCCTGGCGTTTGCTCACCATCTCTCAATGTCGTATCAAAAACAATGACTTTTCTATCCCCCATACACAAGCCCCCTCTTTATTTCTTTTTAAGCCATGACATCATTCCACGGAGCTCTTTTCCTACCTTCTCAAGCTTTTGATTTGCTTCTCTTTCCCTTATGGCATTAAACTGCGGTCTGCCTACAGCATTTTCTAAAAGCCATTTCTTTGCAAACTCCCCCGTTTGAATTTCCTTCAAAACTTGTTTCATTTCATTTCTCGTATCTTCCGTTATTATCCTTTTGCCTGTCAGATAATCACCGTATTCCGCTGTATCAGAGATGGAATACCTCATATTGGCAAAACCGCCTTCATATATCAAATCGACTATAAGCTTCATCTCATGTATACACTCAAAATAGGCTATTTCAGGCTGATAACCAGCTTCTACCAAAGTTTCAAAACCTGCTTTCATAAGCTCTGTGACACCACCACACAAAACTGCCTGCTCACCAAAAAGATCTGTCTCTGTCTCCTCTTTAAAAGTAGTCTCCAAGACACCTGCTCTAGTGCCTCCAATGCCTTTTGCATAAGCTAATGCTGTCTCAAATGCTTTCCCAGTGTAATTTTGATGTACTGCAACCAAATCAGGAACACCTTTTCCTTCAGTAAAAACCCTTCTTACTAAATGTCCAGGTCCTTTTGGCGCTACCATAAATACATCCACGTACTCTGGCGGCACAATCTGATGGAAGTGTATATTGAAACCATGGGCAAAAACTAAAGCATTTCCAGGTTTTAAGTGTCTTTCTATGTTTTCTTTGTACACTTTTGATTGCTTTTCATCAGGTATTAAAATCATTATTATGTCGGCTGCCTCACACGCATCATCTACATTTAACACCGTAAGTCCATCCTGCCTTGCCCTTTCAGCAGATTTGCTTCCTTCATATAGACCTACCACAACATCAAGGCCAGAATCTTTTAAATTAAGAGCATGTGCATGTCCTTGGCTGCCATACCCAATTATCGCAATTTTCTTTCCTTTTAAAAGATTTAAATCTGCATCTTCATCATAATACATTCTTGCCATTTACAATTCCTCCTCATATTCTTTTAAAATTCTATTTCCTCTTTCTAAAGTTATAAGACCTGTTCTTGTAAGTTCTCTTATTTGAAATTGTTTGATTAGTTTTATAAATGCCTCCACCTTTTCAGTGTCTCCAGTCATTTCAATGATAATAGAATTAAGCGAAATATCGATGACTTTGCCTCTAAAAGTATCTACTATATGCATGATGTCGTCTCTCGTGCTTGAATTGATCTCAACTTTCACCAGCACAAGCTCCCGTGATACATTTGGGAATTTGCCTACATCTTGTACTTTAATGACATCATACAGCTTGCTAAGCTGTCTTATTATTTGTGTTATCACATAATCGTCACCATCGACTGTTAAGGTAATGCGAGATTGATCGTTTAGTTCTGTGGTGCCTACAGCAAGACTTTCAATGTTGTAGCCTCTTCTCGAGAAAAGACCTACAACTCGCGACAATACACCAGAATGATTATTTACCAAGACAGATATTATGTGTGTAATAATATCACCCCTTTCACATATTAAAAAATCCCCGCCCCATATTCAGGGCGAGGATCATCTCGCGGTACCACCTGATTTCGCATTTGCCTCACGGCAAATACCTCAGTAAGTAATCATACTTTACCTTTAACGCAGGTCTTACGGTTAAGCCTACTAAAACTTCAACTTAACTACTCCGGAGCGATCTAATATATGTACTTGCACCGGTTTGCAGCAACCACCGGCTCTCTTTAGCTTATACATATACCCCTCTCCATCATCGCTTTTATTGAGATGAAATATTTTAAGGTGAAATTAGTAGTTATTTTATCAGCATATTTGAAATAAGTCAACTTAATTTTTTGTAAATTCTAAATAAATCATCGTTTACATTTATTAAAAAATTTTAATTTTTTAAGCAAAAAAATACTTTTTTTATAAGTATCATCATAGTATGAATCAACATATATTTTTAAAGAGGTGAATTTTAATGATAAGCAAAAAAGAACTTATATCAAACTTAAATACCGACTTAACCAAGGAATACGCAGCAATGGTACAGTACATCCAGCACTCCAGCATGCTACACGGAGCTGAATATGTAGAAGTTATAGATAAGATATTAGAACATGCAAAAGATGAGCACGATCATGCAGTAATATTGACAGACATTATACAATACCTTGGTGGAATCCCCACAGTAGAAGTCTACCCCAGGCAAACTTCACTTGACAATAGAGAAATGCTTTATCAAGATTTAAACTACGAGTACGACGCACTAAATGGATATAACCAGAGAATATCTCAAGCAGAAAATCTGGGGCTTTTCGATGTAGGACAAAAGCTCAGGAATATAGCTTTAGAGGAAGAAAATCACATAATAGATCTTGAAAAAGCATTAGGAATACTAAAAATAGACCCATAAAAAACCCTCCAAAATGGAGGGCTTTTTTATTTCTTAGCATCTTTCAATGCTTGATTTGCTAACTCTACAAATGTTTTTGACGATTCTGTAGCACCTGCCACAGTATCAACTTTTGACGTATCTTGACTATCTACTAATTCTTGTTGAAGTTTTTCATCAACTTCTTTCGGTGTTATGTTATTCTTAGCTTTCATCTTTGATGCATAGTCAGTATCGTCTCTCTTGAACTTGCCGTTTTTATCTACTTCATTGTACACAACGCTTGAAATCTTACCGTCTTTTACAGTAATCTCAATCTGTCCTTTGTATCCATGTGCATCGAATGATGCTTGTTCTGCTTTGTAAGTGCCATCTTTGTACGCACCAGATGAGCCTGATGTGTTTGAAGATGTATTGGAGTTATTTGAACCACAACCAACCAAGCTTACTGCAATAAATGCCGTAGTAGCCCAATAGCCAATGATTTTTTCATGGTAACCTCTCCTTTTAGAAAAATTTTTAACAATTCGCCTCTACATATATATTCGACATCTATCTTAAAAATCCTTCTTTTGTTAAAATAAATTTTAACAATTTATTCCTCATCATTTGCTATTCTTGCAGTTGAAACAACTCTATCTCCTTCATCAAGCTTCATCAGCATCACACCTGCAGTATCCCTATGCATTTTTGATATATCGGCGATTTTTGTCCTTATAAGGATACCATTGGCCGAGATTATCATAAGCTCGTCTTTTTCACTTACAGACATTATGGAAACCAATTTTCCAGTTTTTTTCGTTATCTTTGAAGCTATTATTCCTTTTCCAGCCCTTGTCTGCAATCTGTATTCGTCAGCATCGCTTCTTTTTCCATATCCATTTTCTGTAACTACTAATATATCTCTATCTCTATCCACCAAATCCATCTCAACAACATAATCATCATCTCTGAGTGTAACTGCTATTACACCCCTTGCCTGTCTCCCCATTGGCCTTAAATTGTCCTCATGGAACCTTATGCAAAAGCCATTGGCTGTACCTATGATGATTTCTCTACTGCCATCTGTAAGCATGACATTTATAAGCTCATCTCCGTCGTCAAGCTTTATGGCTGTATTGCCGCTTTTCTTTATTTTCGGAAAATCGTCGATTTCAGTCTTTTTGATTATTCCATTTTTAGTGCACATTACGACGTACTTGGCATTGTGAGATTTCTTTACAGGTATTACGGCATTTACTTTTTCATCCTGATCTATCTGAATTAGATTGATTATAGCTGTACCTTTGGCTTGCCTTCCTGATTCAGGTATATCTATCGTCCTTAAGCTGTACACCTTGCCTTTGTTTGTAAAAAACAAAAGCCTATCATGGGTCGTAGTCGTAAATACATTTTCTACAAAGTCATCTTCTCTTGTAGATATGCCAGATATGCCTTTTCCACCACGCTTCTGTGATTTATACGCATCAAGAGGCATTCTCTTTATGTAGCCAAAGTGTGTCATAGTTACAACAGCGTCTTCCAGTTGAACTAAATCTTCAATGTTAACTTCGTCTTCTTTTGCTACAATTTGTGTCTTTCTGTCTGATGAATATTTATCTTTTACATCTTTAAGCTCTTTCTTTATTATCTCTAAAACCTTTTTTTTCGTCTGACAGTATGCTTTTTAGCTCCTTTATTTTTTGATAAAGATCATTTAATTCGTCTTCTATCTTCTGCCTTTCTAATCCTGTAAGGCGTCCTAACCTCATGTCAACGATGGCCTGTGCTTGCCTGTCACTGAGGCCAAATTTGTCCATCAAATTCTTCTTTGCTATAGGTTCTGTTTTGGAGCTTCGTATCACATTTATTACTTCGTCAATATGGTCAAGTGCAATCTTCAAGCCTTCTAAAATGTGCGCTCTTTCTTCAGCCTTTTGAAGGTCAAACTTTGTCCTCCTTGTAATAACATCAACCTGATGATCCACGTACTTTTCAATAATCTGATTTAATGAAAGTATCTTTGGAGCTCCATCTACAAGGGCCAACATGATGGCTCCAAACGTCTGCTGCATCTGCGTGTGCATGTACAATTTATTCAAGACGACCTTTGGATTTACATCTCTCTTTAATTCTATGACGATCCTCATGCCGTTTCTATCTGATTCATCTCTTAAATCAGAGATGCCTTCTATATGCTTGTCTCTTACAAGCTCTGCTATCTTTTCAACCAGCTTTGATTTTATGACCATATACGGCAATTCTGTAACAACTATGCGATTTCTGCCATTGTGCTCCTCTATCTCTGCCTTTGCCCTTACTATTATCTTTCCCCTTCCCGTCTCGTAAGTTTCTCTGATGCCGTCTTTTCCAACTATAAGACCGCCAGTAGGAAAATCAGGACCCTTTATGTACTTCATAAGCTCATCTGTAGCAATGTAGGGATTGTCTATATACGAAATTATTCCGTCTATTACTTCGCCTAAATTATGAGGAGGAATATTAGTAGCCATTCCAACGGCTATTCCTTGTGATCCATTTACCAATAAGTTTGGAAACCTTGACGGAAGAACTACAGGTTCTTTGTAGTTTTCATCAAAGTTTGGCACAAAGTCTACAGTCTCTTTATTTATGTCAGTAAGCATCTCCAAGGCTATCTTCGATAGCCTTGCTTCTGTGTACCTCATGGCAGCAGCCGGATCTCCGTCGATGCTTCCAAAATTACCATGGCCGTCAACCAATGTTTCTCTCATGGAAAAATCTTGCGCCATTCTCACCATAGCGTCGTAAACCGCTACATCGCCGTGTGGATGGTATTTTCCCAATACTTCTCCTACGACGGTTACGCTTTTCTTGTAGGGCTTGTCAGGCGTAAGACCAAGGCCATTCATAGCATAGAGAATTCTCCTGTGAACAGGTTTTAAGCCATCTCTCACGTCAGGCAATGCCCTACTTACGATGACGCTCATGGCATAGTCTATAAAAGATTTTTTCATCTCATCTTCTACGTCTACTGGTATTACTCTCAATTCTTCGTTGTTTGTGTTATCGCTCACTTAAATCACCTGCCTATATATCAAGATTTCTAACTGTTTTAGCGTATTTTTCTATAAATTCACGTCTGGGCTCTACTTTGTCCCCCATCAGAATTGTAAATATCTCATCGGCTGCAATAGCATCATCAAGGCTTACTTTCAGCATAGTCCTTTTTTCAGGATCCATCGTAGTATCCCAAAGCTGCTCCGCATCCATTTCTCCTAAACCTTTGTACCTCTGCACATTGTAATTTTCTCTTCCGATTTCTTTTAAAATATTGTCAAGCTCTTTATCAGAATAAGCGTAGTACACCTTCTTGTTTTTCTCTATCTTGTAAAGTGGTGGCTGTGCAATATATATATTTCCATTTTCTATTAACGGTCTCATAAACCTGTAGAAAAACGTAAGAAGCAATGTCCTTATATGGCTTCCGTCTACATCAGCATCTGTCATTATGACGACTTTATGGTATCTAAGCTTTGAAATGTCAAAATCGCTTCCTATTCCAGTGCCTAACGCTGTTATCATTGCTTTTATCTCATCACTTGATAAAATTCTATCAAGCCTTGCCTTTTCTACGTTTAAAATCTTACCTCTAAGTGGAAGTATAGCTTGGTATCTGCTGTCTCTACCCATTTTTGCAGAACCACCTGCAGAATCGCCCTCCACAAGGTAAAGCTCGCACTTTGATGCATCCTTTTCTGAACAATCTGCTAATTTACCAGGAAGTGAAGTAGATTCCAGCGCTGACTTCCTTCTTGTAAGCTCTCTGGCTTTTCTGGCTGCTTCTCTTGCTCTTGCGGCAGATGTAGCCTTCTCAAGAATGACTTTTGAAAGCGAAGGGTTTTCCTCCATGAAAGCCGTCAGCTTTTCCGTTACAACAGAATCAACAATGGAGCGCATCTCAGAATTGCCTAACTTCGTCTTCGTCTGACCTTCAAACTGAGGATTCATAAGCTTGACACTAATAATAGCCGTAAGCCCTTCTCTTACATCTTCACCTTGTAAGTTCTTATCATTTTCTTTTATGATGTTAAATTTTCTTGCGTAATCATTGATGACTTTCGTAAGGGCCGTCTTAAATCCTATTAAATGAGTGCCACCTTCTCTTGTATCGATATTGTTTGCAAAACTAAATATGTTTTCCGTATATGTATCATTGTACTGCATCGCCACTTCCACTTCGTATGTATCACTTTTGCTTTCCATGTAAATAGGCTCTGGATGCAGCACTTCTTTATTTCTATTTAGATATTTTACAAATTCCACTATGCCGCCTTCATAATGAAAAATATCCTCTTTTCCATCTCTCTCATCAACAAGCCTTATTTTTACGCCTTTATTCAAAAATGACAATTCCCTCAGTCTTTGTGAAAGCACATCGTAATCATACTCTAACGTCTCAAAGATTTCACCGTCTGGAGAAAATGTTATTGTAGTACCTGTTTCATCTGTCTCACCTATAACTGTAAGATCTGTTTTAGGAACTCCTCTTTCATACTTTTGCTGATACACTTTTCCATTTTGCTTTACAATTACTTCAAGCTTTTTTGACAAGGCATTTACTACGGAAAGTCCTACACCATGAAGACCGCCTGAAACTTTATAAACATCATTGTTAAACTTACCGCCTGCATGCAGCACAGTTAGCGCAACTTCAACACCTGATTTGCCTGTTTGAGGATGTATGTCTGTCGGTATCCCCCTACCATCATCTATTACAGATACAGAATTATCTTTGTGAATAATAACATCTATATTTTTGCAGTACCCTGCCAATGCTTCATCAATGCTGTTATCTACTATCTCATACACAAGATGGTGAAGTCCTCTACTGCTGGTGCTGCCTATGTACATGCCAGGACGCTTCCTTACAGCCTCAAGACCCTCTAATATTTGAATTTGACTTGCACCATATGTTTCATCATTTGCCATATACATACCTCCGTACTAAATTCCAATAGTTTTATTGTATCATTTTTTTGTTTTTTTATACAAGGAAGTGGATTTTAGCAGATTTTTGCTTCTTCTCAAAAGGAAATTTTTTTATTTTATAAAAACACTATTTTATAATATACTTAAATATGTAGATAAGATGTTCATTTTTAAGGTGGTGTTATATTGGATCTTCTCGGTATCTTAGTAGGAAAATTTGTAATACTTGGTTGTAAATTAACTGGAAAAAACGGCACATCATTGCCAGGAAAATTAGCTTTAAAAGTAGATGCTGATATCATAAAGAACATCGTAAAAGACGTAAAAAATGAAAAGATAGTTGTTACAGGAACAAATGGAAAAACTACTACATCGGGACTTATAGCAGAAATTTTAAAGTCGTCTGGCAAGAAAGTAGTTCATAATAGAGAAGGCGCAAACATGTTAAGTGGAATTGCCACTGTGCTTATAAAAAACAGCGACATCTTTGGCAATATAAGCTGCGATACTGGTGTTTTTGAAGTGGATGAAGCAAATATGCCTCTTGTCTTAAATGACATCAATCCAAAGGTAGTCGTTGTGACGAATTTTTTTAGAGATCAGCTTGACAGGTATGGTGAATTAGACACGACTATTAAGAAAGTCAAAGAATCTTTAAGTAAACTTCCAAAAGATTCAATGCTTCTTTTAAATGCAGATGAACCTTTTACAGCTTCTTTAGGCGATGACCTTAATCTAAATGTTTTTTACTACGGCATCTTAGATAAGTTAAACTACGGTTACAGCCTATCACCAGCATTTGAGCAGAAATACTGTCCGATCTGCGGTGGAAAATACGTCTACAAGGATGTTTTTTATGGTCAGCTTGGCGATTATTACTGTCCTAAATGTGGAAAATCACGGCCAAAACTAGACTTTGGAGCACTTGACATAAAACTTACAGAAGATGGCATATCTTTTAAATTGAAATTCAAAGACAAGTTAATAAGCGTAAAGAGCCATCTTACAGGTGCATACAATGTTTATAACGTCATGGCATCTGTAGCAGCAAATGTACTTTTAGAAATTCCATTTTCAAATATACAAATGGGACTTAACAACTACACGCCTATTGCAGGTAGACTTCAAAAGACTTATTTAAAAGGAAAAAAAGCCATAATAAACTTGATTAAAAATCCAATAGGCTTTGATAGCACTTTAAATATGTTAAGAGAAATAAACAAACCTTTAAACTTACTGATCGCCATAAACGACAATTACGCTGACGGCAGAGATGTATCTTGGCTTTGGGATGTAGACATCGAAAACTTTGTATCCCATACAAAAATAAACCATGTCGTAACATCAGGGTTACGAGCAGAAGATATGGCGTTAAGGCTTAAATACGCCGGTATAGATCAAAAGAAGATAAAAATCATGAAATCAATAGACGAAGCATTGGAATATATTCCAACCATAACAAATGAAGAATTGATAGCCGTCCTGCCTAACTACACATCGTTGCACGAAGTAAATAACTACTTAAAATCAAGAGGTGTAAAACAATGAAACTTGTGATAGGACATATGTACCCGGAGCTACTGAATCTTTATGGAGATAGAGGAAACATAATAACGCTGAAAAGAAGATGTGAGTGGAGAGGAATTGAAGCCGAAGTAAAAGCTATAACAGTAGACACTAATACAAATTTTAAAGACATTGACATACTTTTCTTAGGTGGCGGCTCTGACAGAGAACAAAAAATCGTCAGCGATGATCTGACATTAAAAAGAGCAAAAAATTTAAAGTCTGCCATCGAAGATGGATTAACACTTCTTAGCATATGTGGCGGATACCAACTGCTTGGCATGTATTATCTATCTTCTGATGGAAGTAAATTGCCTGGAATAGGAGCACTTGAAATATATACTGTGGCAGGAAATAAAAGGATGATTGACAACATAATAATAGAATCATCTATCGATGGCAAGATATTTAAGATGGTAGGGTTTGAAAATCACTCCGGAAAGACATTTTTGCAAAAAAACGTAAAACCTTTAGGAAAAGTCATATACGGAAATGGCAACAACGGCGAAGACGGCATGGAAGGCGCAATATACAAAAACACATTTGGAACGTACCTTCACGGTCCAGTGCTGCCTAAAAATCCAGAGTTTACAGATATATTGATAAAAAAAGCTCTAGAAAGAAAATACGGCAATTGCAATCTAACGCCTTTAGATGACTCCTTCGAACATCTAACACAAGATGCCATCATAAATAGATTTGTAAAAAAATAGAGGTTTTACCTCTATTTTTTATTCGCTGTATTTTAAAGCTCTTTTAATAATGGTGTAGGACGATATGGGAGATATATAAATTATGCTTTTTTTGTTTCTCTCCGTTATTACAAAAGACTTTATATTGTCATCTGATATTTTTACGATAAATCCTTCTTCTTCGGCAATTCTCAAAAAATCACTCGTATCCTCTGACGTCTTCACGTCTATGTTAAAAACTGCAATTATTTCATCGTCTGGCACCACTACATTACCACCTAAATGAACGTACATAATTTCCTCCTTAATCAGATATAATTAAACCATTAGAAATCAAAAAGTATTTATCGCCTTTTACATCTTTTTTTTTCTGTATGTGTTATAAAAGTCTGACATCCCGTGACTTTATTTAAAATATAATTTCTTCTATTTTCATCTAATTCTGACATGACATCATCAAGCAAAAGTATTGGACTTTCGCCGTTTTCTGATTTTATTATTTCGTACTCTGCTAATTTAAGACACAATGCTATCGTTCTTTGCTGCCCTTGCGAAGCAAATATTCTGGAATCATGACCATTTATTGATATTTTCACATCATCTCTGTGAGGACCGTACTTAGTATCACCGTACCTTATATCCACATCCCTATTTGAAATCAACTTATTTAAAAATAAATCCTTAATAGCCTTAATATCGTCGGCCTCGTCTGATACATTGTTCCAATAGTTTAAATCAACTTTTTCGCTTGAAATATCCTGAACTATCTTCTTTATAATCAAGTTAATATTACTGATGTACTGTCTTCTGTACATGATAATCTTTGAACCAAAAAATGAAAGCTGCTCATCCATAATTTCCAAAAGCCTTGCACTTTCCTTTTTGAATTTTACATCCTTTAAAATCTTGTTTCTGTTTGCTAAAACTTTGTTGTACTGTATTATGTCGTAAAGATAGTTTCTCTTGATCATTGAAATAGATGCATCGATGTATCGCCTTCTTGATGAAGGACTGCCTTTTACAATATTTAGGTCATCTGGAGAAAAAATTGTAGTAAGTATAATGCCGATTAACTCAGAAATATTCTTTATCTTATTGTTATTTACCTTAAAAAATCGGTTTTGATTTAACTTATACCCTGTCTCGACTGTTATTTCTTCACCATCTACATCGAAAATGCCTTTTATATAATAATAATCGCCGTCAAAACACACCATGTCCTTATTTTTGCTATTTCTAAAGGACTTTCCGATGCTTAATAACCTTATGCATTCTAAAAGATTGCTTTTCCCTTGTGCGTTTGAACCATATATTACATTTGTGCCAGCAGAAAATGTAACCTTCTGATGCTTTAAATTTTTAAAATTGTCAATTGTAAGCTCTTTTAGATACATTCATTCCTTATCCTTTCGTACAGTAAAGCTGTACTTTAAATAATCACAAAGTGACGGTCATTTACTGATACCGTATCGCCTCTATATAACTTTTTCCCTCTTTTAAGCTCAATATTTCCATTCACTCTTACAAGGCCGTCCAGTATCATCTGTTTACCTTTACCGCCAGTTTCTGCTATGCCTACATACTTTAAAAATTGATCAAGCGTAATATATTCAGTGCTTATCTTTACTTCTTCCATCATACCAAACCCTTTCGACTAATCATTTAATTTTACAGGCAGTACCATGTATAAGTAGTCATCATTTTCTATCGGTGTTATTATAATAGGGTTTATACTGTTTATCATGCTTATCTTTATTTTTTCAGAATCGATGACTCTAAGTGCTTCTAAAAGGTACCTGGAGTTAAAAGCTATCTCAATAAGGTTGCCTTCAATCTCTATGTTAAGCCTTTCCGACATCTTTCCCTTTTCAGAATTTGATGATATTACAAGTTCCCTTTCGTTAAAAGTAAATTTAATTAAATTGCTTTTATTTGAAGCCAACAATGACGCTCTATCTATAGCACCTATTAAATCATCTTTATCTACAATAACTACAGACTTAAAATCCTTAGGTATTACCGCCTTATAATTCATATAATTCCCATCTAAAAGTTTCGATATAACCTTTGTACCATCAAATTCGAACAAAATCTGATTTCCTGTAAAAGATATAGATACATCATCATCGCTATCTTCCATTACTCTTAAAAGCTCATTAGCTGTAGTACCAGGTATGACAACGCTAAAATCGTCTAAATTTTTTGTTAAAAGTTCTTCTGAAGCGTATTTTTTTTATGGCCATTCGATATCCGTCAAGAGCTACCATATTTATAATATTTTTACTTACTTCCATAAGTATACCCGTCAAAATCGGCCTCGTCATATCTTGAGCGACGCTAAATGAAGTCATCTTTATCATTTCTTTTAAGATTTTCTGTTTTAATGTTAAAGTTACATCTTTTATTACATCTGGTATATCAGGGAATTCTTCCGATGAATTCCCTGATATAGAAAATTCAGATAAACCACATCTTATATTTACTGTATTGTTTTCGTCAGATTCAAAAAAAACGGTATCATCTGGAAGCTTCCTTACAAGGTCTGAGAAAACCTTAGATGATACAACTATGCTTCCCCTTTCAATGATAAATGCATCAAAACTGCATTGAATTCCTATTTCCATATCTGTTGTATACATGATTATCTTATCATCTTCTGATTTAAGAAGAATACCTTGAAGTATAGGGAGGGTGGTACGGGTAGTTACCCCTTTTATGACTTTATTTACTGCATTTGATAATGAAATTTTATCGCAAGAAAATTTCATAGACATTTCTCTCCTTTTAGGTATATTTAAAAAAAAATAAGAATATAATTAAATAATAGTAGTAGTAATAATAGAGCTTGTTAATATGTTAAAAACTTTTTTAATCAGCATAAAGGCTAATCTTTACGCTGTTGATAACTTATAAATATTTTTAAAAAGATATCGACAATATCAACAAGCTCTAAAAAATCGATGTTATCAACAGTTTATCAATGTGAATATGTTAAAAACCTTTTATTCGCTTTTTAAGCTCCTCAATTTGTTTATTTAAAGATTCGTCTTCTTTTATGTCGTTTGATATTTTATCGTAGGCATGTATAACTGTAGTGTGGTCCTTTCCAAATTCCTCACCTATTTTAGGCAATGATAAATCTGTCATTTCCCGGGCTAAGTACATAGCAATTTGCCTTGGAAAAGCTATCGTCTTAGTTCTCTTTTTCGATATGAAATCTTCATATTTTATGTTGTAATACTTGCATACCTCTTCCTGTATAAGCTTAACTGTTATTTTTCTGACTTTGTTGGATATTATGTCTTTTAATGCATCTTTTGCCAGGTCAAGATCTATGTTTGCCTTTGTAAGAGATGAAAAAGCCACGATTCTTATTAAGGCACCTTCTAATTCTCTTATATTTGAAGGTATTTTTTCTGCAATGTATATAAGCACATCGTCTGGTATATTCAAGTTTTCGTTTTGCGCTTTTTTCTTTAAGATTGCAATTCTCGTTTCGAAATCTGGTGGCTGTATGTCCGCTATAAGGCCCCATTCAAACCTGGATCTAAGTCTGTCTTCCAGCGTTGGTATCTCTTTAGGAGGTCTATCGCTGGAAACTATTATCTGTTTATTTGCTTCGTACAGTGTGTTGAATGTATGGAAAAATTCCTCCTGTGTCCTTTCTTTTTTTGCTATAAATTGTATGTCGTCTATTAAAAGTATGTCTATGCTTCTGTATTTATTCCTGAATTCTTCGTTTTTGTCGTCTTTTATAGAGTTAACCAGCTCGTTTGTAAATGTCTCTGATGTAACGTACATTATCTTTGTATTGCTGTTGTGTTCCAGAACAAAATGACCTATAGCGTGCATTAAATGGGTTTTGCCCAAGCCCACACCTCCATATATAAATAGAGGATTGTACGCTCTTGCAGGTGATTGTGCTACGGCCAAACATGCAGCATGTGCCAGTTTGTTGCTGTTTCCTACTACGAATGTATCAAATGTATACTTTGGATTTAACATGTTGGAAACAGACTTGTCCTTTTCACTTTTAAATTGAACGGTTTCTTTTATTTTTCTGTACTCTTCCTCATCTTCAGATACTATCTTTATTTCTATGTTTTTGTTTGTTATTGATTTTGCTGCATCGTATATTACATTCAAATACCTTCCGTTTATGATATTTTTTGTAAATACATTTACTGCTGATAGCACGAGTATGTCATCTAATAATGCTACAGGTTTTAAATGGACAAGCCATGTAGTATAACTGGTGGATGTCAATTCGCTTTTTAATTTTTCAAATATTGCATCCCAAAGTGAGTAACAATCGTCATACATTTTGTGACCTCCTACAAATATAAACAAGCTGTTGATAAAAAATAAATTTCACATGTGTATATCGGCAAGTTGTTAATAAATTTTGTTAAAAGGACAAAAAAATATCAACAATATAACATTGTTTTAAAAGATATAAAAATACTGTTGATAAATTTTTACTTGATAAAAATGTATTTAAAAAGGCTTAAAAACCTATATTATAAAATCAATGTATAAAAAATAAATCAAAATAATAACAAGTTATTCACAGATTTATGCACAACCTGTGAATAACTAAGATACGTGCTGATAACTTTTTAAAACTTATTAACAACTTCGATTATATGATACCAAAATATTAACACATTATCAATAAAAAAATAAAAATTATTAACAGCCGCTGAATAAAACTTTTTAATATGTTAATAACATTAGTGGATTAATTTATTGACATGCAAATAAATAAACGATATAATCTTATTAGCATTTTTATGGTTTTAGGAGGTGTAGTAGTGTTACGTACACATCAGCCGAAAGTAAGGCACAGGAAAAAAGAACATGGATTTAGAAAAAGGATGTCTACGAAAGATGGTCGTGATGTTTTAAGAAGAAGAAGGAGAAAAGGTAGACATAGGTTGACAGCATAAGGAAGGCCTTAATGGGCCTTTTTTGCAATCGGAGGTTTAATATATATGATATGATAAAGATGAAACGCAGCAGGGATTTTAAGAATGTATATAAATATGGAAAATCTGTTTCTAATCAGTACATCGTCATGTATTTTTTAGAAAATGGTACGGATGTCAATAGAGTCGGTTTTTCTATAAGTAAAAAAGTAGGTAAGAGTGTAGTTAGAAATCGCTATAAGAGATTGTTGTATGAAAATTTCAGGTTGTTAGATAGTGATTTGAAAAAAGGATATGACATTATTTTTATTGCCAGAAATAAAATCATAGAGTCAGATTTTTACACGTTGGGAAATGCTATGAGAAGGCTTCTTAAGAAATCTTCTCTTTATATGGTGAATGATAAATGAAGTACATTTTTATATATTTAATAAAGTTTTACCAAAAATTCATATCTCCCATGAAGCCAAAGTCTTGCAGGTTTTACCCTACTTGTTCTCAATACGCTATCGATGCCATCATGAAGTATGGCATTTTAAAGGGTGGAATTATGGCTTTGTGGAGGATATTAAGGTGTAATCCCTTTAATCCAGGCGGATATGATCCTGTAAAATAGCTAGGAGGTTTAAAATGGCATCAATTGGTATGTACCTTGGCCAGTTATTAAAATTTATATACGATTTTGTTGGAAATTATGGTGTAGCCATAATCATATTTACGATTCTCATAAGGGTTGTCCTTTTGCCTTTTTATGTCCAGCAGATGGGGACAATGAGGAAGATGAAGGAGATTAGCCCTTTAGTTGAAGAAATCAAGAAGAAATACGCTAAAGATCCTCAGAAGATGAACGAAGAGATGATGAAGCTTTATAAAGAAAAAAATGTAAATCCTATGAGCGGTTGTCTGCCGATGTTGTTGCCTCTTATAATACTTTGGCCGCTTTTTGCTATGCTTAGAAGTTATCCCGCATTTAGCACGGCTTCGTTTTTATGGCTTAAAAGTTTAGCTGCAAGAGATCCTTATTATATATTGCCACTATTGTCTGGCGTGACTACATATATTTCCTCTGCGATGATACAGACAGACAATAATCAGAAGTCGATGAATCTCGTAATGTCTGCTTTTATGATATGGATAACTGTTTCACTGCCTGCTGGTGTGGGTATATATTGGGTTACCAGCAATATCTTTCAGATTGTGCAGCAGTACATCTTTTTAAGACCTACCGAACCAATGAAGGGAGAGTCTTCAAATGAGGGAAATAATAAAAACAGGAAAGACAGTTGATGAGGCTGTCAATGCTGGACTTTCGGAGTTAGGTATAACGAGGGATTTAGTAGACATAGAAGTAATAGACGAAGGCAGTAAAGGATTTCTGGGTTTATTAGGCAAACAGGCGATAGTTAAGATAATAGTCAAAGATGTCTTCAAAGAAAATATCAAAAGGTTTTTGGATGGATTGATAAGCTTTATGGGCATAGATGTTGCATACGATATTGGTGAAAAAGATAATACGATATTGGTGAATTTAAAGGGAAAAGGTGTTGGATTGCTGATAGGTTATAGAGGTGAGACGTTAGATTCACTGCAGTACCTCGTATCTTTGGTGGCAAATAAAAACAATGTGGAAGGCATACACAAAAAGGTTTTATTGGATGCGGAAAATTATCGTGAAAAGAGAGAGAAGATACTTATAAACTTGGCAAACAAGATTGCCAGAAAGGTAAAGCAGGAACAAAGAAGCATTACATTAGAACCTATGAACGCAAATGAGAGGAGAATAATTCACTTGGCTTTGCAAGACGATCCCGACATAGAGACATTTAGCGAAGGCGAAGAACCGAATAGGAGAGTGACGATATCTTTAAAGTAGCGGATACCCAAAAGGGTATTTTTTCTTTTACCTTATTGTAAAATAATATTTGGTGTTATATTATCATACTAAAGATCTGAAAGTTTGGTGGTTAACGTGATAGAAGATACTATTGCTGCAATTTCGACTCCAATAGGTGAAGGTGGTATTTCCATCATAAGGATAAGTGGCAGTGATGCGATAAAAATTGTTTCTGGTATCTTTAAATCCAAGCGAAACGTGGATTTGAGGAATGTTAAGAGTCATACGGTTCATTACGGTTTTATTTACGATGCGGAAAATGATGAGATATACGATGAAGTTTTGGTAAATGTCATGAAAAGCCCTCATACTTACACAAAGGAAGATGTGGTAGAGATAAATTGCCACGGCGGCTATATTCCTTCTAAAAGAATTTTGGAGCTTGTACTTAAAAATGGTGCAAGGCTTGCTGAGCCTGGCGAATTTACAAAAAGGGCTTTTTTAAATGGAAGATTGGATATATCTCAGGCGGAAGCTGTCATAGACATAATCACGTCTAAGACAGATCTGTCTAATAAATACGCTTTGATGCAGCTTAATGGAAGCGTCAAAGAAAAGATCACAAAGATAAAGAATGACCTTGTGGCACTTATTGCTCATATATTTGCCCTTATGGATTTTCCTGAGGAAGATGTGGAGTTACTTAATGATGGTGAGCTTATAGACGGCATTAACAATTCTATCAGAGAAATTGATGAGATACTTAAAACATCTGAAAAGGGAAGGATTGTAAGAGAAGGGCTTAACACAGCGATAATTGGGAAGCCTAATGTAGGCAAATCTTCGCTTTTAAATGCACTGTTAAATGAAAATAGAGCCATTGTGACAGATGTGCCTGGTACAACGCGGGACATCATTGAAGAACATTTAAGCATAAAAGGCATACCTATAAATCTCATAGATACAGCAGGCATAAGGCAGACTGATGAGATCGTGGAGAAAATTGGAGTCGAAAGAAGCAGAGAAGCCATAGACAAAGCTGATTTGATAATATTCGTCTTTGATAATTCACGGCCTATAGAAAAAGATGACTATGAGATACTTAAATTGATTGAAAACAAGAAAGTTTTGTATATTTTGAATAAGATCGATCTGCCTTCTGCAATTGATATAGATGAAGTTGATAAGTTATCGGGTGGAAGGTATGTAAGATTGTCGTCTGTCACAAAAGAGGGGTTAGAAACATTAGAAAATACTGTATACAATATGGTCTTGTCTGATGGTTTGTCACACGACGAATTTCTTCTGACAAACATGCGACACAAGGATGCACTGATTAAAGCTAAAGACAGTTTGATGTCATGCCTTAATACGATAGAAAGCGGTTTGACGGAAGATTTTGTATCTATCGATTTAAACTCTGCGATAGATCACTTAGGCTTGATAACCGGTGAAACTGCAAATGAAGATTTAATCAATGAAATATTTGAAAGATTTTGTGTTGGAAAGTAGGTGGTTGAATGATATACAATGCTGGTGTATATGACGTAGCTGTAATAGGTTTAGGACATGCTGGATGTGAAGCGGCTTTAGCCACTGCACGGCTTGGATTAAAGACAGTCGCTTTTGCCATAAATTTAGATTCTATCGCTTTGATGCCATGTAATCCTGCCATAGGCGGACCGGCTAAGACTAACCTTGTTAGAGAGATTGATGCACTTGGTGGACAGATGGCTATAAACACGGATTTGACATTAATACAGGAGAGGACTTTAAATACCAGTAAAGGTCCTGCAGTAAGAGCTTTGAGGGCTCAGTCGGACAAAAAAAGGTATCAATTCAACATGAAGTATACGCTGGAAAAGCAAGAAAATTTAGACATCAAGCAGGCAGAAGTCGTCGATATAGAGGTTGAAGATGGACAAGTCAAAAGTGTCATTACAAAGACAGGTGCAAGGTATCTTTGCAAATCTTGCATTGTTACGACTGGTACTTATTTAAGAGGTAGGATAATCATAGGTGATGTAAGCTACAGCGGTGGACCAAACGGATTATTTCCAGCCAATGAGCTTTCTAAGTGCTTTGAGAGGCTTAACATAAGACTGATGAGGTTTAAGACGGGTACGCCAGCGAGAGTTGATAAAAAGTCTATAAATTTTGATGCGATGGAGATACAGCCTGGCGATGACAAGATAACGCCTTTTTCATACATGCACGACGAGATAAATGTTGAACAGATTCCATGCTGGCTTACATATACAAACGAGAAAACCCATGAAGTGATAATGAGAAATATAGATAGATCTCCTCTTTACAGTGGTGAAATTAAAGGTGTTGGACCAAGGTATTGTCCATCTATTGAAGATAAGGTGGTCAAGTTTCCTGATAAGTTGAGGCATCAGCTTTTTATAGAGCCAGAGGGAAGGGACACAAATGAAATGTACGTGCAAGGCATGTCATCAAGCATGCCTGAAGATGTCCAGATAGAATTTTTAAGGACAATTAAGGGGTTAGAGAATGTCAAAGTGATGAGGCCGGGATATGCTATTGAGTACGACTGCATAGATCCCACTCAGTTAAAACAGTCTTTGGAGTTAAAGACAATATCAGGGCTATTTTTTGCAGGTCAAGTAAACGGCACGTCTGGATATGAGGAAGCTGCTGCACAAGGGCTTATGGCAGGTATAAATGCTGCTATGAAGTATTACAACAGAGAGCCATTTATTTTGGATAGATCTGAAGCGTATATAGGTGTATTGATCGATGATCTTGTAACAAAAGGAACAAATGAGCCATACAGGATGTTGACGTCAAGAGCGGAGTACAGGCTTATTTTACGGCAGGACAATGCTGATTTTCGATTAACCGAAAAAGGAAGGCAGATAGGATTAGTCGATGATGAAAGATACAATAGATTTTTAATGAAAAAAGCGCAGTACGAGAAAGAGATGGAAAGATTGAAAAACACCATGATAACGCCAAGCCACGATGTCAATGAATATTTAAAGTCAAAGGGAAGTTCACCTATCGTCACAGGAATAACCATGTACGATTTGCTTAAAAGGCCTGAGATAGATTATGTTTCATCGAAGGTGATTGATTCAGGCAGGCCGGATGACATTAGAGATGATGTGGCTTTTCAGATCGATATAAATATAAAGTATGAAGGTTATATAAAGAAGCAAATGGAGCAAGTAGAAAAGTTTAAAGCGTTGGAGAATAAGAAGATTCCATCTTGGATAAATTACGATGATATAAAAGGGATAAGCATTGAAGCAAGACAAAAATTGAAAAGCATCATGCCTACATCTGTCGGTCAGGCATCAAGGATCTCCGGCGTTTCACCAGCAGACATTTCTGTTATATTAATTTATTTGCAGTCGAGGAGATAGGCATATGAACAGAGAATACATTGATATACTTATAAGCGGTGCTAATGATTTAGGGATAGAACTCAATATGTTCCATGTGGAACAATTTTTAAAGTACAATGATCTCCTTTTAAAGTGGAATGAGAAAATGAATTTAACGGCCATTACAGAAGAAAGGGAGATCATCATTAAGCACTTTTTAGACAGCTTAACTGCATTAAAATGCAATGTAATAAAAGGCACTGAAAGGATAATTGACGTAGGCGCAGGTGCTGGCTTTCCATCGGTGCCTCTTAAGATTTTATTTCCATCATTGAAGCTTACTATAGTCGATTCTTTAAAGAAAAGGACCGTATTTTTAAGCGAATTGGCCAGCCATCTTAATTTAAATGATGTGGAAATCATTCATGGTAGAGCGGAAGACTTAGGCAAAGATGGTGATTTCCGCGAAAAATACGACATCTCATTATCGAGGGCTGTTGCACAGCTAAATGTGCTAATAGAGTATTGCATACCTTTTACAAAGGTTGATGGATATTTGATAGCGTATAAGGGGTCTAATGCAGATGAAGAAATAAATGCATCGCAAAATGCTCTGGATGTTTTAAGGTGTCAGATAGAAAATGTCATTGACGTTACATTACCTTACACTGATATTCATCACAAACTTGTCTTAATAAAGAAGTTGAGTGCTACTGACGATAAATACCCGAGAAAGCCAAAATTAATTGAAAAGTCACCACTTTAACGAAAGGATAATGATTTATGAGGGATTTTAGGGCTTGTCTATTGGTTTCAAGAGGCGTTATCATTAATGACGGCAAAGTTCTTCTCGTAAAGCACCAGACGGAAGATGAGGTAGGCTGGGTCTTTCCAGGAGGTCGCGTTGAAGAAAATGAATCGCTTGTAGAGGCATTGGTGAGGGAATGCAAAGAAGAAACAGGGTACGATGTCGTGGCTGATAGCGTCTGTTATCTGGAGGAATACCTTATTTATTACGCTACATATTTTAAATGCAGAATTGTAGGTGGTGATTTGAAATTAGGTTCTGATCCTGATATGCCTAAAGATCAGCAGGTGATTAAAGACGTAAAGTGGGTTGACATATCGCAGTTTGATTGTTTGGACATATATCCAGAAGGGCTCAAAAAGATGATCATGGATGGAAGCATTAAGCATCAGAATTTAAAACTGCCCCAAATATACAGATAAAAAATTTTTGATAAAATATTAGGATAATAATGGAATTATAGGAGGAATTTTGATATTATTGTAGAATATATATAATATAATCTATTGTTTTACGAAGAGGTGTTTTTTATGGTGTCAATAAAACAGCAGGAAATCAAATACTTGCCGATAGACCTTATTAGGCCAAATCCATATCAGCCTCGAAAAATCTTTGACACAGCTAATCTTCAAGAGCTTTGCGATTCTATAAAAGCTTATGGCGTCATACAGCCAATAAGCGTGAGAGTCGTAAATGGCAATTCGTATGAGCTTATATCTGGAGAAAGACGGCTAAGAGCATCAAAGTTGGCGGGCCTTACGACAATTCCTGCTATAGTGTTTGAGGCGTACGATGAAGATTCTGCGGTTATTGCTTTAATAGAAAATTTACAGAGAAAGGATCTTAACTTTTTAGAAGAAGCTGAAGGGTATTACAACCTAATAAACGACCACAATCTTACTCAGGAAAAACTGGCTGTTATGCTGGGGAAAAGCCAATCTACAATAGCTAATAAGTTGAGGCTTTTAAAGCTTAGCGATAATATAAAAGCCAAATTGATAGAGCACAATTTGACAGAGCGCCATGCACGTGCCCTTTTAAGGCTTCCAGATGAGGAGATGCAGAATAAGGCTCTCGACATAATTATAAAGAAAAAGTGCAATGTTAAAGAAACGGAAAAAATTGTGCAGGATATGATAAATAAAATAACGATGGAGGAAGATAAGAAGGAAGAAAAAAAGAAGATGATGAGATTTTACAAAGACATAAGAATTTTTGTCAATACAATAAAGCAAGCAATCACAATAATGAAAAGTTCAGGTGTCGATGCTGAATACACTGAACTTAACGGAGATGACTACATTGAATTTAAGATAAGGATTCCTAAAAAGTAATTTTTAATCACCCCGTGCAAATATTTAACTTTTGTTCCACATGGAACAATGCTATAATAAAAATATGATAAAATTGCGGGGTGATAAATTGGGCAAAGTAATAGCTGTGGCAAATCAAAAAGGCGGCGTTGGCAAGACTACAACAACTATAAATCTTGGCTATTCTTTATCTGCTGCTGGCAAGAAGGTACTGTGCGTCGATATGGATCCACAAAGCAATATGACAAGTGGATTTGGAATAGATACCTCATCAATCAACTGCACCACGTATAATATTTTAATTGAAGGAAAGGACATAAAAGAAGCGTACATAGAGTTAGAAGATATGAGCGGTATTACCATTGTTCCTTCCAGTATACAATTGGCAGGTGCAGAGATAGAACTTGTGCCGATGCTGTCGAGAGAATTTAGGCTTAAAAATTCTATAAATGAAATAAAAGAAGATTTTGACTACATCTTAATCGACTGCCCTCCATCTTTAGGGCTTTTGACAATAAACGCGTTGACGGCAGCGGATTCTGTTTTGGTTCCGATACAATGTGAATACTATGCGTTAGAAGGATTGACACAATTGATGAATACTATAAATTTGATAAAGAAAAACATAAACCACGGCCTTGAAATTGAAGGAGTTGTTTTGACGATGTTTAATGCTCGGACAAACCTATCGATACAGGTTGTCGATGAGGTCAAAAAGTATTTCAAGGGGAAAGTGTACGGAACCATAATACCAAGGAACATAAGGTTAGGTGAAGCGCCAAGCTTTGGAAAGCCTATTTCCCTTTATGATCCGCATTCGAAAGGTGCTGAAGCTTATGAGGAGTTGGCGAAGGAATTAATTGAAAGGAACGGTGAGGCAGGTGAATAATAAAAGAGGGCTTGGTAGAGGTTTACAAGCTCTTATACCAGAGATAGATGAAGAAAGTCCAAAAGGCGTCGAGAACATCAAGATTTCGGATATTGAGCCAAATCAATTTCAGCCAAGGAAACATTTTGATGATGAGTCATTAAAAGAGCTATCCGATTCCATAAAAGAGCACGGGATTATACAGCCTATAATAGTCAGAAAAAACGATTTTGGGTATCAGATTGTGGCCGGTGAGAGAAGGTGGAGGGCTGCGAAGTTAGCAGGGCTTAAAGAAATACCTGCCATAGTGAAGGACTTTGACGATCAAAAAGTGATGGAGATAGCTCTCATAGAAAATCTTCAGAGAGAAGATTTAAACCCAATTGATGAGGCAAAGGCGTATAAATCCCTGATGGAGCAGTTCAATCTGACACAGGAAGAAATATCAAAAAGGGTAGGTAAAAGCAGATCATCCATTGCCAACAGCATAAGGCTTTTGAATTTAGATGATGAAGTTCAAAATATGTTGATGGAAGGCAAAATAACGACTGGACACGCAAAAGTAATATTGGCCTTGCAGGACGCTGAGAAGCAAAACATGATAGCAAAGAAAATAGTGGACAAAAATCTAAATGTGAGAGAGACGGAAAACCTCATAAAAGAAGTTACATCCTCCAAGAAGAAAAAGCGAAAAGAAAGCGACGCATACATAAAAGAGATAGAAGATAATTTCTGTAGATTTTTTGGCACAAAGGTCAAAATTATCCATGGGAAAAACAGGGGGAAAATATTGATAGAATACTATGGAGAGGAAGATCTGTCGAGGCTTACTGAACTCATAATAGATAGGTGATCTTAATGCATTTGTAAAAACAAATGCATTTTTCTATTGTAACAGAGGCTAAATAAATATAAAATATAGATATATAAATAAATTTTAGGTGATATAGATGGAATATTGCATAATAATCTGCAATTCAACGCAGCACATGCTGAATGCAGATAAGATACTAAAAGAAAACAATATAAAGACGGAGCTGATACCAGCTCCAGCGGAGTACGGTTCTGTATGCAGTACCGCAATCAAAATTGATGCATATAATGTAGATGTAGCAGAAAAAACTTTTAAAAAATAATTCTGTATCGGTAAAAGGTATATATCCGTATAAAATTAGGAAGTTGGATGGCTTAGTAGAAAGAATAAATAGAAGGTTAAGTGGCGATATAAAAGCTGTATTAGAAAAAGTAGAAAAAGGCATAGATCTTACGGAAGATGATATAGTTTTGCTGCTTAGCGCCGAAGGGGATGAGAACCTAAGTTCTATATACAAAGCCGCCGATGAGATGAGGAAGGCGGTTGTAGGTGATGTAGTCGATATAAGGGCTGCAATAGAGTTTTCTAACATCTGCAGGAAAAATTGCCTGTACTGCGGATTGAGAAGGGATAATTCAACTGTCGACAGGTATAGGATGGATGCAGATGAGATAGTTGAAACAGCAAAAGAACTAAAGCGGATGGGGATAAAGACGGTTATTCTTCAATCAGGAGAAGATCCATGGTACACAGAGGATAAAATAATAGAGATAATAAGAAAAATCAAGAAAGAGACTAATATGCGGATAACATTAAGCATTGGTGAAAGGACTGAGGAAGAATACAGGCATTTTAGGGAAGCTGGTGCAAACAACTTCTTGCTAAAAATAGAGACTACAAACAGGGAAGTATTTAAAAACATACACCCTGATGATGATTTTGACTACCGCGTAAAATGCAGCCAATGGCTTAGGGAAAATGGATATATAAATGGCAATGGAAACATAATAGGACTTCCTGGGCAGACAGCAAGGGACATTGCAAGAGATATACTTTTCTTTAAAGATATGGGCATTCACATGGTAGGCATTGGTCCTTTTGTGCCTGCTGTAGGTACGCCTTTAGAGACATACCCACATGGAAGCGTTGAGATGACGCTTAAAACCGTCGCTGTTACAAGGCTTGTATTAAAAAATGTCTTTATTCCAGCGACGACTGCATTGGCTACCGTTGACAAGGAAGCCCAAGTAAAAGCTTTAATGGCTGGCGCAAATACGATTATGCTTATATCTACTCCTTCAAAGTACAGAAGCAGGTACAGGATTTACAGCAACAAAAACATGGTGGATCTTAAGACGGCATACAAGGCTATTGTAAAAGCTGGTAGAAAATTGCCTCCTTATATAAATAAAGAGTATATAAAAGAGATAGTATAGAAACCGATAGGAGGGTTATCATTGATTTATTTTGACAATGCAGCTACATCGTATCCTAAGCCTGAATCAGTCTATGATGAGATTGATAAAGTGATGAGATACTGTGGCAATCCAGGAAGAGGAAGCCATAGGTTGGCAATTGAATCTGGAAGGCACATATTGGAGGCCAGACAGGAACTTTGCAATCTATTTAATATAATCGATCCTATGAGGATAGTTTTTACGCTTAATACGACAGATTCATTAAATATTGCCATAAAGGGAATTTTAAACGAAGGCGATCATGTTATAACGTCCAGTATGGAGCACAATTCAATGATAAGACCACTTATTGCGCTTAGGGATAGAAATTACATCGATTTGACTGTAGTCAAATGCGATGAAAAGGGAAATATCGATGTGGATGATATAAAGAAATCAATAAAGAAGAATACAAAACTGATCGCCATGATCCATGCATCAAACGTTACTGGCACGTTGATGCCAATAAGGGAAATAGGTAGTATTGCCCGGGAAATGGGTATATATTTCCTTGTTGATGCTGCACAGACTGCAGGTAGTTATCCTATTGATGTGGAGAAAGACAATATCGATCTATTAGCATTTCCAGGCCACAAATCGCTGTTAGGTCCTCAAGGAACTGGGGGGCTTTATGTGCGAGACACAATAAAACTTAAGACAATAAAAGAAGGTGGGACAGGTAGCAATTCAGAAAACATACACCAGCCTGATATGATGCCTGACATGCTGGAAAGTGGTACGCCAAATACGCCTGGGATCGCAGGTTTAAAAGAAGGCGTAAAATTTGTAAGAAATGTAGGGGTAGAGAATATTTTGGATCACGAAAGGATGCTTATAAGGAGATTTATAGATGGTGTAAAAGAAATTCCCAATCTTATCTTATACGGAAACGAAGATTTAAAAAAGCGAGTCGGTGTCATTTCAGTAAATATTAAAGATATTGATTCTGGAGAAGTCAGCTATATATTGGATAAGGCATTTGATATAGCGACAAGATCTGGACTTCATTGTTCATCTTTGGCTCATCAGACAATAGGCACTATAAAGACTGGAACTGTCAGATTTGGAATAGGGTATTTTAACACAGAAGATGAAGTTGATAAAGCAATTGAAGCATTGTATACCATAGCAAAACAAGCCATTAGTTAGAGAATCTTAATATGCGGAGGAAGAAGAAATTATGCAGGAACTTATGATGATGCTCAATAAAAATGTTAATCTGCTTGTATTGTTTGCGATTGTCTTAGGATTAATAGACTTTATAGTAGTAATTGTGATTAATTCGAAATACACAAAATTAAAGAATAAATATAAAAAACTTATTAAAGAATTGGAGATAGGGGATGTAGTAGATCTTCTTGCTAAAAATATAAGCAAGAATGATGAGTTTAATGAAAAGCTGGAAAAGTTCAGAAAAGAGTTAAGCATGATAGACAATGAAATGAAAGCTTCTATAAAGAAGGTTGGAATCGTAAGGTATAATGCTTTTAATGATGTTGGATCTGATTTAAGTTTTTCGATAGCTCTTTTAGATAGCGATGACAATGGAATAGTATTATCGGGCATTTATGGCAGAAACGAAACCGCCACGTTTGCAAAACCCATAGTTAAAGCACAATCAAATTATCCTCTATCTGCCGAGGAGATACAGGCCATAGATAAGGCAAGAAAAGGTCAGAGGTGAGGATAGTTTGATTGCCTTTATTGTAAATCCCACTGCTGGCAATGGCAAGGCATATAGGATGATTCCTAAAATAGAAAAGTATATGAAAGACAAAAACATAAAGTACAAGTTTTTTATAACAAATTATCCAGGGCATGGTACTATACTGGCGAGAGAAGCTGCAAAAGATAGTTTTGATATTGTGGTAGCAGTAGGCGGTGATGGGACAGTTCATGAGGTCATTAACGGCATAGGCGATTCAAATGTATCACTTGGCATAATACCTTTAGGCACCGGCAATGATTTTGCAAGGTATTTTCGCATTCCAAAGAATGTATATAGGGCATTGGAAATTCTGCTAACGAAAAAGACAAAGCTTATTGATAGCGCTGTCATAAATAAGTACATCACATGCAACAATGTGGCGAATATAGGCATTGATGCGGATGTGGCAGTGCAAGTGACTAAATTTAAAAGATTTGTCAGTGGAATTTTAGCTTATACATTAAGCCTCATAAATGTACTTTTTAAATACAAGCCTTACAATGTAAAAATCGATATAGATGGAAAGATGATAAAGAGAAGGATAATGTTGGCCGCATTTGGCAATTGTAGCTTTTACGGCGGCGGATTTAAGATCTTGCCTGACGCCAACCCAGACGATGGATATTTAGATGTTATAATTGTAAATGAAATCAGCAAATTCAAGCTGCTTTTCTTGCTTCCCATGGCTATCTTTGGAAAACACACATCATTGAAGTGTGTTGAGACTTATAAAGCTGAGAAGATACATATAGACGCCGAAGAGGAGTTAGCACTTTGCGTAGATGGGGAAGTCATTTTGTCAAATCCCATTGTGCTTAATGTGAAGAAGAATTCTGTAAAAATTTGCACAAATTAAATAATAAAGTATATTGTCAGAAAACTTCAGCCATACTATATATGGTTGAAGTTTTTTATTTTGTAACTTCTGTGGAGGCGTATAGATGGATGAAATAAAGACTGGGAAACTGATTATAATAGGTGGGGCAGAGGATAAAAAAGATAAATGTGTAATCTTAAAAGAAGTGATAAAGTTATCAGGCGGTGAAAACGGCAGAATTTTAATAATGACTACAGCTACAGAAAAGCCGCAAGAAGTGGGTAAAAATTATGTTGAAATTTTCAAGAGATTAGGAGCTGGTATCGTAGAAACTGTAAATGTAGATTCAAGAGATGATACAAAAGATGAGATTGTCTTAGAAAAGCTTAAAAAAAGTACATGTATTTTTTTTACAGGAGGAGATCAATTAAGGATTACAAGCGTACTTGGCGGAAGTGGTATAGATAAACTATTGAATGATCTTAATAAGCGGAAAGGAACCCTTATAGTTGGCACAAGCGCAGGTGCTTCTGCTATGTCAGGGACAATGATAATAGGTGGGGATGATGAGGAAGCCCCCAGAAAATGCACTATAAACATGGCTTCGGGATTAGGACTTTTAAATAACGTCATAATAGATCAACACTTTGCCCAAAGAGGCAGGATCGGAAGACTGCTTACTGCCATAGCTGAAAATCCCAACAATCTTGGAGTAGGGATAGATGAGGATACAGCTATAGTTGTAGATGGTGACAAGTTTAAAGTCATCGGTTCAAACGCAGTAACTGTTGTAGATGGAAGGACGCTAAAAAATACAAATGTATCGGAGTCCAGCCCTGATGAGATACTATCATTAACACATGTTACACTGCATATTCTCCCGTCTGGATATGGTTTTAATATCATGTTGAGGGAGCCTTTTAAATACAATGAGGAGGATAAATAATGAATATAAAGGACATAAAGGTGTATCGCGGCAGAAACATATACTGTCATAGACCTGTTGTAAAGATGGTGGTTGATACAGGTGATCATGATATACCTACAAAAGACATACCTGGATTTAATGAAAGGCTTTTAAAGACAATCCCAGGTTTAAGCAAACACGGCTGTTCATACGGCTATGAAGGTGGATTTATAAAAAGGCTTGAGGAAGGAACATATCTTCCACATGTGACAGAGCACATAATACTGGAGATACAAAACATGTTAGGTTACGATGTGAAATTTGGAAAAGCGCGACTTATTGATGGTCACATGTACAATGTCATTTTCGAGTACGAACTGGAGGAGTGTGCATTAAGATCTGCAAAGTTAGCAGTAAAAATGGTAAATAAATTTATAAACGGCGAAGATATGGATTTTCAGCAGGAATTGGAGCAAATTAGAAAAGTCGTCGTAGAAGTGGAATTAGGGCCCAGCACGATGGCTATAAAAAAAGCTGCTGAAGAAGCATCCATACCGGTGACAAGAGTAGGAAATGGCAGCATATTGAGGCTTGGGTATGGCCGCTATCAAAAGATGATAGAAGGTACCATAACCCAAAATACCAGTTGCATTGCTGTAGACATCGCATGCGACAAAATTCTTACGAAAAAAATAATCAAAGAATGTGGATTGCCAGTACCTGAAGGTGATGTGGCGTATAATGAAAATGATGCTATTGCCATAGCTGAGGAAATTGGGTATCCAGTTGTAGTTAAGCCTTACAATGGCAATCAAGGAAAAGGCGTCTTTTTAAACCTTTCAAACAAAGAGGAACTTATTGTTGCTTACAGAAACGCTAAAAATATAAGCGATATTGTCATAGTGGAAAAGCACATTAAAGGGAAAAATTACAGAGTTTTAGTCGTAGGCGACAGAGTGGTGGCAGTGGCTGAGAGGATACCTGCAAGAGTATTAGGGGACGGTATACATACGATAAGAGAACTGGTAGAGATAGAAAATGAAAATCCTTTAAGAGGTATTGGACATGAAAAGCCTCTTACAAAGATAAATATAGACAACATTTCTCAATTTGTTTTAAAAAAGCAAGGTTACACCATAGATGATATTCCTGAAAGAGGCGTGTATGTTTATTTTAGAGAAAGTGCCAATTTAAGCACTGGGGGAACGGCAGTAGACAGGACAAAAGAAATACATCCAGACAATATTGAAATAGCCGTAAGAGCAGCTAAAGCCATAGGACTTGATATTGCAGGAATTGATATTACTATGGAAAATATATCGCTGCCTTTAAATAGAGAAAATGGTGCAATAATTGAAGTCAATGCGGCTCCTGGGATAAGGATGCATCACTATCCATCACATGGAAAACCAAGGGATGTAGCAAGGGCAATAATAGATATGCTTTATCCTAAAGGAAGCAAAGCTACTATACCTATAATTTCTGTCACAGGTACAAATGGAAAGACTACCACTGTAAGGATTATATCACATATACTTAAAATATACGGTTATACAGTAGGCATGACTTCGACAGATGGCATCTACGTAGATGATGTGTGCATATACAAAGGCGATAATTCGGGGCCGAAAAGTGCCAGGACATGCCTTGCAGACAAAAATATCGACGCGGCAGTTTTAGAAACTGCCAGAGGCGGCATTGTGAGAGAAGGCTTAGGTTATGATTTGGCTGACGTTGGCATAATCACAAACATATCAGAAGATCACCTTGGAATAGATGGCATTGAAACATTGGAAGATCTGGCTTTTGTAAAGTCACTGGTTGTGGAAGCAGTAAAGAAAGACGGATATTCTATACTAAATGCGGACGATCCTATGACACCATATATAGCCGAAAGGGCAAAAGGAAAGATTGTGTACTTCTCGATGCACGAAAACAACTTGACCATAAAAAGGCATCTTGAAAATGGCGGTATATCTGTATATTTAAAGGATGACACTATAGTCATAGCAAATGGCGAAATCATACCGGTTGTGAAGGTTGACGAGATTCCAGCGACGCTAAACGGTAAAGTCTTGTACAATGTGGAAAATGCCATGGCAGCAATTGCTGCATGTTATGGGATAAAGATTCCAGTCAACGTCATATCAAGAGGCATCAGGTCTTTTTACTGCGATGAGAATCACAATCCAGGTAGATTTAATATATTCAACATAGGAAGCTTTAGAGTATTAGTAGATTATGGCCACAATATTGATGGCATAAAGAAAGTGATAGAATCTGCTCGCAAATTAAATCCAAACCGCTTAATCGGCGTCATAGGCGTACCTGGAGACAGAAGCGATTCAAGCACGCTAAAGGTTGGAGAAATATGCGGAAAAGGATTTGACAAAGTCTACATAAAGGAAGACGTAGATTTAAGAGGAAGAAAACCAGGTGAAGTGGCAAAACTTCTGGAGATAGGCGTCTTAAAGGGTGGGCTTTCTAAAGAAGATGTAAAGGTGATTTTGAAAGAAGTAGACGCACTAAAAGCAGCCATGTATGAGGCAATGCCGGGAGATTTGATAGTTATATTCTATGAAAAGTACACACCGATAATCGACGCGATAAACAATTTTATAAGATTAAGCCAGTTTAATATCGATGAAAACAAAGAAAGGGCGTAAATTACGCCCTTTCTTTGCGGTTTATAATATTTATTACAGATTGTGTTATGCCATACGTTATTATGTCTGCCATTTTCATTACGATATTAAGCCTTGTATTCTGCAAAACCATAAATTCCATAAAACCTGATATATTTACTATTCCAGTTACATACATGTTTCCGATAGGAGGCAAATTTTTAGAAACGCCTGCGCCAGGTTTTATCGATCCTTCACCTATCGATATGCATCCTACGTGGTTTAATGAGCCAAGACATGCATCTACAGCGATTATAAAAGGATTTTTATGTACTCTGTTTATCGTATTTAAAGTTTCATTTAAGTTTTTAGCGTGGACAGGTTCATTTAACGTGCCGTATATGCCTATTTTATCAGAGAAAAAATTTTTTAACTTATATCCGACAATAGGACCAAGGCTATCTCCTGTCGATCTATCCGTGCCGATACATACGATGACAAATTCATCCTTAAAATTGAACAATTTATTAAAACACCTTGAAAATTCAAGTCTAAAATCGCTGTAACAAGTTTTGTCATTTATGTTTATCAGCTTCACTGTGTCCATCTCCTTTAAGCAATCTCATAATTATTTTTCACAATTTTCACCTTGTTAATACGCTGATGACATTTTAGGTTGAAAAGCTGTGTAGATATGTGTATTATAATAGTAGTTGCACTTTAAGGTGGTTTATATGAATATTGTTGATATGGTAATACTTTTAATAATAGCTTATTTTACTTACTCTGGCTTCATCAAGGGATTTATCATGACACTTTACGGTATGGCCAGCATTGTGTTATCATGGATTTTGACTAAGAGATTTTATCCCGTTGTAGAACAATCAATATTGAGAAATAATAAATTGGTAAGTTTTATAGTGAAGATTACAGGATCCGGTGATGCGATTTTAAGTGGTGCATCGACGAAAATGATTGTTACATTAATAAGTTTTGTATTTACATTTTTGTTATCTCTATTATTTTTAAAAGCCGTCGCAGTAGCTATTAATAAGCTCATAGATTATCCTTTCATAAGGATCTTCAACAGAGTTGGTGGCGGAATTTTAGGCGGTATAGAAGGATTTGCATTTCTATTTCTGTTGTTTGGATTGTTAAGTGTAGTAAATAGCATGCTGCCGCTAAATTATTGGACTTACATAGAGAAGTCTCAATTTGCAAAGCTGTTTTTGACAAATAAAGATATTGTTAAACTGCTTTTGCTTTAGATGAAAGGATGTTTAAATTGGAGTATATAAGTAGATTTTACGATCAAATATTGAAGCTTTACGATATAAAAATTTTTGGGACTACTTTTGACATAATAAAAGTCATCATAATAGCTTATATTGCCAAAAAGTTAGGGTATCTTTTAATCGATCGGTTTTATATAATGCAAGAGAAGTCAAAGCTTCAATTTTCTGAGCGAAAAGTAAAGACTCTTTCTTCTCTTACTAAAAATATTTTAAGGTACGTCATATATTTTGTGGCTGTCTATTCTATTCTTGAGATATTAGGGCTTAAGATGGGCTCGATATTGGCTGTTGCTGGTATAGGCAGCCTTGCTGTGGGATTTGGAGCTCAAAGCCTTGTGAAGGACGTTATTACTGGTTTTTTCATAATCTTTGAAGATCAATTTGGCGTAGGAGATTACATAACAATAAACAATTTTTCTGGCACCGTAGAGGAAATAGGGCTTAGAGTCACAAAAATAAGGGATTTTTCAGGTGATTTAAACATCATACCAAATGGAGAAATTACATCTGTGACGAACCATTCAAAAGGTGCCATGAGAGCTCTTGTGGCTGTCTCTGTATCTTACGAAGAAGATGTAGATAGGGTCATAGAAGCTCTTAATGAGATATGCACAGAGATGAAAAAGGATAGGACAGACCTTTTAGATGGACCGAAAGTCCTTGGAATAACAAATTTTAAAGATTCTACAGTGGAAATAACTGTAGTAGCAATGGCAAAGCCAATGCAGCAGTGGGATGTTGAGAGGGATTTAAGGTACAGGATCAAGAAGCTTTTTAAAGATTACAACATTGATTTGCCATATCCTCACATGAACGTATCAATTGAAGACAAAAATAAAAAGGGTGATGTCAGTGCCGAAAGAGATTAATGTAGGTGATATTGTAAAAATGAAGAAGGTTCATCCTTGTGGCGGAGATGAGTGGGAAGTGCTTAGGGTAGGAATGGATATAAGGATAAAGTGTTTAAAGTGCGGTAGGATGGTTTTAATGCCCAGGCCAAAATTTGAAAAGGGAATGAAAAAAGTGATAAAAACTGTTGAAAAACCAAATGAACAATGATAAAATAACAATATGGATTGCCGCCTTGCCCAATAGGGCCGTAAAGTCCATAAGGAGGTGAAAGAATGAGAGCGTATGAAACAATATTCATAATTTCTCCAGAGGTAAATGACGAAGCAAGACCTGCTTTAATTGAGAAGTTTAAAAATCTCATAACAGAAAAAGGTGGAGAAATTACTAATGTGGATGAGTGGGGCAGAAGAAAGCTTGCATATGAAATCGATAAGAAAAGCGAAGGATACTACGTATTGATGAATTTTACAAGCGATGTAGATGTCCCACATGAACTTGAAAGAGTGTACAAGATTACAGACGGTATATTGAGATACTTAATTGTTAAAATTGATAAATAATTGATCGATAGGTGGGTTAATAATGTTGAATAAAGTTATATTAATAGGCCGTTTGACTAAAGATCCTGTTCTTAAGTATGCTTCTGCAAACATGGTTCCTGTGACCACATTTACACTTGCTGTCAATAGGAACTACACGCAGCAGAACGGAGACAGGCTGGCTGATTTTATACCCATCGTTACATGGCGAAAACTGGCAGAAGTTTGCGGAAATAATCTTAAAAAGGGAAGATTGGTGGCTGTGTCCGGCAGCATTCAAACTCGCACATGGGATGATAATAGCGGCAATCGCCATTGGGTTACAGAAGTTGTGGCAGATGAAGTGAAATTTCTGGATTCAAATAAACCCAGCGGCAGTGATCCTATGGCAGATATAGGTAAAGATATTCACAATTTTGATATCGACTTGGATAGCAGCGATTTTGATGGATTTAGTCCGGTAGAGTCAGAAGATGATCTTCCATTCTAAGGAGGGTAGATGATGTCAAACAACAATAGCAATTCTAAGGAAAATTCCGCTCAAAAGAGGAAAAATAGAAAAGCTAAGAAAAAAGTATGCGCTTTTTGCGCTGACAGGATAGATTATATAGATTACAAGGAAGTTGGAAAGCTGCGCAAATATATAACTGAAAGAGGCAAAATACTTCCGAGAAGGATAACAGGAAACTGTGCTATACATCAAAGGCAGCTTACAGTTGCTATAAAAAGAGCGAGACAGATTGCACTACTACCATATACAGCCGAATAATGATATAATATAGAGAGGGTCAAGCCCTCTCTTGTTTTTCATGTGTTTAAGGTGGGATATTATGGAGAATAATTTTGATATAACGAGAAATATTAAAAGTTTGGAAAATTTAAAAGTTGAGCTTTTATTGAAGATTGCATCAGTTTTTAAAAATTTTAACAATGACGATTTGCCTCAAGAATTGATAGACGATATATGCCATGTGATAATAATAGGATATCTCCTTGGCAATAAATTAGGGTATGATTTTAGAGAAATCGACGATGAGATTTCAAAGAGGATAAAATCTATTTCGGCAGACATAGAAGAAGACTCCCAAAATTACAAAAAACTGGCGGAATATCTAAAGAAAAGGTAAGATAGTGTATGGAGGATAAAAAATGAACAGCAAAAACATAGTAAATGGAGCTTTAATGGTTGCTGTAGCGGTTATAATGGTTTTGATTGGGTCATACGTACCGCCGCTTTTTTTCATACTGTTTTTTGTGTCAGTACCTGTAAGCGTGGTGATAATAAGGAGCAATAGTTTGCTGTATGGTATATTGACTACACCCTTAATCTTTTTGGCTACATTTCTGTTTACAGACATAATCACAGCTTCAATTGTGGTGGCTTTAAGTGCTATAGGAATTGCGATGGGGTATTTCGTTAAAAGTGGCAGTAGACCTCAGGACGTTGTGGTTGAAACTGGTGCAATATCTTTGTTAGGCTTTGTAGGAGTATTGTATGCTCTTAAATTATTTGGAATAAATGTAATAAAAAGCATTATAGATGATTATCAGCAGATTGGAAATCAGATATTGGACATCTATAAGAACTCGCCTGATGCAGCTTACATAAGAAGCATGATAAGTTATACATTAGAGTCTTTAAAAGAGCTTATGCCGTCTATTTTTATCATAATGATTGCACTTATCGTCTTAGTTAACTACATGCTCCTTTCAAGGATAATGGCAAAGGAAGGAAAAGTGAAGAAATTACCTCCGTTTATGTTTTGGAGGATGCCTTACATGACAGGTTGGATTTTCATAGGTGCCCTTTTGTACCAGTACTTTGTAAACTCCAGTGTTGTAGCATCTAATCTACTGTTGCTTCTATCCATAGGATTTACCGTAAGCGGTCTTTCCTATGTAAAATACTTTATGACAAAGAGATTTAATGTAAACTCTTTAATAAGCGACGTGGTTTTGGTGGCTTTGTTTATGTTTCCGATTACTTTTTCACTTATGACGCTGCTGGGGGTCATAGATACAAGCATGAATTTGCGAAGATTTACATGATACGGCTTTTGTATCCTGATTTGAGGGGATGTATGCATGTTTGATAAAAAGAATTATAAATTAATATCCTCTGTAAGCTTATTAAATATCATTTTATCAGCGGTGCTTACTCTTGTACTTATGTACTACAATGTCTACATTAGCATTGTATCGATGGTTCTTTTGGCGTATATTTTGTATATCGAATACAAAGGAGCTAAAAAGAAACGTACAGAATTTGACAAGTACATTGAAAGGCTTTTTTTTAGCGTTGATAAGGCATCAGGCAATGTACTGTCGCTTTTGCCTATACCGGTAGCTCTGATGAGGGAAGATGGAAATATCGTCTGGTACAATTCATGCTTTGCCCAAAATTTTGAGGATAAGAAAGATATAAACAATGTTTTTTTAAAATACGCAAAGTCGAAAAAGGATGAAAAGTATCACTTCAGGATTGGCAATAAATACTACTACATGATAAGCACCATCTCTAAAACCAGAAAGAGAAAGCCAAAAGACGGTGAAAATTACTACAATGTCTTCATATTTGACGAAACTGATTACATGGAATTATCGAGAAGACTTGCAAATTCTCGTACTGTCTTAGGTTACATACTTGTAGACAATTACGAAGAAGCTTTGCAGTCTGCAGATGATTTAAATAAGCCTGTTGTAGCTGCAGAAATAGAAAGAAGATTAAACATTTGGATTCAATCAATGAATGCCTATATAATAAAGTATGCCAATGACAGGTATATTTTTGTAACGCAAGAAACGGATTTAAAAAATCTGGAGGAAAATAGATTTGAGATACTTGACTTTGTAAGGGATATAAATGTAGGAAACAAAATACCGATTACCTTAAGTATAGGCGTTGGTGCAGATTCACCTGAATTTGCGAAATTAAATGAGTATGCTGTGTCTGCTATTGATCTGGCATTAGGCAGAGGCGGCGATCAGGCCGTAGTCAAAAGAGGCGAGAAAATTCTTATATACGGAGGAAAGACACAGGCTGTAGAAAAGAGGACAAAGGTCAAAGCGAGGGTTGTGGCACATGCCATAAGAGAACTTATTGAAGATTCATCAAATGTTTTGCTTATGGGGCACAATTTTATGGATTTTGACTCATTGGGAGCGGCAATAGGCATGTACAGGTGTGCCGTATCATTTGGCAAAGATGCAAAGATAGTATTAGACAAGTCAAATCCAGCTATAGAGACACTTTTAGAGAAAATAGAGAGAGATGAGGAGTACGCAAATCCATTTATCGATGTTGGCAATGCAAAGAATATGGTTAATCCAAAGACGCTTCTTATCGTCGTTGATGCCCATAGACCAAGCTATCTGACGTATCCCGAATTAGTAAACATGGTGGATAGGATAGTAGTCATCGATCACCATAGGAGAGGAAAGGAATTTATCGACAAGGCATTGCTTATTTACCTTGAGCCATATGCGTCATCTACATGTGAGCTTGTGACTGAGATATCTCAGTATATAAAAGATAAAATAGATTTAAAGCCGATAGAAGCGGAAGCCCTCTTAGCTGGAATAACAGTTGACACAAAAAATTTTACATTTAGGACAGGCGTAAGGACATTTGAAGCAGCATCTTATCTTAGGAGAAAGGGTGCCGATACTATATCTGTAAAGATGCTGTTTCAAAATGATTTAAAATCGTATATAATAAAATCTACGATAGTAAAAAATGCTGAGATAACGGAAGAAGGAATAGCCATTGCAGTAAGTCCTGATGAAACGGACAATGTCATAGCCGCACAAGCTGCAGATGAACTTCTCAATATAAAAGGCGTTCAAGCGTCTTTTGTGGTGTTTAAAAGACATGACGATGTGGCCATAAGCGGAAGATCGATAGGAGATATAAACGTTCAGGTAATACTTGAAAAATTAGGAGGCGGCGGTCACTTGACTGTGGCAGGTGCTCAGCTTAAAAAGCCTCTCAAAAATGTCGTAGATGATTTGAAGAAAGCCATAGAGGAATATTTTAAGGAAGGTGAATCGTAATGAAAGTGATTTTGCAAAAGGATGTAAAGGGCATAGGCAAAGCAGGTGACGTAGTAAATGTAAGTGACGGTTACGGTAGAAATTATCTTTTGCCTCGTGGACTTGCTATAGATGCCACGAAGTCAAACATAAACGTTCTTAATGAGAAGAAAAAAGCAGAGGAGAAGAAAAGGCAGAAAGAGGTAGAAGCTGCACAAGAGATGGCTAAAAAGCTTTCGCAAGAGTCCATCGTACTTAAAGTTAAAACAGGTGAAAACGGCAAATTGTTTGGATCTATAACATCAAAAGACATACAAGATGAGCTTAATAAAAAAGGATACGATATTGACAAGAAGAAGATAAATCTTCCGGATTCTATAAAGACAATCGGCACTTATAATGTAGACATCAAAATATACCCAGGCATACAAGCCAAGGTAAAAGTAGATGTTGTAGGACAATAATTTACGAAGATTCATGACTTTATGGGAAAATACGTGAGGTTTTGGACTTTTAAGGGGGGAATGAGATGGAGTGGAATAAAATCCCTCCTCAAAATATAGAGGCAGAACAGGCTGTCTTAGGTGCAATGCTTTTGTCCAGAGATGCCATAATCGATGCATCAGAGATAGTAAAAGCAGATGATTTTTACAAGGAGTCAAACAAAAAGCTTTTTACCATAATGATGGATATGTTTGAAAAGAACATACCTGTTGATTTGGTTACGGTAGTTGATGAGCTGAGAAGGCAAAATATGTTGGAGGCTGTAGGCGGGCTTGACTACATAACAAATTTGTCATCCAGTATAGTGACTACTGCCAATGTATCGTATTATGCAAAGATGATAAGAGAGAAAGCGACATTGAGGCGCCTCATCCAAGCTTCATCAGAGATAATGGAGTTAAGCTATGAAGGCGGCGATCTGCATGATGTGTTGGATACGGCTGAGCAAAAGATATTTGACATAGCGCAGGGCAGAAACACCGAAAACTTCTATCCCATTAAAGATGTGTTGATGGACACATTTTACAATATAGAAAATCTTTATAAAAACAAAGGACACCTGACTGGCGTGCCTTCTGGATTTCCTGATTTAGACTTAAAAACGTCTGGCTTCCAGCCATCTGATTTTATACTTCTTGCTGCAAGACCATCCATGGGAAAAACTTCCTTTGCCTTAAACATTGCAGAAAATGCTGCATTGGCACTTAAAAAACCTGTCGCCATATTTAGCCTTGAGATGTCTAAAGAGCAGCTTGTAAGTAGGTTTATATGCTCTACTGCAAATATAGACAGTCAAAAGCTTAGAACGGGAAATTTGGATGACGATGATTGGCCAAGGCTTGCTGCTGCTATGGCTCCTCTTTCAACAGCGCCTATATACATTGACGATACACCTGGCATATCTGTCATGGATATAAGGGCAAAGTGCCGAAGACTGAAGCTGGAGAAAGGATTGTCTTTAGTATTAATAGACTATTTACAGCTTATGCAAGGAAGGGGTAACTCAGAAAGCCGTCAGCAGGAGGTTTCTGAAATATCAAGGTCATTAAAGGGTCTTGCAAGAGAACTGCAAGTTCCCATCATAACACTTTCGCAGCTATCCCGTGCCCCTGAAGCCAGATCTGATCACAGGCCGATTTTAAGCGACTTAAGAGAGTCAGGTGCGATTGAGCAGGATGCCGATATAGTCATGTTTCTCTACAGAGATGATTATTACAATAAGGATTCTGAGAAGAAAAACATCGCAGAGCTTATTATCGCAAAGCATAGAAATGGTCCTACAGGTACTATAGAGCTTCTGTGGATGGGCCAGTACACGAAATTTGTAAGCATAGATAAGTACAGGACAGAGTAGTCAAGAGGGTATTTTTATGGGTGATTATGATTATTTAAGAAAGATTCCGTATTTCAATGTCTTAAGCGAAAGCTCTCTATTTGAGATCAATAAGATAGCTTTGGAGAAGGAGTACAAAAAAAACACCGTCATATTTTACGAAGGCGACGAAGGTGATGCCATCTATTTTGTAAAAAAGGGGAAAGTCAAGATATCTAAAATATCACAACAAGGCAAAGAGCATATAATAAGAATAATGGAGGATGGAGATATTTTTGCTGAATCCCTTTTATTTATAGGTGGCAAATACCCAGCTACTGCTGAGACCATAGAGGATTCAAAGATTATCGTGCTTAAAAATAAAGACATAGAAAATTTGATACTGAACAACAATGAAGTTGCTTTAGGAATAATAAAGCTAATGGCAAAAAGACTCCAAAATGTGGCGGTCATAATAGAAAACTTAGCGCTTAAGGATTCTCTCGGCAGGACGGTTTCTATTCTTCTGACATTTGCCCGAGAAAAAGGAATACAAGGCAAAGATGGTATAGCCATAGAATTAAACTTAAGTAGGCAAGATCTTGCCAACATGGTAGGCACGTCTCGAGAAAATATGACAAGAATCTTAAGCCAGTTAGACAAGGAAGGAGTCATAAAGCTGGAACGACATGCCATAATAATAAAAGATGTAAATGCATTAAAAAATTTGTCATAAATTTGTTGTAGTTATATTCAATGTGTGTTATAATTTATATGCAATTGAATAAAGTTCGTTAAGTGAGGCTCCTATGCGGATACATGCTGATGCCCGGAAACATCGAGAGATGCCAATGGGTCAACAGATTCTACCGTTACAAGGTTTAATCTAATTCAGCCGGTACTACCTATGCCGCATAGTGCTAAAACCCAACGAGTGAGTTGAGAAGAGAGCCTTTTACGTTTTGTAAAAGGCTTAAATTTTTTAAAGGCAGGTGGTAAAGATGGACTCTGGCCCTTATAGTCATAAGCGAATAAAATTTAATAATTCAAAAAAGAATATGAGGGAGGAGTCTATCTTGCCTTAAAACTCCTCCCTTAGAAAAGGAGGTAGTGAAATGCCAATTTTAAGCCTTTATTTAAGCAGGATTTTAGGCAATAAGATATTGCTTAAAAATGGTGAAGTTTTAGGTAAACTCAAGGATATTGGAGTTTCAACAGAGTTGACGCATCCAATAGCAATATCCATGTTGGTAAAGACGAAGTTTGGCGTCAAAGAGTACAAGTGGGAAAACATAAAGATAACGAAAAAATTTGGGCAGTACGAACTTGTGTGTACAAATCCAATAGAGGCACATAACCTTAAAGATGTCTTGTACTTGTCAAAAAATGTCTTAGACAAGCAGATTATCGACGTAAATGGAAGGAAAGTAGTAAGAGTCAATGACATAAGGTTAGCACTTTTGGATAAGGGCTTGTTTGCAATTGCTGTCGATATAGGCATTGAAGGCATATTGAGAAGACTTGGTCTTGCAAAGCCTTTAAAGAGGATTTTAAAGAGATTTGGCAAAACGATATCCAGTAAATTTATACTTTGGGAAGATATAGAGACGATTACTCGGTCAAAAGAAAACATAATGTTGTCAAAGACGTATCATAAATTGGCCACACTTCACCCTTCTGACCTTGCGGACATCATAGAAGATCTGGATTTAAAGGCCGGCATAGATATATTCTCCAGTTTAGAGCACGGAAGAGCTGCGGATGTGCTGGAGGAAATGGAGACAGATACTCAAAGAAGCATATTAAACGAGCTGCCTGTCTCTAAAGCTGCAGATATCTTGGAAGAAATGCCTGCAGATGAAGTTGCAGACATACTTGATGATCTGAATGAAGAAAAAGTAGAAGAACTCTTGAATGAGATGGAGAATAACGCATCATTGGAAGTCAGAGAACTGATGGAATATCCTGAGTATGCCGTTGGAAGCTTGATGACTACTGACTTTGTGGCATTTGAGAATACTCTTTCAGTTGAAGAGGCAATACGGGAGCTTAGGCTTTTAAAACCAGATGAAGACATCATTTATTACATCTATATAGTTGATGAATCAAACAGGCTTTTAGGCGCGGTTACGCTTAGAGATTTGGTGATTTCAGAACCTAATACTCTGTTAAATGAAATCATGAATAAAGACATCATCTATACCCGCGATATGGATTCAATAAAATCCCTCATAAAGACAGTGACAAAGTACAATTTGGTAGCGATTCCTGTTGTAGATGAAGATATGAAACTATTAGGTACTGTCCTTATAAATGATATAATATACGAACTTATGAGAAGTGGAAAGACGTACGCAAGGAGGTAGTGTGAAGTGACAAAGAGGAAGACTTTTTTGACCAATTTATTGATATTTCTGTCAATTTTAGGGCCAGGGATAATCACAGGAAGTGTTGACAATGATGCAGGTGGCATAACCACGTATTCTGTGGCAGGTGCTACTTATGGATATAAATTGCTTTGGACATTGATACCGTCATTCATCGTCTTAATCGTCATACAGGAGATGAATGCCAGAATGGGTGTCGTGACGGGAAAAGGGTTGGCAGACCTTATAAGGGAAAACTTTGGCGTAAGAGTCACGTTCTTCATCTTTCTCGGGCTTCTTATAGCAGATATTGGAAATACTGCAACGGAATTTGCTGGTGTGGCAGGCAGTATGGAAATCTTTGGTATAAGCAAGTATATAATGGTGCCGTTAGCCGCTTTAGCTGTGTGGCTTTTAATCGTCAAAGGCAATTATACCATAGCGGAAAAAGTGTTTTTGATATTCAGCGTTTTTTTGCTGTCATACGTCATATCAGCCCTTCTGTCGCATCCAGATTGGAAGGTTATAGGTAAGTCTATCATAAAACCGACGATGTCCTTTAATACAGGCTATTTAAGCATGGTAATAGGAATTGTAGGTACTACGATAGCACCTTGGATGCAATTTTACATGCAATCATCGGTTATAGAAAAAGGCATAAAGATAGAAGATTATAAGTACACAATTTGGGATGTTGTGATAGGCTGTATCGCAACGGTTGTCGTAGCTTTTTTCATAATAGTTGCCTGTGCGTCGACTCTTAATGTGAATGGCATAAAAATAAATGAGGCAAAGGATGCGGCTATGGCTTTAAGGCCGTTGGCTGGTGAGCTGGCTTCAAGTGTATTTGCATTTGGGCTCTTTATAGCATCTATTTTTTCTGCTGCTATACTTCCAGTTGCGACGGCATTTTACATCTGTGAAGCGTTTGGCTTTGAAGCAGGCATAGACAAAAGACTTGATGAAGCACCAGAATTTTATACGCTTTTTACAGCTATAATAATAATAGCGGTTGCGATCATATTGATTCCACATGCACCCCTTATTACGATCACTATATGGACGCAGGTTTTAAATGGAATCTTATTGCCGGTGGTGTTGATCTCAATGATGCTGCTTGTCAACAACAAAGAGATAATGGGAAAATACGTAAACAGCCCGGTAAAAAATTTAATAGGATGGGTTACTACAATAGTATTGATATCATTGACTGCTATCCTCATGGTTTTTTCATTTGTTTAAAATATAAAATAAAAGCAAAAAGGCGGGTGACTGCCTTTTATTTTTTTTGACAATATGATTAAAATATATAGTATACGATATTGTTTTTGATATCTTGTGATGTTAAATTAGATGTGAGGTGGTAATATGCCAGAACTTATATATATAGTAGACGATGACAAGAATATAAGAGATCTTATAGTGAAGTACGTTGAAAAAGAAGGGTATACTGTCAAAGCATTTGAAAATGCTGAATCGGTTTTAGAAAATTTCGAAAAAGACAAGCCTGATATGCTTATACTGGACATAATGATGCCAGGCATGGATGGATACGAGCTTTGTAGAGAAATAAGGAAGAAAAGCGATGTGCCGATAATAATCGTTTCAGCGAGAGATGAAGATTTGGACAAAATATTGGGCTTAGAATTAGGCTCAGATGATTACATCGCAAAGCCTTTTTCGCCCAGAGAACTTATAGCAAGGATGAAATCTGTATTTAGAAGGGTTAAAACGCCTAAAAGAAACGATGAGATAAGGATAAAAGATATCGTCATTGTACCTGATGAGAGGAAAGTAATATACAATGGAGAAGAAATAGGGTTTACTTCCATGGAATTTGAGCTTATACAATTTTTAGCCAAAAATGCAAATAAAGCTTTCACGAGAGAACAGCTTTTAGAGAAGGTGTGGAAATACGACTCTTTCACAGAGACGAGGGCTGTAGACGACATGGTGAAGCGGATAAGGAAAAAACTTCAAAGTTATGGATGCGAATTTAATATATCAACCATTTGGGGATATGGGTATAAGGTGGAATCATAATGTCTATTAGGTTTAAACTAATTATTTCATATATATTGCTTATTTTTGTTTCATTCTCTATAATAGGTGTATTTTTCAATCTGATGATAAGGGATTTTTTGATAAATGAAGCCAGGCAAAATCTCATAAGACAAGGTTCTGTCATTCAGCACCTTTACAATGGAAGGATAAGCACTCCAGAGGCGCTGCAATCTATAAGGTATATGCCTAAGTTTTGGGTAGGCGGGAGAATTTTGGACGGAGACCTTATAGTTGTGGATTTAAACGGTGATATCGTGTATTCATCAAGGCAAAATCCCTTCGGCGGAGGGAATAGGATAGAGTACGCAATACTTGACAAGATAACAAAAGAAGGGTCTTACAACAGCATCAAGATTGGAAACACAGATGTGGTAGCTGCAGTCTTTCCTATAATAAGCAATTTAAACGGAAAAGTCATTGGCTCTATCGTCATGTACACGCTTGTAAAAGGCATAAAGATTGCTTCACTTCAGATTGTAGGTGTTTTACTAAAAGGGATTTTGCTTTCTGGCATAGTCTCATTGATAATAGGTTATTTCCTTTCAAAGTCAATCTCAGCTCCGATCGCAAAGCTTACAGAAGTCGTAGAGAAAATAAAGGACAAAAAGTTTGGAGAGAAGGTAAATATAAAGTCAGACGGTGAGATAAAACTTTTGGCGGACGCCTTTAATGAAATGTCTGTGGAGCTTAGGAATTATTACACATCCCAGAGGCGATTTTTGCAAAATGCTTCACATGAGCTAAAGACGCCTCTTATGTCCATACAAGGTTATGCAGAAGGCATAAAAGATGGCGTCATAGAAAAAGACGATATACCTAAGTCACTTGATATAATCATAGATGAAAGCAAAAGATTAAGAGATATAGTAAACGACTTGATGTACCTGACAAAAATTGAAACACATCAAGAAGGCATAAAAAAGCACAAGGAGTATTTGAAGGACATTTTTGAGGAATGCATAGAAAAGATAATGCCTCAGCTAAATAAGAAAGACATAAAAATAAGCTTAAGTGGCGATGATGTATCAATAAACTGCGACAGAAAAAAGCTTATGCAGGCTTTTATGAATATATTAAGCAATGGTGTAAGGTATGCTAAAACGGCAATAGATGTAGAAACACATAATCACAGAGACCATGTAGAAATAAAGATTAAAAATGATGGGAGAAAATTTACAGACGAAGAATTAAACAATATGTTTGAAAGGTTTTTTAAAGGCGATGAGGGGGAAACAGGCATTGGCCTTGCTATTACTAAGGCAATTGTAGAATGGCACGGAGGAACCATTGAAGCATTTAACACAGATGGAGGTGTTTGTTTTTTAATAAAGCTTAGGATTGCATAAGCCATAAAAAATTATTTTTTGTGGTACAATATAAAAGTTCTAAAGTTTATAAATTTAATGACGATAAAGATAAGTGAGGTGTTAATTTGAAAGCTACAGTTTTTGCTTTATTTACAGGTTTATTAGTTGGACTTATATTTTCATTTTTGAAGCTGCCGCTGCCTGCACCAAATGTTCTCCCGGGAATAGCAGGAATCGTAGGTATTTACTTGGGCGGCCAGTTGTTTATGTATATAATGAAGCTTTTAGGTATGTAGTTATATACATAGATATTTAGTTAAACAGGGGAAACATCAATAAAATGCTAGGGGGTATATGGATGAAAAGCGTATTTTGGAGGCTTATTTTATCATTTTTGGTTGTAGCGCTTGTCCCACTCGCTGGAACATATCATTATATAGTAGATGATGCGCATAAGGGTATATTTATTATTGTTGCATTGGCTTCATTTCTATTATCAGTATTATTCTCAATATACATAGCGTTAAGCATAACGAAGCCAATATCGAGGCTTAAAGAAGGGCTTAAAAAGCTTTCCGACGGCAACTTCAATGCTAATGTCAAAAAAGGCCGCAATGATGAACTTGGCTCCCTAATAGAAAGCTACAACGTAATGGTTGACAGAGTAAAAAATATAATAAAAAATGTGAAAGATTTTGCAAAGAACACAGAGTATACGGTAAACAATTTTTCCAGTTCTATAGAGCAGGCCAATATCACATTTAGCCAGATATCAAAAGCGGTTGAAGAGATAGCTCAAGGTTCCTCAGAGCAAGCAAAAGATGCTTCAAATGCGGCGGAGATGGCTCAGAAAATGGGGCAGAATATTGACGAATCCGCAAACTACTTCAAAGCTGTAGAAGAATCAACAAATAACGCTAATAGGATAAGCCAAAACGGCATAGAGACAATAAAATCCCTTAAAGACAAGACAGCCGAGACCAAAAATTCAATTGACAGCGTTGTGACGGAAATCAATGAATTGCAGTCAAATTCAAGGCAGATTGAGAAGATAATTGAAGTAATCACGGGTATATCCGACCAGACAAACTTGCTGGCTTTGAACGCAGCTATTGAGGCTGCAAGAGCTGGTGAAGCAGGCAAAGGATTTGCAGTCGTTGCCGAAGAAGTGAGAAACTTAGCTGAGCAGTCAAGAGAAGCTGCGGCTGAGATAGCAAAGATAATAAGCACTATAAAGCAGAAGACAGATGCCACAGTTCAGCAGGCAAGTGCTGTTAAAGAAATAGCTGATGAGCAGTCAAATCAAGTAGAAACTACAGCACAAGCGTTTAACGAAATAAAGTCCTCTATTGATACAATAACGAAAAATACCCGAGTCTTGAATGATGCTGTAGTAGGTCTTACTGAGTACAAAAATGAGATAATATCATCTATTGAAAATATATCTGCAGTTTCAGAAGAAACTGCTGCATCGACAGAAGAAGTATCAGCGTCAACAGAAGAGCAGTCTAAGTTCATACAAGACATAAAGGATAACCTTGAAGGCTTATTGGCTACTGTAAGAGAGCTTGACAAGGAGCTTTCAAAGGTCACCGTCTCCTAATCCTGGCAAATGAGATTACAAACATAAGTCCAGCGGCTATTGCCAAAGCGATGCCGATAGTTTGCAGGCCTAAATCAAAGGCCTGTTTATTATTGCCTTGAATTATAGCCAGGACAGTCTTGTAGGAATATGCTCCAGGGACAAGAGGTATTATGCCTGGAATGACAAATATAGTTGTAGGGTATTTCTTCCTTTGAGCGAATATTTCTCCCATTATGCCTATTAAAAGAGATGCTATAAATGTAGCGGCGACGGTGGATGGGTATATCTTCATGACAAGCAGGTAACCTGCCCATCCCACTGCACCTGAAAGCCCTGATACAACAATTGCATCAATTGGTACATTGAATAGAAAAGCGAATCCTGCTGTTGCTAAAAATCCAAAGAAAATTTGCTGTATCATAATTTGCCTCCAATCACGTACCAAATGTTTAGAACGAACCCTACTCCAGCGGCTATACTTATGGCAGACATTCCAGCTTCAACGCCTCTTGACACTGCTGAAACCAAGTCACCCCATATAGCATCTCTGACTGCATTTGTTATGGCTACTCCCGGCAGCAATGTGACGATTGATCCTATTATTATGCCATTTAAAGTGCCTATTGCAAAGTGGGAAAATGCCAAACCTAATAATGCAGCAAATGCACCGCCTATGATGTTTATTATGAATGTAGAAAGGAGCAGTCTTTCAAAATACGTAACAATACACTGCAGCATTGTAGCAACTATAAACGTAGGAATGAAATCCCTTATGGTGCTGCCTAAAAGCATGCCAGATGATGCTGCAGCGACGCCTGCAAAGAAAACTCTCAATAAGAAGCTGTATTTGCCTTTTGACCTAATTTTTATAAGTTCATCTGTGTACTTTGAAAAGTCAAGTGTATCTAAACTTTCTTTGCTAAATCTTCTGGACAAATCGTTGACAAGAGCAACTTTGTTTAAGTCGCTGTCCCTCTGTTTGACTCTCGTTATCGTCGTTTCTATTTTCCCGTTGTTTTCAATAGAAGCAAAGATGCCAGTGGGAGTCACAAATGTTTCTACTCTTTCAACTTTATTATTAAGCATTCTTTCTATAGTGTCTTCGCTTCTATACGTTTCGCCACCATTTTCAAGTATCGTTTGTCCAGCTATTACAGCAAATTTCAGTAGATCTTCATGATTCAATTGTCCACATTCCTTTCATATCCGAAATCACAAGACTATTATATATTATTTTAAGCTATAAAAAAATGATGAATTTAGCTTTATCGTGTTAATGAAAAAAAGTATTTGAAATTTTATCGATATTTTGTCGAAAAACCGAGGCAAAGACCAATAAAAAACGAACTTTATATAAAAAATAATAAATATAATTCGTAATTTTAGTTGATTAAAATTATAATATCTGATAATATACTAAAGGGGATGTTGTTATACTATCAAAAAGGAGTGTTCAAAATGAAATCATACGATGTAATAATAGTCGGAGGTGGTCCGGCAGGACTTTTTGCATCCCTGGAATTAGTAAAAGAAAATAATGGACTTAACATATTGCTTTTGGAAAAAGGAAGAGACATAAGAGGTAGACTTTGTCCAATAAGCCAGTATGGCTCAAAGTGTGCCAACTGCAAACCATGTTCCATAACTTGTGGCATAGGTGGTGCAGGTGCATTTAGCGATGGGAAGTTGACTTTGACATCTGACTATGGTGGTGTATTAGACGAGTATATACCAAAAGCTGAACTAAATGAGCTTATAAAATATGTAGATGATATTTATGTAAAATTTGGTGGGACGAGAGAAGTCCACGGTACTGATAAAGCTAAAATAAGAGAAATAGAAAAAAGAGCTGCTGCGGCAGACTTGAAGTTAATACCTGCTGTTATAAAGCATTTAGGGACTGAAAAGTGCTATGATATCATAAAAAATATAGAAGATTATTTGATGGATAAAATAGATATAAAGACTAAAAAGATGGTAAAAGAGATATTGACAGAAGGCGGCAAAGCTTGTGGCGTCGTTACGGATGATGGGGAGAAGTACTACTCAAAGTATGTGGTAGTTGTGCCTGGCAGAGAAGGAGCAGATTGGTTTAAAAAGGAATCTGAAAGATTATCGCTGGATACTAAAAACAACGCAGTTGATGTAGGTGTTAGAGTGGAGATTCCTGCTGTTGTAATGGAGGACATAACAAATGTCGTCTACGAGTCAAAGTTTATATACTACTCCAAATCATTTGACGATAGGGTTAGAACGTTTTGCATGAATCCTTATGGAAAAGTGGTTGTGGAAAATAACGATGGCCTAAAAACCGTAAATGGCCACAGCTATAAAGACATAAAGACAGATAATACGAACTTTGCCATATTAGTAAGCAAGGAATTTACAGAACCTTTTAAAGAACCAATAGCTTACGGAAAGTATATCGCATCGCTTGCGAATATGCTGGGAGATGGCGTCATTGTGCAAAGGCTTGGAGATCTTTTGTCAGGAAGAAGATCTACTCCGGAAAGACTTAAAAGAGGGCTTGTAGAACCTACGCTAAAGGATGCCACACCTGGTGATCTAAGTCTTGTATTGCCATATAGATTTCTCCAGTCTATAGTGGAAATGCTTAAAGCTCTCGACAAAGTGTCGCCGGGCATCTATTCGAAGCATACGCTTTTATACGGTGTGGAAGTTAAGTTTTATTCTTCGAGGGTGAAACTTACAAATAAATTTGAGACGCAAATAGAGAATTTGTTTGCTGCCGGTGATGGTGCAGGCATTACAAGAGGACTTGCACAAGCTTCTGTATCAGGCATCGTTGTGGCAAGGGAAATTTTAAATAGAGTAAAGTAGAGAAAGGGGCAAAATAATGTCAACGCTTGTAATAGTAGGGTCACAGTGGGGTGACGAAGGAAAAGGAAAAATAACAGACTATTTGGCTGAAAAAGCTGATGTGGTTGTGAGGTATCAAGGTGGAAACAATGCAGGGCATACAGTTTTAAAGGATGGCATTGAGTATAAACTTCACTTAATACCATCTGGCATCTTGTACCCTGATAAAATCTGCATTGTAGTAAATGGTGTTGTTTTAAACCCTGGTTCACTGATTGATGAGATAAATACATTGAAAAGCCAAGGAATTAGTGTGGAAAATTTAAAGATAAGCGATAGAGCCCATATAGTGCTTCCGTACCATATTAAACTTGATGAATTAGAAGAAGCCTCAAAAGGCGAGAATGACATTGGCACTACAAAGAGAGGTATTGGCCCTTGCTATATGGATAAATCGGAGAGGATAGGGATAAGGGTTTGTGATCTTTTAGATGCGGAAGTGTTTAAAGAAAAATTGATGATAAATGTCAAAAAGAAAAATGAAATATTTAAAAAAAATATATGGCGCATCTGAAATGAACTTTGAAGAAATATACGAAAAATACCTTGAATACGCAAAGATACTTAAACCATACATTGTAGATACGACATCATTGCTGTACGATTTAATAAAAGAAGGCAAAAAAGTATTATTTGAAGGTGCACAGGGAACACTTCTTGACATAGACTTAGGAACATATCCTTATGTGACAGCATCACATCCCATATCGGGTGGAGTAACAGTTGGAGCTGGTATCGGTCCAACCATGATAGATGATGTAGTAGGCGTTGTGAAAGCATATACGACGAGGGTCGGAAAAGGACCATTTCCGACAGAGCTTTTAAATGAAGAAGGAGATCTTCTAAGAGAAAAAGGGCATGAGTATGGTACAACGACAGGAAGACCGAGAAGATGCGGATGGCTTGACATTGTCATCGTAAATTATGCCATAAGGCTATCTGGAATAAGGTCATTTGCGCTTACTAAACTTGATACACTTACTGGATTTGAAAAGGTAAAGATATGCGTAGGATATAAGCTAAATGGAACTATAATAAACACATTTCCAGCTAGCTTGAAAGATCTGGCTATTTGTGAGCCTGTATACGAAGAATTGGATGGATGGACAGAAGACATCACAAATGTAGAAAGATTTGAGGACTTGCCTCAAAACGCCAGAAATTATGTAAAAAGGATAGAAGAGCTTACAGGTATAAGCGCATCTATAATATCTGTAGGGCCTGGAAGGGAGAAGACAATAATAAGACAGGAACTGATGAAATAACCATCAGTTCCACGTAAAAATTTAAAAAAAAGGTGTTGACACAGTCAATCTTACCTGGTATAATACATAAATGTCAGGGCGATAAATGCTGGCGTAGCTCAATCGGCAGAGCAGCTGACTTGTAATCAGCAGGTTGAAGGTTCGATTCCTTTCGCCAGCTCTCATATTAAGAGGATTTCAGGGTATCGAGATTTTATCGATACCCTTTTTGTATGCGAAATGTATGCGAAATTAAAACAACATTTTTTCAAGCATATCTGTTGCTTGTTTTTGCATATCTGGTAGTACATGAGAATAGGTATCAAGTGTTAGTGTAATACTAGCATGACCTAATCTTTCACTAACTACTTTTGGATTTTCACCTGCTGCTAATAACAGAGTAGCACATGTATGCCTTAAGTCGTATAATCTTATGTCCGGCAAATTTTCTTTTTTGAGAAGTTCTTTAAAATATCGTGATACATTTCTTTCTTCTAGTGGACTACCGTTTTGCGCGGCAAATACAAATCCATAATCTACATATATTTTTGGATCATGTAATTTTTCTTTTAATTCTTCTGGTTTAAGTTTTCCCTTGTCTTTATCATAATTTAAAGTTTCTTTTGCTTTAAGTTTTTCTTCAGCCTGATTTCTCTTATGTTCTTTGAGACTTTTCATTACTTCTTTTGGAAGAGGTATGGTTCTTCTACTTTTTGATGTTTTTGGTTCTTCAAGATTCCATCCTTCTTTTGTCCTTGTTAAGACTCTTTTGACGTGGATACGATTATTTTTGAAATCTACATCTTCCCATTTAAGGCCAAGTGCTTCTTCTGGTCTCATTCCTGATGTTAAAAGTAGTTCAAACAATACACCAAATCTATTATAAGCACAAGCTTCTAAAAACTTTTTGGCTTGCTCTGGTGTTAATACTTTCATTTCTTTCCGTGCTTGTTTTGGTAGATCAACATTGTCACAAGGATTAGTTTTTATTATCTGCCATTTAATAGCCTGATTTAATGCATTTTTTAAAACTGTATGTGTATATCTGACAGTTCTTGGCGAAAGACCTTTGGTTATCATAGCTGCGTACATATTTTGTATTAGTAAAGGGTTTATATCTTTAATTTTAAAATTTCCTAAATGAGGTTTAATATAGAGTTCTATAAGTTGTTTATAGCTTTTGTATGTTTTGGGTCTTACACGTGATTTTAAAGTGTTTTCTTCCCATTCGTCAAGGTATTCTCTTAATGTCATATTTGCAGGTTTGATGAAAGTACCATTGTCAATTTCGTTCAATTTTTGTGTCAAATATTTTTGCGCCTCTTTCTTGTTGCTGCAATGTATTGTTTCATAATAATATTTGCGTTTTCCATTAGCATCAACACCTAGATATATTGCTATGCGAAATCTTCCTTCGCCCATTTCTCTGATACTTCCACGCTGCCTCATATACAAAACCTCCTTAAAAAATTCTTTCTTAATAGCATATAATACATTATATATAATTTAATTACAATATATATCATTTTATTTCAGTTGTCAAATATTAGATTGAAATGTAATATAATCTATGCTAATATAGTGATAGGTGGTGATTTGATGGATAATTACTATACACCGCAGCAAGTTGCGGAGAAATTACAGATAAATATAAGGACTGTTTATAAATGGATACGTGAAGGAAAATTAAAAGCTATCAAAATAGGCGATTTATGGCGCATATCAGAAACAGAATTAAAAAGATTTGTTGAAGATTAATTAAAGGTGAAGGTACGTCATAGAGTTTTATAGTATTGAAATGTCTTATATAATGTAAATTATATGTTAGCATAATGGTTTATAATTCAGAATATAATTGAGGAAATTGCACAATTAAGCTTTAATTTTTTGAAGCTAAAAAAGGCAATAGCAAAGCTAAGCATATCAATGCCTGTGGATAACTTATGAACTTTGAAAATTTAACACAAAAATAGTTTATAAAATAATTTTTGTCTGTTTCTATATGCTTATTTAAGCATAGGTAGTTTATTAAGCTACTTTTGGCAATGATTTATTAACATTAACAGCAATAGTACCTGCAACAAGTGTAATACAGTTTAATAAAGCAAAGGTTTTAGCTTTCTTAATACCTGCTGAGCGTATATTATCAGTATTTAAATATTCTTTCAACCTGCTGTTACATCTCTCAATAGAAGTTCTAAGGTTATATATTTCCTGCCACTCATCAGAACTTCTTATTGGAAAGCTAAAATACCTGTTATTTTTCTTGTAATTGATTTTAAGGCAATACCCATAGTTTGAACTGCTGCACCAAGAAGAACCATGAGGACAATCTACTTTTCCTAATACATGTGGGCATCTGAATTTTAGATAATCACCGTCTTTGCCCCAATACACAAGTTCATATCCCATAGAACAAATTGGATGAAGTCTTTCATTTAGTCCTTCTGGTGGAGCGAAACTTCCTCTTTTGTTGTAGGCTATGATTGGTTGTGCATGAAATTCATTCATAATATAATCGTAATTCTCTTTTATATCATAGCCCGAATCCATAATACAGTGTTTTACATTAAAGGTATTGCTGTAGAACTCTTTTAGCTTCTTTAATAAAGGTATTGCTAAAATACTATCATTTACACTCGCAGGAGTAATTTCTATGGCAAGTGGAAGTTCACTTTTACAGTCAGCTAATATATGTAGCTTCCATCCAAACCATTTTATATCATTGCCATCAGTATCTTTTTTCTTTCCCCAGTTAGGAGATTTACCATCATCTTTTAGCTTGGATTTAGGTTTTGGCTTTTCAAAAGAGTTCAATTTAGTTGAATCAATAGCCATATTAGCACCATCAATTATGTTGGGGTTTTTAGCTTTAAGTATTAATTGCTTAAAGTCTTCCTCCAGTGCCTCTGATTTTGATATCAGGTTTAAAAACCTGCTAAAGGTTGATGTAGATGGTACAGGACCCAATACATTGAAACCACAGTCATATCTAAATATAGGATCTGATTTTAGTCTATCTACAAGTTTTGCTATAGTAGGAATTTTCTCAAGTTGCATAGCAATCAAGGCATAAAGTAAAGGCAGTGGATCATATCCTTTAGGGCCTCTTTTATATTCGGGCCTTGATAGTGAAAGCACGACATTTGAGAAATCAAGCTGCGACAAAACCATTTCAAGTTTTGTCTCTGGTTGAAATTTTATTAATTCGTCGAAGGAAAATAAACATTATTGTCGAATATACATAAGTAAGTTCACCTCTTTTGTTAGAATTGTGTTGCTACTTATATATTCGACATTTGGGGTGAACTTCCTTTTTTGTCTCTCACAAAGTTAGGAATATCAAGCTATTTAAAATATGAAATTTGCTCAATTGAATATTTTTTAAAAAAGAGGGACATAGAATGTGCTATTATGATGATCTGGTTTCAATTGATCCTATTGAGTTTGAAAAATTAATTTTTAACTTATTTGAAAA
>NZ_BBKT01000032.1 GCF_000747665.1 Thermoanaerobacterium saccharolyticum | reverse complement strand
AAAACTTAATAGTGTTGTAGAAGCATATTTTAATGTGACAATTTCAGAAGAAAAATTAGCAGAGATAAAAGAAGAAATAAAACTATCAGCAGCTGATGTAAACAAAAAACAGAAAAAAGCAAAGACATATCACATACAAAGAGGCGGTATGCCGTTTGAAGGTTGTGCAATGACAAACAGTCGAAAAGCAATAAGGGAAATACTCAGATACAAATGCTTAAGTGAACTAAAAGTCATATAAAAGGTGCAATATAAAAAGAAGAATAGAGCAAAAACAATTGCACGAAAATTCACAATATGTTAAACATTATGCGGATAACATTTGAAGAAAAAAAATTTGCCAACAACTACTTGACACAAACAGCATGCTGAGGCATGCTTTTTTTAGTAAGCTCTTTGGTATATAATAAAAATATATGCGAAAAGAGGGGTATTTGCTTATGGAAAATGAAAGGCTTAAAAAGCAGATAGAGTTTTTGAAAGAGATAGACAAGCTAAAGCAAGTATTTAGGCAGACGCTTCTTATGGATGGTACGCGCCATGAGAACGATGCTGAGCATTCTTGGCATCTTGCAATGATGGCGTTACTCCTTTCTGAATACGCTTCTGAAAAGATAGATATAAGCCATGTGATTAAAATGGTGCTTGTACACGATATTGTAGAGATTGATGCTGGTGACACATTTGTATACGATGAGAAAGGTTATGAAGACAAGGCAGAAAGAGAGAAAAAAGCAGCAAAGAGGATATTTAATATTTTGCCTGAAGATCAGGCAGGCGAGATAAAAGCCTTGTGGGAAGAATTTGAAGAGCGCAAAACTAAAGATGCAAAATTCGCATCTGCTCTTGATAGAATGCAACCTATAATACATAATTACTATACAAATGGGCATTCGTGGAGACAGCATGGTGTCAAAAGCTATCAAGTTCTTGAGAGGAATAAAATAGTCAGCGAGATAGCGCCAGAATTATGGCAGTTTATAAACGATATATTGGAAGATGCAATAAATAAAGGATATATTGAAAAATAATTAGAAGCTTTGATAAATATTAAGGATATAGGAGGTCAATTTGATGTCGGTTTTTGATGTATTAAGAGAGAGAAATTTTATACAACAGATGACGCATGAAGATGAAATCAAAGAATTGCTTGAAAAGGAGAAAGTTACTTTTTATATAGGGTTTGACCCAACAGCAGATAGCCTACATGTAGGACATTTTTTGCAGCTTATGGTTATGGCTCACATGCAAAGAGCAGGCCACAGACCTATTGCTTTAATCGGTGGTGGCACTGCCATGATAGGCGATCCGACTGGCAAGACAGATATGAGAAAGATGCTTACAAAGGATGAAATAGACCACAATGCCGAAGCTTTTAAAAGGCAAATGAGCCGATTTATAGATTTTTCAGATGGCAAAGCGATACTTGCCAATAACGCCGACTGGCTTTTAAATCTTAACTATGTGGAGTTTTTAAGAGACATAGGAGTACATTTTTCTGTAAATAAGATGCTTACAGCGGAATGCTTCAAGACGAGACTTGAAAGAGGACTTTCTTTTTTGGAGTTTAATTACATGCTTATGCAGGCGTACGATTTTCTTATGTTAAACAAAGAGTACGGCTGTGTGCTGCAGATGGGTGGAGACGATCAGTGGTCAAACATATTGGCAGGTGTTGACTTGGTAAGAAGAAAAGAAGGAAAACAAGCTTACGGCATGACATTTACTCTGCTTACAACAAGTGAAGGAAAGAAGATGGGTAAGACTGAAAAGGGAGCTATTTGGCTTGATGCTGACAAAACGCCGCCTTATGATTTTTATCAGTATTGGCGAAATATAGATGATTCAGATGTTGAAAAATGTCTCTCACTATTGACATTTTTGCCTATGGATGAAGTTAGAAGACTTGGCTCTTTAAAGGACAAGGAGATAAACGAAGCTAAAAAAGTTCTGGCGTACGAAGTTACAAAACTTGTACACGGTGTGGATGAGGCCGAAAAAGCAAAAAAGGCAGCGGAAGCCTTGTTTGAGGGCAGTGGAGACTTAAGAAATGTGCCTACATCGACGATTACAAGTGACATGTTAGGATCAAATTTACTGGATGTGCTTGTAAAGACGGGCATAATTCCTTCAAAGAGCGAAGGAAGGAGACTTATTGCTCAAGGTGGGCTTTATGTAAATGATGAGAATGTAAAAGACGTAAATGTCGTAGTAACAGAAGACATGTTTAGACAAGGATACATGCTTGTAAGAAGAGGCAAAAAGTCTTACAACAAGATAATCCTTACATGATGTACGGCGTACATAAGTGTGCGCCATATTTTTTTATAAATTTTATAATTTATTAATTATTACTTATTTGTAAAATATTATATAATTATATATGGGATAAAAGGGGTGGACATTGTGAAAAAATTTATAATTTCTGTACTTGTGATGGTAGCTGCATTTTTTATATCGTATGAGATGACAATGGGCAAAAACGGCATCATACAAGAAACCTCTAAAGTTGGCAATGATGGTTTAAAGCAGGCGGTATCGATAGATGATAAAAATGTAAATAATGCTCCGACAAAAATTACCATAAGCGCTGCAGGCGATACGACGCTGGGATCCGATGAAAGCTTTGGCAAAGAGTACACATTTGATGCAGAGTTTCAAAATCACAGTGGCGATTACGGATATTTTACTCAATACGTAAGAAGCGTTTTTGCAAATGATGACCTTACAATAGTCAATTTAGAAGGGACGTTGACAAACGCTTCAAAAGAGGCCGACAAAGAGTACAGATTTAAAGGCAATCCACTTTATGTAAATATATTAAAAGATGGAGGCATTGATGCTGTAAATTTGGCCAATAATCACTCTTTTGACTATGGAAGGCAAGGATTTGATGATACAGTTTATACTCTTAAAAAAGCAGGCATAGGTTATTTTGGATATGGGTACAAGGACATAAAGGAAATCAAGGGAATAAAAGTTGGAATTTTAGGTTATACAGGCTGGAGCTTTCCTAATGATTTAAAAAAGCAGATTAGTGAAGACATTCAGGATATGAGAAAGCAAACCAATTTAGTCATCGTATGCTTTCACTGGGGTGATGAAGGGAAATACTATCCAAATAAGATACAGGTGGCATTAGGACATTATGCAGTTGATGAAGGAGCGGATCTTATTCTGGGCACACATCCTCATGTAATTGAAGGCATAGAAAAGTACAATGGCAAGTACATAGTCTATTCTTTAGGCAATTTCATCTTTGGCGGCAACAGAAATCCTTCAGACAAGGACGCATTTATATTTCAACAGACTTTCACATTTGATGATTCAAAAAGACTAATCGGTTCATCAAACGTGAATTTAATACCTATATACATATCATCTGTTAAAGAACGGAATGATTTTACACCTGTCATATTAGAAGGCAGCGAAAAAGAAAGGGTATTAGAAAAGATTGCGGATCTATCAAATGGGATTAAATAATAAAAAGAGAGCAATGTATTGAATTACACTGCTCTTTTAAAATTTTTAACCTTTTAGAGGTCTATTTTTTTCATCAACAAATACGATCTTTGGTTTATAAGTTTTAGCTTCTTCATCATTCATCAGTGCATATGAAATTATGATTATAATATCACCAGGGAGGCAAAGTCTTGCAGCAGCACCGTTTAAACATACAATGCCTGAATCTTTTTCTCCCTCTATGACATACGTTTCGAATCTTGCTCCGTTGTTGTTATTTACGATCTGCACTTTTTCCCCAGGCAGAATGTCGGCAAGATCCATTAATCTCTTGTCAATAGTTATAGAGCCTATGTAGTTTAAATTTGCATCTGTGACAGTTGCTCTGTGAATTTTGGATTTCATCATAAATCTCTGCATTATTTATCAACACTCCATAATAGATTGTCAATCAACCTTGTATTTCCTATATAACATGCAATTGCAATCAATGCTTTATCGCCTATAGTGTTTAGGTCATACAGTGTATCGGGATGGACACATGAGACGTATTGTATTTTGCATTGTGGCTCATTTTCTAAAGTCTTTCTCACTATATCTAATATTTTTTCTGCACTTCGTTCACCAGCTACGAGGAGTTTTTCTGCTTCTTTTAGTGACTTATTTAAAATTAGTGCCGCACGTCTTTCATCATGTGTCAAGTAAGTATTCCTTGAACTTAATGCTAATCCATCTTTATCCCTTACTATAGGCGATGCAATGATTTCGACTGGAATATTTAAGTCTTCCACCATCTTTTTTTATTACAGCTACTTGCTGAGCATCTTTTTGGCCGAATACTGCTATATCCGGCGTAAATATATTAAAAAGTTTTGCCACTACAGTGCATACGCCGTCGAAATGTCCTGGTCTATATGCACCGCATAATTTATTTGTGATTTTACTTACACTTATTGTCGTAAGCCTTTCGTTTGGATACATTTCTTCTACTGACGGTGTAAAGACAAGGTCACAACCATTTTCTTCTAATAATTTCAGATCTCTTTCAATATCTCTCGGATATTTGTCATAATCTTCGTTTGGGCCAAACTGGATTGGATTTACAAATATGCTGGCACATACGAAGTCAGAAATTTCTTTAGCTTTTTTTATGAGGGAAAGGTGCCCTTCATGAAGGTAACCCATGGTTGGCACAAGTCCTATCTTTTTATTTTGACTCTTTTGCGACCTTATTATTTCTCTTATATCTTTTATTTTGTCAACGACCATCATTTTCCATCACTCTTTCTATTAGCAAATGAATATTTTTCGGTTGGGAAGGATTGGTTTTGGACATCGGATATATAGTTTCCTACAGCATCTTTTATTATTTGGCTGATGTTTACATATTGTTTTACAAATTTTGGTTTGTGTCCTTGTGTAAGCCCCAGCATATCGTGAAGTACAAGTATCTGACCATCACAGTAAGGTCCTGCTCCGATGCCTATTGTAGGTATTGACAGAGATTCAGTGATTTCTTTTGCTAAATCCATTGGTACGCATTCTAAGACAAGAGCGCAGATGCCGGCGTCTTCTAATGATTTTGCATCACTTTTTAACTTTGATGCTGTTTTATCATCCTTGCCTTGCACTTTATATCCGCCTAATTGATTTACAGATTGAGGTGTGAGGCCTATATGGCCTACTACTGGAATGCCAGCATTTACAATTGCCTTTACTGTTTCAGCTATTTCGATGCCACCTTCCAGTTTTACGGCTTGTGCGCCTCCTTCAGCTAAGAGGCGAGCGGCGTTTTTAAGCGCATCTTCTTTAGATATGTTATAAGACATGAAAGGCATATCAGCCACAACAAAAGCGTTTTTTTGCTGCTTTTGCGACAGCTTTTGTGTGGTGTACCATGTCATCCATTGTGACTGGTATGGTGCTTTCATATCCTAATATTGCCATGCCAAGGGAGTCGCCTACAAGTATAAAGTGAACACCGCATTCATCCAGTATCTTTGCTGTCGGGTAATCGTAAGCAGTCAATGCAGTTATCTTTATGCCATCTGATTTATATTTTCTCAAAGTAGATACGGTAACTTTATCATTCATTAAATATCCCCTCCAATTCCGCTATTTTTTCATCACTTGAGTCTTTAAAAAATTTTATTGTGGCATTTCCCATGACTTTATATAGCTTTAAAATTTCGTCGTCTTTTATGTTTTCTACGTGCTTTTTGATTGTTTCTATGTCGCATCTGACAATTGGACCAGATAGTGATGCATTACATCCTTTTTCATTTATGTTCTTCAAAGTTCCATTTATAAGAGGCAAAAGCACATTTGGATATTTCTCTATTGAAAATCCAGAAGCTTTTAAAAGTTCATTGGCAGCTTTTACAAGTGCAACAAGATAATTTGATGCCATGACACATGCTGCGTGATAAAGGGGCTTGTCAATGCCATCTATCACTATTGGCTTTGCTCCTATTGTCTTTACGATAGTTATTCCTGCATTTATGGCAATATCATCGCCTTCAATTGTAAAATAGCTTTCAGGAAGCAGAGAGACTGCAGCTTCTATTGATGGGCATGTTTGAACAGGATGCATGACCATCGTGTGTCCATATTCTTTAAGAGGTTTTAGTACATCAATAGAAATTGAGCCGCTCAAGTGCACAAAGATTTTATTGTTTATGATGGATTTGTGTTTTAGGATTTCTTCAACGATGGATTTTATACAATCGTCTTTTGTACTTATTACGATCACATCTGACTCATTAATGATGTCTTCGTATTTTAAGAAAGCATTGGAATTTGTCAGAGATGATGCTTTGAGTGAAGAACTAAGATTACGGCTTAAATATCCTGAGATTTTTATTGGAGAATTTGTAAGCAAAATACCCAGTCCTGTGCCAACCTTTCCTGCACCTACAAAACCTACTTTCACTTAAACGACACTCCCTTCGAATATGGGAGATAACAAAAAAACCTTCCGTACGGAAGGCATAATACACCATTTTATCTCCCGTCCCGGTCATATGATCCTGGCGAGGCATGAACTTTAAAATTTTGGCTTTATGTATGGTTCCGTTGTGGATACCATCATAATAAAAATAGCACTTTGCTTCAATAAAGTCAAGAAAATTTGCTAAATCGGAAAATGAGGCTCAAATTTTCAGTTAAGAATAACAACTCAATATTATTTATTGATTACATACATGTAAAATGATAAAATTAAATTGTAAAAAATGGATATGAAAATTAAGAAGATTAAAACAATGAAATTATTAGGGAAGTGTTAATTTGAATGAAATAGATAAGAAGTTACATTTTGACAATAATGCTGAAATTAAAAACATAATAAAAAAAATTCAACTTAAAGCTTTTAATTTTGTTTGGCTCTTACGCAAAAGGCTTAAATAACGAAAACAGCGATATAGATCTGGCTTTTGAAAGTTATGAGGCATTATCATACGATGAAGATATGAAATTGCTGTCAAATCTATCTATGTATTTTAAAACCGAAAAAATCGATCTGGTCAATATTAAAAAGGCTGATCCCTTGCTTTTGTATCAGATTGCAAAATACGGCAAGCTTCTTTATGGTTCATTGGAGCACTTTATTGAATTTAAGTGTTATGCATCTTTCAGGTATGCTGATACTCAGTTTTTGAGAGAACAAAGGAGACAGTACTTGCGAAAGGAAATAGATAAATTGTTGAAGGGTGAATCAAATGAGTGATACATTTCAAGTAATACAAGAAAAATTAATGAGAATGTTGGAATATATAAATGAGATAAAGCAGTTATCTTCGTGTACCTACGATGAGTATGTTCATGACGTTAAGTTAAAATATGCTATTGAAAGACTTCTGCAATTGATAGTGGATTTAGCCCTAGATATAAATAACATGATTCTTGCGTATTTAAAGAAACCGCCTGCTTCGGATTATTTTAATTCATTTATTGATTTAAGTGAAGCTGGGGTCTTGGATGTCGACTTTGCAGTTAAGATCGCTCCAGCTTCTGGTTTGAGAAATAGATTAGTGCACCAGTATGAAAAGATTGATGATAAAATTGTATACAACAGCGTCAAGATGACAATAGAGGATTTTAGCAAATATGTGGATATAATAAGCAGGTACATTGGTGTTTAATAATTTATGTCGATAATTGTCAGTTTCATTCTTTAACTTCTAAAGTAAATCTTTGACTTTTTCTATGTTGAAAGATAAAAGGTCTTTCCCGTCAAATTTATTAAAAGGGCTACATACGCTATAGCTAATAATCTCATACAATTCTGGTTTATCAGGAGCAGTCAATTCCATTTCCTCTATTCCTGTACTGCCTTTTGGCAGTTCCAGTAATAAATAAGGTCTATTATTTATTAAAGTTTGTTTGTATCCAATGGTTGTCAATAATAAAACTTGGCTGTTTTCCTTCACAGAAGGGGCAGAGACGTTATAGATTAATTTAAACTTTTGATTTGGTTTTACTGTGAAAACAACTAGAGGATTAGGCAAGATTTTCGTTTTAAGTATGCTACTATAATCATAGTCTTAGTTTAACGTATAATTTTATTGAAACTGTTGAATCCAGAGAGAATAATACAAAAGTGCATCACAGGGAGCTTGACGATCTTGACAGCCTCCGCAGTGGCGCAGCCACAGCGGACGGTGTCATTCATCTCGCTTTTAAACACGACTTCTCGGATTACGACAGTGCGGTCACAGCCGACCTTCGCGCTGTCAAAGCAATCGGGGCGGCAGTAGAGGGTTCCGGCAAGCCGTTTGTGATCGCCTCGGGAACCTTGATACTCTCGTTTTTGCTTCCGCCTGGACAACTCGGTACGGAAGAGACCGTAGCAAAAGCTGAATTGCCACGGGGTGGATCGGAGTGCGTGGCTATGGAATTGGCTGAGCGCGGAGTGCGATCATCAGTCGTACGTCTAGCGCCGATCGTGCATGGTGATGGCGAAGAGCATGGCTTCCTTCGGAGGTTGATCGCTATTGCTCGTGACAAGGGCGTCTCTGCTTACATCGGTGATGGATCAAACCGTTGGCCGGCAGTGCACAGACTCGATGCTGCACATCTCTTCTGCCTTGCGTTGGAGAAGGCACCGGCGGGAACTGTGCTGCACGGGGTTGCCGATGAGGGTGTACCATTCCGTGACATCGCCAGTGTCATAGGTCGCCATCTGAACCTGCCGGTGGTCAGTATTTCACGCGAAGAGGCAGATGCACACTTCGGATTTCTCGGTGCTCTCGCTGCGCTCGACAATCCGACGTCGAGCGCATTGACACGGGAACGATTGTGTTGGCAACCAACCTACCCTGCGTTGATTCAAGATCTTGAAGAAGGACACTACTTCAAAAATTGAACAACTTACAGCATTTATCCATGTCGATGCAAAAGGAGTCACGTACAAGTTTCATTAACTAAAACGGTAATTGTACAGTCGTGTAGGAGCTGAATAGAATAATTATTTTATTCAGCTCCTCTCACATTAACGTACGTATCCTTTGGTAAACGGCAGTTTATCAAGATTTAATATACAACTATTAGATATCTTTTTAATAAAAATTTTATACCCTGTACTTTTAAGGTATTTGTTTGTGAGAGTCATGCTGAAAATTGAACTATTGGATATCCTCCAATAGTCTTTTTTTTGTATAGATATTTCCAGGATTTTTGTTTTCCTATTCCTAGTTTTATTAGATTAGATTGTCATGCTTTTTTTATCTCCATATACAAAGCATTGTTAAACGTTTTATCCATTTGTCGAGGTTTTTCCTTTTGTTTTTCACATCTGTTAATCCAAAATGGTAATGTATAATACATCCATATTTTGATAACATCCCTCCTTATGGTATAATTCTATTTAAAAATAATATTATACGAAAGAGGGTATTGCATTATGGAGAATGCTTTAATTAATAGGGATGAAGCTTATAGGTTATTAAAGGAGTACAATAAAAGCGAAAGCCTTATCACACATGCGTTGGCTGTTGAAGCAGTTATGAGGCATTTTGCTGAGCTTTTTGGCGAAGACCAAGAAAAGTGGGGCATCATAGGACTTTTGCATGACCTTGATTATGAAATGTATCCAAATGAGCACTGCAAGAAAGTAAGAGAAATATTAAAAGATAATGGATGGCCTGAAGAATACATCCATGCAATAGAAAGCCATGGATGGAAGCTGTGCTCAGATGTAGAACCGGTACATAGAATGGAAAAGGTTTTGTACACAATCGATGAGCTGACTGGTCTTATTACAGCTACAGCGCTTATGCGCCCCAGCAAAAGCATACTTGATTTAGAAGTGAAATCTGTAAAGAAGAAATGGAAGCAGAAAAGTTTTGCAGCAGGTGTCAACAGAGACGTCATAGAAGAAGGTGCCCAAATGCTTAATATGGATTTAGATAAAGTGATAGAAGAGACCATCATGGGTATGAGAAGTGCAGCGGATGAGATAGGTCTAAGAGGCAATCTGTGATTCAAAAATTTAGAAAATTTTTATTGATTAAAATATGGCAAAGTAGTAAAATATAACTGATTAAAAATTAACAAACAAGTCAAGGAGGGGTTATTGTGAAGAAGTTTATTTCTATCTTTTTGGTAGTTATGCTGATTGCAGTTATTCCAGTGTTTGGCTTAGCGGCTCAGCCATCTACGTCATACATGACGAGACAAGAGTTTGTAAATGATCTTTTAAAAGGATATGGAATTGATTTATCTGGACAGGATATCTCTCAGTACGTGAAAAACAACCATATATTAGAAGGCGATGGCAAAGGAAATTTGATGCTTTCAGATCCAATCACTTACGAACAAGTGGCTACCATATTAAGCAGATTTTATGGACTATCGATGATAGATGCACATCAGGTGGAAGGGTTTGAATACGTCTATGCTTTAGAAGATGGTTTGATTCCTCAAGATGTTTCTCTAAATGATAAAGTAACAGAAGATGAAGGGCAGCAGATATTGTCAAAGATATTCGACAATTACGATAAAGTTAAAGACATGATAGATAGCAGCAAGAATACTACAATGAAGAGTGGCAGTTTAAATGGCAATATGAAAATTGATATAGGCTTTAACAATGGCGTTGCATCTCCATTTGATATGGTTTCTGCACAGGTATACGCTGATTTCAATTTAGACCAAGGAATCCATGAAGTAATAAGCATGACTATTCCAAATGCGGGGTCAATGAACGTAGAAGAGTACATGATGGGTGATAAAATTTATGTAAAGTCACCTGATGGTCAGTGGAGCTATATGACAGTTCCCGGCATGTCCAACATCACAAACTTAGAAAAATTGCAGCAACAAAATAATCTCTTCAGCAAAGATGTACTTTATAGGTATGCAGGAACAAGCTATTTAAACGGCAAAGCAGTAAACGTGGTATATGCATACACAAAGATTACGGATATATCAAAAATGGACGATTTAGTAAATGCTCTTGGGCTTGGAAGCATCTTGAATGGTATGAAGTACAGCGATTTAGTTGATGGAGTGTATGGAAAATATGTTTATTATATGGATGCAAATACAAATCAGGTGTGCAAGCTTGACATGATTTTAAAAATCGCTTATAAGCAAGGAGCGAAAGTAGCAGGAGTTGAGATGCCAATAAAATGGGAGATGATAAGTGGCTCAATGGTTTACTCAAATATCAATGGAAATATCAATGTTGTGTTGCCTGATGATGCCAAAAACGCTAAAGAGTTGACAGCTCCAGCACAAAATTAATTTGCATACTATAAAGACCCGGGAAACCGGGTTTTTATAGTATGTTTTCAAATGTCAGCTTTTCATTTGATGGTATGTGACTGTAAAGCTCTTTCAATGTTTTAAGCTCTGATAGGCTTAAATCTTTGTCTTTAGTGTCAATAAAACTTTTAAGCTTTGAAAGGCTCATGTCAATATCGTCTATTTCTCTGTGTTCAATTAAAATTGCCCATTTGTTGCTTACTTTTCCCCAAGTCTTTTCTAAATCATCAGCATTTGTTTTGGCGTTCATCCACTTCTCATTTTTTATGTTTTGTTCTATAGTTTCAAGCTTTTTTTCCATGTTGTTGGATGAACTATACAGGTAATTGTAGGAAGTTATGTCTACAAGTATTATTAAGACTGTGATGGTTGCAATCAACGGAATTACGTATTTCACTTGATGTATCACTCCTTCTTGTAAACTGTCAATACGTTGTTGGGATCAAGTGATGCCAGTATTACATTATCTATGCTGCTTATATTCCACATCTTCAATTGCTCATTAAGCCACTTCATATCAGCATTTGCTATTTTCATGTTTTTTTCTATGATCTTTCCGTCTATTATTAGTGGAAGAGGAAGCCCTTCGTATTGAGGTGTCAGATTTAAGTCATTAGGTGTTACAGGTCTTTTATCGACTTTTGGTATTACGCTTAAGCAGCCATTTGTCTCCAATATTGCATACTCTACATCTGCGATATTTGGATAGCCCATGACTCTAAGCTCTTCTAAAAGGTCGTTTATATTGTACCTTTCTTTTTGAAGCTCTTTTGTCAGGATTTTTCCTTTGTCAATTAAAATCGTAGGTTTTCCGCAGATGATTTCTCGGCCGTGCAGACTTTTCATTGACACATACGACAAAAAAAGCTGTGATATAAGCAAAGTAAGGATAGGTATAATGCCTGTTAAAAGTGGTATGCCTTTGTTTTGCATAGGTACGGCTACCAAATCAGCTATCATTATTGCTACAACCAATTCGTACGGCTGCAATTGCCCTATCTGCTGTTTTCCCATTATTCTCATGACGACGACTACCAAGAAATAAAGGATTAATGTACGAAAAAATATAATAAGCATAAGCCCACCCTTCCATTTAATATGTCACAAATATATTTTGAGAGTATTGATGCAAAATATACGTTGTAAAAAGTTTGTTAAATAAAAAATGAAAATGTAAAATTTTCAGTGTTAACGTTTTATACTAAATAATGATATAGTATGTAAATTTACAAACTGTTATAATATAGTTATAGAAAAATAAACATAGGGGTTGAAATATATGTGTAAATTATTTGTAACAGATGCTGATGGAAGCCTTTTAGATAGCAACAATAAAATATCTGAAGCAAATATTAACGCCATAAATGTGCTGAGAGAAAAGGGAGTCATTTATACAATTGCCACTGGTAGGATGTTTTCATCAATATTACCATACGCTTTAGAGCTTAGGGTAAATGCACCTGTCATTTGCTTTAATGGAGCTTTGATAAAAGATATTTACACGAAAAAAGTGTACTATTATAATCCGATTCAACCTGATGATGCCATAGCAGTCATCGATATACTAAAAAACAGTGGTTATCAAGTAAATCTATATATTGACGATAAGTTAGTTGTAGAAGAAATGAATGAAAGGGTTGAATGGTACTTGTCATTTAATACAGTTGAAGTGAATGCTGTTGGTGATCTTGCTGAATACATCAAAAAAACAGGGAAAGGCACTGCTAAAATATATGCCATAGGTGACATCAAAAATCCTGCCCCTGTAGAGCCGGAAGTTTACGATAAGCTTTCAAAGATAGTTTCTGTTTCCACATCTGGTGGTGGCCATTTGGAGCTTAATGCTAAAGGTGTCAGCAAAGGTAATGCATTGAAGACTTTGGCAAATATGTACAACATTAAGAGGGAGCTTGTTGCTGCTGTAGGAGATAATCTCAATGATTTATCAATGATAGAGTATGCAGGTTTTGGAGTTGCGATGGCAAATGCACCAGAACTTGTAAAGATAAAAGCAGACTTTGTCACGAAGTCAAACAATGAAGATGGTATCGCATTTGCGATAAATAGGATTTTTGCAAGACAACAAATTATGGCTGTTTAAAGACCATAAAGCCACCTTTTGCATATAATGTAATGAGCTTTTAAATGCCGGAGGTGGTTTTGTGGAACAGTTGGTTGCAAAACTAAGTATACTTGTAGTCTTAGTTGTAGGAATAATGTACATGGCTATGTCTTTTATACCTTTGCTGGTTTTAAAAGATAGAAAAAAAGATGTTGATGATGATGAAGACAAATGATCTTCGTCTTTTTTTGTTGATTTATGAAAAACGATGTAAAATTTTTTCGAAAATCTATTGACAAATTTTCATTAAAAAAGTAAAATATCCATAAGGTATGAGAAAACGATAACTTAGAGGTGGTAAAGAGTGAATGCTACTATTAAAGATGTGGCTAGGGAAGCGAAAGTTTCTATAGCTACAGTGTCAAGAGTTTTAAATAACAGTGCTGTTGTCACTGATGAGACAAAGCAAAGGGTGTTGGATGCCATAAAAAAGACAGGTTATAAGCCAAATGCTTTAGCCAGAAGCTTGAAAATACAAAAGACTCACACGATAGGGCTTATTGTTCCTGATATATCAAGTCCTTTTTATCCTGAAGTTGTAAGAGGCATAGAAGACATTGCCAGTATGTATTCTTACAATATATTTCTGTGCAATACAGACCAAAAAGAAGAAAAAGAGATGAATTATATAGAGATACTTAGCGAAAAGCAAGTTGATGGCATCATATACATGGGAGATATCATTAGAGATTCAGTAAAGCAGCAGCTAAAAGACATAGGTATACCGATTGTCTTAGCAGGCACAGAGGATTCTGAATCAGAGTTTCCTAATGTCAATATAGACAACAAAAAAGCCTCTTATGATGCTGTGAAATATTTGATCTCTTTAGGACACAAAAAGATAGGAATGATATCGGGACCTGCTGATGATCCTATCGGAGGCGTACAGAGGACGAATGGATACAAAGAAGCTTTATCTGAGGCGAAAATAAGATTTAAGCCGTCGCTTGTGGTAGAAGGCAGTTTCAAAGCAAGGCAAGCGTACCTTGCAATGCTTAAGCTTTTAGAGAACAATGTTGACGCTGTCTTTGCAGCTTCAGATGAGATGGCTGCTGCTGCCATAAATGCTATATTTGACTCTGGATTTAGCGTACCTGAAGATATTCACGTTATCGGCTTTGATAACACTTATCTTTCATACATGTTTAGGCCTACTATAACTACTATTCAGAGGCCTGCATATGACATAGGTGCTGTAAGTATGAGACTTATGACAAAATTACTTGCTAAAGAGCCTATTGATGATATGCATGTGGTTTTACCTCATCAGCTTATCGTCAGAGAATCAACAGGATACGGTGAAGAAAAAAATAGCCAATAAGGCTATTTTTTTTCATAGACGATTTTTCCACCGACGATTGTCTTTTTTATCTCTATATTTTCATCAAAGATTATGATATCTGCATCATATCCTTCCTTTATAAGGCCTTTTTTGTCATCAACACCTATTACTTTTGCGCTGTTGTAAGACGCCAGTGCGACAGATTCAGGTAGTGTTAAATCTGCATTGAAAAGGATATTCTTTACAGCTTTGTCTAATGTAAGGGTGCTTCCGGCCAAGACTCCGCTTTTTAACCTTGCAGCACCATCTTTTACGTATACATCTTGACCACCTAATTGGTAAAGACCGTCCCTTAAGTTTGTAGCCATCATTGCATCTGTTATTAGATTTACTTTTTCTTTACCTTTTAACCTTATAAGCGTTCTTATGGCTGGAAAGACAGAGTGTATTCCATCAGCGATTACTTCTGCGCTTATGTCGAGATCGAAGACTGCTCCTACTGTTCCTACTTCGCGGTGGTGGAATCCTTTCATGGCGTTAAAGACATGGGTGGCATGTGTTATACCAGCTTTGAATCCTGAAGCTACATCATCATAAGTAGAATCAGTATGTCCTACAGATGCGATGATGTTTTTTTCTCTTAAATATTTTATAAGATCCAATGCTCCCTCAACTTCAGGTGCTATTGTGACAAGTTTCACAACCCCTATGTAGTCGCCGCAAATTTCAGTGAAATTTTCTATTGTAGGTTTGAGGATGAATTTATCATCTTGCGCTCCCTTTTGCTTTGAGTTTATAAAAGGCCCTTCCATGTGAATGCCTAAGATTTCAGCACCTTCAACATGGTCTTTGTTGTCAAAAACATTTTTAATAGCATTTTTGATTTTACCTTTATCCTCTGTCATGGTTGTAGGCAGAAATGATGTGGTGCCGTGCATTGCCACAGACTTTGATATTGTATTTATTGCTTCAAAAGTTCCGTCCATTGTATCGAATCCAGAAGAACCGTGTATATGTATGTCTACGAAACCTGGCGACACGTAGTTGCCCTCAGCATCTATTGTATTGTCGGCATAAAGGCCATTTCCAATAGCGCTTATTTTATTTCCTTCAATCAATACATCTTTGTCATCTACTATATTTCCGTCAACTAATAATCTGCCATTTACAATTAGCGTCCTCATATTATCACCTCAATTAAATTTTAGACTTATTTAAACATAAAATCAATTATATACAATTTTCACATAGAATATGATATACTAAAAATGGAGGTATCGACTATGGAAAACATTTTAATTATCGATGATGAAGAAATGCTTGTAAAAGGATTGAAGCTATCCCTCATTCAAGAAGGTTACTACGTTGATTGTGCTTATGATGGTGAAGAAGGCTTGGAAAAAATAAAAAATGGCAATTATGATTTAGTAATATTAGATTTGATGCTGCCCAAGATTGACGGTCTTACCCTTTGCAAAGAGGTAAGGTCATTTTCAAATATACCTATAATAATGCTTACAGCCAAAGGAGAAGATGTGGATAAGATAGTAGGCATTGAGATGGGAGCAGATGACTACCTTGCAAAGCCTTTTAATACGAGGGAATTGATCGCCAGAATCAGAGCTTTATTCAGACGGACAACGACACCTTATGTAAAAAAGCACGATGTAATCAAGTTAGGGGATATTACGATAAATGTTCCTGACAAGATAGTCCAGAAGAATGGCAAAGACATCGATCTTACAAATAAAGAGTTTGAATTATTAGTTCTTTTGGCTTCAAATCCGGGAAAGCTTTATTCTAAGGACAAACTGATGGACTTAATATGGGGATTTGACTTTTATGGAGATACGAATACCGTAAATGTCCATATAAGAAAGCTTAGAGAGAAGATAGAAGATGACCCAGCAAATCCTAAACACATTTTTACCAAGTGGGGCTCTGGCTACTACATGAAATAGGGTGATACGTTGAGTTTAAGGTGGAAGATATTTTCGATTTATTTTATTATCCTGATAGTTTCGCTGGCTTCTACAGGTATTTATCTTTTCAACAATATTTATGAAAGTTACCTTGCAAACGAAAGAATAAACAATTTGACGCAAGCCAACATGATTGCAAATTTGGTTTCTAAGTTTATAGGCGTCTCGTCATATTTGATTGAACCTACTATTGTGGATTATGCAAACCAGATTAATTCAAGGATCCTTTTTACTGATGTAGGTGGAAAAGTCATAGTTGATTCTGCGGGGAATGGTGGTATTGAGGGCAAAGACATAAATAACTACAGCGATATTAAGTCCGCTTTAAAGGGGACAGGCTCTACGAGCATACACTACATCACAGGTTCTGGCTGGACCATGTATTCTGCTGTTCCTGTGACTATAAAAAATGAGATTGTAGGTAGTATCCTATTGTCTACGTCTATCGACGATGTGATGAATTTTTTGTACTCAATTAAAATGCAGATGATATATACATTTACTGCCATAGGTTCTATCGTAAGCATATTAAGCCTTATAGTCGCTGCATTTATAACTAAACCTTTAAAAAGGCTTACAGACGCTACAAAGATAATATCCGAAGGCAAATTTGACTACAAAGTTGATGTGAAGGGAAATGATGAAATCGGCAAGTTAGCAGACGCATTCAACGATATGGGTACGAAGCTTATGAAGATAGACGATGAGAGAAAAAGATTTGTTTCCGATGCATCCCATGAGCTTAAAACGCCATTGGCGGCAATAAAAGCCCTTGTAGAACCGCTTATATCCAGCGATAATGTGGATATATCTTTGTATAAAGAGTTTTTAAAGGATATAAATTCTGAAGTTGACAGAATGACGAGGCTTGTAAATGAATTGTTGGTTTTAGCAAAGATTGATAAAATACGCTCAATCGAAAATAAGACGGAAAATATTACTGAAATTGCTTACAATGTCATTGAAAACCTTGAAGCCATAGCTGAACAAAAAGGTGTTTCGTTGATATTTGAGAACGAGAAAAACATTTTTGCGGATGTTGATGCAGATAGATTTTACAGGATGATATACAACGTCGTAGAAAATGGCATAAAATACACTCCAAGCGGTGGCTCTGTTAAACTGACTCTTGATTCTGATGATAAGAATGTCTACATCACCATATCTGATACAGGCATAGGAATAAGTCAGGAAACGCTGCCTAAGGTGTTTGAAAGGTTTTCCAGAGGCGATACGGCAAGATCTCAAAAGACTGGAGGTTTTGGATTAGGTTTGGCCATAGTAAAGGAGATCGTAGATTTGCATAAAGGACACATAGACGTTAAAAGCACTGTCGGCGAAGGTACCGTTTTTTACATAACGATTCCGGTTAAGAACATTTAAAAAAAATTTATTAAATTTTAAGGTTCTGTTAATACAGGTGTAATAAAAATGTTGTATCATATTTTTAGGAGGGGATAACAATGAAGAAGGCGTTTTTAGTCTTGATATTGATCGCTGCAATTTCTTTGTCAGGTTGTTTTACAAATACGAAAACTAAGACGGAAAAAAATGCCCCTATAAGCCCGAAATCCACTGTTCAAGCTGTTAAAGAAGTTTCGCTGTATTTTTTAAATAGCAAGATGTCAGGATTGAATATGGAAGTAAGAAGCGTATCCGAAAATGCGGACTTACTGAAACAGGTGATAAATGAATTGATGAAAGGTCCTAAAGACCAATATTCAAAGCCGATAATTCCTGACAACACAAAGCTTTTATCGGTTCAGTTGAAGGATACAACAGCTTATGTAAACTTTTCTAAAGATTATATTTCTTCAACAAGCATTGATGGGACTACAGCAAAGTACATGGTTGCCGCACTCGTAAATACACTTACTGGGCTTCCAAATGTAAACAGTGTCCAGATTTTAGTGGAAGGCAATAAGATAGATTCCCTGTATGGTTACAAAATAGGACTTGACCCGTTGAGCAGGATTGTGCTTACAGGAGAAGTGTACATTGATAAGGACAGGGTAAAAAAGCTTCAAGAGAGTACGTCATTTGGAAAGGATTCATGGAGATTGGATCCGATGAAAGTGATACAAGAGGAAGGCGGTGTTGTTGGATTTTCGCCTGATGATGATTTTTCACTGGAATCTAAAAAAGGTGGGATTGCGCTCATAAATGCTATTCATGACAATAAGTCTTATCTTGTGACACTTGTCCAACCTGAAGGAGATAAAGAAGGCAATATATGGGTCATAAGTGATGTCAAGCCGAAATTCACGAAGATACCTGAAGCAGATCCTACAAAAGGAGAGACATTCATATACGGCATCGTAAAAGCCATCAATTACGATACGAGAGTCGTTACGATAGAGCGGGAGTACCAAGATACCAGTGATATAAACAATGTAGCAGGTCCGGATATTAAGGTATTGCCAAATGCTATAATACACCGTCAGTCAAAGATCGGTTACGACAGTCAAGGTGGTTACCAGTATTCAGAGACAGACATGGATTTTACTGACATAAAAGTAGGTGACGAGCTTGGCATGATCTTGACAAAAAATAAAGAAGCGCGGGCTATAATTGATTCAGACAAAAACACAATCACATCCTACAGCAGTCAGGAGGCAAATATAATAGTGCTGTCGCCTATGAGAAACAACAGCGTGACAAGCCCTATAAAAGTGGTAGGAAAGGCCAGAGTGTTTGAAGCTGTTGTTAATATAAGGCTGTTGGATTCCAATGGCAATATATTGGCACAGACGTCTGTTCAGGCAAGTGCAGGTGCACCATCTTGGGGAGATTTTCAAGCAGACATACAGTACAATCCATTATCAACACCACAGGATGGTACATTGCAGGTATTTTCATTAAGCCCAAAAGATGGCTCTGTGCAAGATCTTGTATCAATACCATTGTATCTAAAGTAAAAAAAGATTAGCTCTGACTTATGTCAGAGTTATTTTTTATGGCTGCTTTTAAGTAAAAGGCTCTATGTATGCTCATGGCGATGACTTCTGCCATCTCAAATACAAATCCAAGCCTTGTATTATGTACAGGTATTATGTCAAAGGCGTCAATCACGCCTATTATAGATATGTCGCCGACAGCAGGCAATACTTTTCCTACTCCTTTGCCTGGATATATTGGCGATTTTTTTATGGATATTTTACCTATGTTGTCCTTATCTCCAAGACAAGCATCAACGGCAATGATGTTGCTGTATGGATGCTTTCTTTTTATATGGGCGATGTTTTCTTCAAGGTTCATTGCATGTATCGGATTTTTCAATGTCCCATATACATTTATGCCGCTGGTCATTTTTGATATCATGTCTCCTACAATAGGGCCTAACGAATCTCCGATGCATTTATCGGTACCTATGCAAAGTATTACAGAATCAAAGTTTATTTCCTCTGCTAAATACGCTGACATGAGTTTGATGGCGCTTTTATCGTCATACCTAACCCGCAATTCATCCATAAAATCTTCCTCCAAAATTTGTATTAAATGCAGTTAAGGATGAAATAATAAAAGTATTCGAAGGGAGTGTTTTTTGGTGAAAAAATCAATCTATATCATTGGGTTCGTCGTCTTTGTTACGGCTGTCAGTATTATATTTATGCTTGATGTTTTTATAAAAGAACAGCCGCCTCCAAATGAAGTCTTAAAAACAACAAATGAGAGTACATACTATTCATCTGTAGATAAAATTAATCAAAATGAATTGCAGGTGCCTGTTTTTAACACTACTCAGAATGTAAAAGAAAATGAAGATAAATCTGCAGTAGATAATGAAAAAAGCGAAAAGAAAGATTCAGATAAAAAAGACAGTGAAGAAAATGATGTAAGAAAATTTGATGAAAAATCGCTGGACAAATTAATCCAAGAAAGAAATAGAGAGTTTACAAAGATAAACGGCAACAGCAATTCGAAAGAAAGCAGTGAAAATTTAAACTTGAATAGAATAGTTGTGACACCTGAAAAAATATTAAGTGTTCAAAGAGAAATGGACTTTGCAACTAAATCTAAAGCTATAGGCATATTGATGAAATTAAGTCCGTCAGGCATAGGTGAGATCATGAAAATGTCTCAAGATGGTGTGACAGAAAAAGAAAGCTATGAAATGATGGATATACTTAAAAAGCATTTGTCAGTGGGAGATATAGACTTTTTAAAAAGTATTGTAGAAAAGTATTTTGATGAGAAAAATACATCAAAGTAGAAGATGCGCTTTAAGCGCATCTTCTACTTTGCAAATAAATTTTTATCTTGATAATAAATGTCTTTTCCGTTTACCATTATTGAAATGTATCTGGCGTCATTGTATATGTCCATACTTCCACCGCTATTATTTGTTCCGTAATTAGATATATACCTTATGTTGTCATTCAATGTCGTATAAAAAGGTGTGTTGCCATTGTATATTATCCAGACGTTTTTACCTGTATCTTCTCTGAATTTTTGCAGTGTATCTTCAAAAAGTTGTGCTTCTTTAGTGTCTTTGAATCCATCGGAGCCCCATACAGGCTTTGGCAAAACTACAAATAGGTTATCTCCTTTTACGCTGTTTAATGTGTTTAAAAACCAACTCCACTGGTCTTTATTGGATGATAGCAAACCTCCATTAGTATCATCCAACATGATAAATGTTGAATTTCTAAAGTCATATACTCCATAAGAATTACCTGCTTTTATATATGGGACTGTAAGGGATTTTAAGACTTTGTCATTTACATCCCCTGTGAAAACTACTAAAGGATAGTCTTTATTGGCTATGCTGGCGGCTTTTAAGGAAATTTGAAGCTTCAAAAGCGTATTGTAATCTGTGTCTCCAAGTACCATGAATTTAAACGAATCATTGGTGTTGCTGACGCTTACTTCCTTGTTTTTGCTGTCAATAGATTCAAAGTTTAATGGATTTGGAAGCTGTGACGCATCAAAATCTGATCCTTGTCCAACTTTTACCATTAAATTTCCTACTTTTCCATTTATATTTGCCGACAAAGCACCAGATAGATCGTTGTTTGCTGCTTTGAAGACGCCATCCGAAATAGTGCCTACATTGTTGTAAACAGTCCAGCTTATGTCTCTGTCTTCTATAGGTGCTCTATAGCCGTTTATATCTTTTCCTATAACTGATATTGATGTAGTTGTACCTTTATCTATATTCACGGAATAAGGTGTAAATCTTATGTCTGCTATAGCATCTAAAGCCTTTATTTTCAGTGTACCAGTCACATTGCCTACTCTTGCTACTATTATGCCGTCACCTGCACTTTGAGGCATAAATTCATTTCCATCAAATCTTCCTGCTATGCCGCTTATAGAGAATGATACGGAGTTTTGATCGATTTTTACTGGTTGATAATTTGCATCATATCCTTTTACAGTGATTGCTCTGTGGGTGCCTACAAAGACATTTGGGCTGTCTGCTTCAACTTTTATAGCGTATAGATTTCCTGTTGGTGCTGTGTTGAATACACCAATGCCGTTTGCTACATTCCTTTCGAAACCAGGGACTTCGTTTTGAAGCTTCGCTTGGCTATCTCCTAAAGGTCTTATAGCCATTTGAGTTGAGCCGCCACCATCTAAATTCATTGCATCATAGGCGCCTAAGCTTAACATAAGCTGCGCTAATTCACTTTCTGTCATTCCTCTTGTATTGGCGTTGTCAACCGTTGCTATTATTACATGCTTTTTGTCTTCGGTATATCCTATAGCTGTCCTTGCATATATGCCATCCACATTGTCGGTAAATTGCGGCGGTATTGACCCGTTTTGAACCAGAATAGTTCCTCCGCTAACAGCCATCTTAAAGTTGTCAAATGGAGGATCTGTAGAGATATTTTTGATGATTTTATCTCCCTGTTTTAGATTTAATAAAACCTTTGCAATATCTCCTGTTGCATCTATAGAATAGCCTCCATCGGGAATCGCTGCAGGACCTTGGCTTTGCCTTACTTCTAAAACACTATTGTTTCTGTCAACCAATACTTCAACGAGATCTTTATAGCTGCCGCTTAGACCTGGTGTCTCATCATTCCAGTCCTTTGTAAATATGACGCAAGACGTTCCGTTACCTATGGAGCCTATGTTGTTTAAGGCACTTACAGGAATTTGACTTCCATCAGGAAGTGTGATGCTAAGAGAAGTGCTTTTCCAATATCCTATTGATGGCACGTTGTTTTTATCTATGGCAAATGTAGCATAATTTCCCTGATAGTATGGGATGGTTAAAAGATTTCCGTCTTTAACCGATGCTCCTACGATAAACCCTTGCTTCGTGTCAAAAAAATCACCGTTTACTGCCGCTATTGCACCGTTGCCATTTGCCATGTCTTCCACATCCATTCTGTCTTTAAAACCTGATGGATTAAAAATAGTGGAGATTGATGTATTATTGTCGCTTAAGTCTACATCTAAGACATTGATATTGATGAAACCATCTGTTGTGAAATATGTAATGTTTTTTTCTGTAACTCCTCTACTTAATATTTGCTGGCTTTCATTTGAAGTTATTACGGTGTAGGCATCTGCAGCGATACCATTTATAAAAATCGATGAAAAGATAATTAATGATGATAGACACATGCTTATAGCTTTTCGGTATTTCAAAAAAATCCCTCCTATGTATTTTTAAATGTTTTTATGAAAATTTATCTTCAGCAGCATATAACCATATTGTACCTTTTGTATATTACAGTCGTGTTACAATTTCATAAAATAAAAATAAAAACTAATATTATTATTGCCTAAATTGCGTATAATGATTATAAAAGATAAATAGAGTATAAGCGAAAAACATTGAAAAAATGCCAAATTAACTGATGTAAACCGGCTAAAATGAGGAATAATAAATCTTGTGAAATTAATAGATTTAAACTATAATCAAATATGTCGCAAGACGCCGGGGTGTAGCGCAGTTGGTAGCGCACGTGCTTTGGGAGCATGGGGTCGGGGGTTCGAGTCCCTCCACCCCGACCATGATTGGTCGTATAGCTCAGCTGGGAGAGCACCTGCCTTACAAGCAGGGGGTCATAGGTTCGAGCCCTATTGCGACCACCATTTCTATTTGTGAATATTTTTCTCACATTAAAATAAAATACTCATGGAGGGATACCCAAGTGGCTAAAGGGGGCAGACTGTAAATCTGTTGGCTGGTGCCTTCGATGGTTCGAATCCATCTCCCTCCACCATGAATACAAGGCTAAGTGGCCTTTTTTTATTTCCTCCTTCAAAATTTTCTATTCACAATAATTTTAAAAAACATCGATAAAAAAATTTCCAAATCCTATTGACTTAAAAAATAAATGATGTATAATAATACTTGTGAAGGGAAAATAGTTATTAATAGAAACAAAATATTAATAGCTTATCTGATGTGATAATTGACTAAGAATAGGTGAGAGGTGGGTACATATGTCATTAGTAGGTAAAAAAGCTCCTGACTTTAAGTTAGATAGCACAAAAGGTCAAATATCTTTAAGTGATTATAAAGGAAAATGGGTAGTGCTTTTCTTTTATCCACTGGATTTTTCATCAGTATGTTCAACTGAGATACCAGAGTTTAATAGGATGAAGCCTGAGTTTGACAAACTTAATGCTGAGCTATTAGGCATCAACACAGATAGCGTTTATTCACACAAGGCATGGATAGATAGCCTTGGTGGTGTTGATTTTCCGCTTTTATCTGATTACAACAAGGAAGTTACAAAACAATATGGCATTCTAATTGAAGATGCTGGCATAGCATTAAGAGCCGCATTTATCATTAACCCTGAAGGGGTTGTTGATTACGAGGTTGTTCATGAGCCAGTAATCGGCAGAAATGTCGATGAAATATTGAGGGTGCTTAATGCACTTCAAACAGGTCATGCTTGCCCCGTTGGTTGGAAACCAGGGGATAAAGTATTAGATTAAAAAAGGAGGAGATTTTGAAATGAGAGAAATGACGACAAAAAATCTAAGCGATGCTTACGCAGGTGAAAGTCAGGCTCACATGAGGTATCAAATTTTTGCTGATGTGGCTGAAAAGGAGGGTAAGCCAAATATAGCAAAGCTTTTTAGAGCCATATCTTATGCTGAATTAGTTCATGCTACAAATCACTACAAGACATTGGGAGAGGTAAAAGACACAGTATCTAACCTTGACAAGGCTATAGCAGGTGAGACATTTGAAGTAGAAGAAATGTATCCTGCATATAAAGCTGTAGCAGATTTGCAGGAAGAAAAATCTGCAGATAAAAGCTTCAACTATGCTCTTGAAGCTGAAAAACTACATGCAAAGATGTACACGGATGCAAAGGCTGCCGCACTTAAAAATGAAGACATAGCTATTTCTAAAGTGTACATTTGCCCTGTTTGCGGATATACGGCAATTGATACGGCTCCAGAAAAATGCCCAGTATGCGGTGCTCCAAGAGATAAGTTTGTTGCTTTCTAAAAGGCATAAAACCCCTTCATTATCATATATCAACTTTAAAGTGCTTGATTGCCATCAAGCACTTTTTCACTTTTCATTGACTTATTAGTTGCACTGTGATATTATATTTAAAGTTAAATAAGTGAAACTCTTATCAAGAGAGGTGGAGGGAAGAGCCCTATGAAGCCCGGCAACCTGTCTTACGACAAGGTGCTAATTCTCGCAGAAGTTTGCTTCTGAAAGATGAGGGTGGATGTGCCTCTTCTTTTGGAGAGGTTTTATTTTGTTTAAGGTCTTTTATGTGATTTAAAAAGGAGGATACAGATGAAAAAGTATTTTACTTCAGAATCAGTTACTGAAGGACATCCAGATAAAATTTGCGATCAGATATCTGATGCTATTGTAGATGAGATCTTAAAAAATGATCCATATGCAAGGATAGCCTGCGAGACTGCTGTCACGACAGGCATGGTATTGGTAATGGGGGAAATATCCACAAAGTGCTACGTTGATATACCAAAAATTGCAAGAAAAGTCATAGAAGAGATAGGGTATACACGCGCAAAGTACGGCTTTGATGCAGATACATGCTCTGTGCTTACATCAATAGATGAACAGTCTCCAGATATAGCATTGGGAGTTGATAAGGCGCTGGAAGTAAAAAAAGGCGTTTCACACGATGAGCTGGAAGAACAAGGCGCTGGAGACCAAGGCATGATGTTTGGATACGCATGTACAGAGACGCCTGAGCTTATGCCTCTTCCAATATCATTAGCACATAGACTTGCTCGCAGATTAGCAGAGGTAAGGAAAAATGGCACTTTAGATTATCTAAGGCCGGATGGAAAGACACAGGTGACGATTGAGTACGTTGATGATGTTCCAAAAAGAGTCGATTCAATTGTCGTATCTACACAGCACTCGCCAGATGTGGATCATGATAAGATTGAAAATGACGTAAAAGAATTTGTTATAAAACCTATCGTTCCACCAGAGCTTATTGATGAAGACACGAAGATATATGTAAATCCGACGGGAAGATTCGTAGTTGGCGGACCACAAGGGGATAGCGGTCTTACTGGAAGGAAGATAATAGTAGACACTTATGGCGGTTATGCAAGGCATGGCGGTGGAGCTTTTTCTGGCAAAGATCCATCGAAAGTAGACAGGTCTGCTGCGTACGCTGCAAGGTATGTGGCAAAAAACATCGTGGCTGCTGGACTTGCTGAAAAGTGTGAAGTTCAATTGGCATATGCCATAGGCGTAGCTACACCATTAGAAGTCAATGTAGATACATTTGGCACTGGAAAAATATCTGACGAAGAAATATCTGAAATAGTTAAAAAAGTATTTGATTTAAGACCTGCTGCTATCATAAGAGATCTTGATCTAAGAAGGCCTATTTACAGACAAGTTGCAGCGTATGGACATTTTGGCCGCACAGATCTTGACCTTACATGGGAGAGAACTGACAGAGCTGAGATACTGAAAAAACTTGCTTTTAATAAATAATAATTTTAAAGCCCGGAAAAAACTCCGGGCTTTGCGGCTTTTATTTATATTATTTATAGCCGCAGCTTGTATAAAAATTGTACGCTCCGCTACTTTTATTATAGCATAAATTAGATGACGATTCCATTGTTTTTAGTTTCTTTTTCAAAAATTTGGCTGTTTGTTTTAACTACATTTTCTAATGCTGAAACAAGCATTTGGTTGTACTTTGCATCACATTCTCTCAAATCACGTATTGCCTCAATAGGGCTTTTAGCTTTTCTATACTGTCTATCGTTTGTCATCGCATCAAAGGAATCGCACACTGCCACGATTTGAGCGCTAAATGGAATGATTTTTAGTCCATAAGGATAACCTGTTTCATCAAGCCTTTCGTGATGATATAGCACAATAGGCGTTAAATATGCAAGCGGTGTTAAAGCCTCTAACATATCTGCGCCGTATTTAGGATGCAATTTCATGATGTCGTATTCCAATTCTGTAAGTTTGTCTGGTTTTGCAAGAATATTAATTGGAATCATTACTTTGCCTATATCGTGCAGCAATGCGCCCTTATATATCGTTATTTTTTCCTTTATGTTGAGCCGCATCATGTTTGCTACATTGTATGATAACTTTGCGACTCTTATGCTGTGCTTGTACGTCTCGTAATGGTAGTTTTTTAGCGACATTAAAAGATGCGACATCAGTTTTTCTTCATCATAATTCATCTCATTTTTCCCCTTTTTTCGACAATTAATATTATATTATAAATTTTTATAGCAGTCAATAATTTCATGCATTGTAATAAAATTCAAAAAAAAAAAAAAAAAACAAAAAAAAAAAAAATTCGGAAAATTATTTAAATCCATATCCATATATTGACTTTGAAGTTGTTATTTTATATAATAAATACAAACATTAGTTCGCAAAGGAGTAATGTAGATGAAGGACTTTGATATACCTGATGTGTACCTTGCTATATTGCCTTGTTATCTTGATGATTACGGAGATGGGACGGAATTAATAGACTTAAATGGAAATGTATCACGTATAAAATGCAGCGTCAAAAGCTGCCTGAAAAAGACTTTGAAAAAGTATGCTGTAGATTTAAGCGCTATAAAAGAAAAATACGCAAAAAGCCTTGGCATAAAGAATACTTTTCCAATTCCATTGGCTCGAAACTTTACGCTTGTGCAGTTAAAATCCAGGATTCCCAAAGTAGCTAAAGATGTGTCATATGGATATGTGTGCTATGAGAAGATAAATAAGATTGAAGAGTATTCTACGTATTGCGTTGTAAGCATTGGCGACAGCAGGATAAAAGTTTATCAAAAGAAGATTACAATAGAGAAGCATTTAAGAGACGCTGCCATGATGAAGACTTTTTTTGCTAATTTAAGTCCATTGAATTTTGAAAGCGACAGATCCATGTACAACCTTCCAGCAACGAAAGCAGATATAGCACTTTTGTATGAAGAAATCGTAAAGATAAAGTATAAAATCGAAAAAATATGATATGCGCTTCAAATGTAGATGAAAATAATATACAATTGTAAATAGAAAATAAAAAAGTAGGGATAAGAATGGTTGAAATAATAGGTACTGTTGAGGAAATAATTTTTAAAAACGAACAAAGTGGGTACGCTGTATTAGAACTTAATTCAAAGAAGGATACTATTACAGTGGTAGGATATATGCCATATGTTGGAATAGGTGAGACGCTTAAAGTTGAAGGCGAGTGGATGGTGCATCCTGACTATGGGCAACAGGTGAAAGTTTCAAAGTATGAGACAATAGCGCCGTCAACATTGTACGGCATGGAAAGATTTTTGTCGTCTGGACTCATAAGAGGTATAGGACCTGTCATGGCCAAGAAGATTGTCTCAAAATTTGGCGTGGATTCGCTAAATGTCATAGAATCTCATCCAGAAAAGTTGTTGGATATACCCGGAATAGGAGAAGAAAGGGTAAAGATGATATCAGAATCTTATGAGCAGCAGAAGACATTGAGGGACGTGATGGTGTTTTTACAAGGCTATGGCATTTCTACTACCAATGCGATAAAAATATACAGGCAGTACGGCGATGATTCTATAGATCTTATAAAGCAAAATCCATACAGACTATCGGATGAAATTTTCGGGATTGGCTTTCGGACGGCTGATAAGATAGCTCGAGCAATGGGTGTTGATACGCATTCTGGATACAGAATTTCATCTGGCACAAAGTATGTATTGATGCAGTATGCATCAAATGGCCATACGTATGTGCCGCTGGAACTTTTGCTTAAAGAAGCAGCGAAACTTCTTGAAGTATCAGAAGAAGAAGTTTACGATTCGCTGGTTCTCTTGGTACAAAGCGAAAAAGTGAAGTTTGAGACATTCGAAGATGGCTCGCATGGTGTGTATTACGTACCGTATTTTGTAGCTGAAAACAACACTGCAGATAAGATTTTAAACATGACATTGACAGATGTAAAGCCTGAAGATATTGATGTTGAAAATGAAATATGGAAGATAGAGTCAGACATGGGGATTCGACTTGCAAACAATCAGCGCGTCGCAGTTTTAGAATCTGTAAAGAATTCGATTCTCGTCATAACAGGTGGACCCGGGACAGGAAAGACTACAATAATAAACTTCATAATAAGGCTTTTTAAAAAATTCAAAAAATCAGTAGCATTAGCTGCACCAACGGGGAGAGCTGCAAAGAGGATGACTGAAGCCACAGGATTTGAAGCAAAGACGATACACCGTCTTTTAGAATACTCATACACAGAAGAAGAAGGACGAGGTTTTGGCAAGGATGACAAGAATCCATTGACGGAAGATGTCATAATAGTGGACGAGGCTTCGATGATAGACATATTGCTTATGAATGCTCTCCTTAAAGCTATCCCATTAAGCTCAAGGCTTATACTTGTAGGTGATGTTGATCAGCTTCCGTCTGTTGGAGCCGGTAATGTGCTGAGAGACATCATAGATAGCGGCTTAGTAAAAGTAATAAGACTTAATAAGATATACAGGCAGGGAAAAGAAAGTCTGATAGTTGTAAATGCCCATAAGATAAACAATGGAGAGTATCCTGTGCTAAATGATAAAGAAAATGACTTTTTCTTTATAAATGCTTCATCACAAGATGAAATTTTAAATACTATATTAGATTTATGCAAAAGACGGTTGCCTGAAGCGTATGGATTCAACCCTTTTACAGATATCCAGGTTTTAAGCCCTATGAGAAAAGGCTTGATAGGCATGATAAATTTAAACAATGAACTGCAAAAGTGCTTAAATCCATCAAAAAATGGGTTGGATGAAAGACAGATGAAAGATTTTACTTTCAGAGTGGGAGATAAAGTGATGCAAATAAAAAATAACTACAAGATGAAATGGACAAAAGGTGATGAAAAAGGCGAAGGTGTCTTTAATGGTGATATGGGCATCATAGAGTCTATCGATAATGATTCACAGGAGCTTACTGTCTTATTTGATGATGATAAGAGGGTTGTTTACGATTTTGCAGATATAGATGAGTTAAGCCTTTCTTACTGTGTGACTGTTCACAAAAGCCAAGGAAGTGAATTTCCGGCTGTCATCATGCCTATGAGCTTTGGACCGCCTATGCTTCTCACTAGGAACCTTTTGTACACTGCTGTAACGAGGGCTAAAAAGCTTGTGGTAATAGTCGGTCAAGAAAAATACTTAAAAAATATGATCGACAATAATCTTATATCAAAGAGGTATTCAGGGCTTTTGCCTAAACTTAGGAAAGTCCTTAAGTTCATGGTGGAAGAAAGTTGATTAATTTCACGAATGTTAAATAAATTTTAAGATATGCCGATATAAAGATTAAATAGATGGACGGAAGGATGTACTATGATATTTCTCGATTTGTTATTTCCACAAAAGACAAATTGCATACTGTGCGGAAAAGTGATAAGAGAAGGAAAGATATGCCTTGACTGTGAAAGTAATTTACCATTTATTGTGGGCAATAAATGCGTTATTTGTGGGAAGCCTATCATAGATGGCGACAAATGTCATGACTGTATGGAGATAAAACATGTTTTTACTCGCAGCATAAGTCCTTTTGAATATGACGATACGATAAAATCGCTGATTGCCAGATTTAAATACTACAAAGAAAGAAGTTTAGCTGAATTTTTTGCAGAATACATGTATAAGTATATTAAAGAAGATGGTGTAGAATTTGATACGATAGTACCTGTTCCACTTCACAGGACAAAGTTGGACGAGCGAGGCTACAACCAATCAGAACTTTTGGCAAGAGAGCTTTCTTACAGATTCGACGTAATCATGTCAAAACCTTTAAGGCGCATCAGAAATACTAAATCACAGACTGAGCTGAATAGGGAAGAGCGCATGAAAAACTTAAAAGGCGCTTTTAAAGTAGTGTATGAAGATCTGATTAAAAATAAGATTGTGCTGCTGGTAGATGACGTTTTAACGACAGGATCGACACTTGATGAATGTGCGAAGGTTTTAAAAGAAAGCGGTGCGAAAGATATTTTTGCAGCCACAATCGCAACAGGAAGGAATGTGTGAGGTGTACTATGAATATCAGAAATTGTAAAAGGTGTGGAAGGCTTTATAACTATACTGGATTTGATTTATGCCCAGAATGTTTTAATAAAGATGAAGAAGATTTTATAAAAATCAGAGACTACATTGAGAGAAATCCGCAAGCGACAGTTGTAGAAGTGTCTAAAGCAACAGATGTGGAGGTAAAAAGAATATTGGACTTTTTAAAAGAAGGCAGGCTTATATTGGGGTCTAAAAATACTAATATCTCTTTGACTTGTGAAAGGTGTGGCAAAAAGATATTGTCAGGCAGATACTGCGAATCATGTTCGAGAGAACTTGAAAAGTCTTTAAGAAGTGTATTGGATGTTGACAAAAGAGACGAAAGCTTTGAAAAACTTTATTTGCGGGACGACAAAAAAGACATTAAAAGAAAATATTAAGTGAAATTGAATTTAGCCGATATAATATTGGGAAGGTGGGAATAGAATGAAAATATACAATAATATTAATGTTAACAACATTTATGAGATGTATAAGTCTGCAAATGCAAATGTTGTAAATGCAAGTAAGACAAACAAAGTCGACAAAGTGGAGATATCAGACAATGTTTCTAAAATCAGCGAGAGTTTTGCAGAATATGATAAATTAAGGGAAGAAAAGGTGCAGGATATAAAAGCAAAAATTGATAGCGGCAATTATAATATAAAATCCGATGATATTGCTGAATCCATAATCAAAGGAGCTATTTTAGATAAAAAAGTTTAAAGGTGGTATAATTATGCCAAATCCGAATATAGATGATCTTATTTCTATATTGAATGGGGAAATGCTTTTGTACAAAGATTTATACGACATAGCTAACAAAAAGACCGATGTGATAGTACGGGGAGAAATACAGGAACTGGACAGCATGACAAAAGTAGAGGGCAGTATAATAAGTAAGCTTATGGCTTTGGAAGATGAAAGAGAAAAATTTTTAAACGACAATTTTGACAGTCAAATGACAATAAGTCAGCTTTGCAGTATACTGCCTGAAAGTGATGCTGAAAAATTAAAAACAGTTCAAGAGGAATTTAATAATCTTTTAAAAGCACTTAGTGGTAGAAATGATTTGAATAAATCGCTTCTCAAACAGTCCATCGAATTTGTAAACTATTCGATTGGCGTCATATCAAATAATTTGTTAGAGGACAATGGTATATACGGTGAAAGCGGAGTATCAAAAAGGATAAATAGAATCATCGACAGAAAGGCGTAAGAAATGATTATAGCTATGAAAGGAATGAAAGACAGTGTCTACATTTCAAGGATTGGAGATAGCCAAAACTGGTCTCTTTGCAAGTCAACAGGCGCTAAATTTGACGGGACATAACATCTCAAATGCAAATACGCCTGGGTACACTAGGCAAGTCATAGATCTGTCTGCGATAGCGCCTCCTACAACTTACGGCATGGCTGACCAATGGGGAAAAGCTATAGGAGGTGGTGTCAACGTTGACGGTTATCGACAGATAAGAGATCAATTTTTAGATCAGCAGTACAGGAGAGAAAATACAACACTTGGTGAATGGGAGACTAAGTCAGATACATTGTCTGCTATAGAAGGCATTTTAAACGAGCCTTCTGATACAGGAATTACAACTGTATTAGACAATTTTTTTTAATTCACTTCAAGATTTGTCGAAAAACCCGGAAAGCCTTGAAGTGAGAGCAGAAGTTAGAGAAAATGGCATATCTTTAGCAGATACCATTAATACTATTTATCAGCACCTTGACGACCAAGAAAACCAAATAAATAGCACCATTCAAAGCCGAGTACAGCAAATCAATTCATATGCAGAACAAATATCAAAACTAAATAATGAGATCTACAGATTTGAACTTACAGGTCAGACAGCCAATGACTTGAGAGATCAGAGAAACTTGTTGGTAGATAAGCTTTCTGAGATAGTCAATATAAATACTTATGAAGATTCAAATGGAAATTTTAGAGTAGATATAAGCGGACAAGCACTGGTAGATGGAAACAATGCATACACAATGAGCATAGATAATACAGGAACAATAAAATGGGATCTTGCCGGAACACCTGTAAATCCAACAGGTGGCATATTAAAAGGGCTTCTGGATATGAGAGATGGCGATGGCACAAATGGTGTAAAAGGGATACCTTACTATAAACAGCAATTGAATCAGTTTGCGTACAACCTTGCTACAGTTTTTAATGCACAGCATGCTGCAGGATATGGACTTGATGGAAGTACAGGCATCAATTTCTTCAACATAACAGATGTCACATATAACCCAACTACTGAGTATGCTAAAAATATACAAGTTTCATCAGATATACTTGCAGATAATGGGCTTCAAAAGATTGCTGCAGCATCTGATCCCAATTCATTACCTGGAGATAATTCAAACGTCTTAAAACTTATAGCCCTTAGAGATACAAAAATTAGCGGATTAAACGGTGGAACGTTTGACGATTTTGTAAGCTCATTAATATCAAATCTAGGAGTTGATGCGCAGCAAGCCAATATGATGCAGACAAATCAAAGCGCTATGGTGAAACAGGTGGACTATAACAGGCAGTCAGTTTCTGGTGTATCTCTCGATGAAGAGATGACGAATATGCTTAAGTATCAGAAGTCGTATGAAGCGTCAGCAAGGATGATTACAGTTATGGATCAGCTTCTAGATACGCTAATCAATAAAATGGGTGTAACGTAAAAAGGCAGGTGTAGATTATGCGTGTTACAAATAATATGCTTGTTATGAATTTTATGAGTGATTACAATAGCAACCTTGAGAGATTGCAAAAAGATCAAAATATGCTATCTACAGGCAAAAAAGTAAGTAAGCCATCAGATGATCCTGTCGCAGTTGCAAATATTTTAAAGATAAAGACAGAGATTGCTAGAAATGATGCATATACAAAGAATACGGATGATGCGAAGTCGTGGCTTAGCTTAACTGATACAGCTTTGGGACAAATAGGAGATTTGCTGCAAAGTGCCAGAGACTTAGCTGTACAAGGATCAAACGGCACGCTTACTCAAAGCGACATGCAGAGCATTGCGGCACAAGTGGATCAGATTAAACAGCAGCTAATTCAGGTAGGCAATACACAGTACAACGGCAGGTACATATTTGCAGGGTACAAGACCGACACAAAACCTTTTAGCGACAGCAGCAATGGCTATGCTGGTGATGACGGCGTGATACAGTTTGAAGTAGGTGCAGGAGGTAATAGGATACAGGTAAATGTAACAGGCGACAAAGTATTTGATGTGTCTGGTGGTACTTCGCAGCTTCTCAATGTCATGGACAATCTGTCAAATGCATTGAAATCGGGTGATAATCAGACTGTCAGCAATATAATTGGTGATATAGACAATCAATTGCAAAATGTTCTTGCGATTAGGGCGGATGCAGGTGCAAAGGCAAATAGGATTGATTTGACTGCAAATAGGCTTAGTGACGACAACTACAACTTTACAGCATTGCTGTCAAAGAACCAAGATGCAGACATAGCACAGGTTATCACAAACCTCAAGATGGATGAGAATGTCTATAGAGCGTCACTTGCGTCTGGAGCCATGATCATTCAACCATCACTAGTAGATTTCCTGAGGTAAAGGAATGGTACTATGGATATAGCAATACATCAAACGTTCGGCAGGATAGGTATAGATACTACTCCTGCCGAAATTAATATACACAATCAAAATGCAGATCTTGAAATAAATAATGTGCCGACTAGAATCGAGATAGATCAGAAGCTGCCGCAGGTGCACATAGATCAATATCAATGTTTTTATGAATCGGGACTTAAAAGCATATTCGATCTCATACACGACGAGGCAGAAAGAAGCTATCAAGTAGGGCTTGAAGCAATAGCTAAAATAGTCGACGATGGCAATGCATTGGCATCAATAGAGAACCATCAGAATGTCATACCAGAACTGGCATTTGAGGCAGGTTTAGAAAATATAGATTTTAATGTAGATCTTATGCCGAAGTCGAGGCCAAAGATATGGTTTGATGGGTATTTGAATATTAATTGGCAGAAGGGAAATTTATCTGTTAATGCCGAGCCTAAAAAGCCGGAGATAGAAGCAACTAGGGCAAATGTAAGCATATACATGCTGCAGTACCCATCTATAAAGATTGACTACTTAGGGCAGAATGTAGACACATTGATTTAGAATATGACATAGAGTTTGAGAAAGAGAGGAAACGATGATGAATATAAAGACAAAAAACTTTGGACTTGTCAGCTACAATGAGGAAGATGTGCTTCACTTTGATGACGGCATACCGGGTTTCGAGGGACTTAAAAGCTTCATTCTTCTAAGCGTTGATGAATATACCCCCTTTAAGTGGCTTCAGTCCCTCGATGATACGAATATAGCATTTGTGATAATCGATCCAAAAGCGATAGTTAAAGATTATAAAGTTGAATTAGACGAAGAGACGGTAAAATTATTGGACATAAAGGACTTGAATCATATTCTCGTTTTTGCCATCGTTGTAATACCTGATGAAATTGAAAAGATGACTGCCAACCTAAAAGCCCCTATAATCATAAATGCAGAAAACAATAAAGGGATGCAGATACTTCTCGACAATGATGATTACATGATAAAGCATCCTGTACTTAAGGAGCTAAAAAATGCTGATACTCACTCGTAAAATAGGGCAGTCTCTGATTATAGGGGATGACATTGAGATAAAGGTTGTAAGCATCGATGGCGAAAATATAAAGATAGGCATATCCGCTCCAAAGGATGTATCAGTAGTAAGAAAAGAGCTTTTGGAAGTAAAAGATGAGAACAAGAAGGCAGCCCTTATAGATAAATCATCACTTAAAAAATTAGAAAAACTTATAAAAAAAGACTAAAGTTAATCAAAGACGTATCGATATATATAGTGTAAAACAAATGATAAACAGTTGGCCAACTGTGAAAAATCTTATGGTCGACGTGGCATGGATGCCAAATAAAAATTCAAGGAGGAAGAAAATATGGTAATCAACACAAACTTAAGTGCTATAAACGCATGGAGAGCACTTGAGACAAACAACACAAACACACAAAAAGCATTGCAAAAGCTTTCATCAGGCTACAGAATCAACAGCGCAGCAGATGATGCAGCAGGCCTTGCAATATCAGAAAAGATGAAAGCGCAGATAGCTGGTCTAAATCAAGCTCAAAGAAATGCTCAAGACGGTATTTCACTTTTGCAGACAGCAGAAGGCGCATTAAACGAGACTACATCAATTCTCCAGAGGATGAGAGAATTAGCAGTTCAGTCCGCAAATGATACAAATACTAATCAAGATAGGGCTAATATTCAAAAGGAAGTTAATCAGCTTATAACTGAAATCAACAGAATAGCTTCAACGACACAGTTCAACCAAAAAAATCTTTTAACTGGTAGTGCCAACGTTACATTGCAAATTGGAGCTAATAAAAGTCAAACCATTTCTATTACTATTAATGCAATGAATGCATCAGCTTTGGGCGTTAGTTCTATAAATGTCGGTTCTGGTCAAGCGGCTTCAGCAATAACAGCACAAATTTCAACAATAGATACTGCTATCGATAAGGTTTCAGGTCAAAGAGCTGATTTAGGTGCTTATCAGAACAGACTTGAGCACACAATAAACAACCTTGGCACAGCGTCAGAAAACTTGACGGCTGCAAATTCACGTATAAGAGACGTAGATATGGCTCAAGAGATGATGGAATTTACGAAGGACAACATATTAAACCAAGCAGCCACAGCAATGCTTGAGGAAATAGCTGCATAAGCTGTTTCACACAGGCGTCCTGAAGAGCAATTTTCAGGATTATCACCGGGTGAATTGCTGGGAAACCCTTAAGCCTTATACCCTACAACATAATCCGAAAGGATAGGTGTGATAGGTTAAAAAGTATTAAGGATTGGGCAATCAGCAGCCAAGTCCCTGTACCGAAAGGTTGGGAAAGGTTCAACGATCAGGACATACCACCTAAAAGAAAATCTCATGGTGATGAAGTCCGTAGGGATAAATCCCGAAGTGCCCGGCTCCTACAAGTGTAGGATGAAGATATGATCTATTCGATGTCGAAAGATATCGGCCTGGAAGAGCTCAGGCAAATCAACAACCACAGACAGTATTACAATTGCTAAGATAATAAAGAGGGAGGTTCTGCCTCCCTTAAATCATATTCTTAGATTTTAAATCTCTTATTTTCCATACGATACCCCAATATGATCTATTCAACTTATTAGCAATATCCAAGTCTTTATAGCCATTTTGCTTCATATCGATAATTTTATCAATATCTTCATCAGTGTACGATAAAAACTTCCTATTGTAAAAATCTCTTGTGTTTATTCGCTTATCCTTTTTGCACTCATCGTCAATCCTTTTTTCTATATCCCATTTATAATTCATACTTGCTATTTGACTAACATATGGTCTTACAATGTCTAAAAAACTAAATACTTCTTCTTTTTTTCCAATTGTTAAAATATATTTTTTGCCATCTGGATGCTTTTTTAAATTGAATTTAACATTGAAAGTTTTATAAATATGCTCCTGCATTATCATATTTTCTTCTTTACTAAAATTCAGTGTATATAATGTTATAATTGGATTGACTGTTATTTTGTGTTTATTATTTTTTGAAATTACGAGGCTGCCATCATCCATATATAAACAGGCAATTCCAACAGGTTCATTAAGTAACTTAATATTATCATACGTTATGGTTTTATGCTTATTAATATAAAATTTCTCATATAAATCTGAAAATATTGGGTGCGAGATTGATTGTAAAGTATTATTTTTGTTTATCTTAAAACCTAAATTCCTTAACTGTGTACATTTCCACAATCTATACTCATATTGTTGCTGGCAAAAATGTTCTCTATAATAAGCATTTTTACCTCTTGGTGCATATGATAAATTTCCATCTCCCAGAATGCTACCGACGATGATATTTAGCTGATGATTATTTAGATGGATATCTGGGATATTTGCAATATATTTTTCTTTATGAGCATTAATTAATGATTTATGCTGCTTTTCTATGTAATCAGGACTTTTTCTTATATTATATTTTGATGCCAATCGCCTTATAGATTGTTCAGTCATACCAAGCTTTTCTGCTAAGATTTTATTGTCCATATTAGGATAATATTTTTGCAGATATTCTAATTTATCCACAATAACACCAACTTTGAATATATGTTTTATTAAATTATAGGATATTAAAAAATATAAGTCAAATATACATACGCCCATCATGGGTACGCGTCAATCTTTTTTACATTTCTTATATACCAAAAAATTTCAAATAGAAATATCGTGTGTGATTAATTAGTATAAAATAATATAGTTATAAGCTTAAACTTTTATTATATTAAGCCGATAATCATTGTAGAAATGTAAAAATGTTAGGTGGGTTTATATGCTTAATGATATGATGAAAGAAACTGTAGCAGAGAGCCTTAAGTATGTGCCGAGGCTTATTGATGGTATCGACGATGTGATAAGGTTAATAGACGAAGGCATGTATGCAGAAGCAAATTCATTGCTTATAAATGTTATAGATGGTCTTAATTGGTCAGTACAAGCTATAACGTTGACTATGCCACTTCATGGCTTTAATCTAGATATTATAAAGGTCAATGAAAGTTTAAGTGCATTAATGAATGGAATTGAAAATTCAGATTATCAATTAATATCCGATTCACTGAATTATGAGATTAAGGATATCTTATATGGATATATGAATCATTGCAAAAAAGGAGAGCTTAATTGATGTATTCATTTAAAATTTTAAAAGCTAAAGATGGCAATGATACTTTAGTATATATGGATGATAGAAAAAGATATTTTTTGCATAGTTCGTATTATCCTGACAAAGAAGCAAAAGAATGGGTTGATGATATAGAGATTGATGATGAATCTATATTGATCATTTATGGTGTAGGCTTAGGCTATCATATTAATTATCTTGTAAGTAGATTGTCACCAAATAACAAACTTATATTGATTGAACCATCTAATAATATATTTCAATTTGCACTAAATAATGGATGCTATAATAGGTTTAAAAATAGAGAGAATATATATTTTATAGTGGGTGAGGAATCAGAAGAAAAATTAAATATAATACTACAGTTTTATATACCGTGGGATAACTTCGAAAATGTTGTATATAAAGAATTTAAGCAGTATCCGATTGTTTTTAGAGAATATTATGACAAATTTAATAAATGTTTGCTGGAAACAATTAATTCTATGAGAATTAACAGGAATACGGCACTTTACTTTGCTGAGCAATGGCAGTCAAATTTTATGGAGAATTTGGAATTTGTTTTTAGAAGTGTACCTGTTAAGTCTTTTTTTGATGTATTTAAGAAAATTCCAGCAGTAATAGTATCTGCTGGTCCTTCACTTGACAAAAATATTGAACAATTAAAAGAAGTAAAAGGTAAATGTGTCATTATATGTGTTGGGACAGCTTTAAAAGCACTTTTGCAAAAAAATATTGAACCGGATTTTGTTGTATCAATAGATGGTGGAGAGAAGAATTTTGAGCATTTTGATGGATGTAAAATCAATTCTCCACTTGTTTATGATTTAACCTTGTACCCAAAAATATTGAAAGAATATGAAGGACCACTTATAATTGCAGAGATTGCTTCAATATATACGAAATTATTTAAAGACAAATTATCGCTAGACTTTGGAAAGTTAAGTGCAGGCCCATCTGTTGCTAATTTATCTTTGGATTTTGCATATATGTTAGGATGCAACCCTATTATTTTTATAGGGCAAGATTTAGCGTATTTGGATAATAGAACACATGCATCTGGAACAACTTATGAAAAAGACAGAATAAAAGAAAATTCCGACGAAAAAGAGTACATATATGTTTATGGCAATTATGAAGAAAAAGTCTTGACCGATCGCGTTTTGCTTTCATTTAAGACATGGTTTGAAAATTATATATATGGTCATCAAGATAGAATATACATAAATGCTACAGAAGGTGGTGCGCTTATAAAAGGAACTAAGATAATGAGATTTAAAGATGTAGTTGAGCTATTTATGAAAAGAAAAATAAATATAAAAGAAGAGATAAGTAGTGCATTAAAAATTGGAAAAATTAGATTAGATCAAAGGCAGATTAATGATTTTAAGGAAGAATTTGAAAATGCAATTAAAAAAATTAGAAAAAATAAAAAAATGACTGTATGCGTGGTGCAAAGCTTTCGAAAAAGATGTATAATGAATATCAAAAGGATGTTAATGCAGATGTATCTCATATAACATCGATATTAGATAAAATAGATAAAAGATTAAAAAACTCGAAAGATAGTTTTGTGTATATATCTTCTATATTAAATATAGTTACTACAAAAATTCTAAAAGGGTTTAAACCTGAAACAAATGAGACTGAAAGGCAAAAGAAACTCAGAATTGCAATGATGTCATATACACTTTATCAAGGGATATATGATGCAATAGAAAAATCATTGGAAGGTTTAAAAAAAGCATTAAAGACAATTGATGAAATCAAACAGTGATTATGTTGGAGACTTTTTAGGAGGATATGTGATGAACTTAAAAAATAAAAAAGTTTTAGTTACAGGGGCGGGAGGGTTTATTGGCTCACATTTAGCAGAAAAATTGGTAGAAATTGGTGTAAATGTGAAAGCTTTTATAAGATATAATTCTAATAATAACTGGGGCTGGCTAGAGAAATCTAAATATACAAATGAAATAGAAGTATATAAAGGCGATATAAGAGATTATGACAGTATTAGAGATGCTATGAAAGGAGTGGAAGTTGTATTTCATCTGGCAGCGCTAATTGGAATTCCGTATTCTTATATATCGCCTCTCGCATATATAAAAACTAATATTGAGGGTACTTACAATGTATTGCAAGCTGCTAGAGATCTTGAAACGAGTAGGATATTAATAACGTCAACATCAGAAGTTTATGGTACTGCAAAATATGTCCCAATAGATGAAAAACATCCTTTTCAAGGACAATCACCATACTCTGCTTCGAAAATAGGAGCAGATAGGCTTGCTGAATCATTTTATAGGAGTTTTAATATGCCAATAACCATAGTTAGACCATTTAACACGTATGGACCAAGGCAATCGGCGAGAGCAGTTATTCCTACGATAATTACACAACTTCTTACAGGCAAAGAAGAAATAAAATTAGGTGCATTGACTCCAACAAGGGATTTTAATTATGTTAAAGATACAATCAATGGCTTTATCGAGATAGCTAAATCTGATAAAACTATCGGTGAAGAGATCAATATTGCAACCCAAAAGGAAATATCAATAGGACAACTTGCTGAAGAATTAATACGACAAATAAATCCCAATGCAAAAATAGTATGTGATGAGAAAAGATTGAGACCGGAAAAGAGCGAAGTAAATAGGTTGTTAGGATCTAATGAGAAAATTAAGAAATTAACAAACTGGAAGCCACAATATACTCTAGAACAGGGTTTGACTGAGACAATAGAATTCATTAAACAGAATTTAGATAGATATAAAGTAGATATTTATAATATATAAATAGGAATGATAATTATGAGTCAAAAATTTATTCCTCTATCTGTACCAAATTTGAAAGGGAAAGAGTTAGAATATGTAACTAAAGCAATAAAAACTGAATGGGTATCTACAAGTGGACCATATGTCAATGAATTTGAAGAAAAAATTGCAGCGTATGTTAATGTAAAAGGTGCTGTTTCCTGCCAAAATGGAACATCTGGATTACATATTGCACTTTTAGTTTGTGGTGTAACAAAAGATGATGAGGTAATCGTACCTACGCTAACTTTTATTGCCGCAGTTAATCCAGTTAAGTATATTGGCGCAGAACCAATATTTATGGACTGTGATGATTCCCTTACTATGGATCCCGACAAACTATCAGAGTTCTGTAATAATGAATGTAGTTTTATAAATGGTAAATTAATCAACAATAAAACTAAGAAACATATAAAAGCAATAGTAGTTGTACATGTATTTGGAAATATGGCCGATATGGAAAAAATAATGGAAATTGCAGATAAATACAATTTGAAAGTAATTGAAGATGCTACTGAAGCTTTGGGAACTTATTATATTGAGGGGAAATATAGAGGTAAATTTGCAGGAACTATTGGAACAGTAGGTGTTTATTCATTTAATGGAAATAAAATCATTACCACAGGTGGGGGTGGTATGATAGTTTCGAATGATAAAGAATTACTCAAAAGAGCCAAACATCTTACAACACAAGCAAAAAGTGATGAACTTTATTATACTCATGATGAAATTGGCTATAACTATAGAATGACAAATCTACAAGCCGCATTAGGGCTTGCTCAACTTGAACAGCTTGAAAGCTTTATTGCAGTAAAAGAAAAGAATTATAAATTATATAAAGAAAAATTGAAGGCAATACAAGGACTGACAATTTTGAACTTCAGAGATATTATAAGACCAAATTATTGGTTTTATGCTATGTATTGCGACAAGCCATATCCTCTTAATAGAGACCAAGTTATTAACTATTTATCATCAAGAGGAATTCAATCACGACCAATATGGGGATTAATTAGTGATCAGAAACCATATCTAGACAATCAAAAATATAAAATAGAAAAAGCAAAGAAGTATCTTGAACATGTTGTTAATATTCCTTGCAGTTCTAATTTAAGTATGGAAGATGTATTATATGTTGTTGAATGCCTTATGAATCCCGGGAAAGCATAGAATATGGTTGTGAAGAAGGTGAATATGAATATGTTGGATGTTAAAGATTTTTTAATTGATGAAGAATGTACAATGATTGAAGCTATGGAGCAATTAGATAAAGTAGCAAAGAAAGTTCTTTTTGTTGTTAGAGAAGGACAATTTGTTGCAGCTATAACAGATGGAGATATTAGAAGATGGATTCTTAAAAAAGGAAATCTTGATGCCAAAGTTAAAGATATTGCGAATTACAATCCTAAATTTATATATGAAAAAGATAAGGATAAAGCTAAAGCATATATGAAAAAATACTTTATTGAAGCATTACCAATTTTAAATGAAAAAAATGACATTGTCTCGATTGTTTTATTAAATGATGATGAAGTTGGAATTAGAAAAGCGCTAAATGTACCAGTAGTTATTATGGCAGGTGGATTTGGAACGAGACTGTATCCATATACTAAGATTTTACCAAAACCGTTAATTCCAATTGGGGAAATACCTATTGCAGAACATATAATAAATAGATTTCATAAATATGGCTGCAATGACTTTTTTTTAATTGTAAATTATAAAAAAAATATGATAAAGGCTTATTTTAATGAAATAGATAAAGATTATATTATTAATTATATAGATGAAAGTAAACCTTTAGGTACAGGTGGCGGGCTAAGCTTGCTTAAAGGAAAGATTAATGAGACCTTTATACTTTCAAATTGTGATATTCTCATTGATGAAGATTATGAAAAGATTTATAAATTTCATAAAGAAAGAAACTATATAATTACAATGGTTTGTTCATTAAAAAATATTCAAATACCTTATGGAGTGATTGAGATAGGTGAGAATGGTGACATAGAGAAGATAAAAGAAAAGCCTAAGCTTTCTTTTTTTACAAACACAGGAATGTATGTTGTAGAACCTAGGGTTATAGAAGAATTAGAAGAAAACTATGCAATAAACTTTCCTGATATTATACAAAAATATAAAGATAAAGGAGAAAGAATAGGTGTATATCCAATAAGTGAACATTCATGGATGGATATGGGTCAGTTTAATGAAATGGAAGAAATGAGAAGAAGGTTAGAACGAGAGGATGGTTAGATAAATATGAAATGGAATGGATTACCGTTATTAATTTTTGGAAGCGGAGGAATTTCTAAAGAAACATATAATCTTATTAAACAAATTAATATACATCAGTCTCAACAAATTTATGATTTTCTTGGATTTGTAGAAGATGATGCCTCAAAGATTGGAAAAGAAATAATTGATGGTTTTAAAGTTGTAACGTGTGACGATAAAATAAGAGAATATTCTGATTCATTTCCGGTAATAGGAATTGTTATTCCAATAGGAAATCCAAAAATAAAATCAATTATATATAATAAAATTAAATATACTGAAAATGCAGTATATCCCAATATTATTCATCCAAATGTAAAATTTGATGTAAATAATGTGGAATTGGGTGTTGGGAATATAATAACATCAGGAGTTAATTTGACTTGTAATATAAAGATTGGTAACTTCAACTTAATAAATTTAAATTCTACAATTGGACATGATACGGAAATTAAAGATTTTAATGTAATAAATCCGTTGGTAGCTGTATCTGGAAATGTAATCATTAATAATAATTGTTTAATTGGGACAGGGGCAAAGATATTACAACAGATCAAAATTGGTAATAATGCGATCGTTGGATCTGGAGCAGTAGTGGTTAAAGACGTTGAAGAAAATAGTACTGTTGTAGGTGTTCCAGCAAAGCGCATTAAGTAAGGGTGGTTTATATATGGAGAAAAAAAATATTTATTATAGCAGAAGCAGGTGTAAACCATAATGGTGATATTAATCTTGCAAAAAAGCTCATAGATGTGGCAAAAGAAGCTGGTGCAGATGCTGTAAAATTTCAGACTTTTAAGTCAGAAAAAGTGATATCAAAATTTGCGCAAAAGGCAGAATACCAAAAAGAGACTACTGGAGAAAGTGATACTCAGTTGGATATGGTAAAAAAATTAGAATTACCATATAAAGACTTTAAAGAATTAAAAAAATATTGTGATGAGGTTGAGATAAACTTTATGTCAACTCCATTTGATTTAGATAGTATTGAGTTTTTAAATGAGCTAAATATAGATGTATTTAAAATTCCATCAGGAGAAATAACAAATTTGCCATATTTAATTAAGATTGCACAGACGAACAAGCCTATAATAATGTCTACAGGAATGAGCACTTTAGATGAAATAGAAGCAGCCATAAATATTCTGAGACAAAACGGCAGTGGTGAGATTACATTACTTCACTGTACTACTGAGTATCCAGCACCATATAAAGATGTAAATTTAAGAGCTATGAAAACATTAAGAGAAAGATTTAAAGTAAATGTAGGTTATTCTGATCATACAAAGGGCATTGAAATACCGATAGCTGCAGTTGCCATGGGAGCTGCAGTTATAGAGAAGCACTTTACACTTGACAGAAATATGGAAGGTCCTGATCATAAAGCCAGCTTAGAGCCTGATGAATTAAAAGCAATGGTTCAGGCTATTAGAAATGTAGAATCTGCATTGGGAGATGGCATAAAAAGACCTACAGAATCTGAAATAAAAAAACATTACAATTGCAAGAAAAAGCATAATTGCAAAACGTGATATAAAAAAAGGAGAGATTTTTACTGAGGAAAATATAACAGTTAAAAGGCCAGGCAATGGAATAAGTCCAATGAAATGGTTTGAAGTTTTGGGGAAGACTGCAGTGAGAGATTTTAAAGAAGATGAGTTGATCGAATTATGAAAAAGATAAGTATATTAACAGCAACAAGAGCGGAATATGGATTATTAAAGCCAATAATTAAAAAATTGAAAGAAGTTCCGGATTTTGATGTGCGTATTGTTGTTACAGGCGCTCATTTGTCACCAGAATTTGGTCTGACATATAAAGAAATTGAACAAGATGGAGTTGATATTGATGAGAAAATAGAGATATTATTGAGTGCTGATACGCCATCAGCAATTAGTAAATCAATGGGATTAGCTATGATAAGTTTTGCAGATTATTTTAGTAAGTTAAATCCTGATCTATTAGTTGTTCTTGGTGATAGATATGAAACATTAGCTGTTTGTTGTGTAGCTATGAATCAAAGAATACCTATTGCACATCTCTATGGCGGAGAAACAACAGAAGGTGCTATAGACGAATCTATACGTCATGCAATTACAAAACTTAGCTATTTACATTTTACAAGTACAGACGAATATCGAAAGCGTGTAATCCAACTTGGAGAAAATCCTGAACGTGTTTTTTGCGTTGGAGCTATTGGTATTGAAAATATTCTCAATGAACAGCTTATGAGTAAGTCAGAACTTGAAAAAGCAATTAATTATAAGTTAGATAAACCTTATGCCATTGTAACATTTCACCCAGCGACATTAGATGAAAGTACCTCAGCTAATCAGTTTGAAGCATTGCTGGATGCATGTAAAAAACATAAAGATATGAAATTCATATTTACAAAAGCAAATGCTGATGTAGACGGACGTATTATTAATAAGAAAATTGATGAATTTGTAGCAGAGAGTGATAATGCCATATCATTTGAATCGTTAGGTACAAAAAGATATTTAAGTGCAGTAAAATATAGTTCAATGGTTATTGGAAATTCTTCGAGCGGATTGATAGAAGCTCCAAGTTTTGGTATACCAACTATTAATATTGGGGATCGCCAAAAAGGAAGACTGCAAGCAACTAGTGTTATTAACTGTGAACCTATTACTGAAGAAATTGATAGAGCAATTAATCTAGCGTTAACAGAAGAATTTAAGAATAAATCAAGAAATACTATAAACCCATATGGTGATGGCAATACATCAATAAAAATAGTTGAAGTTTTAAAAGATTTTTTATTAGGAGATAAGATTAATCTTAAGAAAAAGTTTTATGATCTGGAGGTATGTGAGTGAGAAATATAGCAATAATTCCAGCAAGAAGTGGATCTAAGGGTTTAAAGAATAAAAACATTAGATTACTTAATGGCAAACCGTTAATATCATATACAATTGAAGCTGCTCAAAAATCTGGTTTATTTGATGAAATATTTGTATCAACAGATTCTATTGAATATGCTAAAATTGCGCAAGAATTTGGTGCCAGTGTTCCATTTTTGAGGAATAAGGAATTAGCAACGGATAATATATCTTCTTGGGATGTTGTTAAAGATGCATTGCTTAATTATAAAAAACTTGGTAAGGAATTTGATACAGTTGCTTTATTGCAACCAACATCACCACTAAGGAAACATTATGATATTATTAATGGATATGACCAGATGAGAAGAAAAAACGCTAATGCTGTAGTTGCTGTATGTGAAGTTGACCATTCACCATTATGGTGCAATACATTACCTGAAGATGAATCGCTTCAAAATTTTATAAAAGAAGAGCTGATAAAGAGTCCACGGCAACTTTTACCTAAATACTATCGAATAAATGGAGCGTTATACATAGTAAAAACTAATTATCTTATGTCTACGGAAAATATATATAGTGAAAAGTGCTATGCTTTTATAATGGCAAAAGAAAATTCTATAGATATTGATGATGAGATGGATTTTATAATTGCTGAAGCTTTGATGAGGTCAAATTTAAACTAATGTAGTGTTAAATATTTAAAAAAATTTGATTGCTATACTATGAATAATTAAGCATATAAAAATTAATTAGTTGTGCATAGTGTTCATATTTTTGTAATATATATAACTATTTTTGCATATCTAATAATAAATTAATAGACCAAAAATAACATGTGGGGGTGTTTCATATTATACCCGGAACAAAGTCTGAGATGCTTGATGCTGAATACTGGATAGAGAAGATACCTGATAGGGATCACCTTATAATGATGCAAGATGATATTATAAAGTTCAATCAAAAGATTGTGGAAAAATGCGATAGCGTCTATGATTTAAGAAGCTATAGGGATAGTTTTACTTACGATGAATTGCTGTCTTTGATAAAGGAATATAAGTTGCCAGAAAAAGAGATGTACTTTGGAAATGGTGAAGTAGTGAAAAGCGATTTTTACCATCATATAGCTGATAATTTAAATATCACTGAAATAAAAGAAGTCAATCCTGTACAGTACGGCATTACCATAAGAAAGACATCTATTAGAAGCTTTCCTACGGAAATAGCAGTATACAGCAGAAAAGGCGATATCGAATTTGATAGATTTCAAGAAACATCGTGTCAAGCGATAGAGCCTGTTATAGTACTTCATGAAAGTAAAGATAAAAAGTGGTATTTTGTACAGATGTACAACTACAAAGGTTGGGCTAAAGTTACTGATATAGCAATTGCAAAAAATAAAGAAGAAGTATTTGACTATCTTGATACAGATGATTTCATAGTTGTTACAGGAAATCGCGTAAGGACGCAGTCAAACCCATACGATGATGATGTATCTGAAATCCAGCTTGACATGGGGACGAGAGTACCACTGGAAAAGGATATGCCTGATACTATAGGTAATCAATCTACTTATGGCAATTATGTGGTAAAGCTGCCTTCAAGGGATGATAAAGGCAACCTAGTCTTTAAAGACGGCCTTATATCGATGAAAGAAGATGTCCATCAAGGATATGTTCCATACACGAGGGCAAATATTTTAAATCAGGCGTTTAAACTTATTGGCGATAGATATGGATGGGGCGATAGCTTTAATGGCAGGGATTGCTCCAGCCTTATCATGCACATCTACAAGACATTTGGGTTTAGACTACCCAGAAATGCTGATGAGCAAGAAAGATGTCCCGGAATAGTACATCAGTTTTCTGATGACTTGTCATTAATCGATAGAATTGAAGCTTTTAAAGGCATAAAGCATGGTGCAGCTTTATATATGCCGGGTCATGCTATGATGTTTGTTGGAATAGATGGTGGGGTGCCATACATCATACACGACTTTACTGGATATGCAGAGAGAAACGGTGACAAGTATGACTTTATACCAGTTAATGAAGTCATGGTCACATCATCACTTCTTATTACGGCGGATGGAAAGATGTTTTTAGAGAGGATTATTAAATCAGTGCAATTTGGAATGTGACTACTGCTTTTCTGTAAGCATATCCCAGTATTTTTTAGGCATGTGTTGCATCTGAAGTTTCATATTTTTTCTTTCTTTTATTGCGATGCTTTTATGATATATTTTCCATAAGATTTCGTAGTTTTTTGTGTCTTTAACTTTAGATATATTTTCAAGAGGTATGTCAGTGATTATCCATGCTTTTTTATCATATACAGCCGATAAGCTCCTCTTTTCGTCATGTATTATGAAATACTGATCTTGAAACCTTTCAGCAAAGTGAGGCATTATGATAGGTAGCACGTTGTAGTCTGGATGTATCTTTGCAAGAAACAATCCTTTTTTGACCTCTTTAAATCTGATTAATTCTATCATCTTGTATGCTTCATGCTTTACTCTTTGGCTTAATTTCGTCACTTCATGGACTATGTCATTTTGAATGAAGTAGTCTAATTTTTTGCCTATTTTAAAGCCTAATCTAATATATTTATATATCAACATGTACGACGAATCCAACTCCGAGAGATAAACGTAGTAAATGTTTCTAAGTGCTTCATTTGATATTTTTGTCTCAATGGCATCTTGTACTTTATTAGATTTATCTATATCTGTTGATACGAATACGTCATGGCCAAGAAAGTTTATTTGATGATTGCTTCCAGAAAAAATATCATTAGGTTGTTGATGACTGTAATATGCCTCGTATACAACAGTCATGAGGCCATCAAACGACCCGTCGAATACATAGTTTACCATATATCGATTCTCCTAACTAAGTCATACTATTATTGGTAGGTTATTTAAAGAATTATCAATGTCAAATATGCTGATTTGTCCGTCTAAAATGCGATTCTTATTAGTGGATAGTTTATTTTTTATCTTCTCTGTTTCTATTTTGCATTCACCGTAATATTTTCCATTGCATGTTATAAAATACTTTGCCCTTTTTAATACGACGCCCAAATTTTTAAGGGAGTCATAGCTTAAGTGAGCTGCTTTTCGTGCCTTTACAATACGTTTTGCTGCCCTTAAGCCGATACCGGGGACTCTTAGAAGCATATTGTAATCGGCAGTGTTGATTTCAACAGGAAATAGATTTAAATTTTTCATAGCCCAGTTGATTTTTGGATCAAGTGAGATATCAAAATTTGGCTCTTCTTCAGTCAACAGCTCATCAGCTTTGAAATTGTAATACCTTAAAAGCCAATCAGCTTGATACAAGCGGTGCTCCCTTAAAAGAGGAGGCGAAGCCACTCCTAAAATATTGTTGCCATTAAAAACAGGGATGTATGCAGAGTAATACACTCTTTTAAGATCATAATATTTATATAGATTTTCCGAAAGCTTTAATATGGTCCTGTCGCTTTCTGGTGTTGCACCTATGATAAGCTGTGTTGTCTGCCCTGCAGGCACGAATTTATCTGTATAGCGCATTAGCTTTTTTGACTCATTTTTTTCTAACAATTGATTGTGTATGAAATTCATGGGCTTTATTATTGATTCTTTTGTCTTTTGAGGCGCCAATAGCTTTAGAGATTTTTCGGATGGAAGCTCGATATTTACGCTCATGCGGTCTGCGTAAAGACCTGCCAGTCTAATGAGATTTACGTCTGCACCAGGAATAGCCTTTAAATGTATGTATCCGTTAAAATTGTATTCCTCCCGCAGTTTTTTGACAGTTTTAATGAGAAGCTCCATCGTGTAGTCAGGGCTTTTGTAGACAGCCGAGCTTAAAAACAAGCCTTCAATGTAATTTCTGCGATAAAAATTTATTGTAATGTCAGCAAGCTCATCTGGTGTGAATAATGCTCTTTCTACGTCATTTGTACATCTATTTACACAATATGAGCAATCGTAGATGCATATGTTTGTAAAAAGTATTTTAAGAAGGGATATGCACCTGCCATCTTCAGACCAACTGTGGCATATTCCGTAAAATGATGCGTTTCCTATTCCACCATTTTTGTTTTCTCTATCGCTTCCGCTGGATGAGCATGATACATCGTATTTTGCTGCATCAGCCAATATTCTTATCTTTTCGAGAAGATCCATATTAAACACCTCAAAAATATTATAACACAAACATACGTTCAGATAGAAGTATTTATATCATCTTGAAAAAAAATTTAATAAAAAATTTTTTAGAGCCGATATATAAAAATGAAGTAATTTACAATAGCTTATATGGAGGAGAAAATGACAAAGATTATAAAAGAACATTACTATAAAAATGATTCAGTGGAAGAAAAGATAAAGCTATTGAAGAAGGAGCTTAATAAAAACATAGTCGACATGACAAAAGCGCTTGAGATAAGTCAGGAATTAGATAAGCTTATTGTAGAATACATGTCTTGCGGGAAAACTGCTAAATAAATTCACTAATTTTTTTAAATATTTTGCCGATATAGAAAATAACATGTGAAGTTATTTTTTGGGAGGTATATAGATGATTCAAAATATATCATTAGAAGGAGGAAGTAGAAAGCTAAATAATTTATTAACTGACAAGATTGATGACGTAAAAGAGATTTTTAAAAATCCTGTCGATGAGAAATCTATAAAAGACGAAATAAATGACGTCAACAATAAAATCAAGAAAAATGATGGTACTTATTTTGAATTTTCTGTTCACAAACCTACAAATACAATCGTGGTGAAAATTGTAGACAGCAGGACAAATGAGGTTATTGATGAAATCCCGCCAGAAAAGATATTAGACTTGGTGGCAGGATTGTGGAAAATAGCAGGGCTTTTTGTCGATAGAAAAATTTAGGAGGAGTGTAGTATGGATCCTATTACAATGCAAAATTCGACTACCAGCAATTTGCTTAGAATAAGCGGACTTGCATCAGGTATTGATACGGACTCTATAGTGAAACAGCTTATGACGGCTGCAAGTCAACCGCTTTATCAATTGGAACAGCAAAAGCAGTGGTTACAGTGGCAGCAGGAGGATCTTCAGAGCATAAATACAAAGCTTTTGACACTAAGGGACAATACACTGTTTAGCATGAAGTTGCAGGGGACATATCTTGCTAAGACGGTTTCATCAAATACGTCTATAGCGACTGCCACGGCAGGTGTAAATGCTGTAAATGGGACATATACATTGGAAGTAAAAACCCTTGCATCAGCAGCTACTGCAACAAGTCAGAATATTATTAACTCTAGTGATATTATTAACGATACAGGCGGTGATATAACTTTAACCATATCAAATGGAGATGCTAATACCTTAGCTACGATTACAATAAAAAATGGACAGACAATAAATGATTTAGTGACAGCTATTAATAGTGTGTCAAATACAACTCATATTAATGCATCGTATGATAGTAATTTAGGTAGGTTGTTTTTGGTATCGAGTACAACAGGAAATAATTCAAAAATAAATATATCAGAAAATGATACAAATAATACTATTTTAACTAAATTAAATTTATATATAAAAAATGGAAATAACGCAGATTTTATTTTCAATGGAGTGGAGATTACAAATAGTTCTACAAATAATGTTACAGTAGCAGGTATAAATATAAATCTTACAGGAACAGGTTATACAACCCTTTCAGTACAGACAGACACAGATACGATATATAACAGTATTAAAAGCTTTGTGGATGCGTATAACGATGTGATTACGACTATAAATTCAAAATTGACAGAAGAGAGGTATTATGACTATCAACCACTTACAGATGCTCAAAAACAGCAGATGACGCAAGACGACATTACCGCATGGCAGCAGAAAGCCAGAAGTGGTGATTTAAGTGGAAATGACAATCTTACATCCATATATTACAGCATGAGAACTGCTGTTTCTGGCACTGTAACAGCTTCTGACGGCACTAAGATGACATTAAGCTCTATTGGTATAACTACAGGGCAGTGGTATGAGGGCGGTAAGCTCTACATAGATGATACGAAACTTAAAAATGCGATACAAAATAATCCTCAAGAAGTCATGGATCTTTTTACAAGAATAACGGAATCTACTACGGATGTAAATGCTGTACCTGGCTCAAGTTCAAGCGATGGTATTGCTGCAAGGCTTTACTACATAGTTAATAACGGTATAAACTCTATAACACAAGAAGCTGGTGGGGGGCAGTATCAGCTATACGATAATAGCTTTTTGGGTCAGCAAATTAACGATATAAACCAGAGGATGTCAGACATGCAAGACCAGCTAAATACATTAGAGCAGCAGTATTATAACCAGTTTACACAATTAGAGACGTACATGGCGCAGATGAATTCTCAGAGCCAATGGCTAAGTCAGCAGCTTAATGGATAGAGATTCTTTGCTTTACACAGGAAGGGGAATTGATAAATGATCGATCCGTATATGGAGTACAAGCGAAATTCTGTCATGACGGCAAGTCCAGAAGAATTAGTCTTGATGCTCTACAATGGAATTATTCGCTTTGCAAATGAAGCAAAACAGGCTATAGATGATAAAAACATCGAAAGAGCTCATAACAGCATAACAAGAGCGCAAGACATAGTATTAGAGCTTATGGCGACTCTTGACATGCAGTATGATATATCAAAAAATCTTTACAGCATCTATGATTTTATTTCAAGAAGGCTGATAGAAGCCAATTTAAAAAAGGATAAAAAGCCGTTAGATGAAGTGATATCTTTGATAACAGAGCTTAGAGATACATGGGGAGAAGCGATGGGAAAAGTTCGAGCAAAAGTTTATTCTAAAGGTTGATATAGTATGGTAAGCGATGTAAAAAAAATTGATAGAGTTGGCTGAAAAAAAAATTAAATTATCTAAATGAAATGCTTCAACTGAATAATCAGCTAAATATAGCCATAAATTCACAAAAACTTGATGACATAAAAAACATATTGGAGAAAAAACAAGACATCATAGCAAGCATTGATGAAATAGACAGTGAATTTCTGCCTATGTACAATCTATACAAAAAGGTAAATAGGATAGACAGCATTTTTAATACGCCTAATAATAGTACAGATAAAAGCGTGCTAAAAGGAATACTGATAGATATAAAGGGCACATTGGAAAAAATAAAAGAAGTTGAGGATAAAAATTTAGATGATATAAATTGTGCTTTTAAAAATCTGGAAGAAAAAATAGATGATTTATCAAAGGGTAAAAAAGGATATATAGAGTATCTTAAGTATTACACACCTGGCAGCTATTTTGTGGATAAAAAGCGCTAAATGTTTATGCAGTAATAATTATGCAATTTTTAAAATTTTAAAATTTATTGATAAAACTCTTAACCGGTGGTATAATATTACTGTATAGTCCAATTGGCTATACAGTAAATAAATGTCAAAGTGAGGGGATTATTTATTATGTATCAAGACAAGACATTAGTCTGCAAAGACTGTGGGGCAGAATTCGTGTGGACTGCCGGTGAACAAGAATTTTACGCTCAGAAAGGCTTTCAAAATGCGCCAGTAAGGTGCAAGTCATGCAGAGATGCTAAAAAGCAGAGAAACAATCAGTTTAACTCCAGGAGAGGAAGAGTTGCTGGAGCAAATAAGTAATCCCCTTCACTTTTGCAAGAAGTAAAGAGGATTATTGAGGGCATTCCGAAAGGGATGCCCTTTAATCATTTCTCCACCAGAAAAATTTTTGATGAATAAAAAATATATTGCAATATTATACATGTGATAGTATAATTATTTAGTAAATTATCTATTGTCGGGAGGAGAAAAAATTGAAAAAAAGGTTGATAATATCTTTAATTCTTATCACTATTATGTCTATCGCGCTAAGCGGTTGTTCGAAACAGTCTACGTTAAGCAGAGTGAAGAAATCAGGGGTTATCGTCATGGGTACCAGCGCCGATTTTCCACCATTTGAATTTCACAAAGTTGTCAACGGTAATGACACTATAATGGGCTTTGATGTGGATTTAGCTAATGCAATTGCTAAAAAGTTAGGTGTAAAACTTCAGATAAAAGATATGGACTTTACAGGGCTTATTCCTGCTCTTCAAAGTGGCCAGATTGACATGGCTATTGCAGGCATGAATGCTACACCAGAGAGAAAGAAAAACGTCGATTTTTCTGATGAGTATTATAATTCTGAGCAGGTTTTAGTCGTGAAAGATTCCAGCAATATAAATAACTTAAATGACCTGAAAGGCAAGACGGTAGCTGTACAGCTTGGCACTACGTCTGATGATGCTGCTAAGAAGATAAAAGGAATAGAAATAAAAGAGCTAAATAGGTTAGGCGATGCATTTTTATCATTAGAAAACGGCAGGGTAGATGCTATATTGATGGAAAGTACAATTGCCGATGCATACTTAAAAGAGTATAAAGACATGAAGATGCTTCACATTAAAGAGATAAATGAAGCAGTGCCAGGATATTCGGTTGCTGTCGCAAAAGGAAATCAGGATCTGGTTAACCAGATAAATAGTGTGATAAAAGAGCTTAAAGACAGCGGTGAATATGACAAGATGTTAAACAAATGGATGGGGAAATAAAGTCTCTTGAAAGGAGAATAAACAGTTAATGAATCTTGATTTTTCAAGTATGCCACAATACACTCAGCTTTTTATAAATGGACTCATAATGACTATAGAGCTTACTATCATATCTGTGGCAATAGGTGCTGTATTGGGATTGATTGTAGCTTTGATGAAGATGTCCAGCGTAAAGATATTAAGCTTTATTGGCTCAGCATATGTAGAGATAATAAGAGGGACGCCACTCTTAGTGCAGATACTCATCATATACAACGGTTTGCCTCAATTTGGCATAAAGTTTCCTGGATTTGTAGTAGGAATAATAGCCCTTTCTATGAACAGTGCCGGATATGTGGCGGAGATAATACGCTCTGGCATTCAAGCGGTAGATCCGGGACAGATGGAAGCCTCTCGCTCTTTAGGCATGTCTCACAGCATGGCAATGAGGTACGTCATAATTCCCCAGGCAATAAAAAATATCTTGCCGGCTTTAGGCAACGAGTTTGTTGTAATGCTTAAAGAGTCGTCCATAGTATCTGTGATAGGCTTTGCAGATCTTACAAGGCAAGCAGAGATAGTATCCAGCGTGACATATAGGGCATTTGAGCCTCTTATGATAATAGCAGTCATTTACTTTGTAATGACACTGGTATTCTCAAGGCTTTTAAGCATATTTGAAAGGAGGTTAAGGACTGGTGATACGCGTTGATAACCTCCATAAAAGATTTGGCAATTTAGAAGTCTTAAAAGGTGTAAGCTTAGAAGTGAAAAAAGGTGAAGTTTTGGTAATAATCGGTCCCAGTGGTTCTGGGAAAAGCACCATATTAAGGTGCATAAACCTTCTTGAAGAGCCGACAAAAGGTGACATATACATTGAAGGGGAGAAAATCAATGACAAAAAGGCTGATATAAATATGATACGCCAAAAAGTCGGCATGGTCTTTCAACACTTTAATTTATTTCCTAATATGACTGCTATTGGCAATATAACGTTGGCTCCTATAAAAGTAAAGAAGATGGATAAAAAAACTGCAGAAGATATTGCCATCAGGCTATTAAAAAAAGTTGGGCTTGAAGACAAAAAAGATGCATATCCTGTAAAGCTATCTGGCGGTCAGAAGCAAAGGCTTGCTATTGCCAGAGCGCTGGCTATGCAGCCTGATGTGATGCTTTTCGATGAACCTACATCTGCACTTGACCCGGAGATGGTCAAGGAAGTCTTAAATGTCATGAAAGAACTTGCAAACGAAGGCATGACTATGGTAGTTGTGACTCATGAGATGGGCTTTGCAAAAGAGGTTGCAGACAGAGTCATTTTTGTAGATGACGGAGTGATTGTAGAGGAAGGTTCTCCTGAAGAACTTTTTAGCAATCCTAAAAGCCCAAGGACAAAAGAATTTTTTAGCAAAATACTGTAAGTTTAACGGGGTGCAGAAGCACCCTTTTATTCAATTATATTATATTTTGCAAAATTCGCAAAATATAGTGAAAACCCATGCAGGAATATTAGATTTCATGTAGAATTATAATAATATAGACATAAAGAAAGGAGTTGTATTGTATGAGGATTACAGTAAGCGGTAGAAATGGCATGATGATAACAGATGGACTTAGAAATGCAGCCATAAAGAGTTTAAGCAAGATAGAAAAGTTTTTTGCAGATGACACAGAAGCACGTGTCGTCATGAGTGTTCAGAAAAATAATCAGATTGCAGAGGTTACAATACCTTTTAGAGGGATGATATTTAGAGCTGAAGAGGTAAGCGACGATATGTACGCTTCGATAGATAACGTTGTTGATAAGCTTGAAAAACAAATATTAAAGTACAAGACGAAACTTAAAAACAATTTTACACCAGATTCAATCAGATTTGATGCTCAACAGGATTACATAAAAAATGATGTACAGGATGAATCGGAGTTTGAAGTTGTAAAGACTAAGAGATTTGCTGTGAAGCCTATGTCTGTGCAGGAAGCCATACTTCAAATGAATCTTTTAGGGCATAATTTCTTTGTATTTACGAATTCTGATACAGAAGATTTTACAGTGGTATATAAGAGAAAAGACGGCAAATATGGCTTGATAGAGCCGACAATGTGAGACAAAAATTGGGGGTTAAAAAAACCCTCAATTTTTTTATGCAATAAAGAAGGAAAATAGAATTTTTTGTAGAATATTATTCCTGTATGTGTAAAAGTTGATTGAAAAAATGGAGTGTGAGCACGTTGGCTGAATTAACAAAAGAAGTTATCAATTCTATGGAAGAATTGATAAATAGGGTACAAAGTGTAATATCAAGTAGGATTATAGCTGAAAATGGTCAGATTGCTGAGATTCACGTATTGGCTGATACATCAAGAAATGCGAAGCAAATTGCAAGAGATGTACAATCGGTTTTAATGGCTGAGTTTAAAGTAGATGTAAACTACAAGATAATTAGCGTCGCACAGGTGGAGACAAGTGGCAGATATTATAACGATGAGAGAATCGCGTTTACAAATTTAACGTTTGCTAACAATGGAGTGAACTTAGAAGCAACCGTTGTACTTACAAAAGGCTCTGAAATATATGAAGGTGTATACAAAGGTGTAAATACAGAGAGAAATAAAAACAGGATAATCGTAAATGCCACACTTGAGTGTGTATCCAAAATACTTCCAGATGATCACAATCTTATTTTAGAAGATGTTGATATATATTCTTTTGCCAAAAAGCGTATAGCTATAGTCGCAGTGACACATGCAACACCTCAAGGAGAGGAGCTTCTTGTAGGCTCCAGCATTGTAAAAAAGGATGATGGTGAAGCACTTGTAAAAGCGACATTAGACGCTTTAAACAGGCGTGTCATTTCGACTGTCGATAATTAAATAGCTTATTTTTACCCAAACCTTTATTAAGCGTAGCGTTTCGCCTGAAGCTTGAGAAGCTTGAGAGCATCTTTGGTAAAGGAGGGTTTCAGGATGAAAAAAGCAACAATCATAAAAGTTCTTCTTGCTTTGTTGGCATTAGCACTTGCTGGAGGAGCAAACTTACAATGGAATTAAGGTTTGGGTGGTAATTTTTGAACTTTGGAGAGGATACGATGTTTAATAATAAAACAAAAGTGTACATTGCATTAATAACAATATTAGGGATGACATTTATAATATATTCTATATTAAATATAAATTATAATTATTCTGGGGAAATTGTTATTTTTGGATTAATTGCTGCAGTAACAGAATCATTACCGATATATATTAACAAACAAGTAACTGTTTCGGTAGGATATGCTATTGATTTAATGGCATTGTTAATATTTGGTCCATATGAGGCGGCCATAATAGGCACGTTAGGATATCTTTTAGAGATTGTAAAAAGAAGGGATAATAGTATTGAATGGGTATTCAACAAGCCGTATTATAAAACTTTATTTAATATTTCACAAATAGCTATTAGCGTTGGTTTAGGTGGTTTAACATATAAATATTTAGGTGGTAAAACAGGTACTTTAGTATATCCTAATTATATTTTACAAGCCATTGCTGCTGCAATAGTATATTATTTTTTAAATAATATACTAGTAACTGTATTAGTTTCACTATTATTAAATAAATCTTTTATAAAGACTTGGCTCAAAGATTTTAGTTGGATGGTAACAAATTTCCTGTTTTTAGCATTTATAGGTATTTTAATGGCATTTACATTTGTTGCTTATGGATATATTTCTTTGGTAATCTTTTTTGTACCGCTTTTGATGGTTAGATATATGTTTAAACTATACATGGATCTTAAACAGTCTTATTATGATACCATAAATGCTCTTACGAAGGCATTAGAGGCCAAAGACAGATACACTTTGGGACATTCTAAAAGTGTAGAAAAATTAGCCGTTTATCTTTGCAGAGAAGCTGGATTCAGTGAAGCACATACTGAAATGGTGCGTATAGCTGCGCTTCTACATGATGTAGGCAAGATAGGCATCGTTGAAAATATTTTAAACAAACCTGGAAAACTATCGAAAGAAGAATACGATCATATCAAACAGCACCCTGTCAGTGGTTATGAGATATTGAAAGATGTGCCTTTTTTAAAAAACGTAAGGTATTGGGTTAGATATCACCATGAATGGTACAATGGAAATGGTTATCCTGACGGGATAAGCGGAAGGCAGATACCGCTGGAAGCAGAGATATTGGCTATTGCAGATGTATTTGATGCACTTGTTTCTGATAGGCCTTACCGAAATGCTTACACGAGAGAAGAAGCGTACAAGATAATAGTTGATAGTGAAGGTACGCAGTTTAGTCCAAGAATAATAAAGCTCTTTAAAAAAGCATACGAAAAGAATAAGGAGGATTTTAAACATGATTTTTGATTCTCTTGGCGCTTCGTTTATATACGGCTTTCTATTAAGGAGAGGAAAACTAAGCGGCATTGCCGACATAGATATAAAAATGCCTATTTTTTTTATACTTGGCTTTGGGCTTGAGTTTGGACTGCTTAACTTAACGGATAAATACCCAATCATAATGACATATAGAGCGTACATACATTTCTTGGATTATTTGATGCTTTTTATAGGTCTTTATTTCAATAGACATAATAAATACATGAAAATAATATCTATAGGCATTATTTTAAATTTCATAGTCATTTTCGCAAATGGTGGAAGGATGCCCGTATCTATAGATTCTCTTAAAGCGGCTGGGATTGGCTATTTAGTGCCTGAGCTTACAAAAAACATCATTCCAACTCATCAGGCCATGACTTCATCTACAAAGCTTAAATTTTTGTGTGATGTTTTTTATCTACCAAAGCCGTATCCTCTTCCAAAGACTTTCAGCGTAGGAGACTTATTTATAGCAACGGGGATTTTTCTAATGGTTTCAAATGCCATGATAAATGCCTCTAAGAGAGTTAAAATATAAATGTGCAATTTTGTATCTTTAAGAGGTGTTGATGAATGAATTCGGCAGAAAGAAGAGATAAGATAATAGAGATTTTAAAAACAGAGAAAGGACCTATTAAAGGCAATAGACTAGCGGATGTTTTGGGTGTTACGAGACAGGTAATTGTGCAAGACATAGCCATATTAAGAGCAGAAGGAATAAAGATATTATCTACTCCGCAAGGTTATATTTTAGGTTCAAGCGATAAAAGCAAATACACAAAAGTAATTGCAAGCAAACATTATTTTGATAGGACTGAGGAAGAGCTGAATACTATTGTGGATAACGGCGGAAAAGTCTTAGACGTGATTGTTGAACATCCCCTTTATGGCGAAATAAGAGGATTATTGATGATTTCATCTCGGTATGATGTTGAAAGATTTATGGAAAGCGTGAAAAATGCTAAAGCAACCCTTTTGTCATCATTGACAGAAGGCGTTCATCTGCATACTGTAGAAGCTGATTCGAAAGAAGTTTTAAATAGAATCGAGAAAAAACTTAAGGAAAAAGGATTTTTTGTCGAATAAATATGTATTATAATTATTATGTAACAAGAATTTTCGAGAGGAGGAGTTTGAATGATAAAGTGGCAGCAGTCATTGTCTGTCGGCATAGACATGATAGATGAAGAGCACAAAGAACTTTTCAATAGGGTCAACGATGTTTTTGATGCGTGTATGAAACAGCAAGGTCAAGACAAGGTCCATGAGATACTGGGGTTTTTAAGAGAATACACAGTAAAGCATTTTGGCGATGAGGAAAAACTTTTAGAAAAGTACAAATACCCAGAGTTACCTCAGCATAAAAAGCTTCACGAGAAATTTATAAGTGACATACAAGAAATAGAAAACGACGTTAAAAAGAATGGTGTCAGCGTATCAATAGTAACCACTTTAAACCGTAAGTTAGTCGATTGGCTTATAAACCATATAAGCAAAGTAGACAAAAAATACGGTGAATACATAAAAGCACATCCTATTGAGTAAATAATAAACTTATCTAAAAAGATCCATGTATAATGTGTATACTTGGATCTTTTTATAGTTGTGTATATGTGATTTGTATTAACTTAAAGACATTTTATGAAAAAAATTTAAAAACTTATACTCATTTAAAAGTGATTACTTAAAAATAATGCGAAATTTTTTCCAATATGATAAAATAATATAGAATTTTATTTTTAAAAATTTTATACGAGAGGAAGTTAAATAATGGACAGAGGTTTGTTAATAGTAGCTCATGGAAGTCGAGCAAATGAAGCAAAAAATGTAGTAATTGAGGTTGTAAATAAGATTCAGAGTTTAAATAAATATAAAAGCGTAAAGGCTGGATTTATGGAATTTGATTTTCCAGATATACCTGCTTCTATTAAGCAGTTTGTAGAAGAAGGTATTTTTGATATTATAGTAGCTCCACTTTTTTTTGTTTGAGGGAATGCATATAAAAATAGATATACCTTCAATCTTAAAAAAAGAAATAGAAAAATATCCAACTATTTCAATTAAGTTTGCAAGACCAATTGGTTATGATGATAGAATTGTTGACATTCTTTTGAACAGAATTGAAGAAATAAGGTAATTGGTTGGGAGAGAGAAATTATGAACTACATTAAGGACCCATGTCGAATTGAGGAAAGGAGTTTTGAAATAATTGGTAAAAATATAGATGAGTCTAAATTCAACGAAAAGGAACTTTTAATAATTAAGCGTGTAATTCATGCTACAGCAGATTATGATTACTCAAGTATAGTAAAATTTTCTGATAAAGCTATAGAGTCTACTTTAGATGCTTTAAAATGTGGGTTACATATAGTTAGTGATACAAAGATGTTGGAAGCAGGAATAAATAAAGACGCATTAAAAAAAGTAGGTTCAAAAGTTAAAAGTTATATAGATCTTCCAGAAACCATGGAATTTTCACGCAAATGTAATATTACAAGATCTATGGCGGCTATTGAAGTAGCTATAAAAGATGAAAAAAATAAGATCTTTGCAATTGGCAATGCTCCTACTGCTTTGTTTAGGCTTATAGAGTTGGTGCGAGATGGAATGGTTTATCCATCTGTCATTATTGGTGTTCCAGTGGGATTTGTAGGAGCTAAGGAAGCAAAAGAAGAATTAAAAAAATTGAATGTACCTTATATTGTTACAGAAGGAGCAAAAGGAGGAACAACTGTTGCAACAGCTATTGTAAATAGCCTCCTATATATGATTGATAGATAAGGTTGTTGTGTATGGAGAATTTTACATATAAGAGGGGTAAAAAATTAAAATACGGATATACAACAGGTTCTTGTGCAGCCGCTGCATCTAAAGCTTCTACTTACATGCTTTTTAAAAAAGAAAAAATAGATGCTATAGAGATAGATACTCCCAAAGGATGGAGACTTAAACTTGAGGTTTTGGATATAACATCTGGCGATGGTTGGGTAAAATGTGGAATAATGAAAGATGGCGGAGACGACCCAGATGTTACTCATGGACTTATAATTTATTCAAAGGCAGAGGTAAAAGAAAGTGAAGGCATAGAAGTATATGGAGGAGATGGAGTCGGAGTGGTCACGAAACCAGGCCTACCTGTAAGCCCTGGTAAACCTGCTATTAATCCTGTGCCAATGTCTATGATATTGAATGAAGTTGGAAAAGTATTGCCAAAAGGAAAAGGCGTTAAAATTACCATAAGTGTACCAGGAGGCGAAACTGTTGCATTAAAAACCTTCAATCCGAGGCTGGGAATCGTAGGTGGTATATCGATACTTGGTACAACAGGGATTGTAGAGCCAATGTCGGAAGATGCCTATAAATCGTCTTTGGAATTAGAATTGTCGGTTCTTTCTGCCGAAGGACACAAGGAAGTTGTTTTTTCTCCGGGGAACTACGGTAAAGAATATGCTGTTAAGGAAGGTATTGATGAGAAAATCGTAGTTTCATATGGGAACTTTTTAGGTTTTATGCTGGAAAAGGCTGTAGAGTTCGGTTTTACAGGAATAATTTTGGCTGGCCACATAGGAAAGCTTATAAAAGTATCAGCAGGAATATTTAATACCCATAGTCATGTTGCAGATGCTAGAGCAGAAATAATGGCGGCGTATGCTGCACATTTTGGAGCGGATAGAAATATTGTTGATAAAGTTTTGGATTCAAATACCACGGAAGAAGCACTTGATATAGTTGAAAGCTCAGGTATTAATATACAATGCTTTAGTAAGTTTATTGCTGAGCGAATATATGCTAAGTGTAAACAATATGTTTACGATAAATTAGACATAGAAGTTCATCTTATTTCATTAAAAAGAGGTATTATTGCAAAAGCAGGTGATAAGATAAAATGGTAACAATTGTAGGAATGGGTCCTGGGAATAGAAGGTTTATTACCAATTATGCACTGGAAAAGATAAGAAAAGCGAATGTGTTGGTAGGAGGGAAAAGGCATATTGAAGAATTTGAAGATATCGAATGTGAAAAGATTATTATAAATGCTTCAACTGATTATAGCAGTATTCTTAAAAAAGAAGGTAATATTGTCATTTTGGCATCTGGTGAGCCTTTATTATATGGAATTGCTGAATTGATTTTAAAATATGTTGATAAAAATCAAGTGGAGATTATACCTGGTATAAGTTCAGTACAATATATGTGTGCAAAACTCAAAATAACCATGAATGATCTGACGATTGTTAGTCTACATGGGCGTGATGATGACTTAGTAAAAAAATTAAAATCAAAGAAGAAAGTTGCTGTTTTTACTGATGATAAGCATACACCACAATTTATTGCATCATCATTAAAAGAGCAAGATTTTAAAGATATTAAGATATATGTTGGTGAAAATCTTTCTTATGATATGGAGAAAATTTATTCTTTTACTGTAGAAGAACTTTCAAACTGTGATATAAAATTTGATTTAAATGTAGTGGTGATAACATGTGGCAATACATGACATCAGGTATTCCTGATGAATATTTTGTAAGAGGAAATATTCCTATGACAAAGGAAGAAATACGAGTTTTATCAATATCAAAACTTAGGCTAAAAGAGGACAGTACAATATGGGATATAGGAGCTGGTACAGGTTCTGTATCTATTGAAGCTGCATTGGCAGCGAAAAAAGGTGTTGTTTATTCTATTGAAAAAGAAAAAGAAGGAATAAGACTTATAAGCGAAAACATTAAAAAATTTAACGTAAATAACATTGTTGTGGTGAATGGCATAGCTCCTGATGTTCTTATTGATTTACCGTCACCTGACAGGGTATTCATTGGAGGTACAGGTGATAAAATGCACCATATATTTGACATTGTTGTAAGCAGATTAAAGGAGAAAGGGATAGTAGTAATAAACGGGATCACGCTTGATACCGCTTATTATGCTAATCATTATTTCAAACAAAAATGTTATGATGTTCAAACAATATGCGTAAATGTTTCTGTGTCAAGAAAGGCTGGACAAAAAACGATGATGGTTTCGCGAAATCCTGTGTACATAATATCAGCGAAAAGAGAGTGATAGAATGGCTAAATTGTACGGAATAGGTGTTGGAATAGGTGATAAAAATTTTATTGCCTTAAAAGCTGTGGAAATACTTGGACAAGTTGATGTGGTTGTGGCACCGACAAGTAAAGGAGAAGGAAGTATTGCTTATGAAATTGCGAAACCTTATATAAAAAGTGATGTGGTGTTTTTGGAATTTCCGATGATATATACAAAAGAAAACCTTAAGGCAAAATGGGATGAAAATATAAAAAGAATCAAGAGATTTCTTGATGAAGGTAAAAATGTGGCTTTTATAACCATAGGAGACCCTATGATTTACAGTACATACGTATATATACTAAATGGGATTGAAGGATATGAGACGGAAACTATCCCTGGAATTAGTTCATTTAGTGCTGTTGCTTCTAGATTAAATATTCCAATTGCGACGGGTGATGAAGCTTTTGCGGTTATTCCATCAGGAGATATTTTAGAAATTTCAAAAGCGCTTGATATGTTTGATAATGTGGTATTGATGAAAATTTCAAGACGATTTGATGAAATAGTGAAAATCTTAAAACAAAAAAATTTTAGAGGATATCTCGTTATTAAATGTGGTCATGATGATGAACAAATATCATTGAATCTTGACGAGTACATAGGGAAAAAGATAGATTATATGTCCCTGATTATTGCAAAAAAGGAGAGATAATAGTGGTTTATTTTATTGGTGCAGGACCAGGAGATCCTGAACTTATTACATTGAAAGGAATTAAGGTATTGCAAAAATGTGATATTGTAATTTATGCGGGTTCACTTGTAAACAAGGATCTGCTGAAATACGCAAAGTCAGGTGTGGAAGTTTACGATAGCTCTACATTAAATCTTGATGAAATAATTGATCTAATGATTAAGGCAAATAAAGATAAAAAAGATGTAGCACGATTGCATACAGGAGACCCTGCAATTTACGGTGCTTTACATGAGCAAATTATGAGACTTGAGAGGGAAAACATAAACTACGAAGTAATTCCTGGAGTAAGTTCATTTTTGGCGGCAGCGTCAGTTTTAAAAAAAGAATTGACAATTCCTGAGATAACTCAAACAGTGATTATAACGCGTATAGGTGGAAGGACAGTAGTCCCAAAAGATGAGGAACTAGAGGTTTTGTCACGTCATGGGGCTACCATGGCAATATTTTTAAGTGTTCAGGAAATTGATAAAGTTATTACAGAATTGAAGAAAGGTTATAATGAAGACACACCTGTTGCAGTTGTATACAAAGCTACTTGGGAGGATCAGATGATTGTTACTGGCACTATTAATGACATTTCTTATAAAGTTAAGTCAAAAGGTATAGATAGTACTGCTATAATACTTGTCGGAGAATTTTTACACAGTAATATAGAAACTTTCTCAAGGCTTTATGATAAAGAATTTTCACATAGCTATAGAAAGAAGGATGGCTTATGAAAATAGCAATAGTTGCTATCACAAAGAATGCTGCCATTATTGCCAAAAAGTTATATGAAACATTAGAGGGAGATGTGTTTGTAAAAGAAAAATATAAATTTGATGGTAGTTACGCTATTGAAGGTGATTTTATAAATTTTGTACATGATATTTTTCGTAAATATAGTGGTATTGTATTTATAATGGCCACCGGAATTGTAGTTAGATCGATTGCAGGAGTTATTAATGATAAATTTACGGATCCTGCAGTTGTTGTAGTCGATGAAAAGGGAAAATACGCTATAAGTCTTTTATCTGGGCATATAGGTGGTGCAAATAGACTTGCGATCAATATATCTTCCATAATAGGTGCTCAGCCAATTATAACAACAGCTACAGATTTGGAAGGTATAATATCTTTAGATGTTATTGCAAAAAATTATGGATTATACCTCGAAAATGCTGGTGATTTGAAAAAAGTTAGTGCAGCATTAGTAAACAGAGAAAACGTGCGTTTTATAATAGATGATGATTTAGGAATTATAACATTATTTGACGAATATATAAAAAAGAACCTTGATGATAAGGCTGATGCGATTGTTTATGTGACCAATAGAATAGTTAAAAATATTGATGAGAAGCCATACGTCGTTTTGAGACCAAAAAATATTGTAATAGGAATAGGCTGCAAGAAAGGTGTTTCTTTTAACGATTTGTTTGCTTTTGTAAATGAGACTTTTGAAAATATGTCTTATAGTTTAAGAAGTATATGTTTGATGGCTACTATCGATATAAAAAAGGATGAAGAGGGGATACAAAGATTAGCAAAGTTTTTGGATGTACCTCTCTTGCTGTACACAGAAGATGACTTGCGAACAGTTGAGGATAAATTTCCTATATCTGATTTTGTATTTCATACTGTAGGAGTCGGAAGCGTTGCAAGACCATCTGCGTATTTGGCCAGCAACAAAGGAAAAGAGATTTCGTATCTTAAAAAGAATGGCATGACGCTTGCTATATACAGGAAAGAAGGGATTGCATGGGATGGATTAAAATAGTTGGAATAGGACCCGGTAGTATTTATGATATGACATTAAAAGCTTATAATGCATTGAAAGATTGTGATGTTGTTATAGGGTATGCTACTTATATAAAACTTATTAAAGAATTAATTAAGGACAAAAAAATTGTTTCTATGGGTATGCGGAAAGAGATCGAAAGAGCAAAGACAGCTATTCAGTTGGCTTTAGATGGAAATAATGTTTGCGTCATATCAAGTGGTGATGCAGGTATATATGGTATGGCAGGTCCTGTTTATGAAGTTGCATTGAAAGAAAAAGTAGATTTGCAAATTGAGGTTATACCTGGCGTCAGTTCTTTAAATGCTGCTTCAGCATTGCTTGGTGCACCTTTGATGCAAGATTTTGCTGTCATAAGTTTATCTGATCATTTGGTGCCTTGGCAAGTCATAGAAAAAAGGTTAGAATTAGCTTCTAAGGCTGATTTTTTAATTGCTATTTTTAATCCTAAAAGTAAGGAAAGGACAGAAAATTTTTATAATGCACAAAAAATCATAATGAAATATAAAAGAGGAAATGTTCCTGTAGGAATAATTAAAAATGCATCTCGAGAAAACCAGAAAATAATAATTACTACACTGGATGAAATGAGTAATTGCGAAATTGACATGCAGACAATTGTTATTGTTGGCAATGAAAGTACATATATTAGAGATGGCAAAATGATATCTCCGAGGGGATATATATTATGATACTGGTATTATCAGGTACTAAAGACGGGAAAGAAGTAGCTGAAAAACTAAAACATAATGGCTTCGAGGTTATAGCAAGTACTGTTACCAATTATGGAGCAAGTTTATTTGGCAAAGAAATTAAAGTGTTTAGTGGTGCCCTTGACGAAATTGGTATGATTGATTTTATCAACAAAAATAAAGTAAATATCATAATTGATGCAACACATCCTTTTGCAAAGGAAGCAAGTATTAATGCAATAAATGCGAGTTTAAAGGCGAGCATAAAATATATAAGGTATGAGAGACAAAGTGCTGATTTTAGAAATGCTATATTAGCAGCAGATTTTGATGAAGCGGTTGAAAAGTGCAAAGAATTTGATAATATCTTTTTAACAATAGGAAGTAAAAACTTAGAAAGATTTAAACCTCTTTGGGAAGTTGGGAAAAAAGTCACTGCAAGAGTACTGCCATCAAGCAATGTATTGAGAAAATGCGAGGAATTAGGGCTTGCTTCAAAAGATATAATAGCTATGGAAGGTCCTTTTAGCACTGAACTGAATTATATTATGTTTAAAGAAAAAGAGGCAGAAGTTATTGTAACGAAAGAAAGTGGAATAACAGGTGGTGTCGTAGAGAAGCTCGAAGCTGCTTCAAGATTAGGAATTTGCACAATATTAATAAAAAGACCAACTATTAATTATCCAACAATAGTAGATAATTTTGATAATCTGATGAGAGAGTTAATTAATGATGCTTGAAATTATGGTTTTATACAGATTTTTAAAAAATTAAGACTATTAACAATATATTCTCAAAATGTTACAATTCATTTGGAAATTTAATGAAAGAAATACAGGTGCTCAATTTTATCAATTGAGTTAAAAGGGAAGCAGGTGTAAATCCTGCACGGTCCCGCCACTGTAATGATGAGCTCTTTACATTATGCCACTGTCTTACGTAATTATGGATGGGAAGGCGTAAAGGGCGATGAAGCTGAGTCAGGAGACCTGCCTGTATTGTTATGAACTTGCTCTACGGTCGATAGAGGAGGTGGTGATATAAGTGTTTTTATACCCTCTTAACGACTTAAGTAGGTTAGGAGGGTTTATTATTTTGTTTAAACGGGAGTGATTTTTGTGAAAAAGATTGAATTGATAACTATGTTTATGTTGTTTTTACTTACACCTGAGATATCATATTCTATGCATATAATGGAAGGCTTTCTTCCGCTTAAGTGGTGCATAATATGGGATTTAGCTGCATTACCATTTATAATTGCAGGAGCAATGACAATAGGTAAAAAGTTAAAAGAAAATCCTAAACTTAAAATGCTTTTGGGTTTTGCTGGAGCTTTTGCATTTGTGCTTTCAGCGCTAAAAATACCGTCTGTTACGGGAAGCTGTTCTCATCCTACGGGAGTGGGACTTGGTGCCATATTGTTTGGCCCGTTTACAATGAGCATTTTAGGACTTATCATTTTACTATTTCAAGCATTATTATTAGCTCATGGAGGTATAACAACTTTAGGAGCTAATACATTTTCTATGGCGATTGTAGGGCCTATAGCATCATATGCAATATTCAAAGGAATAAAAAAAGTTGGAGGCCCAAATTGGTTAGCTGTATTTTTATCCGCTTTTTTAGGAGATTTACTAACTTATGTGACAACTTCTTTTCAACTTGCTATTGCATTCCCTGCTGAAAAAGGCGGATTTACAGTTTCGTTTTTGAAATTCATGGGAATATTTGCAATTACACAAGTGCCATTAGCAATAAGTGAAGGTCTTTTGACTGTATTAGTGATAAATTTGCTTATGGAATACAGTAAAGAAGAACTAATTGAGCTTGATGTTCTATAGAAAGAAGGTATACGGTATGATTCGCAAAAAGACTTTATTTGTTAATATAATATTAATGCTAATGGTTGTTTCTTTGATAGTATTACCGCTTGTTACGGTAAAAAATGGCAAATTTGCTGGTTCTGATGATAATGCGACGAAAGCTATAACGATGATAGATAAAAATTATAAGCCATGGATAAAACCGATTTGGGAACCACCAAGCGGAGAAATTGAGAGCCTTTTGTTTGCATGTCAAGCTGCAATAGGTGCTGGCTTTATAGGATTTTACTTAGGATACGTTAAGGGGAAGAAAAATGGAAATAGATAGCTATTCGTACATCAACAGGATGTCCAAAATACATCCTGTTGAAAAATTATTATTTGCCATAGTGACAATGCTTTTGTGCTTTTGGTTTGACAGATATACAAATCTTTTAGTGGTATTTATGATGTTTATAATAATAGTTTATATAGCGAAAATTCCATATAAAGTTTATATAAAACTCATATTAATTCCTTTTTCTTTTCTAATTATTAGTGTTTTAACAATTGTTATAAATGTTTTAGATGATAAAAGTGTGGCAATTATCAGTATTAAGTTATTTGGAGTGCTTGTAGGGATAACATCGGGCGGCATTAACACAGCTTTTAATCTAACGAGTAGAACTTTAGCTTTGGTATCGTGTCTATATTTTCTTGCACTTACTACACCTATAACTGATATAGTTAATGTTTTAGAAAAAATAAAAATACCAATGCTGTTTTTAGAATTAATACAGATTACGTACAGATTGATATTTGTCTTATTAAATGCTACTAAAGAAATTTATATATCTCAAGATTCTAGATTAGGTTATTTCAAAGTAAAAAATGGATATAGGTCTTTAGGATTTTTGATATCATCGTTATTTGTTAAATCTTATAGAGATTCTCAAAATTTGTACTTGGCTTTAGAAGCAAGAGGATATAAAGGTGATTTAAAAGTAATAAACAAAAAACAAAAGATTAATGTGAGAAATTTTGTAGTCATTTTTTTAACTGAATTGATATTAATAAATTTATCTTTATTTTTAAGAAGGTGAAATATGGGAAATAACTACATATTGGAAGCGGTAGATGTTTCGTTTGAATATACAGACGGAACAAAAGCCTTAAACAATATCAATATGAAGATATGTAAAGGGCAGAAGACTGCGATTTTAGGGCCTAACGGTGCAGGTAAAACAACATTGTTTTTACTGTTTAATGGGATATTAAAACCAAAGTCCGGCAAAATAATGTTCAATAATAAAGAAATTAATTATAGCCGAAAGGAAATTGAAAAACTCAGAAAAAATGTGGGTATTGTTTTTCAAAATCCCGATATACAAATATTTGCTAATAGAGTGTATCAGGAGATTTCATTTGGATTGATGAATTTGGGTATGCCAGAGGATTTGGCCAGGGAAAAGATAGAAAAAGTATTGATGCAAATGGACATCACTGACATTAAAGACAAGCCTACGCATTTCTTAAGTTATGGTCAAAAAAAGAGTGTATCAATTGCTGATATAATTGTTATGGAACCGGAGGTTATTATACTTGATGAACCCACAGTTTATTTGGATTATGAGCATGTTAGTAAAATCATGAAAACATTAGATGATTTAATAAGCCAGAGGAAAACAATTGTTTTATCAACACATGATGTAGATTTTGCTTATTCATGGGCAGACTATGTATATCTGATGAAAGACGGAAAAGTGATAGATGAAGGAAAACCTACTGATATTTTTAATGATGAAAATAAAATTAGAAAAGTGAATTTGAGAAGACCAATGATTATGGATGTATTTGAAATTTTAAGAGAAAGAGGTGTTGCAAATTGCAATACAATGCCTAAGAATGTAGAAGAATTAAAGAATTGTTTAAAATAGATGAAGAATCCATTTCCTTGATATGGTCACGATATAATGATATAATATATACTTGAATGATAATAACCTTGAGAAGGTGAGTGAATGTTAGGAGTTTTAGAAAAGATATTTGGCAGTTACAGTGAGAGGGAAGTAAAGAGAATTGAACCTATAGCAGATGAGGTTTTGTCATATGAAGAAGAGATGTCAAAGCTTTCAGATGATGAGCTAAAAGGAAAGACGCAGGAATTTAAAGATAGACTGAAAAATGGAGAGACCCTTGACGATATATTGCCAGAAGCTTTTGCAGTCGTTAGAGAGGCCGCATGGCGTACACTTAAAATGAAGCATTTCAGGGTTCAGATTATAGGCGGCGTTGTCCTTCATCAAGGCAGAATAGCAGAGATGAAGACTGGTGAAGGAAAGACGCTTGTTGCGACACTACCTGCCTATTTGAATGCTTTGGAAGGAAAGGGAGTTCACATCGTTACAGTCAATGATTACCTTGCTAAGAGGGATCGTGACTGGATGGGTAAAATATACGAGTTTCTGGGTTTGAGCGTTGGCGTTATCCTTCATGACATGGATTCAGAGGAGAGGAAAAAGGCTTATGCTGCAGATATAACTTATGGCACAAATAATGAGTTTGGCTTTGACTACTTAAGAGACAACATGGTCATATATAAAGAGGAAATGGTTCAAAGGCATCTAAATTATGCAATCGTGGACGAAGTCGACAGCATATTGATAGATGAAGCCAGAACACCGCTTATCATTTCTGGAGTTGGTGAAAAATCTACGGATCTATATAAAAGAGCCGATGCTTTTGTAAGAACATTGAAAAATGAAGAGGATTATACTATAGATGAAAAGGCGAGAGCAGTAAGTTTGACTGAAAAAGGTGTGGAAAAAGCCGAGAAATTTTTTAATTTGGATAATCTGGCTGATCTTGAAAATATAGAGATTTCACACAATATAAACCAGGCTCTAAAAGCACATGCCATAATGAAGAGGGATAAAGACTATGTCGTAAAAGACGGAGAAGTCATAATAGTAGATGAGTTTACTGGAAGGCTTATGTTTGGCAGAAGGTACAGCGAAGGCCTCCATCAGGCAATAGAAGCCAAAGAAGGCGTAAAAGTCGAGAGAGAAAGCAAGACTCTTGCCACAATCACTTTTCAGAATTACTTCAGAATGTACGACAAATTGGCAGGCATGACTGGTACTGCCCTTACAGAAGAGCAAGAGTTTAGGGCTATATATGGTCTTGACGTTGTGGTGATACCTACCAATAAAGAGATGATAAGGATAGATCATCCTGACGTCATATACAAGACGGAGGAGGCAAAATTTAAGGCTGTCGTTGAGGATATAGTTGAACATCATAAAAAAGGGCAGCCTGTGCTTGTGGGCACTATTACTATTGAAAAGTCAGAGAAATTAAGCAATATGCTTAAAAAACTGGGCATAAAGCATCAGGTATTAAATGCCAAGTACCATGAAAAAGAAGCAGAGATAATAGCACAAGCAGGACGAAAAGGCGCTGTTACAATAGCTACAAACATGGCTGGACGTGGTACTGATATTATTTTAGGCGGCAATCCCGAATTTTTGGCAAAGAAAAAGATGATTGAAGAAGGATATACTCCAGATGTCATAAACGAAGCATCTGGGTACGGGCCATTGCACAGCGAAGAACTTGTAAAGGCCAGAGAGAGATATCAGGAGCTTTTAAATGAGATAAAGAAGGAAACGGAAAAAGAGCATGAAGAAGTTGTTAAACTGGGTGGATTGTATATAATCGGCACAGAAAGGCACGAGTCCAGAAGAATAGACAATCAGCTAAGAGGGCGGTCTGGTCGTCAAGGTGACCCCGGAGAGTCTCGATTCTACATTTCTCTCGAAGATGACCTTATGAGGCTTTTTGGTTCTGAGAGAATAAAAAACATGATGAATACTTTGGGGATAGAAGATGATCAGCCTATAGAGCATAAGATATTGACAAAACAGATAGAACAAGCACAGAAGAAAGTGGAAGGCATAAACTTCGACGTCAGGAAAAATGTCCTTGAGTACGATGATGTAATGAATAAACAGAGGGAAATAATATACAAAGAGAGAAGAAAAGTATTAGAAGGAGAAGACTTAAGGCAGTACATCCTTGATATGGTAAAAGACATCATAAGAAGAAACGTTGAAATTTACACTGCAGGCAGCAAATACCCTGAAGAGTGGGACATAGAGGGCCTATTGAATCATCTTTACGATCTATTTTTGGAAAAAGATAGCGTAGTAATAGATGTGGACTTTGGTAGGCTTGATAAGGAGATGCTTACAGATATAATATATGAAGAAGCTGTAAGGCAGTATGAGAAAAAAGAGCAGCAGATAGGTCCACAGATGAGAGAGATAGAGAGGATAGTTCTCTTAAAAGTTGTGGATACAAGGTGGATGGATCACATCGACGAGATGGATCAGCTTCGTCAAGGCATAGGACTGAGAGCTTATGGGCAAGTAGATCCTGTCATAGAGTACAAGAAAATAGGATATGAGATGTTTGAGGATCTTGTGAATTCTATACAGGAAGATACGGTGAAGTTCCTGTACCACATAGAGATAAGAAATGACAATATGCCACACAGAGAGCAGGTAGCGAAGCCTATTGCTACTAATCAAGTTGGTGACGAACCGAAAAAGCCTGTAGTCAAGAAGAAAAAAGTTGGAAGAAATGATCCATGTCCTTGCGGCAGTGGGAAGAAGTACAAGAAATGCTGTGGAGCAAATCAATAAAGATTTTTGAAGGAGATGATTGAGTGTTAGCAGATTACAAGACAGAAGTTTTGAATATGATAGATACTATAAAAGAAATGGGGGCTTCTCTTTGACATCGAAGGATTGAAAAGGGAAGTAGCAGAGATTGACAAAAAGATGTCGGAGCCTGATTTTTGGAGTGATTTAGAGAAGTCTCAAGAGCTTTCGAAAAAGCAGAAAGATTTGAAAGAAATTATTTCAGAATATGAAGCGTTGGAAAAACAGTGGGAAGATCTAAATGCGCTTATTGAATTGGGATTAGAGGAAGGGGATGAATCCCTTTCACAGGAAGTCCACGATGAGTACAAAGCCCTCTCCAAAAAGGTAAACGACATGAAGATAAAGACGCTGCTAAGCGGTCCTTACGATAAAAATAATGCCATCCTTTCTATACATGCAGGTGCAGGTGGTACAGAAGCGCAGGATTGGACAGAAATGCTTTTGCGCATGTATATGAGATGGGCGTCATCAAAAAATTACGATGTTGAGACAGTAGATTACTTGCCAGGCGATGATGCTGGTGTAAAAAGCGTGACTATTATGGTAAAAGGTCCTTTCGCGTATGGATATCTTAAAAGCGAAGCAGGTGTTCATAGATTAGTCAGGATTTCCCCATTTGACGCTGCCGGAAGGAGACACACTTCATTTGCGCTTGTTGAAGTTTTGCCGGAGATAGATGATGACATTAAGGTGGATATAAGGCCTGAGGATTTAAAGATAGACACGTACAGGTCATCTGGTGCAGGTGGACAGCACGTTAACAAGACAGAATCAGCCATTAGGATAACTCATCTACCTACTGGTATTATCGTACAGTGTCAGACGGAAAGATCGCAAATGCAAAACAGGGAGACTGCGATGAAGATGCTTAAGGCAAAATTGATGGATATGATGATAAAAGAGCAGAAGGAAAAGATAGAAGATTTAAAAGGCGAGCACAAAGAAGCAGGTTGGGGAAATCAGATAAGGTCGTACGTATTTCAACCTTATACGCTGGTAAAAGACCACAGGACGAATTTTGAGGTTGGCAATGTTAATGCTGTGATGGATGGGGAAATAGACGACTTTATCAACGCATATTTAAAGCAGAAGGTTTCATAAGGGATATCGGCAGGATATCCCTTATTTTAAATTTTAAAAATGAAGGGAAGGTTTTATGGATAAGATTGCACTAGCACTTAAGCAGGAATTTGGGTTAAAAGATTTTCAGATACTGAATACCATCAAACTTATTGACGACGGGAATACTATACCATTTATCGCAAGGTACAGGAAAGAAGCGACAGGAAGTTTGTCAGATGAAGTTTTAAGAAATTTTTACGACAGGCTTTTGTACCTAAGAAATTTAGAGGAGAAAAAAGCCGATACGATTCGCTTGATTGATGAGCAGGGGAAGCTTACGGATGAGATAAGAGAAAAAATAGAAAACAGCAAGACGCTGCAGGAAATAGATGATATCTACAGGCCTTTTAGACCAAAAAGAAGGACGAGGGCGACTGTAGCGAAAGAAAAAGGGCTTGAAGAGCTGTCAAAATTGATATCAGAAGGCAATGTCAAAGAAGGAAATCCGGATGATTATGCTTCTAAATTTTTAAATGACAAAGTGGCAACTTTAGAAGAAGCTTATCAAGGTGCTATGGACATAGTGGCAGAGGATATATCAGATGATGCAGATACGAGGAAGTACATAAGAGATACCATTTGGGAGAATGGAAGCATCGTCACAGAGAAGCTTAAAGATGAAAAATCTCCTTATGAGATGTACTACAGCTACAGAGAGTCAATTAAAAAGATACCTCCTCATAGGATTTTGGCAATAAACAGAGCTGAGAGAGAAGGGTATATTTCCGTTAAAATAGACGTAGACGATGAAAAGATAGTAAATAGATTGATTGAAGAAAATGTAAATCCTGAATCAATTTTTAGAAAATACCATGAAAATGCCGTTGTTGATTCATACAAAAGGCTTATTAGGCCATCTATAGAGAGGGAAATAAGAAATAAGCTTACTGAAATTGCTGAAGATAAGGCTATAAAAGTGTTTAAGATGAACTTAAAGAGCCTCCTTTTAGAGCCACCTGTCAAAGGATATGTTGTGATGGGGTTTGACCCAGCGTACAGGACAGGGTGCAAGATTGCCGTTGTAGATGAAACAGGAAAACTTTTAGATACTGCCACTGTCTACCCTACGCCGCCTCAAAACGATGTAGATGGAGCAAAGGCGGTTTTGAAAGACTTGTTAGAGAAGTACAATGTTGGTCTTATTTCATTAGGAAATGGAACTGCATCGAGAGAAAGCGAAATTTTTATAGCAGATCTAATCAAAGAGATGGACAGAGATTTGAAGTACGTCATAGTAAATGAAGCTGGTGCATCGGTGTACTCGGCGTCAGAGATAGGGACAGAGGAATTTCCTGACGTAAATGTAAGTCTAAGAGGTGCAATATCGATGGCGCGAAGGCTTCAAGACCCCCTTGCTGAGCTTGTAAAGATCGATCCTAAGTCTATAGGTGTAGGGCAGTACCAGCACGATGTAAATCAAAAGATGCTTGGGGAAGCTTTAAATGGTGTCGTTGAAGACTGCGTAAATAGCGTAGGAGTCGACTTAAACACTGCATCTGTATCGCTTTTAAAGTACGTAGCAGGTATAAATGGGACCATAGCGAAAAACATAGTTGAGTATCGAAATACGGTTGGCAAGTTTAGAAACAGAAATGAGCTGAAAAAAGTCAAAAGGTTAGGTGAAGGGACTTTTACGCAATGTGCAGGCTTTTTAAGGATATTAAATGGTGACGACATATTCGACTCTACAGGTGTACATCCAGAGCGTTATGAGGTATTGGAAAAGCTTTTTTTGAAGTTTGGATATGTTAAGGATAAGTTAGATATTAAAAGTTTGAGGGATTTTGCTTACAAACTTGAGGAGTATGGACTTTTGAAGTTATCACAAGAATACGATATAGGAATTCCTACGCTTAATGACATTGTAAATGAATTAAAAAAGCCTGGCAGAGATCCCAGAGAAGACCTTCCAAAGCCAATCTTGAGATCTGATGTGATGACGATAGAGGAGCTTAAAGTTGGGATGGAATTGATGGGGACTGTAAGAAACGTCGTTGACTTTGGGTGCTTTGTAGATATTGGCGTTCATACTGATGGACTTGTTCACATATCAGAGATGTCTCAAAAGTATGTAAATCATCCTTTGGATATTGTTTCTGTAGGCGATGTAGTAAAGGTAAGAGTCATTGATGTTGATGTAGATAGAAATAGAATATCTCTTTCAATGAAATAATATATGTATGATATGAATAAAATGGAGGTTTTAATTTGACAGCTTATGACGTTATCGGCGATGTTCACGGTTGCTATAAAGAGCTTACAGAATTAATAGATGTTTTGGGGTATGCGTGCGAAGACGGTATATACTTTCATAAAGATAACAGAAAACTTGTGTTTTTAGGCGATATTACAGATAGAGGACCAGATTCTATAGGCGTCATTGAACTTGTGTACAGAAATGTTAAGGCAGGCAAAGCACTTTACACACCTGGCAACCACTGCAACAAGCTTTACCGCTATCTTTTAGGACACAATGTGAAAATCATACATGGATTGGAGACTACTGTAGATGAGCTAAATGCCTTGAGTGAGAAGCAAAAGAGAATTGTTGCTTCGCATTTTAAAGAACTTTATGAAATGGCTCCAATGTACCTTGTTTTAGATGGTGGCAAGCTTGTTGTGGCACATGCAGGCATTCCCGAAAAATACATCGGATTTTATGGGAAATGTGTAAGGCGGTTTGTCTTGTACGGAGACATAACAGGTGAAAAAAATTCAGATGGCACACCAGTAAGACTTGACTGGGCGAAAGACTATAGAGGCTCATCTTTAATTGTCTACGGCCATACGCCGGTAAAGGAACCAAGATTCTTAAATAATACGGTTAATATAGATACGGGATGTGTATTTGGCGGCTCTCTTACGGCTTTAAGGTATCCTGAAATGAAGGTATACAGCGTAAAATCTTCTATGCCTTACGATGAAAGCAGATTCAGAGATCTTTAGGAGGAAAATAGATGAGGAGAAATAAAAATAAGCTTTTCATAAATGGCCTATTAATAGCGGCTTTTGCGTTTTTCTTTTTTTGGGTATTGTTTCGGTATGGTGATTACCTTACATATCTTTTAAAAGACCCTGCCAAGTTTGAGAAATGGATTTTGGGTTTTGGTGCAAAAGGTGTATTAGTGTTTATACTGATACAGGTGCTGCAGGTTGTAATTTTTATAATACCTGGTGAAGTCGTCCAGATAGCTGGTGGATACCTTTATGGCGCTGTTTTAGGTTCTCTTTACTCTTTGATTGGCATAACTATTGGCTCCGTCTTGTGTTTTGCCATAGCAAGGCTTTTGGGATATGAGTTTGTGAGTGGAATGATTTCAGAGGATAAGCTAAAAAAGTTTGATTATATTATAAACAACAAAAAAGGAGAATTGGGACTTTTCATTGTATTTTTGATGCCTGGCCTTCCAAAAGATGCTTTATCTTATGTGGCAGGCTTAACACCAGTTAGGTTTATAAATTATTTTCTCATAACGGCTTTAGCTCGGCTTCCTGGAATAGTTATTTCCTCATATATTGGTTCAAATATTGAGCATAAAAATTACATAGTTTCTGCTGTAATATCAGTCATTGCAGTGATTTTATTCGTCATCGGAGTTTTAAATAAAGATAAGATTATTAAAAAGATGAATTGATTCTGAATGTTGTTTACAATTTTTATCAGTGTAGTATAATATCTTTTAGGTTCTTTTCATTTGAAAAATTTTAAAGACGGGGGGTTTTACGGTGTATCTTTTAAAAGGCGGCAAAGTATTGACTATGGCAGGGAAAAACTATGAAAAGGCTGATGTACTTATAGGCGATGGAAAGATATTAGACGTAGGTGAGGAAATAATAGCACCGCTTGATGCGGAAATCATAGATGTATCTGGCTTAACAGTGATGCCAGGCATGATAGATGCTCATTGCCACTTGGGTATGTGGGAAAATGCTGTAGGATTTGAAGGCGCAGATGGAAATGAGGAGACAGATCCTATTACACCGCAATTGCGGGCTATTGACGGCATAAATCCTATGGATAAGTATTTTCAAGAAGCGTACGAGGCAGGCGTGACTACGGCTGTTACAGGTCCTGGCAGTGCTAATGTCATCGGTGGTCAATTTGTAGCCATCAAGACTTATGGCAAAAGAATAGACGACATGATAGTAAAAGAACCTGTGGCGGTTAAAGTGGCTTTTGGAGAGAATCCTAAATCTGTTTACAATGAACAGCATAAAATGCCTATGACCAGAATGGGCATAGCTGCACTACTTAGACAGGAGCTTATAAAGGCTCAGGAGTACATGGAAGAAATGGAGAAGGATTCTTCTGATGATGAGAAAAAGCCTTCAAGAGATCTGGGCCTTGAGGTTTTGGTTAAAGTATTAAAAAGAGAGATACCTTTAAAAGCACATGTACATAGGGCAGATGACATATTTACTGCTTTGAGGATAGCAAAAGAATTTAATGTGGACATAACCATTGACCATTGCACTGAAGGCCATCTTATCGCAGATTATCTTGTTATGGAAAATGCAAAAGTCATCGTTGGTCCTTCACTTTCAGAAAGATCAAAAGTGGAGCTTGCGAATCTTACTTTTAAGACACCAGGGATTTTATCAAAAGCAGGGTTGGATGTGGCCATAATGACAGACCATCCTGTCATTCCGCTTAATTACCTTCCGATTTGCGCAGGGCTTGCAGTAAGAGAAGGAATGGATGAGATGGAGGCATTAAAGGCGATTACTATAAATCCAGCTAAGATTGTCGGTATAGATGACAGGGTTGGCAGCATTGAAATAGGAAAAGATGCTGATATAGCTGTATTTGATGGAAGTCCAATAGAGATAAAGACGAAGACAAAATTTGTGTTCATAAATGGCCAATTGGTATTTCAAGCATAAATACAATTTGTGATAGGAGGAAAGCTAATGGGATTTAATTTAAAAGGCAGGAGTTTATTATCTTTAAAAGATTATACACCACAGGAGATAAGGTATCTTCTCGATATTTCAAAGCAGGTTAAAGCAGAAAGAAAGGCAGGAATAGTTCATCAGAGGTTTTTAGGCAAGACTATTGCGCTGATATTTGAAAAGCGTTCAACAAGGACGAGATGTGCGTTTGAGACAGCATTTGGCGAAGAGGGAGGACACCCTGTCTTCTTGTCGACAGATGATATTCAGCTTGGCGCCAAAGAATCTATAGAAGACACTGCAAGGGTTCTCGGCAGGATGTTTGATGCCATAGAATTTAGAGGATACAGTCAAAGCACTGTTGAAGCACTTGTAAAGTATTCAGGTGTTCCTGTATACAATGGATTGACTGACGAATATCACCCTACACAAGTTTTGGCTGATTTAATGACAATAGAAGAGGAGTTTGGGCACTTAAAAGGCACAAAATTGGTGTTTGTTGGCGATGGAAGGAACAACATGGCAAACACGCTGGCTATTGGCTGTGCAAAAATGGGTATGGACTATGTGATTAATTCTCCAAAAGAACTTTGGCCTCAAGAAGAATACATAAATGAGATTAAAGAAATGGCTTCTGAAAATGGTGGGACATTTACTCTGACAGATGTACCTGGTGAAGGCTTAGAAGGTGCACATGCTATTTACACTGATGTATGGGCGTCTATGGGTGAAGAGTCAAAGCAAAAAGAGAGAGAATTGTTGTTAAGACCATTCCAAGTGAATGATGAGCTTATGAAAAAGACAAAGAGATCTGACACGATATTTTTGCACTGCTTGCCTGCTGTAAAAGGTCAGGAAGTCACATACGAAGTAATCGAAGGAAAACAGTCGAGGGTGTGGGACGAGGCTGAAAACAGAAAGCATACCATTAAGGCTGTCATGATAGCGACGATTCTCTAAAAAAGTCAAGGCAATTTGCCTTGACTTTTTCACATACTATTCAAATCGCGAATAAAATGATATAATGTAGAATGTCATTATTTGCGTAAGTAGGAGGATACGATGAAAGGGAAAGTAGTAATTGCGCTTGGGGGAAATGCACTGCAAGATAAGGATATGGTGCCAACAGCCGAATCACAATTAAATGCAGTGAGAAAGACAGCATCGTACATTGCAGATATAATAAAGGAAGGATATTCTGTCATTGTGACCCATGGAAATGGACCACAGGTAGGAAATATTGTGATACAAAACGAAACTGCGTCTAACATAATACCAGCTATGCCTTTTGATGTATGCGGTGCTGAAAGTCAAGGCATGATAGGCTATATGATTCAGCAGTGTTTAGGCGAGGTTTTTAAAGAGAAGAATATACAAAAGGATGTTGCAACAATCGTTACACAGGTTGTTGTAGATAAAGGTGATGCTGCATTTTTACATCCTACAAAGCCTATAGGACCTTTTTACTCTAAGGAAGAGGCAGAACTATTAGAAAAGGAAAAAGGGTATCAGATGGTAGAGGACAGTGGAAGAGGATACAGGAGAGTTGTGGCATCGCCTGAACCTAAAGAGATAGTAGAATTAAACACCATAAAGCTTTTAGAGAGAAACGGTGTTGTTGTCATAACGGCAGGTGGTGGAGGAATACCTGTAATAAGAGAAAATGGCAGCTTAAAAGGTGTAGCGGCAGTGATAGATAAAGATTTGGCATCTGAAAAATTGGCAGAAGATTTGGATGCGGATATTTTGTTGATATTGACTGCTGTAGAAAAAGTGTACATCAACTACAAAAAGCCTGATGAAAAGCCTCTCGATGTGATTTCAAGCCATGATATAGAGAAGTATTTAAGCGAAGGCCATTTTGCAGAAGGCTCAATGATGCCGAAAGTAAAGGCTGCAATAAGATTTGCCAGGTCAAGAAAAGGAAGGCGAGCGATAATAACATCTTTAGAAAAAGCATATGATGCTTTATCAGGAAAGACAGGTACTGTTGTAGTTGACGCTTAAAAAATACTTGACAAATTGATACATTTGTGACATTATAGTATTTAGAATTGAATAAACCAGTGGAGAATATCTTCAGGGCAGGGTGAAATTCCCGACCGGCGGTAAGCGTAAGCGAGCCCGCGACCCGCAAATGCGGTGGACTTGGTGAGATTCCAAGGCCGACAGTATAGTCTGGATGGAAGAAGATTTATTTTTGTTGCTTTCATCCTGAAGATGTTTCTTCGGGATTTTTAATTATGGAGGTGTCATTTATGGAACACAGCAAGACAAAAGTGATTGTTACTGTAGGGCTGCTTTCCGCAATAGCATTTGTACTAATGTACTTAGAATTTCAATTGCCACTATTTCCAAGCTTTTTAAAATTTGATTTTAGCGATATACCGCCGCTTTTAGCAGCATTTGCATTAGGACCTGTATACGGCATATTTGTGGAGATAGTAAAGAACGTGATACATCTTCCAGTAAGCCAATCTGCAGGTATAGGAGAAGTGGCAAATTTCGTTGTAGGCTCTATTTACGTATTTACGGTTGGCGTAATCTATATGAGAAACAAATCCAAAAAGTCGGCGTTATTTGCCATGATTTTAGGAACTATTGTTATGGCTGTTGCGGGATCAGTATTAAACTACTATGTATTTTTGCCACTATACCAGAAGATAATGGGTTGGCCATTAAGTGCCATAGTTGGAATGGGAAAGGCGGTAAATAGCCATATAGTTGATTTGAAGACATTGATAGCATACGGCATTTTCCCCTTCAACATACTGAAAGGCTTTGTAATATCACTAATCACATTCTTGATTTACAAGAAGTTATCCCCAATGTTGAAGATGTAGCCACTTGAAATAACGGACAGTGTTCCGTTATTTTTTTTGCGCTTTTTTATTGAGCCATTAAGCGTTTGTTTTATGGTATACTTGGTATATAATATTTGTATAAATTTCACGGTGGTGTTGTGCATGAAAATACATTTTAGAACAAAAAGCTCCGATGAAACGGAAAGGATAGGTTTTAAGTTAGGCAGTTTGCTAAAAAGGGGCAGTATCGTACTCGTATCTGGGGATTTAGGTGTAGGCAAGACGGTTTTAACGAAAGGTATTGCTAAAGGCATGGGTATCGATGACTATGTGACAAGCCCTACATTTATGATTGTCAATGAGCATATGGGTGAAATCCCACTGTACCATTTTGATGTGTACAGGATTGATGACTACAGGGAATTGTACGATATAGGCTATGAAGAGTATTTTTACGGAGACGGTGTTTGTGTCATAGAGTGGCCTGAAAAGATAATGCCTCTTATCCCGGAAGAAAATATATTTATACATATTTACATGGGTGATTCTTTCGATGAGAGGGTAGTAGAGATTGATTCAAATGGCGCAAAATACGATGAAGTGATTAAGGAGATGAAGTGATGAAGGTACTTGCAATAGATTCATCGTCAAAGACGGCTACTGTCGCTTTAGTGGATGAAAGTGGCTTAATAGGTGAATTTTCTATAAATCATCTGAGGCATTCTGTTATATTGATGCCAATGATGGATGAACTTTTAAAAATGGCAGAGACAAAAAAAGAAGAGATAACTCATATAGCCGTATGTGAAGGACCAGGGTCTTTTACAGGTTTAAGGATAGGTGCCGCTACTGCGAAGGGGTTGACTCAATCTCTTGATGTGCCAATTGTAGGCGTTTCTTCTTTAGATGCTCTTGCATATAACGTAGGAGAATTTAAAGGCATCATCTGTTCTATGATTGATGCTCTAAGAGGAAACGTCTATACGGCTTTTTATAGAGGCGGATATGAGATAAATAGGCTGAAAGATGTGTCATTAGAAGAAGTAAGTGAAGTCATAAGTACAGCGAAAGGATACGGTGAAGAAGTTTTATTCGTCGGAGATGGTACTATTGCTTATAAAGACGCGTTAAAGAGTGCATTGCCAGATGCCATCTTTGCATCACCTATTAACAACATATCAAGGGCATCATCGGTTGGAATGATAGCACTTAAAAAAATATCAAAGGGCGAGTTATGCACATATCTTGACTTCAAACCGTATTATATTAGAAAGCCTGCACCGCTGGAAAATTTAAAATGATGTTTTGGAGGGTTTTATGGATATAAAGATTCGCCCTATGGTAAAAAGCGATATAGACAAGGTCATGGAAATCGAGTATTTAAGCTTTTCTGTTCCTTGGTCTTTTGAATCGTTTGTGATGGAAGTTACGAAAAATAGATGTGCACACTATATTGTGGCCGATGTAGACGGTAAGGTAGCTGGATATGGTGGCTTTTGGGTAGTTGTGGATGAAGGACACATAACTAATATTGCCGTTCATCCGGATTTTCGCGGGCAAGGTGTAGGCTCTGCCATCGTTGAAGGTCTTATTGAACTTGCTAAGACAAAAGGCATAACGTCTATGACGCTGGAAGTTAGAGAATCAAACCTTGTGGCACAATCACTTTATAAAAAATACGGGTTTAAACCTGTTGGCAAAAGAAAAGGATATTATCAGGACAATAATGAAGACGCAGTGATAATGTGGAAATACGATATGTAAGGAGAGATTGTATGAGGGAAAACACAATTGTATTAGGGATTGAAACATCCTGCGACGAGACATCGGCCAGTGTCGTAAAAGACGGGAAAATTGTGATGTCTAATGTCATATATTCGCAGATTAATATACACAAGGAATTTGGTGGTGTTGTCCCTGAGATAGCATCGAGAAACCACATTGAAGCCATAGGAAATGTGGTGAAAGAATCACTGATTAAGGCAGATGTGACGCTTGATGACATTGACGTTGTTGCTGCTACATACGGCCCAGGCCTTGTAGGTGCATTGTTGGTAGGACTTTCGTACGGAAAAGCCTTGGCGTATGGGAAAGGTATACCATTTGTGGGCGTAAACCATATCGAAGGGCACATATCTGCAAATTACCTTGACAGTGATTTTGAACCGCCGTTTATTTGTCTTATAGCATCAGGCGGACACAGCCATATCGTCTTTGTAAAAGACTATGGACAGTATGAGGTTTTAGGGAGGACAATGGATGATGCTGCAGGTGAAGCATTTGACAAGGTGGCAAGAGCATTGGGACTTGGATACCCTGGTGGTCCTAAAATAGATGAGATCTCAAAAAACGGTGATCCATATCGGTATAACTTTCCAAAGTCCTTTATAGGAAAGGACAATTTTGATTTCAGCTTTAGTGGATTAAAGACAGCAGTCATAAATCAACTGCACAAAGAAAGGCAAAATGGCATTGAGGTAAATGTGGCAGACTATGCTGCAAGTTTTCAGATGAATGTGGTAGAGGTGTTGTCATCAAAGCTTATTGAGGCTGCTAAGTTTAAGAATATAAAAAGAATATCCATAGCAGGCGGTGTGGCTTCTAACAGCCTTCTTCGAGAAAGATTAAAAAGACTGGCTGACGAAGAAGGGTTCGTGATTCATTTTCCAAAGCAAGTATATTGTACTGACAATGGTGCCATGATAGCAAGCGCTGGGTATTTTGACTTTATTCGTGGAAAAGTTTCAGGATTAGACTTAAATGCTGTTCCATATTTAAAACTTTTTTGATTGTTGGCGAAAAATCTGTGTATATTGTGGAAAATTGTCTTTAAATCCACCATAGTGCTGTTATATATCTGTGGATAACTTTGTGGATACTGTGACTAACTTTAATAGTTTGGATATTATGTAATCAAATGGAAAATAGAAAGGGGCTTTTTATATGAAGAACATGCTTTTTCTTTCTAAGGTAAGCAAAGATTATATTGGGGAGATACAAAGCGTTGCGCCGAATTTTAATGTTATAAGCAAAGACGATGTAGAAGACATTTCTAAGCATGTTGAAGAAGTAGAAGTTCTTGTTTGCTTTGATGGAGATGTCCAAAAGGAATTGATAGAAAAAGCTAAAAGCTTAAGGTGGATTCATCTTTTAAGTGCTGGTGCTGATGCTATGCCGTTTGATATGCTTAAGCAAAGGAATATAATCTTGACTAATTCAAAAGGTGTTCACAAGTATCAGATATCTGAGCAAGTTTTAGGATATATGCTTTTATTTGAAAGAGGATTAAATTACTTCATAAGAAAGCAAATCAATAGAGAATGGGATAAGTCTGTAAGGGTTTCTGAATTGTATGGGAAGACAGTTTGCATACTTGGCGTTGGAAGCATTGGGGAAGAAATAGGTAGGATTGCAGGGGAATTTGGGATGAAAACCGTTGGAGTAAGAAAATCAGGCAAGATAAGTCCTTTTATAGACGAGATGTACACTGACGAAAATATGCTATCTGCAGTTTCAAATGCTGATTACGTAATATGTGCGCTGCCTTTGACTGATGATACATACCATCTTTTAGATGCTGAGTTTTTTAAAAGTATGAAAAGCGATAGTGTATTTATAAACATCGGCAGAGGAAGCGTTGTTGATGAAGCTTCCCTCATTGATGCGTTGAGGCGAAAATCCATAAGAGGTGCTGCATTAGACGTATTTGAGAATGAGCCACTTCCAAAGGATAGTCCTTTGTGGGACATGGAAAATGTGGTAATTACGCCACATACTGCCGGTATATCGCCTCGGTACATGGAAAGGGCAATGCAGATATTGAAGCACAACATTAAAGCTTATATGGGTGATGGTGATTACATAAACGTCATCGATTTGAAGAAGCAGTATTAAAGCGGGTAAATTTACCCGCTTAAACTTTCCCATTCTTCGTATAGTTTTTCCAATTTTTCTTTTAGTTCATTGTATTTTGACTGTGTATTTACGATTTCTCCCGTTTTGTATATATCAGGATTGCACATTTTTTCTTCCAGATCTTTTATGGCGTCTTCAGTTTCTATTATCTCACTTTCTATGTTTGCAATGTATTCTCGTTGTTTTTTGGCTTCTTTCTGCTTTAGTCTTTCTCGCATTTTTTCATTTTTTAAGCTGTGTCTTTGTCTTTTTTTCTTCTTCGTCTTCTTTTGCATTATTTTCATTTTTCTTTTCTACGTAGTACGAATAATTTCCATAGTATTCTCTTATAGAATCACAAGACATTTCCAATACTTTTGTGGCTATTTTATCTATAAAGTACCTGTCGTGTGACACGAATAGAAGTGTGCCACCAAAATCTAATAATGCCTTTTCCAGCACTTCCTTTGACTTCAGGTCGAGATGGTTTGTAGGCTCGTCTAAAAGCAGAAAGTTGGCTTTTGATAGGATAAGCTTTAAAAGGGAAACTCTTGCTTTTTCCCCGCCACTTAACTTGCCTATTTGTTTAAACACATCATCGCCGCTGAACAAAAAAGAGCCCAGCATAGTCCTTACTTCTGTTTGAGTCAGATAAGGATTTTCATCCCATATTTCGTCGATTATGGTTTTTTCGTCGTTTAGATTTGAAAACTCCTGTTGATAATAGCCTATCGATACATTTGTGCCTAAGCTTATGCTTCCTTCGTAATTTGCAATCTCGCCTACGATGGTTTTAAGGAGAGAAGTTTTTCCTACGCCATTAGGCCCTAAGATAGCTATTCTATCTCCTTTGTAGACTTCAAAGCTTATATTGTGAAATACAGGTTTATCGAAAGACAATGAGAGGTCAGATACCTTTAAAACATCATTTCCGCTTTTTTCTATAAAATCAAACGAAAGTTTAATTGTTTCATTGTTTATAGAAGGCTTATCTATTTTCTCCATCTTGTCCAGAAGTTTTTGCTTGCTTTCAGCCATTTTTACTGATTTTTCGCGGCGGCGATTTTTCTGTATCATTATCATTTCCTGTATTCTCTTGATTTCCTTTTGCTGCTCTTCATAAGCCTTCATCATTATGCTTATTTCTTCATTCTTTTTCTTTACGTACTCTGTGTAATTTCCATCGTAGGATTTCAATGTCTTATTTTCTATCTCAAATATTCGAGTTGCGATTCTGTCGAGAAAAAATCTGTCATGTGATATGACCATTACAGTTCCTCTAAAAAATCTCAAATACTGCTCAAGCCATTCTATGGAAGGTATATCAAGATGATTTGTAGGCTCATCTAAAAGAAGAAGGTCAGGATCTTTTAAAAGAGCCTTTGCCAGCATAAGCCTTGTCTTTTGACCACCGCTTAAGGTAGAAACAGGTTTATCAAATTCTTCTTGGCTAAAGCCTAATCCTATAAGCACGCCTCGCACTTTGCTGTCAACCGAATACCCCTCTTTTTTGTTGTATTCGTCTGTTAACTTTGAATATTCATCGAGAAGCTTATTTAGTCGCGGCTCATCTTTTGTATCAGCTATCAATTTTTCTAACTTCTTTATCTCATTTTCAAGATTTTCAATGTCTTGAAAGACTGTTTTGACTTCATCGTAAATAGATTTATCGCTTATTATATAGGCGTTTTGCTCAAGATATCCTACGCTTATTGGTGGCATCGATATATTTCCACTGTCAGGCTGAAGATCTTTTACTATAAGCTTAAATAGAGTCGATTTTCCTGCGCCATTGTCACCTACAACCCCGATTTTATCTCCTTCATTTACAATGAAAGATATATTTTCTAATATGCTATTTATTCCATATGATAAATTTACGTTATTTGCTGATATTATAGCCATTTAATACTCCTCCTGTTATAATATAATATATCAAAGATTATGTCCTATTTAAAGTGCAATTGATATTTAATTTTTATGGTTTTGTTGCCGATATTATATATGTCAAAATTAACGAGGTGAATGTGTATGGATTTTTCGACGTTATTAGGGATTTTGTTAGGGTTTGGCTCTCTCATCTTAGCATTTGTCATGGAGGGTGGAAGTGTTGCATCTTTAATAGGTGTATCGGCAGCACTTATAGTTTTAGGTGGAACGATAGGCGCTACTATGACTTCTTTTTCGATGAAAGATATGTTGAAACTTCCGAAATTGATTGGGAAGGCTTTTAAAGAGGAAGGCAACAAATACGGTGATATAATCAGGTATTTTGTGTATCTCGCTCAAAAAGCCAGAAGCGAAGGACTTTTAAGCCTTGAACAGGAGTTGCAGTCAGATGAAATTAAAAACTACGATCCTATTTTAAAAGACTGCATTGAGCTTGTCATAGATGGTGCGGATATTGAGCTTATAAGGACTACTATGGAAAATAGGATATACATAGAAGATAAGGAGCTAAAAAGAGAAGCCAGCATCTTTGAAGCTGCTGGAGGATATTCTCCGACAATGGGTATCATAGGTACGGTTATGGGGCTTGTTCACGTCTTGGGAAATCTCAGTGAACCAGATAAGTTGGGGCCTTCAATAGCTGTTGCTTTTATAGCTACACTTTATGGTGTAAGTATGGCTAACCTTGTATGGCTGCCTATAGGCAATAAGCTTAAGAACAAAGCGCAGATAAAAAAGACGGAAAAGGAGATAATCTTGGAAGGCAGCCTTTCGCTGCAGGCTGGTGAAAATCCTAAGATCGTGGAGAAGAAGTTGCTGACATTTGTAGTTGAAAGGGAATCAGTTGCTAAAGCAAAAGAACAAAGTGTGAAAGGTGAAATTGCTGATGATAAGGCATGAAGAAGATGAAGAGAAAAAGGAAAACAGTGAAAGATGGTTGCTTACTTATTCTGACATGATAACGCTGCTTATGATATTTTTTATCGTGCTTTATACTATAAGTACGGTTAATTCTCAGAAATTCCAGCAAATTGCTGCATCACTTGGCAAAACCTTTGATGGAACGAATTACGTCATAGGTCAACAAAGTGGAAACAGCATACTTGACAGCATTAAGACTACAGGTACAAATGGCACTAACGACAATTCGATTGCATCACAGCTTGACAAGCTTATAAAACAGTACAATCTTCAAAACATGGTGACTTACAAGGTGGACGAGAGAGGTTTTGTCATAAGTCTAAATGATACGTTGTTGTTTGACACTGGTTCAGCAGATGTCAAGCCTGAGCAGAAAGAGACATTGATAAAAATAGGAAACATATTAAAATCGATGCCCAATTACATCCGCGTTGAGGGGTATACAGATAATGTTCCCATAAACAATAATCAATTTCATTCAAACTGGGAGCTTTCTGTTATAAGAGCCACAAATGTAGTTGAGATTTTGGTGAATGACGTAAAGATGGACCCGGCAAAAATTTCGGCTGTAGGGTATGGTGAATATCGTCCAATAGTGCCAAACGACAGCGATAAAAATAGGCAGCTTAACAGGAGAGTTGATATTGTGATAATGAACAGCGATTACAACAAGTGGGAACCTGCTCAGTAAAAAATAGATATTTCCAGGTTGACATATTATTTACAATGTAATATAATTTCTTTATTAGGATTTTGTCTGGGGTGATTTTATGACTAAAAAAACAATAGTGCCTATGCCTGTAATAAGGAGATTGCCGAGATACCATAGATATTTAGAGGAATTGTTGAAAAATGATGTAAAAAGGATTTCATCCAGAGAGTTAAGCGAAAGGATGGGCGTGACTGCCTCGCAGATAAGGCAGGACCTCAATAATTACGGTGGATTTGGACAGCAAGGTTATGGTTACAACGTAGAAGAGCTTTACAATACTCTGACAAAGATTTTAGGCTTAGATAAGACATACAGCACTATTATCATTGGTGCGGGTAATCTTGGACAGGCTATAGCAAACTACACAAATTTTGAGAGAACCGGATTTAGCTTAAAGGGAATTTTTGATGTCAATCCAAGATTGTTTGGACTTAAAATAAGAGATATAGAGATAATGGATGTGGAGACATTAGAGGACTTTTTGTCTAAAAATAAGATAGACATTGCCATACTTTGCATACCAAAGGATAATTCGCAGATTATGGCTGATAGATTGGTGAAAGCAGGCATAAAAGCTATATGGAACTTTTCTCCTATAGATTTAAAGGTTCCCGATGACGTGATACTGGAAAATGTTCATTTAAGCGATAGCTTATTGACATTGTCGTATCGCATAAATGAAGAAAATCTGCTTAAAGCTAAAGTCGAAGAAAAATAAATGGTACAATCCATTTATTTTTTTGTATTGCTTTGGAGGCAAAGATGAAAAGATTTATAAAAACCATTGGGGATTTTCTTAAGGAAGATAGAAGTGTCGTCCCTTTCGTCAATTTTCTGAAATACGTTGGACCAGGGATATTGGTTACGGTAGGCTTTATAGATCCAGGAAATTGGGCCACGAATGTCTCTGCAGGATCAATATATGGGTATAAGCTGCTGTGGGTTATAACACTGTCAACAATAATGCTCATCATATTGCAGCACAATGCAGCGCACCTTGGAATCGTCACAGGCTACTGTTTGTCTGAAGCTACATCCATATTTATAGACAGCAGGCTTTCGAAATTTATCCTGCTGTCGGCTGTTGCTGCATCAGTATCTACATCTACAGCAGAACTATTAGGTACAGCTATAGCTTTAAAGATGCTTTTCAATATACCTGTAAAAATCGGGGCGGTTTTAGCGCTATTAGTCATATCTTTAGTGCTTTATACAAATTCTTACAAGCGCTTAGAAAAGATCATAATCGGGTTTGTGTCACTTATAGGACTTTCATTTTTGTTTGAAGTATACATGGTGAAGATAGATTGGAAAGCAGCAGCTATAAGTTGGATAAATCCTTCAATACCTCATAGTTCCATGGTTGTAATCATGAGCGTTTTAGGTGCTGTCGTAATGCCACATAATTTGTTCCTCCACTCGGAAATCATTCAAAGCCGTCAATGGAATCTTAAAGATGAATCGGTTGTCAAAAAGCAGCTTAAATTTGAATTTCTCGATACATTGTTTTCCATGATTATAGGTTGGGCCATAAATAGTGCTATGATACTTCTTTCGGCTGCGGCATTTTACACTAAAGGAATTGCTGTGGATATGCTGGAGCAAGCAGGAGAGCTTTTGAAGCCTATTGTTGGAGGGAAGGCATCTTTGGTATTTGCAATAGCACTTTTGTTCTCAGGTTTTTCATCAACGGTAACATCTGGAATTGCAGGTGGTTCCATATACGCTGGGATTTTTAAAGAACCTTACAACATAAAAGACAAACACACGCTTACAGGAATATTTATCTCGCTTTTTGCAGCGATTATTGTAATATTTTTATTTAAAGACTCATTTCAGGTTTTGATATTTTCTCAGATGATACTAAGCATACAATTGCCGATTACAGTGTTTACTCAAATTTATCTTACATCATCGAAGAAGGTCATGGGCGATTATGCAAACAGCAAAGCCAGCAAAGCTGTTTTAATTATTTTAGCGGTGATTATAACTGCTCTAAACGTAAAACTTTTAATCGACACATTGATTTGATGGCATTCTGCATTTTCGTTCTCTATTTTGACATTTTCGTTCCAGATCGACCTTAGTTTCAAAAATTGTTGTATAATTAATGTAGAACATATTAGCAGTGTAATTGAATAGGCATTTTTAATTTTTGCATAGGGAATGAGGACATCTTATTCTCTTTTTTCTATTGATTATCATTTTTTGAAGGAATTCTCTCTTTTATATCGAATATTTATATTGTTGGAAAATCATAAAGGGATGTGATGTTATGTTAAAAGCTATAATCGCTGAAGATGAAGATTCGCTTAGAAAAGAGATAAGCAAAAAAGTCATGGAGATAAGCGATGTTCAAGTTGAATACATCACAAACGAAGGAAGAGATTTATTAAATGCTATACTAAGGGTGAAACCTGATTTGGCTATATTAGATATAAAACTTCCACAAATGACAGGAATAGAGGTCGTTAAAAACATTCGGGACGTACTACCCAATACGGAGGTCATATTCATAACATCTTACGACGAATATATAAAAGATGCCGTAAAGCTATATGCTGCTGATTATATAGTAAAGCCTATAAATTACAGCAGATTGATTAATACTATTGAAAGGGTAAAGAGAAAATTTAGCGATTCATCTCTTGTTATAGAAGTAAGATGCGGTGAAGACGTAAGGTTAATCAATACAAATGATATATACTTTATTGAGGCCAACAGGAAGAAAACTTTTTTCTGCACTGCGTTTGAAGACTTTATGTCAAACACTTCTCTTAGCGATGTCTACAAACTCCTCAACAAAAAGGTGTTTTTTAAGAGTAGCAGATCTTATATAGTAAATCTTTATAAAGTTTATTCTATTAAATCTGTAAGTAGAACATCACTTGAAATAAGCTTTAGAGATAAAAATAAAAAGGCATATTTATCAAAGAAATTATACAGTGAATTTAGAGATAGATTGAAAGACATATTAAGCCAGCCAGATGATATGAAAGCAAATTAATTTGCTTGGTGATGCCATGATAAGGAAAAGTTTGAATAAGATAATTGCACTGTTTTTTGTGTATATGATTTTTGTCATAATTACGGTAAGCAACGGCATTTACTATGAACAGAGCTATTTCGTGTCGGCTGATTTTAAATTGTTTTTATTCTTTACGATTTTTATTATAAATATTTTGGTTTTTACCATAATAAGGATGATATATACAAATGGAAAAAATGAGTACCAAAATATCATTAATGATTTCAAACTCAAGTTTGTAGAGGAACAAAATAATTTATACAGAAAAAATAGACATGAATTGAAGAACAACATATTGATCTTGTATGAATTGATAAGGCAAATGAAGTACAAAGACGCTGAAAAATTTTTAAAGACTTACATTGACGACATAAGCAGCAGTCTTATAAAAGTTGACACTGGAAATGACATATTAGATCTTCTGTTGTATTCTAAAATAAGCAAGGCGATAAAAAAGGATATATCCGTTCGATTTATTTGTACGGTTGATTTGAAGGTTAGGCAGAAAGTGGTTAATGATGTATGCTCTATTTTGGGAAATCTGATAGATAATGCTACCGAAGAATGTGAAAGACTAAAAAGGGATAGAAAGATAGAGATAATTTTAAATTCAGATCCAGTTGACTACATCTTTGTTGTCAAAAATACCTGCGATGTCAGCGACTATGTTAAACAAAACATCTTGTGTGATGGATTTACAACGAAAGGCGCCGGAAGAGGCAATGGGCTATCTATCGTAAAAGATATTGTTAAAAGCTATGATGGGGATGTAAACATAAATATCGATGATGAATATTTTTCTGTGACTGTCTTAATACCGTCTCATGAGATAAACGAATGATAATCTTTTCGTTCCTTAAAATGACATTTTGATTCCTAAGTCCACATTTTTATCGATAAAAGTTGTACAATTTATATGTGATGGCACAACAAAATATTTTGATTCACTTTCATTGAGGCCATTATAACTCATGTGAAGGTGAGGTGAAAAGATGGATATGCAGTTGACTTTCATAGCTGTAAGCATAGTCATCTTAGTGTTTATAATAACATTTTCTAAAAGCAATATCGACATGGAATTTGCCATTAAATTTTTACAGACATTAGTAAAACTAAGCATAAAAAAGAAGAATTAAATTTTTATTGCAAAATCTGATTGTTGCCGTATAATATAACCTATAGTCATCATTTTTAATCATGGAGGGTATCAATTGAAGGTATATTCTTTTGTTGGAGCCAGTGGAAGCGGCAAAAGTCATCATGCGTCGTTTGTTGCAGGGAAATACGGTATAAAGTACATCATAGATGACGGCCTTTTGATATGTGAAAACAGGATCGTATCGGGATTTTCGGCTAAAAGAGAAAAGACAAAATTGTCAGCTATAAGAAGAGCTATTTTTACAGACGATGCTCACGTCAGAGAGGTTAAAAAATCGATCGAAGAGATAAATCCGGACAAGATATTGATAATAGGAACGTCGGATAAGATGGTGGATAAAATCGCTGAAAGGCTTAATCTACCGCCTGTTACTGAGCGAATATATATAGAAGATATATTATCTCATGAGGAGATAGAGCTTGCAAGAAAGAAAAGATATGAGGAAGGGATGCATGTAATACCTGTACCGACGTTTGAAGTCAAAAAGCATTTTTCAGGGTATTTTATAGATCCATTGAGGATATTTAGACGAAAGGAGATAGATTTTGAGAAGACGGTAGTGAGGCCATACTACAGCTATCTTGGCAAATACACAATCTCTGAAAATGTAATAAATTCTATTGTATTGAATGAGGCGAAAAAATTTGAAGGCATCTATAAAATAAATAAAGTCGTAACAGAGAACTACACAGAAGGAATAATAATAAAAATAGAGATTGTAATGGTGCACGGTACGCCTATAAACAGCGCTTTAAGAGGAGCGATAAAGAAGATAAAAAGTGTCGTAGAATACATGACATCTTTAAATGTGTTGGACATAAAGATTTACGTTAAATCACTTTATATAAAGGGAAATGACAAGATACTTAAAACCCGAGAAATACTTGATAAAGGCAAATAAGCCTTTTTTTTATCTTCAAAAAATTATATAATAATTGTAGAGGTCAGTAAATATTATGTAGTAAGGCAGTAAAAAACCTATATGTGGGTGATGAGGAGAATGAGATATTTAGTTGAGCAGTCCGGTTCTAAGGTTATAGTGCATGGAATCAAGGATTTTAACCTTAAAGAGACATTAGAATGTGGACAATGTTTCAGATGGAATGAAGAAGATGATGGAAGTTATACGGGGGTCGCATTTGACAGGGTAATAAATGTAAAATTAGATGGAGATATATTGACGATTGATAATACCACTTTGGCAGATTTTAATGATATATGGTATGATTACTTTGACTTGGGAAGAGACTACGGCAAGATAAAAGAGACACTTTCGCAAGACGAAATTTTAAAAGCAGCCATAAAGTATGGCGAAGGCATAAGGATTTTGCGGCAGGACACGTGGGAGACGCTTATATCATTTATCATATCTCAGAACAATCGGATTCCACAGATAAAAAAAAGTCATAGAGAATTTAAGCAGATTATTGGGCCATCCTATTGTCTATAGGGATAAAACGTACTACACTTTTCCGAAAGTTCAGGATTTCATAATGGCAGATCTGGAATTGCTAAATAAAAGCAAATGTGGATTCAGATCGAAGTATATAATCGATGCAGCGCTAAAAGTATTTAATGATGAAATAAATCTTTTTGAGCTGCAGCTTTACGATACTTACGATGTACGTAATATGCTTATGAGCATAAGAGGTGTAGGACCAAAGGTTGCAGATTGTGTCATGCTTTATTCCATCGGAAGATATGAGGCATTTCCAACAGATGTATGGATTAAGCGAGTTGTAGAATTTTTATATCTAAAGAGGAAGACAAGCAATTCTGATGTGCAGAGTTTTGCAAAAGAGAAGTTTGGCGATTTGTCTGGATTTGCGCAGCAATACCTTTTTAACTATGCAAAAGATCATGTGTCAAAAGACGTGTTTAAAGAAAGGAAAAATTAGATGGTAGGAACGTTTGTCAATGCAGCATCTATTGTTGTAGGTAGTTTTGTTGGTACTTTATTTAAAATTGGCATTCCAGACAGAATAAAATCGACGGTTATGCAAGCTATATCTTTAAGCGTATTGATAATAGGATTTGACAGCGCATTGAAATACAAAAATTTGCTATTAGTGATAATAAGTTTAGCAATAGGTGGCATTTTAGGTGAGTTATTGGATATAGAGAAAAAGCTGAACCAATTTGGCGACTTTTTAGAAAGAAAATTGTCTGGAAACGGCGAAAATAAGCTAAGCGAAGGCTTTGTAACAGCAAGTCTCATATACTGTGTTGGGGCGATGGCTATTGTAGGCGCATTAAAGGACGGGTTGCAAGGTGATCACAGTATACTGTTTGCCAAATCCATGTTGGACGGTATATCTTCCATAATATTTGCATCTACATTAGGGATAGGCGTCATGATATCATCCATAAGCGTTCTTTTATATCAAGGTTCCATAACTTTGTGCGCATCTCTTCTCAAAGATTTGTTGACAACTAACGTTATTGCGGACATGTCTGCCATTGGCGGTGTTTTGATAATAGGCATATCATTAAATATGCTGAATTTGACGAAGATAAAGATTGGAAATCTGCTTCCGTCAATATTTATACCTATTGTATACGAAATAATACTAAAAGCATTTTAAATGATGAAGGAGGTGCCCTTTAAAGAGGGCTATTGAGTATGAAAGAAATAAGAAGCATAGATGTTGCAAGAGTAGCCATAAGGATGGCGATGTCAAGGAGAGAGGATGAAGCTGCATTAAAGGAGAAGTATGGGAAAGAGGGTATCAAAGTAGCGGCTGTAGATTATGGCGGCGAATACATTAATTCAATTTCAAAAATAATCGAAAGGGCAGTTGTAGCGGCAAAAAGAGAAGGTGTGGTCGAGGACAACCATGTAGGTGAAGGTGCTGTTGCAGGTGCTACACATGAAGCCATAATGCAGATAAAAGATAAAGCTATGGGACTTAATATAGGTGGCAAGATCGGAATTGCATTTTACGGCGAACACCTTTGTGTATGTGCATTTTTCGCTGTTGGAATGTTAAACTTAAATGAAGTTGCCATTGGATTAGGGCATAGGTCTCTTAAGTATTGAAAATTGTAAATATCCATGTTTGTGATATGCTCCCCTTAAAATAGACAGTTTTAATTTAAGGGGGGCATTTTTTATACTTATAAATGGCATGAAGCTGCTACATTTGTCTGCACAATTTTGATCTAAAGTTTATCAATTTTATAATGCAATAAATATAAAAAAATATATTGCATTTAATTTTTGATATGATATAATAAAATCAATAATATAAAAAATTTGGTTTAAGGGGGAAAATTTAAATGAATAAAAAAATAAAGATACTAATTTTATTTACATTAATGTTTGCGGTTTTGACGCTTGTAATTAACGTAATTCCACTTGAAGACCCACCTGCTTTAACTTTGAATAGTTCGAGTGTTTGTAATGTCGTTTAATATGATAATGGTTTAACAATTTGGCAATACTATTATAGTTGCAGTACTAACATAGTTCATTTGATTTTCGGGTTATATTCTAAATTTAATTAATTTTTGAAATAATATTTACCATTAATGGTATATTTATATAAAATCGCGCGATTAAACCCAATGGAAGGAGGAAATTTTATGAAAAAATCACCTATTATTAGGCAAATGGTTGTTGGCTGTGACAATGTCCATTAAAATTTTTTGAGTTATATAACAAGCCTCAAACAATATCTGTAATTGAGGCTTGTTATATATATAAAAAATTTAAACAGTTTAACAGATTATAATTATTTTAGATAGAGGTGTTTTAATGAATAGAATTTTAAAAGCTCCTGAAATGGTAACTTGGGAAATAACAAGTAAATGCAACTTAAAATGCAAACATTGTTCTAATTCTTTAGGAACTGATCATTTCTGATTTAACTTTAGAAGAATGCAAATTAATTATTGATAAATTATTTGAAGCTGGTGTGTTTAAAATTAGTATCGAAGGTGGTGAACCTTTTGTCAGAAATGATATTTTTCAAATTTTATCATATTTAAATAAAAAAGGTTATATCCCTCGCATAACAACAAATGCTACGTTGATTACTGATAATATTGCCAAAGAGTTGTCCAAATATAATATTGGATTAATGCAAATTAGTTTAGATGGACCAAATAAAATAGTTTATTCAGGAATAAGAAGATCAAGAGAAGCTTTTACAAGGGCTTTAAATGGGATTAATAACTTAAAAAAGTATAATATTAAAATATCGATTGCTATGGTGTTAATGAGAGAGAATATTGATTATATTTTAGATTTGTTAAACTTAGCAAAATCACTAAATGTTGATGCAGTAAGGTTTATTGATTTTATACCTGTTGGTAGTGGTAATAGATCTTTTTGCCCTACTTCACAACAGCTAAAAAAAAGCTTACGAACTTATATTAGATTACGAAAGTAAAAATGGTAATTTAATGATTATAAAACCACAAAAGCTACTTTCAGTTTTATTAAAAAATGATAAAGAAAACAATAAAATTAGCTTATTACAATATATTAACCATGAAAATAAAGTAATATGTGAAGCTGGAAACGTGATTGCTCATATAAAATCTAATGGCGATGTTACCCCTTGTGTTTATTTTAGAGAGAAAAGCTTTATATGCGGGAATATTCTATGCCAAGATTTTTCAGATATTTGGATAAACTCAAATACGATGAACCAATTTAGGAAATTGGAATCCATTCAAGGTAAATGTAACAAATGTAAAATTTTTAATATGTGTATGGGCGGATGCAGAGCATATGCATATTATACTACAGGCTTTTTAAATGGATTTGATAATAGGTGTTGGAATATTGAGGAGGAGAATTAATTGAGGTATAAAAAGAATAATTACGTTTTTATTAGAAAAGAAAATGATGAAGAGTATTTATTATATAATTCAAAAAAAAAATGAGACGTTGTTAATGAATGATATTGGATATATTATTTTCGAGTTTGCAATAAAATATGAAAATTTAGATGACATTATCTACAATGTTTGTAAATTCACAGGAGACGATATAGATTCTGCAAAAGATACAATTAAAAATTTTATTGATGAACTTATTGATAAAGAAATAATTATAAAGGTGGAAAAATATGAGTAGAAATATTTTTCTTTTCATATCATCACAGGTAATTTCTGATATAGGGGATTGGATAGATAGAATTGCTGTTTTAACCTTAGTGTACAACATTAATAACTCATCTGTAGATATGTCGTTTTTGTCTATTATGATGCTATTGCCCTCATTAATATTTGGAGTATTTGCCGGGAAAATAGTTGATATTTATAATAAGAAGAAAATTTTAATTTTAGGAGATTTTTTAAGAGCTATTTTAGTTTTTTTAATACCTTTTTTTTAAAGAATATGTTTTTATTATAATTTTTATTGTATCTACTATTTCTATATTCTATGATACAGCTAAAAATAGCATATTGCCGGAACTAGTTAAAAAAGATAGATTAAGACAAGTCAATAGTTTAAGCAGTTCATATAGTTCATTAATGATGGTATTAGGACCCTCAATTAGTGGCTTTATTATTTCAAAATTTGATATTAAATATTGCTTTTATATTGATTCCTTGACATTTCTATTATCTATGATAATGATTTTTTTGATAAAATTATATAAATATGGGTCCAAAAAGGATGTAGAATTGTATCAAACAGATAAAATTTCATTTATCGAAGGATTAAAGTATATAAAGGGTAATTGTATAATTTTCAATACATTATCAATAAATACGATAGTTGGATTAGCCGCTGGCATGTTAAATGGATTACTAATCATGTATGTTTATAAATTTTTAAAAACAGATTCGCAGGGATATGGTGTAATTCTTACTTTCAAAGGGCTAGCAATGATACTGACTTCGCTTGTTTTATATAAATATCTAAAAAATGTGCCAGTTGATGTTATTTTTAAGTTAGGATTAATAGGGTTAGGAATTTCTACTGCTGTATTTCCATTAAATACATTCTTCGTTTTAGCAATTTTGATACAATTTTTTAATGGAATATTTAATGCATTATATTCCATTTCAAGGACTACGATTATACAAGAAAATTGTGATAATCAATACCTTGGGAGGACATTTAGCATGAATACAATGTTAACAAATATAACATCGATTATTTCATTAGCATTTGGGGGTATTGCAGCAGAATTTTTTGGCGTGAGGGCAGTACTGTTAATAGGCGGTTTTATAGTATTAATTAGCGGATTTGTTGCACGAAATAAAATACATTTAGAATTAACATCTTAAAAAAGCAAAAGACTATCTATATGATCTAATGAAATAAAAAACATAAGTTCATTAAATGTTTTATTTTTTTATACCAATAGTCTTTTAGAAGTCATTTATTGTATAATAGATATTAATTTAAGACTTAAGACAGTATATAAAAAAAGAAAGTGGGAAATTTATATGGAATTTTCAACTCAAGGTGAAAGGCTAAAAAAAAATCAGAAAAATGCTTAAGATGAAACAGAGAGAACTACAGGATAAAAACATTACCAGAGGTTTCATAAGTATGATTGAAAGTGGCAGAAGCACTATGAGCAAAGAAACAGCTTCTGCCATTGCGGAGAAATTTAATAAAAGAGCCAAAGAGATTGGCATAAATCTAAACATAGATGGTGAATACCTTTTAATGACGCCTGCTGAAGAAGCCGAATATTATTGTATCCAAAAATTAAAAGAGATTAACAATGAAGATGATTTAAGCAAAATAAATGAATTGCTTGAAATTGCAGAAAAATATGGGAGAAAACGAGTAAATGCACTTATTGACATTAAAATTGGCGACATAATGTATAATGCAAATAAATATATAGATGCAATACTAAACTACAACAAAGCTCTTGAAATATTGATGATGTATGGATTCAAGGAACAAATACCATACGTTTATAACATGTTAGGCGTTTGCAAGATGAATATAACCGATTATGCAGAAGCAATATTTTACTTTGATAAAGCCATGAGTTTTGCTGATGAAACAAATGATAAAAGTATAAGAAATAAAGCGATTTATAATATTTCATTATGTTATAAACACATTGGCAAATATGATGTCGCAATAGAATATGTTGAGAAATTTCTTAAAGATTGTAATAAATCCCATGAACTTATTAACTATATTTATGCAAGTTCTATAAAAGCTAATTGCTTTAGGGCGATGGGGTTTCTTGAAAAATCTTTAGACGTATATAAAAATTTACTAAACGATGTTAATGATGAAAATTCAATAGCAGGATTTATTTACAGCAATATTGGCGAAATTTATGCCGATCTAAATGATTGTGAAAAGTCTTTAGAGTATTTTGATAAAGCAGAGAAAGTAAGGCGCAGCAAAGATGAAAAATCATTGTCCCATACACTTATTGAAAAAGCCAATGTTTTATTAAAAATGGGATACACCAAAGAATCTATAAGTCTCATGGAAGAAAGCATTTCCATAGCTAATAAAAACAATGACATAGAATACAGCATAATGGGAAATTATAGATTAGCTGATATTTATAAGCAATTAAACGATAGAGAAAAAGTGATACACATATACAATAAAATATTGGAAGTTGCCAAAAATGTAGGCAGCGCAAAAGAATTGCTAAAAGTCCATATAAAGCTATCAAAATTGTATTTAGAAGATGATAATGTAGACAAGTGTAGAAATCATTTGAATGAGGCTGATAAAATTGTAGAATTAATAAGAACATAATATGTACAAACATTTCGGGAGGATAAAATTTGAATATGTCTCCTAATTCAGAATATATAAGGCAACAAAAGTTGTCGAAGACATTCTAAATATTAAAGGAGAAAGAAATGAATAAAAATATTAGGTTATTACTTTTTGCAAAATGGATTTCTAATTTTGGGACACAGCTTCATAGTCTTGCTTTTCCAATAATTGTATACAATCAGACCCATTCGTCTACTATATTGTCACTGGCCTTCATTGCTGAAACATTGCCGTGGCTTTTTATAGGACCAATTATTCCTCATACTTTAAGTAAAAAGATGTCTGATAAATCTATTTTAGTTTTATGTGATTTAATGAGATTTTTAATTGTCATTGGAATATTAAATTTTATTAAAATACCATATATCGTTTTATGTTTGATATTTTTCTTAGGCTGTTTTAATTCAATATACGGTTCATTTAGAACAAGCATAATTAAATCAAATACAGATGATTTAACTTTGACTAAAACAATTGGGATTTCTTTAGGAGTAGATGATCTAATTAATATGCTAGCACCGGCTTTTGGTGCATTGTTGATTTCTATAGGCATTTTACCTACTATTTTTTTAATGGCAGATTCAGTTAGCTATTTATTGAGTGCATTTTTGATTTTAAAAATTCAGAGTAATGAGGACAAACATTTATCAGAAAGCGAAAGCAATCTGAATTTTTATCATCAGGCAACTGAAGGCTTTCATACTATATGGAATAATATAGAGTTAAAATGGCTTGTTATACTTGAAGGTATTCGCTCACTTGTTGAAGGTATTTCCATACCTCTTTTGATACTTTATGTTACGCAAATTCTTTTAAAATCGGAAACTACTTTTGCCTGGTCAAGAGCGATTTCGTCTATTTTTTCTATTTTAGCATCATTGATGTATATCAAGTTTGAAGCGAAATTGGCGAAAGGAAAATTTGTTAATATCGGAACTGCTTTTCTAACAATTTCTCTATTATCAATGGCATTTTTTAATGAGATATACGTGTTTTATTTAGCATCTGCTTTTTTAGGAATAGGCATGGGAATTCGCCAATTGGTTTCAGAAAATTTATTGATCAAACTGACTGATAATTGCAAATTGCCTCAAGTCACATCTGCTTTTAATGCATTTATATCAAGTCTTTATCTTTTAGGCTATGGAATTTCAATTTTCCAACGAGAAGGAATTTCGGTGGTATATTTTTTTGCTATAAGTGGATTTTTATTGCTATTAGGATATTTCTACAAAGCACCATCAACTTTAAAACATGCTTTGCTGCTGCAAAGGGAATTGGAAAATTGATTTTAACGGAAAGCTTTTATCTGGCATAAATAAATTGCCATAAAAGAGGGTTCATTGCGAACCCTCTTTTTAACCTCCTAAATACGACTTTTTAACCCTTTCATCGTCTTTTAAGACAGATGCAGCACCTTCAAGTGAGATGTTGCCTGTCTCAAGGACGTATGCTCTGTCTGCAATGGATAGAGCCATTTTAGCGTTTTGCTCTACCAAAAGGATGGTGGTGCCGTCTTCATTTATGCCTTTTATCGTCTTAAATATGTCTTGTACTACTATCGGTGCAAGACCCATTGACGGTTCATCTAATAGGAGAACTTTTGGCTTTGACATCAATGCTCTCCCTATGGCTAACATCTGCTGTTCTCCACCGCTTAATGTGCCGGCAATCTGTTTATGCCTTTCTTTTAGACGTGGAAATAGGTGAAATACTTTTTCCATGTCGCTTTTTACCATATTGTCTTTCCTGAGATATGCTCCCATCTCTAGGTTTTCCATTACAGTCATGTTGGCAAATATTCTTCTTCCTTCTGGCACTTGGCAGATACCCATATCGACTATATTTTGAGCAGGCTTTTTTGTTATGTCTACATCGTTGAATTTGATGTAGCCTTTTTTTGGCTTTAATATGCCTGATATTGTCATTAGAGTAGTGCTTTTGCCTGCGCCGTTTGCACCAATTATTGTCACGATCTCACCGTCATTTACTTTGAGATCTATGCCTTTTAAAGCATTGACCATTCCGTATGATACATTGAGATTTTTTACCTCTAACATGTTTTAAGCACCTCCTTCAATTGATAAAATTTCATTTTCATCAGGACTTTCTTCTCCAAGGTATGCAGCTATTACTTCTGGGTTTCTCTTGATTTCGTCTGGTGTGCCATGTGCTATTATTTTCCCATAGTTCATGACGTATATATCTTCACATAAATCCATTACCAGCGACATATCGTGCTCAATCAAGAGTATTGTTATGTCAAATTTGTCCCTTATGAATCTGATTGTGTCTGTAAGCTCTTTTGTCTCTTGTGGATTCATTCCTGCTGCAGGTTCATCTAAAAGTAATAGCTTTGGCTTTGTTGCCAGTGCTCTTGCTATTTCCAGCCTTCTCTGCTCACCGTATGGCAGATTTTTAGCAAGGTTTAAAGCGTGTTTGTCAAGATTGAAGATTTTAAGGAGGTCCATCGCTTGTTTGTCTTGAGATTTTTCTCCATCTAAGTATTTTTTGTACTGCAGAAAGGAGCTTAAAAGCCTGTATTGCACGTGAATGTGCTGGGCTATTTTTACATTGTCAAGGACAGTTAAGTTTTTAAATAGACGTATGTTTTGAAATGTTCTTGCTATGCCAAGTTTCGTGTTGTTGTACGGTTTTTGAGATATGGTTTTTCCGTTAAATGTTACTTTGCCTGATGTTGGTTTGTATATCCCTGTTA
>NZ_BBKT01000033.1 GCF_000747665.1 Thermoanaerobacterium saccharolyticum | reverse complement strand
CATGCCAACCATAAGATGCTCTTTGTTGCTTTTATTCATAATATCTGCAGCCCATTTTAAAAATCTTTTCATTCCATCAATGTCATTGCTAAATTCAATACGCTTACCGTATTCTATTCCTCTGAAATCGAAAGCTCTAGCGTGATGTATCTCTTTAGCAATGTCTACACCTACAATTAATGTCTTTTCTGTTATTTGCATTATTTTTGTATTTTGGTTATACTTCATATTAGGTACCTCCTTGTTATTTGAGAGTCGTGTTCATGAACAATCGACATCTTGTATTTTATCAGGAGGTACTTTTTATTTCAAATCTTATATTTCTTTATTACAGGAATGCTCCCTTTAAGGATTATGGTTTCCACTTGCATCTCTATTATACACGATTGTACTTACAAAAGCAATACATTATCATGGAATTAAATCACCGTGGGGATAATATCATCAATGGTCAGCATCCGCTTCGGTTTGGACAGCCCTAAAAACTGCTTATGGCACTCCCATAAATCAAGCAGGTACCCAACAGGCATGAGCCATACTTCTTCCTCGGTGCGGTTTAGCTGGACAGTGCTGTAATATAAAAGCCGGGTAAACAATTCCTCATCGCTCACCCGGCCGGTGTGTTTTTTAAGTCATCCTCACTTTGAACGTTTCTTTTGGTGCCTTTGAACATCGCTTCCATGATTGCGTTCTTGTATGCCGCCAGCTCCAGCGGGGATGTAAGAAGCTCCACCGCCTCCTCGGTCAGAAGCTCCCGCTTATCCTTATTTTTCAGGTTGTGTATAAGGATGCTCTGGTTGGCCAGCAGCGTAATCAGCCATACCACTTCGTCCAGCGCCATCTCAAAGTTTTCCGTTTTCATCAGCTTGGTACCGAGATTCTCAAGCCCACCGTACCTTTTAGCGATCTCCTTTGTCGCTTTAGTGGTTAGTATAAGCTGATATTCTTCATCGCCGATTTTGATAATCGCGCTTCTGTCATTATCCTGCATTACTCTCCGCCTCCTCCCGCAGCAAAGACAGGCTCATACACCTGCGTGTACCAGCCGGTAATAGTGGCGGGCAATACTCCGGGATCGTCTTCGCTGACCTCCGCCTTCCAAGGGTGCTTTCCTTGGCCATCTGGTTTGTTACGTCTCATGACTGTCCCTTCAATGGTGGGGGTCGAAAAGGTGATGCTGTCGCCTTTTGTCTGCAGATTTGTCGCCGGGATGCCGAATTTTACGCGGTACAGCCAGAAATACCGGTACTTGCCGTTGGCTTTCTTGGCTCTAAAGCCAATAGCCACAGGAGCGCCTCCATCCTCGCTGGCGGAAATCAGCACCTTGTTGTCGTCAAGGGTGGCTCCTGTCAAAACCTCTGCAGCGGCAGCGCCGATGTCCGCAACACCGAGAGATAAGGTGCCGCTTTGAAATTCTTTTACCACTTCCGCCGCTCCGTCGTCGGCATAAAGCGTCGCCTCTGCCAGTTCCACAGAAAGCTCTGCCGTAATAGCCTTGGCCAGCGGAACAGGCGTGTCATAGGTTTCTTCCCCGTTTTCATTCTCGGTTATTTTTGCATAATATAACCTGTCCAGTCCGATTGTGGCCATGTTTTTCATTCCTCCTTTACTTCATATTCTTTTGCCACATCAATGGCATAGTGGTGATAGCCGGTATCGTCCTCATGGCCTATATACCGCCGGTCTGTAACGGCAAAGTCCGCGTCCAGCAGCGCCTTCACCACCTGATTTTTGAGTGTCATATAATTGCCTTTGGCAAACAAAGACAACTGCGTCTCCTGCACTTCATGGCGAGGGCGGTTGTCTGCAAAGACTTCAAATGTATCTGTCATTGGAGTTATGACAAGGTACTCATCCGGCGGTACGCCGCTGAATACGCCGGTTTCAACAGGGATACCCAAAGCATCCAATAACGAGTTTAATTCTGACAATATGCTCATATCCGTTTCAGCTCCTGTTCCAGTCTTGCCTTCATTGCTTCGATGCAAGGCTTCCTTGACGCTGATTTTGCCGGTTTCAAAAAGGGCCTTGGAGGCTGCCCGGATTTGCCGTACTCGATGATGTTGGCAATCTTGGCATTGCTTTCCCCGTCTTTTCTTGGCTCCGAAAAGCCGATTTTAATATTGTGGTTTCCGTCCCTGTCCTGCTTGGCAGGGGAGAGGCCCAATGCGCTTGCCAGCTCTCCGGTTGATCTGGACGGATATTTAGTGCCGCTCCCGATAACCGACTGCAGGTTGAACTTCACTTTTGAAAGCACTACTTCTCCGCCTGCTTCCAGTACCTTTGGTATGATTTCGTCTGTTCTTTCTCCAAATCTGGATAACTTGAGCAAGAACTCTTCCGGCATTTTAACTTCCACCTTAGCCACGTTGCAGCCATCTCCTCTTATGCTTTGCTTGATTTTACCTTTTCCGCAAGCGCCTCAATATACATTCCGCGCCCTTTCACATCCTCTACACTGATAATGTTGTACCTGCCGTCGCTGCATACGAGTACGAGATCTGTGGTGATTTCAAGGTTCGGGATCTTGCGGAAGCGGAACAGGGCGGACGCCTGTGAAAACGCCGCCCTGTTTGCCCATTTTTCGCTGCCATGCCTGTCTTCCTTGTATGCCCTTACCGAAGCGAGAATGATATCCCCTTTTTCCACGAAACCCTCGCTGTCCTTAACCGGTTTGATTGAGATAATGTCCACGAAAGTTCTCATTTTCCCGAAGCTCATCAAATGCCTCCTTTCAAATATTTTCTTATACAAAAATAAAGTTGTGTTTTTCCCTTGACTTTAATAATATTAAACTATAAACTTAATATTATTAAAGGAGGTGTTCATATGGCCATCGAAATTGTTCCTGATTGGATGTCAAACCTCGAAGATGAAGATCTGGTATTCATTAAAAATTTTCTTCAAGCCTCTGGATCTCTTAAGGAAATCGCTCGCCAATACGGAGTAACGTATCCCACAGTACGCCTGCGGCTTGACAAATTAATTCAAAAAATAAAAATCAATGAAGATACAGAAAATGATCCATATATCGCACTGATTAAGCGATTGGCAGTAAATGACAAAATTGATTTTGACACTGCCAAAATCCTAATTAATGAGTATAAAAAAATAAAGGAGGCAGTACAATGAGGATTGCATTTTTAGTTCCTGCGGCACTCGTTATCTATGCGGGTTTAATATTGCTGCAGATTTTTCTATCTAAAAAAGATAATAAATGGTTGGGATTAATACTTCCTATTATTTGCTTCTGTGTCGCACTTGCCGGTTCGGGTTATCAAATCTATGAATGGTCAGCCACCACCTATGGAAATACCAACACCAGTGTCTTTGGATGGGTAGGCGCAACAGCCGCTTTCTTCTTTACCTACAATATCCCAACTGTCATTCTGCTTGTGATTTACTTCGCCTGCAGGGGTAAACAGAGACGTAAAAAGGCTCTTGACAAAATGAATGTGCAGGATTTATAGCCTTTACACCTTCCAATCCCGGTCCAGCCGCAGCAGCATATTCACCGTATTCCATACCTGCTGTCCGGCCTGCACGTTGTCAGCAAAAAAGCCGCCTGTGCTGCCATCCCTGCTTTCATAAAAATGGCTCGACAGCATAATGACAGCCTGCTCGGTGGTGGGCGGCATGGAGTTTTCGGCATAATATCCTTCCGGCTTTTTCTGATAGCTTTCTGCATAGGCCACTGCAGCTTTGATATACTCTTGTAATAGTGGGTCGTCTTCGCTGTGCTGCAATATGAGGTTTGCTTTAACCTTCTCCAAAAGTTCCATGCCGCAGCACCTCCGTTTTCATTAAATCGATTTCTGCTGCAGTATCTTGACTGCTTCTGCCAGTACCAGCTTGCCATCTACACGTTGTGTTGCCATGAATCCAACTTGTCCGGTCGCAGCATACAACTCATTAAGCCGCTTAAAAACCCTGCCTTGACGGTCTGCCACCCAGTAATAAGAAAAATCGCCGAATACAATCGTCTTTGCTCCGGTGGCAATGGCTGGCATGAATGCAGACGTTTTAACTGGACGATTGAGGATAGTGTCCGGCGTTCCCGCAGTTACAGAAGGCTGCCAGAGATACTGACCGTTGTTGTCTTTAAGTTTCCTTATAGCTTTAATTGTCGAATCGTTCATAATGAATACAGCGTTCCTGCGGTACGGAGACTTTAGGCTGTAGAACAAGTCCATGATCTCGTCAAAGGTAATGGCTGTCGCGCTTGCCGCGGTTACTCCTATTTCGCCACCGCCGTTATCCGCCAAGATACCGGTTGGCTTGCCAGAGCCATCGCCGATAAAGAATGCTTCCTCCCCTTTCGCTCCGATTCGGCGAGCAAACTCTTTGGCGATATACTGCTCAAGGTTGAATACGCTGTCATTTAACAGTTCCTCTGACACCTTGATCATGGTCGCCAGCTTGTATCCATAAACCTTAACCCTCCAGTTTGACGGCTTTTTCGCCGGTGAAGTCCTCCCAGCGCTTAACAGCTAAATCACAGTAAATAGTGGAAAGCTCCATCGCATAGCATTTGCGCCCGGTCTGTTCAGTCGCGATGATAGTGGTGCCACTGCCGGAGAACGGTTCAAGCACAATACCGCCTTTGTCGCTGTGCATTTTGATGCAGCGCCACGGAAGCTCCACTGGGAACATGGCCGGATGCTCCTTATTTGCCCTGACAGTCGTCATCTCCCATATGCCAGCATAGCCCCATTTCTTGCGTTCTTCCTTTGTAAGCCGCTTCACAAATTTATAACTGTGTCCCGCAAAGGCCGAAAGCCACACATATTCCTGATCGTTATATTCCTCAACTTTTCCTTTATTGCTGAAGGCGGAAATATATTCATACTGCTGCACCGGTTTGTTTGAAACAAGGTGATATGGGCCTACGCCGAAATTCTGCCCCTGCTTCTTCCAAATACGGATCCAGATAGGTCGGTAACCGTTGTCCAAAAACATATTCACACTGTAAACGCTGGTGGGCTCAATAAACTGGGAGCCTGTGGCATATAAATCACTTAAATTCCAGCAAACAATATCCGCATGCCTGCACAGGTTTTTGATCACCGGGCGGACGGTTTCAAACCACGGCTCGATTCCGGCCTTCTCATATTCTTTGCCCACTCCGTATGGCGGGGAGGTAACTGCCATCTGCGCGTGACCCCCGTCCATCAACTTCTCAAAATCTTCATCCTTCGTAGAGTCGCCACACATCAAACGCGCCTGCATCCAACTCGGCCATCAGTTCGGCCAGCTTGTTTTCGTCCCACTCGCCCTGAATCTTGTTTAAGGCAAGGTTGAGCGCTCTTTCTCTCTGCGGGTCAATCTCCACCACGACGCAGTCTATCTCAGTCTGTCCCAAGTCCAGCAGCACCTTCAGGCATTGATGCCCGCCTACCACATTGCCGGTCTTTTGGTTCCAGATAACCGGCTCCACATAGCCGAATTCCTCTATCGAGCGTTTCAGCTTTTCATATTCCTTATCGACGGGCTTTAAGTCCTTGCGAGGATTATATGCCGCGGGATTCAACAGCCCGGCTCTGATTTTCTGTATATTCAAATCAACCACCTCTTCTTGCAGTAAGCAGCCGCTCCATAGCGTCGTCGTGGGGAGTTGCCCCTTTAAATTCGCTGACTCAGTTTTCCCGCACGACTTGATAAATTTGATACCATAGGTTATTGGCCTGTTTCATGAAGCTTTGACTCATAGCCCACATAAGGCGACGGGATGGCGTTGCCGGTTGTCGGATGCTTGGCAAGAAAGCCAAACTCGGTGATACATTCTTCGCACTGGATCCACCGTGCCACGTTCTGGGCATATTGCTCTATAAGCTACGCAGGAATAAGATGAACACATCTGCGTTCCTTAAGCCACTGCCATGTTTTTTCGTATATTTCTACCGCCAGGGTTGTTTTGCCGTTCTTTTGCTTTGCGGCAAGATAATCCCTCGGCGGCGGCATGCTCTGTCCTTCCAGTTCCGCAGCGTCCGTAAACTCCATTACCATAAGCTTTCGTCTGCCAGGATTCCTTTCAAAATCTTATCCGCCAGCGGCTTTTTCTTCTGTCCTGTGCCAATGCGCGCCCCGCCGCGGTTGGTACCGTCTTTTGCCATACACATCACCTCGATTCTAAAATTAATTGGGACCCCCGCAAAGCCGCAGGCTTTGTGGGGAGAGGAGGAGTAACTTAATCGGAGCGAATGCCCGCCGTCAGGAGGGCGCAGCACAGCGCAGTTTGCGACGACGAGGGATATACCCCGTTTGAAACTGCGATTTTTCCCGCGTGACCCCCCACCCGTTGCACAAAACTACTTCACTAGAGATTTTGACCCCCCTACCGTCTTGCCCATCGTTCTCCTTCGCGGGCAGTGATCGATGAGTGACATTGTTTGCACAGGCTCATAAGGTTGCTGTCTGCATTGGTTCCGCTTTTAGATAAAGGGATAATATGATGCAGCTCTTCGGCTGGAGTGAGCCTTCCGCACTTTTTACACTCCTCGCAAAGCGGATGCTCTGAGATATATCTGTCCCGGATTCGTATCCATCTCCGGTCATAGCTTTTTATTGTTTGTGGATCTCGTTCATTTTTGTTGTAATAAGCATCCACTTGCCTTTGATGCGTGTCGCAGTACCTTCCGTCCGTCAGTTCCGGACAACCAGGAAATGAGCAAGGCCTTTTTGGTTTTCTTGGCATCTGGCCACCTCCTTCAGGGTATAAAAAAAGCCCTCGCGGGTTCATCCCATGAAGGCTTATCCATAACTTTTCATAATATCATTATATTTGGCTTTTTAATTAATTTCATCTCATAAAAATCTCATCTAAAAGGAATGCAAAAATATCAGTTTATTTGTTCAAAGATAGCTTTCGAGTATACTTCTATATCTCCAGGAGTAAGCATACGGAATTTTTCTTTCACAGCAACGAAATATTCCCCAATCAATTTTTTTGGTATTATACGGTTAGAATGCACATCCACCGGCAATCCATCTCTGGTATGCAGCCATGGCTTTTCCAAATGCGTAAACTTTTCTAATGTTTTTCCGCTATAACAGCAGAAGTTTTTAATAACGCTATCCAGTATCGCTTTTTCAGAGGTTGTAAAAACCGATTCATCAAAATCTTCCACACTTTCAATAGGGTCAAACCGATAGGATGAATATCTGTTATACACATCCCTGTAAACCGGTCCATGAACCCATGCCTCACAGTCTTCTTCAAAAAGAAACCGTCCTTCAAAAGCGTAATAAAAGCCCTGGACATAATATAACGCCTTTTGTAAAGCCAAAGGAGTTATGTCCTCGCACTTATAAAGCAGATATTGGATAATCGAGTCCAGCTTTGAACCCGCATTTTTTTCTTCCCCAAGCAGTTCCTGCACCTTCCGCTTACTTTTTTCATATGCCTGCGGAGATTTTAAATTATCCTTATTTTTCTCCAGTAATTCTTTATAATATGCAGGATCATCATAAATCTTTTGAAGGATATCCGAATACTGTTTTGTAGGCATATCGCCTTCACAATATCGCGAAAAAGTCATTTCTCCCCAACCTAAAAGCAATGACAGCGGACGTTTTCCAATATTGTATTTTTGAGGAATTTCTAATATCTTCTCCAGCGAAATAATACCATTTTTTTGACGATACACGTCATATAAAGCCTTCAGATTTTCGTCCTCTATATCCGCTGCATAGACTTCACTCCCACATTCCGTACATATAGCCCTCTTTCCGGTGTACTCATATTCTTCGCCTTTAAGCTTTCTCTTAATTGATGCAGTTTCTACCATGTATTCAACATCTCTTCTGCATTCCTCGCAAAATGTCTTATTCCTGTTCATAAGGCAACCTCCTTTCAAACTTTCTGATTGATCATCGGAAAAGATAATCAATCGGCTTGTTTCGCTTATGAAACGATATGACAACCACTCGTTTTCTGCTTTCACTGTCAATAAGGTTAAACTTAGTATAAATATCAACTAGCTCCTTGATGCCATCAAAGTTAAATAACATGACCTGGGGACAAAATACATATAAAACCTCATGTTCAAATCCTAATTTCGTATTTTGCAATGAATGGCAGAAATCTTCTGTTTTTATTTTCAGTAAAATTTCCTTTTGCCTTCTGCTGTTTAGGTTATATTCACTTATAAAATCTATGTTTTCTTGCCTATTCTCATTTTTTGATATAATGAATCTGCCCTCTCTAATACAGTCATGTATCATTTCCAAAATCTCATCAATCTGTTCCCGGGTATAATTCTGATTATAGTGCTGATTCATTGCATCACCTCTTTTGTGATACAATGATACTATATTATATGCGTCTTGTCAAGTTTTATGCATCAATTAGTTCATTTATTCAAAATTAAGTGGATTTTTTTTATAAAGAGCGTATACTAAAAAGCAATAGATCCAACGATCTTTTATTAAGCGCAATACATTAGGCCATAAAGAAACCCACTTAGGTAGATAGTTCTATCTAAGTGGGTTTCTTTTTAACGTGCAAAATGATATTTTCTTAAACTACTTCCCATATAAAAGCAGTGCCAGATGATTAAGCGCCTTGTCCTTCCTGCGGTACACCTGTGCCCTTTCAAGAAACAGCTTCTCGCCTATGTTTGCTACAGCTTCCGTCTTACTCACATCGTTGACAAAAAATTCTGTCAGTATAAACTGCTCTTTCTCCGACAAGGCTTCCCAAGCAGGCTTGAACCACTCCATATATTCTAATGCCCGTCTGTAACGTTCTTTCAACACATCAATCTCGTCAAGGCAAGCATCAAGGCGTTCTTCGCCGCTTTTGGAATTGTGTTTGCCCGGAACTCCGATAATCTTTGCACTGTGAGGGCTTGTCATACGGGTTTCAACTTCATATATATCCTCATCACTGTGTTCGATAATGTACTGCATGCTGTTATAATCTTTCAAAGCTTCAACAGCAGCCGCGTTACCTTTTTTGAGGTTAAAGAGGCTCAATATCTGTGATCTCAAAACCGCTGACATCGCAGCGCTCTTTCAATGCGGTCATCTGCGTTTCATCTTCTGATACAATCATCTCCACCGGCTGAATAATAAAGTTTGTTATAGGGTACACGCTTTCGCCTCTGGTTCGGTAATACCTACCCTCATGTTCAAAGATAACCAACTCGCTTTCGCGGCTGTATACGTTCTCTGTGGCTTCAATGGCCTTGTCCAGTGTCTCCTGCCCATATGTTGCTCCATTTGCATGATGTACCGTATCCCATTTTTCCCGGAATAACCCGGAATTTCTAAACAGCCTGTCCATCTGCTCTTTGTTTTTGCCTGACCAGAAAGCCAGCATACAGCAAAGGGCAAGGTCGGCTTCGGACTGGCTGGGATACCCCGCTTCCTGCCATTTTCCTTCCCATAGCAGGTTAAATTCCTTATGGTTTTCGGCTGTCCGGGCTTTCTCCAGAATTTCTTCATCTGTAAGCGGCTCTAGCTTAACCCCCTTACGGTCTTTCTTGCTTTTCCTTTTCCGCTTTTTGCTTTTGATATAATTCTCATGTACCAGGCCAGTGCTCCGTTATCTTCAGCAATGTAATCAGGAGTTCCTGGCAGTCGCTCGCCAGTCATTGTGAAGTATCTACTGTGGGCATACATTTCAACACCGGTTTTAGTGTTTTTATTGCCCTTGGCAGGCATCTCCCCTTTATAGAAGATATGAAGCCCGGTTCCTGAAGGACTGATTTCCGTATAGGACGGAAACCGCTCAAGGATAGCCTTGGCGGTATCGTTTAATCCCCCAGTGTTTTTGTCGCGGCAGTGATCAATGTCAACTCCTACTAAGCCTCCGCCTTTTGCGAATACAAAACCCAATCCGGTATAGAGATATTGTTCTTTTGCCGCAATCGCTTCGTCAAGGGTCGACCAGTCGTTTGGGTTAGTACTTGAGGCTTTGCTACCGGTTAAGGGATTGTAAGGGATTTTACTGTCTCTTCCGTCCTTTGTGTTTGGTTCCAGACGCCAGCATATCCATTGCTTCCGTTCAGCCAGTTCTTTAGGAAATGAGATGCTCACTTACACCGCACCTCCTCGCATCTTTCATTAAAATACCGGATCGGAATGCTGCGCTGCTTTGCCTTTTCAATCTCAATGGACATCCCTTTAGTAATTTTTCTGCCAAACACCCACACTTCTGAACACTTTGACATCAGCACCATGCCAAAGAACAAGCCCAGATTCCGCATTTGTTCATCATCGTCGTCCATAAACTGCGGAAACAAAAGATGCGGAGCAATAGGTATGCAATTCATGCTCACTGCAAAGCGGCAGTACCCCTGAGCCTTACGGATATTGCGTTCAGTGTCCACGGCATATGGGCTGCAGATAAACACCATCGGTCTGTAAGGCGCTATCCTGGCTTCCCGCTCAATCCTAAGCAGTGCTTCATAGGGTGTGGGGTCGTAATATCCTTCCGCGTTAAACTTGCTTATACTCATGGTAATACCCCTGCTTATGCGCTTTTTTGTTCACGTTCGATTACAGGCAATATACCTTTCTTGTTTTTAAGAAGGTCATAGATAAATAGCCTTCCTTTTTGTGTCCAATATGTGTGCATTACGCTTCTTTCTGCATCAATAGCATGGGTCTTGGATTGCGTGTATCCTTGAGCAGCGTACTCCTGATATAAAAGCCAGCAGTTTCCCATTTTGTACTGTACTCCAAGCTCATGAAGCAGCTTATTGAAAGCGCGGCCAGACATTCCGTAATCCTTGGCAATCTTGCTGATCGGCACAAGGCTTTTGTTTTGCAATATGAGATCATAATAGCTCGCCTTGGGTTTTAACTCGCTGATAATCTGTTTATTCTTTGCATTTTCTATTTCTAAAGCTTTCCGTCTGTCGCGCTCTGCCTTCAGTTCGGAGAAAAGTCGGATGCCGTACTCCGGATTGGAAATCATCTCTTCGATAACTTTATCCGTAGCATAAACTCCATATTTTCTGATCGTGGGCAGCACTTCATCAAAGACCCATCTCTCAAAGCGTTCAGCGGCAGGAAGTTGGGATTTAACTATAAGCCTGAACAAATCACCTTCGGAAATATAATTAATGTTGATGGTTTTTTCAGGATTTTGCGGATGGGGTACCTCACGTTTTGTTAGGTACTTACAATGATCTATTACTGCCTTGTGTGGGTTACTATATCCCAGCATCCTCGCACAATCTGTTGCAGGGAAGTATTCCTTCCCATCGATAATGAGAACCTTGAGTTCTCCAAATTCTGTATTTTAAAAACTTGTAAATTATTCATAACATCAATCCTCCATTTCTTTCATTTCTCCAAAATTTTTGCCTATCGAGGCTTCTGCCACGATAGGTACATCAAATTCAGGGAAGGGTTGTGTTTCCATACACTTTTTTATAAAGGCAACTGCTTCATCCACCTTGTCTTCCGGCAATTCAAAAACCAGCTCGTCATGTATCTGCAGCAGCGGTTTCAGCCAGAGCCTTTCGGGAAGTCCACTGATGATGCGCAAGCAAGCTTTAAAATATCTGCCGCTGTACCCTGAATAGGTGTATTTAATGCACACCGCTCAGCGAACAACTTCTTGCCCCAGTCGGATGACCGAATTCCCAACAGGTACCTTCGCCTGCCCAGCCATGTTTCTGTATAGCAGCTTGCAGCAGTCCGCTTTTTAACTTCATCCTGCCATCGGGCAAGACCAGGATATCCGGCCTTCAAGTTTTGAATGATGGTCTCGCATTCGGCCAAAGTTGGGTTTAGGCCGGCTTTAAATTTTAGTGTCCTCCGTAAGCCAGTGGGAAACAGTCCATAGAACACACCGAAATTGCAGTTCTTTGCGATGGTTCTGCGCTCTTTATAATGTGGAGCATTTTTGTCTGCTGCCTCCTCAAAAGGAATGCGGTAAATAACAGAGGTAGTCTGCGCATGGATATCACCACCTGTACGGTAAGTTTCCAGCATACGTTTGTCCCTGCAATAAAACGCTCCGACGCGCAGTTCTATCTGCGAAAAGTCAAGGGATAAAAGAACCTTTCCGGCTGGTGCAATGATAAATTTTCGTACACCTATTGGGTCATTGTCTTTCTGCGGACAATTCTTCATATTGGGGTTTCTTGAGGCAAAGCGTCCCGTCTCGGTGCCCAGCAGGAATATGTCAGGATGAATCCTGCCGGTGGCGCTGTTTATATGCTCCAGATACCCGTCTATGTAGGTAGATTTGATCTTTCCCCATCTGCGGTACTCCTGCACCAGTTCAAACAGCGCCGCAAGCTCCGGACAGTTTTCCGCACACCATTCCGCAAGCAGGATCATGGCCTCATCGTCCATGGCTTCCTGGTATTTGGCCGTCGTTTTGAACACTGGCAGCTTCAAATCGCCGTACAGATATTTCTTGAAAGCCGAGGTTGAAGCGTTCGCCCCGATATTCACGTCGCCGGTCATAAAAGCGATCTCTTCTTTTAATTGCTTAATCCTTTCCTCGGCCTCCTCCTGCCTTGCACGCATCAGTTCCTCATCCGCAAGCAGGCCGTTATGCTTCATAAGCCCGCAGTAAACCGCCGCAGGTGATTCAAGCTTTTCCACAATAAAGCGGTGCTTGGGCAGATACCGGTCAAACCAGTTATTGAACAGATGATACAGTCGCAGGGTAAAATCGCTGTCGGCGCAGGCATAGCGGAAGGTTTCTTCATCCTGCGGATCCAGTTCGTCAAAATATCTTCCTGATGTAACCGTTTCAAAGCTTGGAAGCCCCGCGCCGCAAAGCTCCTGCGCCAGCGTTTTCAGCCCGCTTTCTGCAAGCGTCCTGAAAGCTGTATTGCTTTTCAGCGTCATCTGCGCCGCCGCGATGGTGTCATAGCAGGGCGGCTGCAGCACAATGCCGAGGGCGTACAGAAACATCGCCTCGAAGCTCAGGTTGTGAGCGATTTTTACAACCTTTCGATTGGCAAACACCCTCTCTGCAGCCATTGCATGATCTTATCCGGCGAACCGGCATTCCTTCCTGTTTTATGCCTTAACGGAACATAAACCGCCGTTCCTTCGGAAACGGAGAAACTCACTCCGGCGATATCCGCCTTATGGGCGTCCAGCGCCGCCTTTTCATCCCTGCGGTATTCCTCCCGGGGCGCGGTTTCAAAGTCAAAGGCAACCAGGCGCGCTTTATCGAGATACTCCCGTAATTCCGCAAAATCTGTCACGCATCTGTATTCCATAGTCCCTCCTCTCCGCTTGAATCGGGGAACAGGACTAAATCCTGCTCCCGCGCCCCAGGCATCGTCCTTATTTTAACGGCTCTATAACCTCGCCGGTTTCGGGATCTGCAAACATCTCTTCATCAATGTCCGTTTCAGCCGTATTGTCCACCTCAAAACCAACCCGCTTGCTGTATGCCCTGACCTGCTCGGACAACCTGCCGATAAGCGCGTATTCCTCGGCCGTCAGCGTCCTGTCGATGGCAAACTGCGCCTGCGAATAGGCAATGCCGCCGCTGTTGGTGGCTTTCTTTAAAGAAAAACGTGTCACTACGCTGTTGGATTTCCTGCCCTTGGACAGCAGCCGCTTGATGTATTTCGTAAACTCTTTTAAAGAACCGGTGGGGAGGGGCAAAAGCAGCGGGAAAATCTCCCCCTCCCGCAGCACATAGATCCTGCGGCGGTTCTTGCATGCCTTGCTGCCGTTTTCTCCTGTGCCGAACCGGTTCAGCGGGCAGGCGGCACAATTTCCTCCGGGGTCGCCTTCGCCGGTTACGCTGTCGAAGCTTCCGCAGTCGGGCGGCTGGCTGCCTCCGGTATATTTTGTCTTATAGTAAGCATGAAGCGGATGATGATAGGGATCACCGCTGAAAATTCCTTGACCGTATCCGGCTCGCCCGGGTTTTCGCCGGGCACTTCAAAGACGGTGCTGCCCGCCGACGGGATTTTAATCCGCTCAAAGCTCATATCCAGGCCGTCCAGCTCTTCTGCCATCATTCCTGCCATGTTGAAATCGGCAAGCCTTAAAAAACCATTGTCCTGCTTTGTTAACGATGTTTCTTTTTTAGCCAACATAATTCCATACCTCCATTTCTCAATGTGTTTTTTACTTTTCGCATGATTACTTTGCCGCTTTTCTCATCCCGACCGTAGTCTTTTCAAAGACGTTCACAAGCCATGAAAGCCAGCCGGGAAGTTCATCGTTGTTTTCTTCCATCTGCTCCTTGACAAAAGCCGACAGGGAATTGGCGTTGACCGTTTCATAGACAAGGTCGCCGAACCCGGCTTTTTTGAGCGCGGAGTACAGCTCCTCTTTCCGGCCCGCGGCAGCCGCCGCCCTCGTCGTGCCGGTCAGGTAGAACATCACGCCGCCCCGGGTAAAGTTCTGCGTTTCGGTTTCCGCCATCAGCTCCGACAGGCGGTATTCCGTCTCGTCGATTTTGTCGTTGATTTCCTTGAGCTCCTGCTCGGCGGATTTCTTCAGGTCTTTGAGTTCTTTAAGCTGCTCGGCCAGTTCAAACATTTTTTCGCCTTGCTCGTTCATGCTTTTTCACCCCCTGCCGCAAAAGGATTGAGCCCGCTTCTGTAATCGTCCACCAGCATCCTCGCCAGATCCGCTTTGTCCCTCAGAGCCTTCAGCACTTTTTCATCCACAGTGCCTTTTGCCGTCAGGTACAGATAGGTGCAGTTTTCCTTTTGCCCGACCCGGTGGATGCGCGCCTTTGCCTGCTCGAAATTGGACATGCTGTAGTCAAGGGAATAGAACACCATGGTGCTGGCGGCGGTCAGCGTCACGCCAAGCCCCGCTGTGGCTATCTGTCCGACAAACACCTGAACCTCCGGGTCGTTCTGAAACGCCGCCACCTGCTCCACCCGGTCTTTTACTCCGCCCATCAGGAGCGAGTACCCGACGCCTTTTTTCTCAAGGATCCTGCAGATAGCTTTGATTTCCGGTATGAACCGCGCCATGACCGCCAGCTTTTTGCCGCTTTGCAACACATCCTCGATAATATCCTCCAGCGCTTCCTGCTTTGCTGTGCTGATGCGCTGCACAGGGCCGCCTTCGTCGCTGCCTATAAAGCCGCCGGTTATCTGCGACAGCCGGAGCAGGCGCGTCAGTATGTTTGTGGCCGTCACTTCTCCCTTGCCAAGCTCCGCGTAGCTGTCCCTTACCAGATCCCTGTAAATCTTCATGGCGGCGCTCTCCAGCTCCACATGCCGCACAATGTCGGTGGTTTCCGGCAAATCCAGGCATTCTGCCTTGGTCGCCCGGAACGCGACGCTGTGGAGCCTTTTCATCAAATCCTGCTCCATTGATTTTTTCAGCACCGGCGTGTGGTTCCCGTAGCCGACCATATCAAAATACCTGTTGCGGAATACATAGAAGCTCTGGCCGAAGATGGCGGGACTCAAGAATTTGTACTGGCTGAATACATCGATGGCTTTGTTGGTAATGACCGTACCTGTGAGCAGCAGCCTGTACCTTGCCCGCGCGCCCAGCCGGTGCATAGCCTTTGAAGCAGCGATGTTGTGGGTTTTGATCTTGTGTCCTTCGTCCGCGATAATCATGTCGGGGTTCCATTCGGACAGTTCCTTTTCCAAACGCCATGCCGATTCATAATTGATCACCGCGACTTGCAGGGGAGAGCCGCGCATGTGCCGCAGGGTATCGATTTTCTTTGCGGCGCTGCCTTCAAGAACCGCAAGGCTGTAATCGAAATCCGCGAACTTCTCTAACTCTTCCCGCCAGACTCCCAAGATGGAGAGCGGGGCCACCACCAGAACCCTGCGGATTTTGCCCGCCTGATACAAAGCGCCGGTGACCGCGATGCTTGTCAAACTCTTTCCGGTGCCCATGTCTATTCCATCAAAAGAGCGACGCCCCTTGACAAAGCGTTTTCTTTTGACATTAATCACCACCCCCTTCAAAAAGCTCCCGATACTTCTTGATTGCAGCTTGCATATGAAGCCGCGTATGCTCTGAGGGAGACATTATTTTTAAATTCTCGATCCTGTTGTCCGACCGGTTCCCGTTGATGTGGTGCACAATTTCGCTGCCGTTCAGCCTCCGCCCAATGTGTTTTTCAATAATGCTGCGGTATGCGCTTGATTTGACGGTTTTCGGATTTTCCGCTATCCTGCACAGAGGGTTGCGCCGCGCGTTAAGCTCGGTGAGATAACGCGCTTTATGGCCTTTTGAATGGCCTGCAACGTTGATAACCTCGGCGTTGTATTTGCCGAGCCACTGATTGCGGCAAGCCGCGCTGCAAAAATTATGCGCATTGATTTTAGACTACTGCGGCTTGTATACAGCTTTTCCGCACCAATCGCAGGCAGTCTCTCTGCCGTTTTGCATAAAAAGCCTGTGGCATTCCTTTGAGCAGAAAAGATTATTTCTTTTCTTTGCTTCACTTGGCTTTCGGCTGATCATTTTCCCGCATCTGCGGCACTTTGTTTTCAACTGCCTCACCTCCATGAACAAGGCCGAATTTCTCGCAAACAAAATTGAACGCTTCAATTTGATGTTTATACGGCGCGGCTTTAATCGGCATGGGCAGCAGCGGTTTCGGCTGTTCCATCAGTCTTATCTCTCCCTTCGTCAGGCGGCTTTTCGAGCGTCGCCAGCTTCTTTGCCAGCCGCTTTGACACCACGCTGATGGCGTTCAGGATGCCGACCAGTTCTTCCGCCGTTTCCCCGCTTTGCGTCAAAGCGGCATTTACGCTTTTTCTCACGTCCTTCACCTCCGATCCGGGGCAATAAAAAAACCCCCTCACAATCCAAAGGAAAGTTAGGGGGCTGGTGGGCGAAATTTTTTCTACATTTTTTCAATCAGCCCTCGCAGTTTCTCCAACACTTTAGTTCTGCGGTAGGCGAGCGTCTTTCGCGGCACACAGGTTTCTTTAGACAGCTCGCGTTCCGATTTGCCGTTGTAAAACAGCTCATTAATCAGAAACCTCTCATCGTCGGTCAATTCCAAAAGCGCCTTGGACAGCATGTCCAGCAAAAGCTTGTCCTCGACGATCTCGTCAACAAGCGCCTCATCGGAAGGAAGCTCAAACCCGGCATCCGCAAACGCTTCAAGCGACAGCTCCTTTTCAGCGCGAACCTGCCTGCGCTTGCGCTCTTTCCAAGCAGGGCGCTTGAAGGCATCGTATACTTCCTTGCTGACCGGAATCTGCCTGCTGTTCAGTTCAATGACATACTCCTTGTCCATCCGTTTCCACCTCCTTTCCCGAAAACTCAGGGAAAGGAGGCAGGGAGGACTGCGGCATCCCTGTAAAACAGCGCAAACACAAAAGCGGCCGAGTTTACTGAAATTCGTAAACTCGGCCGCAAAAACTATTCTATCAAGCAGCGCCCTGCCTAAGGGTCGTCATCGCTTTTTGCGCTGTATTGTCTTTTTATACGGGGATGGAATCTTTTCCGGCGTATAGCTTTTGCCTTATGTATATTGGCAGAGAACCGCTTGATATTGCATGAAGTACATATCATACAATATCAACCTCGTCAGCTCCAACCTACACGGCAGCATCCGCCATACGCTCAGCTTCTATTTAAGTTCGGCAGGTGTTGTCATGCCGAATTTTTCTTGTTTGCGCTTATGGATATTTCTTCATCTTTACTTTGCGAAATATGGTGCAATGTAAACTCTGCCTTTCTACTCGGTGATAACTGCCACTTTTTGTCGATTAGAAAAGAAAATGCCCTGAATCGGGCTTTATTTATTCAAAGCAAGTTTTTTTAGCTTCAGATTTAGTTTAATTTTTAACTTTAGCATGCCTTTCACCTTCTTTAAAATATCCTTTCAGTAACCAACGATGTTTTTTAATTATCGGTTTCCTTTTTGATTCTCCACATTGCCAGTGCAAAGCTGCCAAGGCAAAGGCATATAAATAAAGCCGCCACAAGCAATAAGTTCTGCCAATCAACGGAGCTTCCCAGAATCAAACTCCTCAAGCTGTTTATAATATGCGTGAAGGGGTTAATCATTACAGCGATTTTCAAGCCGCCCGATATGCCGTCCATCGGAAATAATGCCGTGCTGGTAAAAAAGATGGAAAGCACAATGAGATTCATGATGGTTTCATAAATTGCTTCATTGGGCAGACACAAACTGATAGCATACGATAGCCCCGACATAAAAAATGCCGCAAGGAAAACAAGGAGCAGAATCAGAAGCAGTCCGGCAAAGCCCGATGCTATACGCACCGACATGGTCATGGACAATACCAGCAAAATGCCTGCTTCAATGAGCGACAGCAAAACCGCTTCCAGCAATTGACCCAAAACAATGGAGCTTCGCTTCACAGGCGCTATTAATATTCTGTAAAAACTGCCTTTTGTTTTCATGATGAAGTTAAGGTATCCGCCGCTGCTGCAGCAAGCCATTGCTACAAGCACCATAATACCGGGAAGAATGAAAGCCGTATAGTTTCCGCCGGACACATTCCGCATGGACTGGCCCGCCATCGCACTGTACAAAGCCAGCCAGATGAGCGGCTGTATAATGGTAAGCAGGATTGAAATTGGGTTTTGAAATCGCCACTTCATATTGCGCCATAAAATATTTATTGTATCCATTTGTTTACCCCCCCTTCCGCACCTGTCAGCTTTAAGAACACATCTTCGAGGCTAGGCTGCGTGATTTCAACAGCCTCAAAGGAAACATCATTTTCAAAAAGCCACTTGTTGACATTTTCAAAGATCTTTCTATCTTCACCAGCATCAGCATATATTGAGTTTTCACGGACGTTTATAAATGGAAGCATATTGGTCTGGGCAAGCTTCTTAGCGCATTTTTCCGTTTTTTCTTTATCAGAGAAGCCTATACGGAGCATATTTTGATGAATATATTTTCTTAAGCTTACGGGAGTTCCCTGCACCAATTCGCGGCCTTCCTTCATAATGCAGATGGTGTCACTGAGCTGATCAGCTTCCTCAAGGTAATGGGTGGTCAGAAAAATCGTTGTGCCGAAGTCATCCCGTATTTTCCGCATGATTTCCCACATGGCCTTCCGGGAAACAATATCCATGCCAACCGTCGGTTCGTCTAAAAAAAGTATTTTAGGATAAGAAACCATGTTCATTGCGATATCCAGCCGGCGTTTAACGCCTCCCGAATAAGAGGAAACCGGGTATTTCAAATACTGTGATAGTCCAAAGCTGTCTATCAGGGCATCAATCCTCTTTTTTGCCTCAGCATCCTCCACCTTATAGAGTCTGCTTTGAAATATCATATTTTCCATCAGCGACAGATGCTCATCAATGGAAATGCGCTGCGCAACACAGGCAATCTGTGTACGGATCCAGCTAGGCTCCTTGCATAGATCCTTGCCCAGCACGGTTACATTTCCGGATGTATGCTTGTAAAGAGTTGTAAGGATGTTGATGAGGGAAGACTTGCCCGCCCCGTTCGGGCCTAGCAGAGAGAAAATCTCTCCGCAGCTAACTTCCAAGTTTAAACCGTCTAAGGCTCTGATGCCGTTCTTATACTGCTTGACCAATTGGTTGACTTCAATTGCCCGCATTCACAGCCCCTCTTTCACTGGAAACTGTATTTCTGTAATGTATTTGTCGGGATTGCCTTTCAGAAACATTCCGGGCCCCTTGATATAAACTTCCCTGAATGGAGGCTGCAAGGTCAGGTTATTTTCCCGCGCATAGCAGTCTATTGCTTCGTATGCGTAATGCATGGTTTCATAAGAACCGATATGTGTAACGCAAACCGCTTTTATTCGCGGCATTTCTTTTACTGTAATACCATTCACGTTGGGTGTTTCAGCGGTAGGAACGCATAACTCCATTTCACCCGTTTTGGATTCCTGATCCATCACATAGTAGCAGATAAACGGCGCGCCGTTTGTCTTGCCCCGAATGGCCTTGAATACATTCGGAAATACTTTGTTTGCTTCGGTGGCGATCCCTTTGTATTTAGTGAAGGCCACTCTGACAGGTTCTATATCCCTGATTTCAATTTGATAATCCATTATTTCACACTCCCTTCTTTCCTGACCGCAATCCAAACTTCCGCATGACCGCTTTTTGACCCCTGATGGCCTACAGGATATACTTCTATGTCCGGCAGTTCGGCATATTCATATCCTGAAAAAGGGAGCCATTCGGTAAGGAATCTTTTGAATATGTTCTGGACAGATTCCTTAAAGCGCCCATTGCTTTCAAAGATTACCCATGTGGCGGCAGGTATCTCAAACTCAACCATGCCGTCGGGCACCGGCTTGTCCGTCGGAACTGCAATGTAGTAAAAAATATTCTGCGGATTTGTATATGCCGTAACCCCGAAAATACCGTACGAATCCTTGCCTGCAAGTCCGCAAATGTCTGAAAACAATGTGCTTTCCAGAATCCTGTCCCAAAAAAGCGGAACTGTTTTCTGGTTTTGTTCCATATCCTCCTGCAGCTCGGTTCTGACCCCAACAATTTTCATAGCTTCTTTTTTTTCGATTCTGTAGCTCAAATTCCCGCCTCCTGTGACCGAAATTGAAAACCTGACAGGTGGATAAGCATTCAGCATGGTTCCCTGTACGCGCGCGACGCTGGGAGAAACTCCATGAACGCTTTGAAATGCCCTGTTAAACGATGTAGGTGATTCATATCCGTATTTCAAAGCGATATCCATCACCTTCATATCAGTTGTCAGCAGTTCAAAAGCCGCTTTCGTCATGCGCCTGCGGCGTATATAGTCGGACAGCGGGACACCTGCAATGTATGAAAACATGCGTTGGAAATAATAAGTCGAGCAACAAGCAATTTGCGCCGCTTTATCGTACGAAATACTCCCGTCCAGATTGTTCTCAATGTAATCAATAGCCTGATTCAATCTGGCCAACCATTCCATGCTTTCACCCCCTTTCCTAACCAAGTTTAGCACGATAAAAAATTAAAATCCTCTCTTTTAGTGCACGGTTTTGCTAGCTTAAAATTGTAACGCTTATCTGAAAGCAGGGAAAGTAAAATGCCGTTTTCAAACAAGATGCTGCCTGGATATTCTTTCATATTTAGTTTTTGTTGCACGAGAATCTTTTCTTTTGTTGTAATAATTGCAGTTGCTATCTATCTATTCCATGCTTTCTCTTCCGCACTGAGTTTCATTATTAGATATTATTGTTAATATGCAGCAGCAACCTTACCATAAGGTGAATACAACCTTACAAAAATGAAAGAATATTAAAGACCGTTAATCAACAAGCCGAATAACGGTCTTTAATATATCTGTCAATATTTGAAATTTTTACAACGATCCGATAACTTCGGGAATTCCTTTTGATTTTATCCGCTTTAACGGACTAATAATTGAAATAATTGTAACCAAAAGTATAACGACGAGTATTACCGGAATTTGTATGAATGGAAAGGTCCATGTGGCAGCAAGCCGCGGCAGGAAATTGTAAATAAGCGCCTTTTGCAGGGCTATGCCTAAAATGCATCCGGCAATATATCCTATTGTGCAATATGCAAGCGCTTCCACTAGCACCATTTTATTAAGCTGGCTGCCTGACATGCCTATAGCTCTCATAACTCCCAAATTTCGAGTTTTTGCGACTACGCTGGTATACATGGTATTTATCAGGTTCAGCGCGCCAATCAATGCAATAACCCCAACAAAGCCATATATAAAAACGGCCATTGTAAGAAATGTCTGATTGATTTCCGCATTTTTCTGGCGGTAATCATGGAACAAAACCGAACTGTCCAGCAAACCCTTAATTTCGTCAATGGTTTGCTTCTGTCCTGATTTATTGAGCTGGATATCAATTACCTTGAACGCTGATTCTCCTGTCAATTCCTTAAATAACTTTTCGGTGGTCACGAATGTCGTCAATGAGTTTACGGAATCGCCGAACGGAACTTTGCTGAGGATAGCCATGATAGTCATTTCTTTTGTCCCATTAGGGGTTTTGATATAAACCTTATCTCCCAATTTTAGCGCGGCAGTTTCCATGCTGACGCCTTTCCTGATGTGATATGCGACGGCTATTATTCCATTGCGCTCATTCAGCTTTTCCTCAGAAAGTTCTCCGGCGATCAGATCCGTTTTTGCCCAATTCAGCTGATTTTGGTCATAGGATACCAGCCAGGATTTTTCAGGCGGTATAAACAGCCCGTCATTGGTTTTTTGAATGTCCCCGACAATTTTTTTTATAATCTTCAGTCAGTCTCGCGGCATCAAAGGTGGCATCCACATGGCCAAACATCCTGCCGTAAACTTTTTTCACGCCGCTCAAACCAGAAAGTTTTCCATATAAATTATCCAAGCCCTGCTCGGATGTAAGCGAAATATCCGGAGTATAAGGCTTTGTCGTTTTTAGGGAATAATGCATAAAATCAACAAACACCTGAAACCCAAGGAAGATTATAATGCTTATGGCAATTGAGCATGACATCAAAAACAATGTTTTTTTCTTCATGAAAGCATTGTTAATGCCCATGGCCGTTTCCACATGAAATATTTTAGTTAAGTACCCCCGCTTTTTTTGCTTAAAAATTTTAATGCCAATATTTTCAACTACAGCATTTATAGGAGAAACGCTTGCAGCTTTTTTGGCCGGAAGATGGCAGGCAATAAATACCGTAAGCATTCCAACCGTAACACCCGCAGCAATTCCTATTATACTGAGGTTAAACAGCGGTATCTCGCCGAAAAGGCTGCTGTTAAAGTATTTAAGTATTGCCGAGCACAGAAAAGTTACCAATATTCCTGCAATCACCCCAATTGGTATTGCCTTTGTCGTGATAAGCAAACCTTCCCTCTTAACCATCTTCTTTATTTGTGATCGGGATGCCCCGATGCATCGCAGAAGCCCAAATTGGCGAATTCTTTCCATCACTGAAATATTAAAAGTATTATAAATCATCATTATGCCGGCAATCAGAACCATGCAGAATAAAATCGCTCCGGTTTGATAAATTCCCACGGCGGTCTTGTTGGTGCTTTGTCCTATTACGGCCAATAGCTGGTCATTATGCTCAACTCTATCATCTGGTATGTTTAATTCTTTCTTTATTTCAGCTTCCGCTTTCATAATTTTTACGCGATCTTTAAACAGCACAAGGTAATAATTCTTCTCTATATTTATCAGCTCTTTTGCACTGCTGACGGATAATAATACCCCGGGAATTCCTGCCGCTTTTCTGGAGCCTAAGTCCGCGTAAGCACCACTGATTACAAATTCTTTTGCTGTTCCATTGTCAACGGATAAATTAACCCTGTCGTCCACCTCCAACCCGAGGTCTTTCATGGCCCATTGCTCAAGCATCAGCTCATTTTTTTCAGTCGGATATCTGCCCTCTGTAAGTTCAACATTCATATCAGGCGCAAAGTTCTGGTCAAGGGCTCCCAGTTCGCATTCCCTGCCGTTTATCAGCGCCTTTCCAAAATCCATCCACAGTCCGGCGTTTTGCACGTCAATACGGCTGCGAATCAACTGCATTTCTTCTTCGGATGCATTTTTTATGGCAATATGAAAATTCCCGTAATCATGGATGACCTGTATTTTTTCAAACTTTAATAAAGCGTCCAGCATTGAGAATATGCCTGTCACCAGAGCAACAGATATGGCAACGCTGATTATTGCCAGCCTTGATTTTTTTTTTGTGTGCCAATAAATACTTGGGAACAATTGAAAGATAGCTGTTCATCTTTGCCCCCCTCCCAACTCCGTGACAACGCCGTCCTCCACATTCAGCACCCGGTCGGCAAATGACGCAAAGTTCTGATTGTGCGTAATCATGATAAGTGTCTGCTCATACTTTTCAACAGACATTTTCATCAGGTTGATTACATCCCGGCTGTTTTGGGAATCCAGGTTTCCGGTTGGCTCATCCGCCAATATTATCGCAGGTCTGGTCGCCAATGCCCGTGCAATGGCAACGCGCTGCTGCTGACCTCCCGAAAGCTGGTGAGGCAAATGGAGTCTTCTTTCCGAAAGCCCTAATACGTTCAGCAGTTCATCAATATATTTTTTTTCCGGCTTTCGGTAATCAAGCAGTAAAGGCAAAATTATATTTTCCTCCACATTAAGTTCCGGAACAAGATTGTATGCCTGAAAGACAAATCCGATGTTCCTCCTGCGGAAAACCGACAGTTCCTTTTCTTTCATTGCAAAAACGTCTTTTCCGTCAAGAAACACCTTGCCGGAAGTCGGCGTGTCCAACGCACCGATAAGATTCAATAAGGTGCTTTTTCCTGAACCGGACGGTCCGACGATTGCTATAAACTCTCCTTTTGAAACAGAAAATGAAACATTTTTAAGAGCTTCTACTTCTGTTTCTCCTGCGCCATAGGTTTTGCATAAATTTTCGGTTATCAATACTTTCAAACAAACCACCCCTTGTTTTTTTGATAAGTATACCTCTCCTTTCTTACTCTCAGGTGAATGACGCCTTACAGTTTTGAAAGCTTCGGAAAGATTAAATTGAACGCGGCCCCTCTCCCAAGTTCGCTTTGAACCGTAATGGTGCCCCCGTGTTTTTCAATGATGCTCTTTGACAGGGCAAGCCCAATTCCAATCCCTTGTTTTTCCTTTAAAAAACGGCTTCTGTAAAATCTTTTGAATATATGATGTATATCCTCGGGATGAATTCCCGCCCCGTTGTCTTTGATTGTAATCTGGACTGATACGGGAGTTTCGCTGCAATACACTTCAATTTTATTTTGAGGCCCTGTATGATCCAGCGCATTTTTTATGATGTTCCCGATTGCTTCCATCAGCCATTCCGGGTCGAAATTCATGGCGATATGCTCATCGCAGCTAAGTATTAATTCTTTGCCTTCCATTTTCGCCCTGGTGCTAAAACCTTTCAAAACCTCCTCGAGAAACTCCTTTACCTTTTGCTCCGACATTTCCAACTGTATGGAACCGGCATCCAATCGTGCCAGTTTCAGAAGATTCAGGATCAGCGACTCTATTCTTGATATTTCACGGTCGATTTTCATGGTAAAATTGTCTACGACACTATTTCCGGTTTTCTCATTTTGTATGATTTCGTTATACATCCTCAGTGCGGCCAGAGGCGTCTTTATCTGATGCGATATATCTGAAATGGTATCCTTCAGGAATTCCCTGCCATGTTTTTCTTTTTCAATATGGGCAGCCTGCGAAGTAGCCATTAAATTGACCGCCGCAAAAAGCCTGGATAAACCGCCTTCCTTGTATTCGTCCAAACGGATGCTTATGTTTCCTGCCATAAAATCGCGCAGTCTTAATTCCGCTTCTTCAATCCTTTTATAGTAGCGCAAAACAAAAAGCAAGACAGCCGCACTCGTCGTTATGGAAAACATAATCAAAATAATCAGCAGTATGGCGGCATGCTTTTGGTAAAAGCGCTCTATATCCGGGAGAAGATAGTTTTGAACAGCATCGCTGTATCCTGCCTTTTGAAGCAGCTTTTGGCCCGTTTCCGCATTCCCGTTTGTTTTTTCCGCCGTAAATGCACGCATGACCAGTGATTTGTCCACACCGTTTTCTGTCAAATATCCTGCGATTTTATAATCGTGGGCAATCATTTTCTGCTTATAGTCATCCGCAGCCATTCTTGCAGCCAAAAGTCCCGATGCTATTAAAAAAAAGGAAAAAACGCCCAACACTATAAAAAGCAGTTTTACCTCTTTATTCAAAAAAATCTTCATAAAATCCACTCACCTTACAATATTCCAGCGATAACCAAGACCTCGCGCCGTCAGCAAAAACACCGGATTTTCAGGGTCATCCTCAATTTTCTCGCGAAGTCTGCGCACATAAACGGACAGGGTATTATCGTCAATAAAGTTGCCGTTATGATCCCACAACCTGTCCAATATCATTTCCCTGGTTAAAATACTGCCCGGGTGCTGCATCAGCAGGCATAATAGCCTGTATTCGGAAGCAGTGAGTTCAATCTCGCGGTTATCCTTCCATACACGATTTTCCAAAAGTTTGACAGTTATTCCGTTGGATGCAATCTCATGCTGCGTGCAGTTTGAAAGCTTTGCGCGCCGCAGCAGCGCATTGATTCTTGAAATCAGTTCGTTGAGCTTAAAGGGTTTGGTAATATAATCATCACCTCCCATATCCAATCCCATAACAATATTTACTTCTTCGTCGGAGGCCGTTAAAAAAATAATCGGCACATGAGATGACCGGCGCACTTTTTTGCATATATCAAATCCGCTTCCATCAGGCAAAGCCAGGTCAATAATCAGCAAGTCATAGGTTTTATCATTAAGAGCAAGAAATGCTTCTTTCACCGTTCTGGCGACGTCGACATTGAAGCCGTTTTTTTGAAGCGAAAATTCAAGTCCGTCAATAATGCTTAGGTCGTCTTCAACCAAAAGAACATGATTCATTTTCATTCATCCTCCTTTTCTTCTCCCGTCTTCGGGTTTTTTTGCATCTTTTGGAATAAGCCATAAGTTTCCTTTTTTAACAGCTCCTTTAATACGCCCGGAGGTACAATAATAACTTACCATCCGTCCAGTAATTCCCCATTTTTCTCCTGCTTCTTTAACCGTTAAATATTCCATCAATGCACCACCCATATTTTTTTATATGCCAGTAGTATATTTCGAGATTTAGAAATATGCAAGCAGTTGTTTTTTAAGTAAGCGTAAATTTAATGGTTTTGCGCTTTTAGTTCAACTTTCAAATCTCGTCTTTTCCGTCTACACAACCCCGCCCGCCAAAATCCGCCCCGAAAGGCTGTGGATGTGTTTCCGTGAACAATTACACACATAAAAATACAGGGCTTCCCGGTATCTCCGCTGCTGGAAAGCACATTTTCGGCGGGCGGCAAATCGTCGGAAAACCCTGAATTTAAGCCATTTTTCAGGCGCTTATTTGTTTTTTACATTTGTCATCAACACCACACACTCCACATGATGTGTGTATGGAAACATGTCAACTGGTTGTACTTTCTTTGTTTTATATCCATTGTCTTCAAAAATCCTTAAATCCCTTGCCAATGTAGTCGGGTTACAGGTGACGTAAATTATTTTTTCAGGATTCATCTTTATCGATGCTTCTACAACATCTTTGTCTAATCCTCTCCTCGGAGGATCAAACACTGCGATATCTGGCTTTAAACCTTTATTACATAGTTCTTTCATGACATCTTCTGCTTTTCCAGCAATGAATTCTGCATTATATATTCCGTTTATGGCTGCATTTCGCTTCGCGTCTTCTACAGCATCTGGTATTATCTCTATCCCATAGACTTTTCTTGCATGTTCTGCAAAAAATATCGATATCGTACCTATGCCACAGTACACATCAAAGAGGGTTTCATCACCTTTTAAATCTGCATATTCCAACGCTTTCTCATACAATACTTTAGTCTGAATGGGATTTACTTGAAAGAACGACAAAGGAGATATTTCAAATTTTTTGTCCTCAATAAAATCAGTAATATAATCATCACCATATATGACAATATTTTCGTTACCCATGACTTGTTTTCCGTTGCTTCTATTTACATTTAAAACAACGCTTTTTAAGTTTTCAATATTTCTTTTAAGTTGGTTTACAAGTTCTTTTTTGTGTGGAATGTCTCTGCCATCTGCCACAACGATAACCATGACTTCTTTTGTTGCAAAACCAATCTTTGTTATCACATGCCTTAAAAGCCCTTTCCCAGTTTTTTTGTCATAAACCGTAATTTTATAGTCGTTTGCCCATTCTACCACAGTTTTCATCGCATCGACACTGACACTATTTTGAATCATGCAAGAATTTATGCCAATCACTTCATGTGATTTAGATGCGTAAAATCCACTTTCTACCACGCCATCTCTAAAGCTCAATGGATATTCCGCTTTATCCCTGTAATGCAGTGGATTAGACATGCCTATCGTATCAAATACAGAAGCATCAATTTTCCCAATTCTTTTCAAGCTTTCTTCAACAACATGTTTTTTAAATTCTAACTGTCCACTATAGCTTAAATGCTGAAGCGTACAGCCTCCACATTTATCAGCATATTGGCATTTAGGCATAATTCTTTCCTGTGATTGCTCTAATATTTTTTCCACATGTGCATTTAAGTAATTTTTGTGTTTTTCATCTATTTGGGCTAATACCTTTTCTCCTTTTAAAGCGCCTTTTACAAAAACCGCAATTCCATTAAGCCTTCCGACGCCCTGTCCTTCATGCGCCATATTGTCAATGCATACTTCGTATATATCGCCAATGTTTACATTTTGCAACAATTATCACTCCAAATTAATATTTTCACATACACAATTATACTCTATTTAAGCAATGAAAAACAGATTTCCCGGATATAGTCATCCGGAAAATCTGTGTATCACTTCGAAGCATACCTTTTATAAACGATATCTGGCATATCAAGCACTTTATGTTCTATATTCGATGCAAATAATATTACGTATTCGGCATGTGCCCAATTAAGCGGTGATGCTGAATCTGTAGGAAGTCCAGTATCTTCCCATACTTGCTCAGATATTATACCGCTTTCGTTTGCAAAGTTCTCCATAGCTTTTACATAAGATGTTGCATCTTTTCCTGCAGCAATCTCGTACATGCCTCTCTCACCTGTAAGCAGTGGCCACAATCTTCCCTTTCCTGTTCCATGATATAGTTCTGTCTTAGACATCTCACCATATCCATCATGATTGTACCTGTACCATGACGGTCCTTTCGGGGTATTGACTTTTATTGTTTCATCTACGACTTTTAGAGTATTTAGTATTTTAGGGTCATCTGCTGATTTTACTCCAAGCCTTACAAGCTCCAAAAAACTTGGGTCCACGATTTCTTTTTGGTCGTATACACCACCACCATTTGCCAGGCTTATCATGAAATCCGCATTTGGATCTGGAAGTCCCGCTATCCTTATATAGTATTGACTATTTCCCAAAGGACCTTTTTCTGTGTAAGTTAGGCTGTCTATAAGCTTTTGCCAGTTGTCCGCCTTTTCTTGATACTTTTTAGCAGATTCAAAATCTTTATTTTCTTGAGCTATATACGCAGCACACGTAAGTCCTGCTACTTCTGAAGCCAGTGTTGCTGGTGAATATCCACCTATTTCTTCCCATCTTTCCTGTCCCGTCTTAGGGCCTATTTTTATGATGAAATCTGCCAGAGGCTTAACAAGGCTTTCATAGAGATCGTATCTTTTAAGCCTGTAGCTTAATATTATTGGGTCTGCCTGCTCATCAAGCTGTATGCCTGTCCAATAAGGCTTCCCATTTATCCATGTATTTTGTGGAATCATGCCATTGTCTTTTACCACCTTGACTAGATAATCCAGCGCTCTGTTTGCCGAATCAGTATCACCAGCAACAATAAATGCATTTGCTACATGATATAGATCTCTTGACCATACAAGATGGTAACCACCGATATTGTCATCTTCTTGGCCATCACCCCATGGGATAGATAGCGATGCTATATAAGCACCCTTATTAGTTTTGTCCTCACTGGCCTTTAATATCATCATGCTATTGAAATACAGTGAATTTGCTTTTCCGCCAAAGTCATTAAGGTTATTGCAATATTTCTCCCATTCATCTATATATGCCTTTTTCAAACTGTCATAATTATCATTTAATGTTTCCATGTTTGTTCTTACTGCCTCATCTTCACTTTGTCCAAAAGACAATACAATTTCAAATTGGCTGTTTTTCTTAAGATCTATCTCAGCACCTTCTATGATGTTGCCTCTTGCATTGTCGTAGTTGTAAGTCATTTGCATGTTTTTATACAGATCAGTCTCAATGTCATTTACTTTATAATACCCTATCGAATACTTTTTCCAGCCTATATCAGATGACAATGCAGTATAAATCCCATCTCTTTCAGCAATTAGCGCAACATTGCCATTTGCCTTAACTGCATATCCTTCATTGTATTTGCCCTGATTTTTTACATGAGGATCATACATTACGTAAAGCCTGTAGTCATCAATATTGCCTTTTAAGGCTTCAAATTTCGTCTTAATTATGAGAGAATTCCTCTTTACATCAGTAAATACTTCTTTAGTTATCTTATATCTCCCACCTTTATCTGTGTTAATGATTTTATATCCCAACGATTTTTCAGTGAACTTTTCGACTTTGCTTATTGTGTCGTTTGTCTCATCTGAGACAAACGTTTTTCCATCTGTCACAAAAAATTTAATATCTTTTACATCAGCAGTATCTATAGTCGGATAGTAAACCTCAGATATCGCTCCGTCCGCAAGGGTAAACCACACTTTGGAAGTATAGTTGTTTGCAGTCCCTACACCTTGTTTCTGAGCTTTTGCCCATGTATCGGCCTCTCCAGGGCCATTTACTGCTTGTACATTATTCAATCTCTCAATTTTAATGTTTGATATATTATTGTTGGCACATCCACTTAGTACGCTGGATGCAAGAAATAATACAGGTAGATATTTTATAAGTTTTCTATTCAATTTCATCGCCTCCAATACTATTTTACATTATATCGAAGTTATGTGCAACCGATTTTGCATAGAGGCAAAAAAATAGGGCACAATGCCCACAGTATAATCGGTTACCAATACCATTATAACCAATTTATTGAATTATATTCGTGCTTTACATTTATTTTTAAAAAATATCTAATCAGCATCACCATAACATTTGCTTAACATGTCGTAAACATTCGGCAAAACCTTTTTCATATTTACAGGTTTCCTATCAAGTGTAGTAAACGGGTGTTCTGTCATGCCTTGTGCCAAAAGCTTATTTCCGTCTTCTCTCATTATATCATATTCAAATATTATCCTAGTTCCTTTTAAAAAGCCTATCTTTGTCTTTATGATGATGACATCGTCATACTCTGCTGGCCAAAAATATTTACAATTGGCCTCTATTACCGGAAGCATGATATTGTTTTGTTCTAATTCTCGATAAGTCATGCCTAAAGATCGGAAAAATTCCGTCCTTCCTATTTCAAACCAGTTTAAGTAATTTGCATGATACACTATGCCCATCTTGTCTGTTTCGCCATATCTGACTCTGATTTTAACATCGTAAGTATACATACATTTATCACCTCAAAAAATAAAGACAAGAAGATGACTTCCTGTCCTATTTTATATTCACTATACCTTTGTAGACCAATCCTCTTGCAGTATCAAGTGTAACCGTCATTCCATCTTTTAGCTTAGCTGTTACTCCTTCACATCCTACAATGACAGGCAATCCATAGTTTAACCCAACTATTGCAGCATGAGATGTTAGTCCACCTTCTTCTGTTATAATAGCTGAAGCCTTCTCAATTATGGGCATATAATCCCTTTCAGTCTTTTGAGCGACAATGATGTCTCCTTCTCTAAACTTATCTTTGTCCTTATACGGATCTCTTATGATAGATACGACACCACTTATGGATTTAGTACCTATGCCTGTACCTTTTACTATTACATCGCCGACAATGTGAACTTTCAACATATTTGTTGTGCCTGTAGTCGCAACAGGTATTCCCGCCGATATTACTACAATATCGCCATTTCGAATTAATCCTTCGTTTAAAGCTGTATTTACTGATACTTCAATCATTTCATCTGTAGAGCTGACTTCTTGCGATATCAACGGATGTACACCCCATACAATGCTAAGCCTTCTAGCCACACCTTTGTCTGGTGTCACTGCTATTATAGGTGCCGACGGTCTATACTTAGACACCATTCTCGCTGTGTATCCTGATATTGTAGATGTAATGATGGCAGTTGCGCCTATATCCCTTGCAGTAGTGCATGTTGCATGGCTTATAGCATTTGTCATAGAAATATTGTAGTCAACATTCTTGTCTAAATTTTCTTTGTAATTTATATACGTCTCAATTTTTTCGGCTATCTTTGACATTGTTTTAAATGCTTCTACTGGATATTTGCCTTGTGCTGTTTCGCCAGACAACATTATCGCATCAGTGCCGTCCAATATGGCATTGGCCACATCTGTTACCTCTGCCCTTGTGGGTCTTGGATTTCTTATCATAGAATCAAGCATCTGAGTAGCAGTAACGACTGGTTTACCTGCTTTATTGCATTTTTCAATTATTCTCTTTTGAACGATAGGTATTTCCTCTATAGGAATTTCAACACCTAAATCACCGCGGGCAACCATTATGCCGTCAGAAACCTTAATTATTTCGTCGATATTTTCTACACCTTCGCGGTTTTCAATTTTTGATATGATGAGTATATGTCCAGCATCATTGTCTTCTAACAATCTTCTTATGGCGATTACATCTGCTGCTTTTCTGACAAAAGACGCTGCAATCATGTCAATTCCTTTTTTTATTCCAAATTCTATGTCATCCACGTCTTTTTGCGTTATAGCAGGCAAATTAAGCTTTGTCCCAGGCACATTTACGCCTTTGTGGTCACCTATGGTACCAGAATTCTCCACCGTGCATATTATATCTTCGCCTTTTACGTCATTGACTTTCAATGATACTAATCCGTCATCAATCAATATGCGAGAACCTCTCTCCACATCTTGAGGAAGCCCCTTGTATGAAACAGAGCAAATAGTGTTATCTCCTTCAATTTCTTTTGATGTTATCGTAAATGTCTGACCTTCTTTTAGCTCTGCAATGCCACCTTTAAATTTGCCAGTCCTTATTTCAGGTCCTTTTGTATCAAGCATAATTGCAATAGGCAGCTTAAGCTCTTCTCTAATCTTTATAATATTGTCTATCCTTCTTCCATGTTCTTCATGATCGCCATGTGAAAAATTCAACCTGCAAATATTAAGACCACTTTCTATAAGCTCTTTCAATATCTCATACTTTTCACTGGCAGGACCAATCGTACATATTATCTTAGTTCTACGCATATCTTCACTCCTTAAATTGATAATATTTTGCTGAGTTCATAAAGCTTTAAATTAAACTCTTTCTTCATTGCCAAAGCAGTATCGATATCATCATCCACAATCTGGTTGTTTCTTATGCTTATTATCCTTTGAGATTTGTTTTCCAGCAGAAGCTCTACAGCTCTTGATCCCATTTGGCTTGCGATAACCCTATCCATGACAGTAGGTGCGCCACCCCTTTGTATGTGGCCAAGCGTCGTATGTCTCAAGTCAAGCTTAGGGAGTCTCTCTTGAATCATCTTTGATAACTCCAAACCGCTCATTACGCCTTCAGCCAATACAATTATGTGATGCAGCTTGCCCCTCTTTATACCATAAGAAATTTTTTCGCACACTTCATCAATGTCAAATTTAACTTCAGGTATTATTATAATCTCTGCTCCTCCAGCAAGTCCTGCATAAAGCGCTATGTATCCAGCATTTCTTCCCATTACCTCTATAATGTTTGCTCTTTCGTGTGACGTTGCTGTATCTCTAATCTTGTTTATCGCATCTATAGCAGTATTGCAAGCAGTATCAAAGCCAATTGTATAATCTGTACACGGTATGTCATTGTCGATAGTTCCCGGAATGCCGATTGTATTAACACCATGTTCATTGCTTAAAAGCTGTGCGCCTCTAAAAGAACCATCTCCACCTATGACCACAAGCCCTTCAATATTGTGCTTTTTCAATACCTCTGCAGCTTTAGCTCTTCCTTCTTTTGTCTTAAATTCTGCACTTCTGGCTGTACGAAGTATGGTGCCACCCCTTTGAATTATGTCTCCTACAGATGACAATGTCATGTCTTCTATTTCGTCGTCTATAAGCCCTTGATAACCTCTCATGATGCCTTTTACTGTTAGCCCGTTATATATGCCGCATCTTACTACTGCCCTTATGGCAGCATTCATGCCTGGTGCATCTCCACCACTTGTTAAAACTCCTATTGTTCTCATAATATATCCTCCTTACCAACCGGGTCATTATATGTCCCATTTTATTAAAAGTCCCCCTTTATAAGGGGTAATTAAAGACCATATTCAATAATAATATTCTGTGCATCCTGAGCTTCTGAATTAGGAACCATGACTTCACAGTATCCATCATTATTGTCTACATTTTTTTTTTAGCGGTTTTAATTTTACCAAAAAGCCTTCTTTTGTCAGCACATCTTTGACCTTTTCAGCAACTTCCATGCTGTGCGCCATATATATAACAGTCCACATAAAAAGGCCTCCTTGAATATTCTAACTACTATTTTAATTTATTTTTTGTATAATATCAATATATATTTATGCGTTATACAATTTTAACATTTTCTTCTCCAAGTACACTTGCAAGTTCATTCAAAAGCTCATTTGCACCATTTACCCAAAGGTCTTTTTGAGCTGCAAGATTTTTATTTGCATATCTTATAAATACGGGAATGTTTCCTCTGTATTTTGTTAAGATACCTTTAATCTTCTCTACATCTTTTTGTTCTTTCACATTAAGCCATAGCTTTTCCCTTATCCTGTGTGTAAGTGGTTCAACTTCATCGCACAAAATCTTTGGCTCTTCATCTTCTCTTAAACTGACTTTGCCTTTTATTACAACAGGGAGATCTTCACTTAAAAATTTTGAGTACCTTTCGTACACAGCAGGAAATACGATGACTTCAATCGTGCCGTACAAATCTGCAAGATTTACAAAAGCCATCATATTATTATTTTTTGTGAACTTTATTTTCTTATTTTCAACTATCCCTACCAAAACCACATCTTGATCATCAAAGACCGATTTTTTTACAAATGAATCATCGCCATTTTTCAAATCTCGTGTCGTACAATTTGCTATTCTTCGTATATCGTCTTGATATTCGTCAAGTGGATGACCGCTAATATAAAGTCCCATTGTTTCCTTTTCCATCGAAAGTATCATGTCTTTTGAAAATTCTTTGATATCTGGAAGCGAATAGTCTACTTTATGCTTTTCTGCGTCGCTTTCAAATAGGGATATCTGTCCTTTTATGTTTTTCTCTCTGCTTTTATGAATACTTTCCATGATGCCTTCGTATACAGCCAGCAATTGGGATCTGTACACGCCAAATGAATCAAATGCACCGGCTTTTATTAAGCTTTCAACAGCTTTTTTGTTTAATTGCATTTCGTCTATTCTCTCAAAAAAGTCTATGATAGACGTATATCTTCCATTTTTCCTTCTGTCTTCTACAATCTCTAAAGTAGCGTTTAATCCAACATTCTTAACAGCAGCAAGGCCAAATCTAATTTTGCCATTGACGACAGAAAAATAGGAATAACTTTCATTTATGTCTGGCGGTAAAATCTGTATGCCCATCTTTTTTAGAACTTGTACATAAAAAGCCACTTTATCTGTATTGTCAACAAAGCTATTAAGCAATGCAGCCATAAATTCAACGGGATAATACCGTTTTAAATATGCCGTTTGAAATGCCACAACAGCATAAGCCGCAGCATGAGATTTATTGAATGCATAATTAGCAAAATCTATCATTTCATCAAAAAGCCTGTTGGCTGTAGCTTCATCGACGCCTCTATTTACAGCTCCCGGTACAATGTAATTTCCATTTTCATCCTTGATTCCATAAATGAAGTTTTTTCTCTCTTCCTCCATGACTTTCATTTTTTTCTTCGCCATCGCACGGCGAACCAAGTCAGATCTTCCCAATGAATACCCTGCCAGATCCCTTACTATTTGCATAACTTGTTCCTGATACACCATGCAACCATAAGTGACATCAAGAATTGGTTTAAGAAGTGGATGTTCATACTTTATATTTTCAGGGTGATTTTTATTTTCTATGTATCTGGGTATTTGATCCATCGGTCCCGGTCTATACAGCGATATGCCCGCTATTACATCTTCCAACTTTTCTGGCCTTAGTTCTGTCATAAACTGTTTCATTCCAGATGACTCTAATTGAAATACACCTTCAGTATCGCCTTTGCTTATTAGTGCATAAACTTCTTTATCTTCAAAGTCAATATTGTCTATGTCAACATCAATTCCCTTAGTTTCTTTTATGATATTCAAAGTATCTCTTATGACAGTAAGTGTCCTTAAACCCAAAAAATCCATCTTTAAAAGGCCTAATTCTTCCAAAGTCGTCATCGTAAACTGTGTAACAATAGAGCCTTCATTTTTTTGCAACGGCACGTATTTCACCAGTGGTTCACTGGATATAACTACGCCAGCAGCATGTGTAGAAGCATGCCTCGGAAGACCTTCAAGAGATCTTGATATATCAATTAACCGCCTAATCTTTTCGTCATTTTCGTACTTATCTTTTAGCTCTGGATTTAATTCAATTGCTTTATCTATAGTCATACCGAGTTCGAAAGGTATCATTTTGGCAATAGCGTCAACTTCAGCGTACGGGAAGTTCAAAGCACGGCCTACATCTCTTATGGCAGCCCTAGCAGCCATTGTACCAAACGTTATTATCTGCGCCACTCTATTTTCCCCATACTTTTTGACCACATAATCAATTACTTCTTGTCTTCTCTCATAACAAAAATCAGAGTCTATATCTGGCATACTTACTCTTTCAGGGTTCAAAAATCTTTCAAAAAGAAGATTGTACTTTATAGGATCAATCTTTGTTATTCCGAGACAGTATGCCACAAGACTTCCAGCAGCCGAACCCCTCCCAGGGCCAGTCATTATACCATTGTCGCGGGCAAACTTTATAAAATCCCAAACGATTAAGAAGTAATCAACATACCCCATTTTTTCTATCACAGAAAGCTCGTAGTTTAGCCTTTCGATTACTTCATCACTTGGATTTGGATATCTTTTATATAATCCATCGATGCAAAGCTTTCTCAAGTATTCATCTGATTTCATGCCATCTGGCACTTCATACTTAGGAAGCTTCGTTTTATTAAATTCAAATTCAAGATTGCACATATCAGCAATTTTTACAGTGTTTTCTAAGGCTTCCTTGCAATATGAAAACATCTCATACATCTCATCAGGGGACTTTAGATAAAACTGATCTGTTGGAAATGACATCCTATCAGCATCATCCATGTTTTTGCCTGTCTGTATGCATAAAAGGACTTCGTGTGCCAAATGATCCTCTTTATTAAGGTAGTGAACATCGTTTGTGGCAACAAGAGGTATGTTTAGCTCTTTTGAAAGCTTTATCAATTCCGAATTTACTTTTTCTTGTTGGCTTAAACCGTGGTATTGAAGCTCCAGATAAAAATTGCCTGTCCCAAAAACAGAGTTATAAAAAATAGCAGTCTCTTTAGCTTTTTCATAATCACCCGAAAGAAGATACAATGGTATCTCGCCGCCAAGGCATGAACTAAGCGCTATTAGACCTTCACTGTGCTCTTTTAAGTATTGGTGATCAACTCTAGGTTTATAGTAAAAACCATCAATAGATGCCTTTGAGACAATTTTCATCAAATTTTCGTATCCAGTCATGTTTTTACACAGTAAAATTAAATGGTAGTTTAGATTATCTATGCCGTATTCTTTATCATACAATGATCTGGGAGAGACATAAATCTCACACCCAATTATAGGTTTTATACCATAAGATACGGCTTCTTTGTAAAAATCTATGGCACCGTACATGACGCCGTGATCTGTAATAGCTATAGAGTTCATTCCAAGCTCTTTGGTCCTCTTTATAAGCTCTTTTATCCTGCATGAACCATCAAGAAGACTGTATTCGCTATGAACGTGCAAATGTACAAACATCATAATCACCTTAAAAAAGTTTTTTGTTTTTTAAAAGTCTCAAAGACATTAGAGCTTTTGCAATCATTGTTTCTTCGTATAAAACTGATATCTCAACTTTGCAGAAATTGCCGCTATAATCTATGATAGCAGTATTTACTTCAATCGTCTTTTCTGTCTGTAGTGGCCTTATAAAATAAACTAAAAAATTATCTACAACAGCATCAAATCTTTTATTTCTCGTCACTGACGATATGCCGCATTCGCTCATAAGCATCATGAGGGCGCTGCTGCTGACCGTTCCTAATTGGTTTACCATGTTTTGCGGTATCGATCCATAAAATTTGATCCCATCTTGTGTTTTCTCAGCATGAAAGTCTTTTAACAATGTATCATTGATAGTCTCCTCAATCTGAGGCTGTTTTGCCATGTATTGAAGGGCTTTTATCACGTCTTCTCTACTTATGATGCCAACAAGTTCTTTATTGTTAGTAACAGGCAATACCTCTATATTCCACCATATCATTAGATGGGCCGCAAACGCTACAGTCGTAGTTTCAGTGACGTATATTGGATTTCTGGCCATTATATCTCCTATTTTATCATCATCGTCAGCTTTAGCTACTTCTCTGGATGTAACTATTCCAACTAAAGTACCGCTTTCATCTATAACAGGATACCTCGTATGGCTTGTCTTATTTAGCAGTGCCTTCCAATCATTTACTGTCTGATTTGTCGTCATGTAGACGGGGTTAGTTGACATGATATTGCTTACAAGCAGTATCCTTTTCTTTGTCATCCTCTCGTTTACTGCCTTATTGATTAAGGTTGCCACCGTAAAGGTATCATACGTAGTTGAGATCAATGGCAATGAAAGCTTATCTGCCAAAGTTTTAACTTCTGTTTTAGCATCAAATCCACCTGTTATAAGGACGGCAGCACCTGCTTTTAATGCTGCCATCTGTGCATTATCTCTATTGCCAAGTATAATAAGATCACCTGGTTGAATGTATTTTACCATTTCTTCCGTTGTCATGGCACCTATCAAAAATTTGTTAAGCTCTATATTGAGCCCGCTCTCTCCTCCTAAGACAGTCCCGTCCACGACATTTTTTATTTCCTCGTACGTCAGTCTGTCAAACAGTTTATTCTTCGGCTTCGTCCTTATGGTACCTGCTCTTGGAATAGTTGTCACAATATACATGCTTTCTGCATCTTTTATGGCTTTATACGCAGTGCCTTCGCTTATCTTCAAAGCCTGTGCCAAACTTCTTACTGATATTTTCGTTCCTTCTGGCAGACTTTTAAGATACTCCAGCACCCTCTCATTTTTAGTCATAAAAAAAATCATCCTTCATGCAAAAAAGGTTTCCTAAGAAACCTTTTTAGATTATTCTTCTCCAAATTTTGAATCAATCAAATCAACAAGTGTCTTAATTGCTTCTTGCTCGTCGCTGCCATCAGCGATAAGTTTCACTGTATTTCCCTGTGCAACTCCTAATGACATAATACCCATGATGCTTTTTGCATTTACCTTTTTATTTTCCTTCTCCACCCATATTTGTGATGAAAATTTGCTTGCCGCTTGTACAAACAAAGCTGCTGGTCTCGCATGAAGACCTGTCTTATTTTTAATTTCTACTGTCTTTTCAGTCATAGTTATTGACTCTCCTCTCTTTTAATTTTGATACAATTTCTTCAATTTTTCTTAATCTATGATTGACTCCTGATTTTCCAACAGGAGGATCTAGCATTTGACCTAATTCTTTAAGGCTTATATCTGGATATTTAAGCCTTTTTTCTGCAATCTCTTTTAAATTATCCGGGAGGTAATTAAGCCCTACGCTGTTCTTTATATAATTTATATTCTCTATCTGCCTCAATGATGCATTTATAGTCTTTGTAAGATTAGCAGTCTCGCAATTAACAAGCCTGTTTACATTATTCCTTATGTCTTTATATACGCGTATATTTTCTAAGTTCAATAAGGAATTATGTGCCCCCATTATGTTTAGGACATCTACTATTTGTTCTCCCTCTTTTAAGTATACTACATAATTATTTTTTCTTGCAATAATTTTTGAATGCAAATGATAATTATTTATTAATTTGCTTAAATCCTTAGCATGATCTAAATTGTGCGTTATAAATTCCAAATGGTAAGCTTTTTCCGGATCGCTAATCGAACCACCTCCAAGAAAAGCACCTCTAATATATGCCTTCTTACAACACTTTTTGCTGACAATGCTTTTGTCTATGCCATAATTTAACTTACTGCCTTCACCGTCATACTTTAGAAGTCCAACTTTTCTCAATATGTTCTCGGCTGCATCTTTGTCAGAGACTAAAATCAAATAGCTTAAGGATTTTTTCAGCTGGCTATTTCTCCTCACCATCACCTCTGCTACAACATTGAATATATCTTTTAAAAGCTTAAATACTAATCTTGCCACAGAAGCATTTTCAGTTACAAGGCTTAAGCTAATTCTCTGATGACCATATATAGATATTGAACCAATCGTTCTTATCAAAGCAGCAAGTTCAGCCAATTTGCAACAGCTATCATCGGGGTATATTCTTGACAACTCGTTTTTTGTGATAGACGAAAAAGACATATAAATCACCTCGCAGGGTTCTATATCTATTATACTACATAATTTTAAAAAAACTCCTATAAATTTTTTATAGGAGTCTAAAAATAATTTAAAAATCTAACTTTTTTCTTTCCCACTCTAAATAATCTTTCGAGGTTTTCCAATCAGATATTTCTTTTGATGAAAGCCAATCTTTAAACTCTTTGTAATCTTTCCACTCTTCGTATTCACCAAGTTCATTTAATCTTTTTGCAGCTAAAAATCTAAAAATATCAAGGCTTCCATACAGCTTTTCGTATTCTTTATAGTAGTGATAGTCTCTTCCGTATCTCCCATTTGCATCCATAATCTCACCCCAATTACAATATGGAAAGATGGCATTTAGCCATATTTTAATATATACTGCATAATATTCACAAATCTCAAATAAGGTTACTTACGTATGTACTGGCTACAACATTTTTGTGCAATCCATTGCATTGTTGATTTTTTAATATTATAATATACTTAAAAGCTTTATAAGGAGGTATAAAATGGACAGAGAAAAACTTCCAAGAGTAGCATACTTTTGCATGGAATACGGACTTCATTCGAATTTTAAACTTTACGCTGGAGGCCTTGGAATCTTAGCAGGTGATCATTTGAAAGCCGCAAAAGAACTTGGCATGCCTCTTGTAGGCATCGGCATCCTATGGAAACAAGGTTACACAGAACAGCATATAGGCGAAGACGGTTATCCATATGACGCATATCATAACTACAAGTACGATTTTCTAAAAGATACAGGTGTAAAAGTAAAAGTTAAAATTAGAAATCAAGATGTATACTGTAAAGTCTGGCTTGTAGATAGTTTTGATAATGCACCACTGTATCTTTTAGACACAGACATACCTGAAAATGGAGATAGGTGGATAACGGGACAACTTTACGGGTGGTTTGGTGAAGAAAGAGTTGCACAAGAAATAGTTCTTGGAATCGGTGGTGTAAGAGCTTTAAGAGCGTTGGGAATCGAAGTCGATGTCTATCACTTTAATGAAGGTCATGCAGCATTAGCGGCATTGGAACTTATACGTGAGAAAATAGAAAATAAAAATATGACATTTGTTGAAGCTTGGAATGCAACAAGACAAGAAGTTGTATTTACAACACATACACCTGTAATTGAAGGAAATGAATCTCACAACATAGAACTTCTCATGTACATGGGTGCAAACAACGGCCTTACAATTGAGCAAATGGCTCAAATAGGCGGAGTTCCTTTTAATATGACTGTTGCAGGGCTAAGACTTTCACGAATTGCAAACGGTGTCGCAAAACTACATGGGCAAACTGCAAATAAAATGTGGGCACATGTTGATAATGCGGCTCCAATCATATCAATTACAAATGGTATTGATAGAAAAACATGGGTAGATAGTAGAATAATAGAAGCATACAATAAAGGTGAAAATCTCCTGGAAACGCATAATATAATAAAACAAGAATTAATTGATTTTGTATATGATCGCACTGGTGTAAAGCTTGATTCTGACAAATTGTTAATCGGCTTTTCCAGAAGAGCTGCTCCTTACAAGAGAAGTGACCTAATTTTCACAAATGATGAAGTTATAGGTGAATACTTAAAATCGAGAAAAATACAAATGGTATTTTCTGGGAAAGGACATCCTTTAGATGATGTTGGGAAAAAAATCGTAGCGAAACTAATTGAGATGACCAAAAAATACCCAGAAAGCGTCGTATTTCTTCCAGATTATGATATGACAATAGGCAAAATGTTGACAAGAGGTTCTGACGTTTGGCTTAACAATCCTCGAAGGCCAAAGGAAGCAAGCGGTACATCTGGTATGAAAGCTGCTATGAACGGTGTATTAAACTTAAGTATTTTAGATGGTTGGTGGCCTGAAGCTTGCATTGATGGTGTAAATGGCTGGCAATTTGGCGATGGATTTGAATCCGATGATGTGGAAATTTTAGACAAGCACGACCTTGAAGCATTGTACAATGTATTGTTAAATAAAGTCGTACCAACATATTACAATGATAAAGCAAAATGGGAAAATATGATGAGAGAAAGCATTAGAACAACTTATGATGCCTTTTCAGCAAATAGAATGCTTAAAGAATACTACGAATTAATGTACACAAAACGTTAAAATTCCCATGTTTTAAGCCGGACAAATAGTCCGGCTTTATTCCTATAAAGATATAACTTAAAATATTCATTAATTTATTTTAAAATATAAGCGCAGTTCGATTCCAAAGATAAAAATTTGCCTTTTGTTTTCACATTACCCATTTTTAAAATATCTATTTTATCTTGTGCACCATCTAATGATATATATTGCTCTTTACTGCTATTATTTATTATCACGATAATCGATTTACCTTTGTATTCTCTTTTGAAGCTTATGACTCCATCTTTTGCATATAGTGTCTTGTATGTCCCATATCTTAATTCTTCATTTTCCTTTCTCAAAGAAATAAGTCTTTTATAAAAGTTGAATAACTTCAAGTTTTGTTTTTCTTCGTTCCAAATCATACATCTTCTACAGTCAGGGTCATATCCACCAACCATACCAACTTCATCTCCATAATATATATACGGAACTCCAATATATGTAAATTGAAAAACTAACGCCAACTTCATTCGCAATACCATGCCATTGCACATTGTCAAAAATCTCTCTGTATCATGACTCCCTATTAGGTTTAGCATGGCCCTATTAACACCATCCATATGCCTCATCAATTGTTCAGTCATAATAGTGTTGAATCTCTTTGCATCTATACTTCTCTTTGCAAAAAAGTCAACAAGAGCATTCTTGAAAGGATAATTCATGACACTATCAAACTGATCGCCATAAAGCCAAGGTGATGCATCATGCATTACCTCACCGACAATTATAGCATCATGCTTCGCTTTTTTCACAATCTCCCTAAATTTTCTCCAAAAATGATGATCTATTTCATTTGCAACGTCAAGCCTCCAACCATCAATGTCAACTTCTTTAATCCAATATTCAGCAACATTAAGCAAGTACTCTTGTACCTCAGGATTTTTGGTCATAAGCTTCGGCATTCTCCATTCATGATCCGCAAATGCTTCATACGATGGAATAGGTGTTGTTTTTATAGGCCATTCATAGATATTAAACCAGTCCCAATATTTCGAGTCTTTTCCATTCTTAATCACGTCTTGAAATGCGAAAAAGTCATAACCACAATGGTTGAAGACGGCATCGAAAATAACTCTTATTTCATTTTTGTGAAATTTATCAATTAATTCTCTAGCCTTATGAGTATCGCCAAAATGAGGATCTATTTTATAGTAATCTGTTGTATTGTATTTATGCGTTGACGGTGATAAAAATATTGGCGTCATGTATATTGCATTAATTCCAAGATCCTTAAGATATTCAATTTTATCAATAATTCCCTGTATATCTCCTCCAAAAAATGTAGTTGATTCGGGTTTCTCACCCCAAGGTCTCACATTTTCTGGATCATTTGATTTATCTCCATTGTTAAATCTATCAGGAAATATTTGATATACAATGCAATCGCTTGTCCATTTTGGTGCAAAAAAAACATCCATATCACATATATAAGGAAACTGGAAAAATCCATGGAAACTTTTTTCTGGCTTCTCATTATAAAAACCTGACTCCGTATAGTAGGCTTTTTCATTTCTTGCAGATATTAGGTAAAAAAAGTATGCAAATTTTTTGTTTAATTTAAGTGTCGTTTCATAATAATCATATAATTCATTTGATTGAGTTAAAAACATCTCTTTTACTTTAAACTTACCCATCCAATCATACCTGTCACGATAAAAAATGTAACATTTTTTTATGTCTGAAGAAGCAGTTCTCAAGACTATATGAAGCTCATCCTTATTTAAAGGATATGCAAACGGAACATCGCTTTTATGATATACAGCTTGTCTTATCATACAATACCCCTTTCTCATTTTTCGAGTTTTACAGTTACTGGTGCTGGAATATCAATGTGTGGTATTTCTTTACCATCTACTGTTATTTTAGCATCTGGCGGATTTCCCATCAAGATTTCTATGCTGTTTTTGACATCAAAAGTTTTTATCATGCCTGATGTCATCAAATACTGATAGGTATTAACACCATCCACCTTCACACTAACCCAGCATTTTTCTCCAGGTATAGATAGATCGACTTTGTATGAATCAGCAACAGGTGAAACTTTATAATCAAATTCGCTTTTTGTGCTGTTTACCAAGTTAAACGTAGTTGTTTTTTGATTATTGCTATAAACATCACTTGAAGTAGTATCATTTTTATTTTGATTTTGCGACTTATGGGTAGAGTTATTCGTGCTTTGCTCTGCACTTGGGAGAGGCGCCAGTCCTTTATTTATCTGATTTATCATATAATATATGCCAAATGCAAAAAGGCATACCACCAAAACCCCTATAAATGGCTTTATAAATCTTTTAAGGAGTGCCGATAAATCAAAAGAACTTTCTTTCTCTACAGTTGCATTTACATGTTGCACTACATCATCCTTTTCTTTGGGTTTCTCAAAAAGATAACTATACTTTTTTAACAGTTCACCCGCATCTAAACCTACGGCCTCTGCATAACTCTTAACAAAACCCTTTGCATAAACTAAAGCTGGAATCACATTAAAATCGCCATCTTCTATGGCTTTCAAATATCTTGTGCGAATTTTCGTAATCTCCTGAAGATCGTCAAGTGTCATGCCTTTTTTTTAATCTCGCATTTTTTAGTATATCGCCAAGTTCATTCATAAAATCACCTCATCGTCGATCTTCCATAAAAAATAATCTATTTATATACAAATATAAGTATACCAATAATTTATATTTTTTTCGATATCCAGATAAAAAATTTAATATTTTTTTATATTTTTCAATCTCCGCCTCTCCAATAAATCTTTAAATGCCTCTAACCTTGTCTGATACCCGGCTTCACCTGTTTTTTCATCGTAGCTTAGTGACATAACAGGTATATTTTTATCGCTGCTTACTTTGGCGATTATTCCTTGTGCGACAATTTCAGGCGTACACGTAAAAGGAAAAATCTGTATTATTCCATCGTAATTCTTTTCTGCATATTTTACAGTGTTCGCAACAGTATTTAAGCCATGACCGCCGATATCCCTTTCTAAATACCCATGTGCATATTTCTTAAATTCTACTCTCTGAGGCAATTTAAAGGCGCTGTTTATTAAATAATCTGAGAGAAAATCAGTTTTGGTAACTTCTATGCCTAATTCATTTAACGATCTGCAAATATCTAAATTAGAAAAAGGTTCAAGCATAAGATAGATTTCCCCTACTAAGGCAACTTTAAGCTGAATTTCCCTTTTTGTAGTTGCATTTTGTCTTAACTTTTCCAATCCTTCTTTGTAAATGCTATCTAACTCTTTTTTGTTTTTCGCATTTTTTATTTTTTCCATGTAGTATTCAAAGATTTTAGTCGTAACTCCTGCTCTATTTTCATGTGCTCTTAAAATCAAAAGCTTCTTTTCGAATTTATCAGCAATTATCATTTTTTGAACAGCAAAAATAAAAGCCTTCAAAGCATCTTTCCAATATACGTCTGGGAAATACGATGAAAGTTCTTTTAAAAAATCAACTAGCCTTCCATGAGGTGGATCTAATATTATCATATTAAACTTATACCCTAAATCTATCAATGTTTCTTTCTGAGCTTGTCCATAATAGCCAAACCTGCAAGGACCTATACCACCCAACATTATTATAGTATCAGCGCCATTTTCAAGTGCTTCTATAAAATTCCCAAGATTTATCTTATACGGAAGGCAGACAAACTCAGGCGAATATTTTACTCCAATTGATAGTGTTTTATTAGTTACAGGTGGTGGCTCCACAACTTCTACATTGATTCCTTCAAACATCGTCTTTAATATCATATTTAACGAACCCATATGTGGATATGTTATTTTCATGCCATAATCTCTCCTTTACGCCATCTTAACAAATCCATAAAGGCTTCTAACCTAGTATTTAGGCCAGCCTCACCAGTATGTTCATCAATAGTTATAGACATGTATGGAATGCTTCCATCTCTCTTGTAATCCCTTTCTAAAAGATCGTCAGTAATGGAGTCTGGGCCACATCCAAAAGCGGAAACAGATATTACTCCGTCCACTTCTTTACTTTGTATGAAATATTTACCTGAACATAAAATGTCCCTCCCATAGTTCCAAAATAAATCTTTTTGAAGTTTACCAGCACCCTTTTCAATTTTATCTCTTTCTATCATATTTGTAGTAAGCACATAAGCTCCCATATTCTTAAGTCTATTTACCAACCCCATAGATAAATAATCGTCCATTATATCGTAGGAATGGGCTAATAAAGCTATTTTTAAATCCCCTTTTGAATTTGCATCTAATTTTTCTCCTTCCATAATCTTTATTGCTTCTGTATTTGAAAAACCTTCTCGAACGATGCATTCAAAAGTCCTTTGCATTTTTAAAGATTTTTCGTATGCGTCTTTAATTTTACTGACATCGTTGATGAACAATTTACCAACTCTCAATATTTCTCTTTTCATAAAATCATCGCCACGATAAAAATCAATCTTCATATCTATTATTGGCGGCAAATCAGAAACAAGATTTCTCACTAAGTCAGGGAGCCCTAAAAATTTTGAGCAGAGATATCTATGCCTTTCTACACTTATGACTCTAGGAACAAATATATAATCAACGCCTTTTTCCTTTAAATCAATCACATGACCTACAAATGTTTTAACCGGAAGACACGTTTCGTCTACACATGTCTTGACACCATCATCAATTATTTTTTTGCATGTATCACTGGAAGTAACCACTTCAGCACCCAGTTCTTCAAAAAATGCTTTCCACATAGGATAAAAGTTGTAGTATAAAAGCCCTTTTGGAATACCAACTTTTTTACTCATCTCTTACCTCCAAATAATTTAATAATAAAACACTATTATTTTTAACATTAAACGACCATAATATACAAAAACACTGGAATATATTCCAGTGTTTACAATTTGTTCCATGTGTAACATTTTATCCTTTTACAGCACCAGCTGCAAGCCCTTGTTGCAAATACCTTTGCAACGCCATAAATATGATTACAAGTGGCAATGAAGCTACAACAGACGCTGCCGCAAATAATGTCCAATGGGCTGAAAATTGATTAGTAATAAATCGCTGCAATCCAAGTGCTACAGTATAACTTTCAGGCGATTTCAATACAGCACTTGACAATATAAATTCGCTATATGTCCCTATAAAGCTAAACAAAAATATTACAACAAGCATAGGTGCAGTAAGTGGCAATATTATTCTAATAAATATTTGCCAATATGACGCACCATCGACCAATGCCGCTTCATCAAGTTCTTTTGGCAATCCATCTATATATCCTTTTAGAAGCCATATATTAAAAGCACTGCCACCTGCAAGCACCAAAACAAATACATATAAATTATCAAGCAAATCTAATTTTGCCAAAATTCCGTATATCGCTGGCAAAGACATAAACGTCGGAAACATCTGTAAAATCAAAAGAGTCATCAATCCATTTTTTCTTCCGACGAATTTCATTCTGCTAAATGCATATGAGGAAGTAGATGTTAAAATAGATTGTATGATAGCTACGCCAAAGCACAAAATCATGCTGTTTTTTATCCATGTTAATAGCTGTGTTTTTTGAAACAAGTCTATATAATTTTGAAAGCTTATCTGTTTTGGAAAAATCGTACCGGAGAAGAAAGCATCACCTGTCCCCAACGAAGCACCTACAACCCATGCTACAGGGAAAAGAATTATTACAATGAAAATCCAGATTATAGCTCTGCTAACCCACAAAGTTACTTTCTCATTTGGACGCATTTTTCGATCTTCTTTTAATTTCTTTTTATTCATATTTGCATTAGCTGAATCCATCAATCTAGTCCACCTCCTCAAATGAATGCGTCATCTTAGTGTATAATTTTAGTAGGCAGTAAAAAATAGAAAAAGGAAGGTATCCAAAAAATACCTTCCCTTCGCATGAATCATCCGCTATAATGTTTAATAGAAAATAAAAAGCGTTATAGAGGTGATTACATGCTAGATATAAGTTTAAATGAAAATGAAATAAATTTCAAGGACTTAGAAGTAGAAATTTATAGATTAGCATGCGAAGAAGCTTGTAAGATAATGGCTCAAATCCTTATGGAAATAGATGATATTCTACTAGAAAAAAGGGACAAAAAGGAATATAGATGATAAAGGTAAAAAGCATACAAACATAAAGACAATTATGGGCACTGTTGAATTTGATAAAAGAATTTATGAACATATAAATAGTGAAGGAAAAAAAGAATATGTTTATCTTTAGATGAATATTTAAAAATGGATA